>CAJUPO010000006.1 GCA_910588145.1 uncultured Oscillospiraceae bacterium | reverse complement strand
TGGTATTTATTATACTCGCGTCGATGTTCATGTCCTCAGGCGTGAGCAACATCATCACCGTGACGACTGCGCTGGACAGCTATTTTGAAATGGCGGACGTACCCGATTACTGGGCGATGAGCGAAAACAAATCCTCAGACAAGGACATTTGTGGGACGCTTGAAAAAGCCTCCGCGATAGACGATTTCCGTATCGAGGAGTTCGTCCGTGTGTCCCAGTCCAATATTACGCGGGCCGGCGAACCGCTTAACGATTCCAACGCCAATCAGATATTTGTATTACAGAGCGACAGCGATATGGGGATGAATTATTTCCTGGACGACGAAAATATTCTTAAAAGCGTACCGAAAGGGGAAATTTACGCTACCCGTTTCATAGAGAAAAGCATGGGACTTAAGGTAGGCGACAAAATTACTGTCGAAATAGAGGGCGTAAGCCACGAATTTACCTTTGCGGGCAGTTTCAGGGACGCTGTCTGCGGCACGGAATTGATAGGCATTAAAAGGTTTATCATGAACGGCGAGGAATTTGACGAATATATGTCCGACGAAACGATGAAAAATATGTACGGCGGGAAATTCTTATACATACACACCGCCAATCTTGACAAGACCCTGTCCCAGATAGCGGATATATCCGACAGCTTTACCTTTGCGAGTGGCACGGATACACTGGGTCAAGCCTATATTTTTAACATGATAATCATGGGTCTTATCCTTGCGGTGAGCCTTATTCTTATCATCATATCCTTTGCGGTACTGCGGTTCACCATAGCCTTTACCCTCTCCGAAGAATTCCGCGAGATAGGCGTTATGAAAGCAATAGGCATACGGAACATAAAAATTCGGGGGCTGTACCTTACAAAATACTTCGCTATTTCCGTTGTCGGCGCAGCACTCGGCTTGATACTCAGCTACCCGTTCGGGAAAATGCTTATAAGTTATTCCTCGGAGTCTATTATAATAGACAGCAGCAATAACGGATTTGTAAACATTGCCTGCGCGGTTCTGACAGCGGCTGTGATTCTCCTGTTCTGTCTCAGTTGTACGGGCAGGGTGAGCAAAATGTCCCCTATCGACGCTGTAAGGAACGGGCAGACAGGGGAACGCTTCCGCAAAAAAGGCGTTATGAGCCTTGGAAAATCGCGGCTTGGCACGACGGCTTTCCTTGCCGCAAACGATATTGTAAGCAGTCCCAAACGCTACGCTGTCATTGCTTTTACGTTTTTTCTGTGTATGTCGCTGCTGATAATGCTTTCCAATGTCACGGCGTCTCTTAAAAGCGGAAAGCTGCTGAAATATTTCGGGAATGCAGACTGCCACGCCGTTGCGGACATCGGCGACGAAGCTGTGAAATTTATGACCGTGGACGGACATGAAAAGGTTAAAAAATATCTTGATGATATGGAGCAGACCCTTGCGGAAAACGGTATGCCCGCGGAATGTATGACGGAATATTATATTTATACGATGATAAGATACGGCGAATATGAAAGCAAGACAGCTATACTTCAGGGTACGGGAACAACAATGGATATGTACGAATATTTAGAGGGTACTCCTCCCCAAAACAGCGACGAAATTGCGATGACAACCCTTTTGGCAAAAAAGCTGGGTGCGGAAATAGGCGATACCGTTACCTTGTCCTACCCGACGGGCGAAACGGCGGAGTTCATCATAACCGCTCTGTATCAGGCAATGGTCAACCAGGGCATATCCGTAAGGGTTCATACCGACTGCGATATCAACTATATCGCAGCAATCGGCTCCCCCGGTACGCAGATAAGATTTACCGACGACCCCGACGATAAGGAAGTATTAAGCAGAATTGAAAAAATCGAGGAGCTTTATCCTAAGTTTTCAAGCGTTAAAACAGCGGGCGAAACCGTAAAGGACACCACCGGAGTCGGCGATGCCATAGACGCGGTTAAAAAAATGTCCGCCGTCCTTACGGTAATTTTAGCCGCACTTATAACCGTGCTTATGGCGCGTTCCTTTATCGCAAAGGAGCAGGCGGAAATTGCCCTTTTGAAAGCCATCGGCATTAGGAACGCCAAAATATATGGACAGTACACATTAAGATTTTTCATTGCGGTGGCGGCGGCTGTACTTCTTGCGGAGTTTTTGGGTATGCCCCTTACAAAGCTTTGCTTTGACCCTATTTTCGGGACGATGGGGCTTGAAATGGGCGTAGAATATATGCAAAACCCTGTGGAGATATACGCAGTATTCCCCGTTATCGTCCTTACCGCCACAGCCGTAAGCGCGTTTTTGACCTCTCTGTACACAAGAAAAATCAAATCCTCCGATACAGCAAGCATTGAATAATGAAAGGAAGAAGCAATTATGAATATTCTCGAAGTAAAAGACCTTTGCAAAACGTATATCGTAAACAAGCGGCAGAACAACGTATTGAAAAATGTAAATTTCAAAATTGGCGAGGGAGAAATGGTCGCCGTTATGGGTCCGTCAGGCTCTGGAAAATCCACGCTGCTGTACGCAGTTTCGGGCATGGATAATCTTACCGCAGGGGAGGTAAACTTCTGTGGAAGAAATATTGCAGGGATGGGCGAAAGAGAACTTGCAGACCTGCGCCTTGACGAAATGGGTTTTATCTTTCAGCAAATGTATATGCTGAAAAACCTCACCATATTGGATAATATCATACTTCCTGCAACGCAATCCAAAAAGCAGCGTGAACCCCGCAGGGAAACGGCGCGGCGCGGCCAGGATTTCATGCGCAGGCTCGGCATTATCGACATTGCCGACAACGACATCAACGAGGTTTCGGGCGGTCAGCTTCAGCGGGCGTGTATCTGCCGCAGTATGATGAACAATCCGAAAATGATTTTTGCTGACGAGCCGACAGGGGCTTTGAACCGCACTTCCTCCGACGAGGTAATGGAAGAGCTTGTAAAATTAAATTCTGAGGGAACAACAATCATGCTCGTTACCCACGATGTTAAGGTCGCGGCAAAATGTACAAGGGTCATGTACATTGTTGACGGGAACATAAAGGGAGAGTACGACTTAAGCGACTGTTCCACACAGATAAGAGAACGGGAGCGCGCATTGAATAACTGGCTTCTGGAATTAGGGTGGTAATATGGATATTCTCATTGTTGAGGACAACAAGGAGCTTGCCGACCTGCTGTGTGATTTTCTCCGTGCGGAAAATTATACAGTATCGGCGGTTCAAACAGCCGAAGAAGCCTTGCTGCTGTACAAAAGATACGGCGCAAGGCTTGTCGTGCTTGACATCATGCTGCCCGATAAGGACGGATTTTATGTTCTGGAAAAAATCCGCAGGTCGAGCAACACGCCCGTATTGATTGTAAGTGCGAAAACGGAAAAGGATGACAAGCTGAACGGACTGAATCTCGGCGCAGACGATTATATAGAAAAGCCATATGATATTGATATTATGCTCGCAAAAATAAGCGGGATTTTTAAGCGACGATACGCTCTTGACGAAATTACTGACGGCAATATACGCATAAATAAGGCGAGCCGTGCCGTTTACAAAAACGAAAAAGAACTCGAAATGACCGCGAAGGAATTTGAGCTGCTTCTGCTTTTAATGGAGAATAAGGGCAGGGCTTTAAGCAAGGAATACATTTTTGAACAGGTCTGGGGCAGCGACAGCTTTTCAGAACAGCAGACACTGACGGTACACATAAAATGGCTGCGGCAGAAAATAGAGGACGCCCCCAAAAACCCTAAAAAAATAGTTACCGTATGGGGGGTGGGTTATAAATATGAAAGCGTTTAACAAAATTTTCTCCGTAGTTGCGATTGCCGTAATCCTGTTGTTTGTTGTAGTGAATATAATTCTTGCCGCCGACAGAACCAATGGGAGCAGGCAATATCGAGTGGAGATAAGCCGTCTTGTCCATGAAATAGAAACGAATGGTTCTGCCGACATTTCCGAATGTGTGTACGTTACAAATATTGAACGATACGGAGAAAAATTTTACAGCACGGACAGCGACTATGTTATCCGTGAAATAAACGGAGAACTTTATCGCTTTGATTACAATACTAACGGCTACTCCGACAAAACGCAGCTTACAGGAATTGTAAATGCCGTTCTCGGCGTTATGGCGATTTTAATCATAACGGTTTTGCTTTATATAAAATTCGCAATTCTTATGCCCTTTGAACGTCTGAGCGGTATCCCTTACGAGCTTTCAAAGGGTAATCTCGCCGCGCCGATAAAGGAAACGAAAAACCGTTTTTTCGGAAAATTTCTTTGGGGGATCAATATTCTCCGTGAAAATATAGAACAGCAAAAGCAGCGCGAACTGGAAATGCAGAAAGAAAAGAAAACACTGCTGCTATCGCTCTCGCACGATATTAAAACGCCGCTTTCCGCTATAAAATTGTACTCGGCAGCACTGTCGAAAAATTTGTATTCGGACGCGGAAAAGCAGCACAAAATCGCTGAAAACATCAACGAAAAAGCGGAGGAGATCGAGGGCTATGTTTCACAGATTATAACGGCTTCAAGAGAAGATTTCTTCAGCTTTGAAGTGAATATGGGCGAGTTTTATCTTTCGGAACTTGTTGAAAAAATCGCGGGATATTACAAGGAAAAACTGGCACTTATCAAAACAGATTTTATTATCGGAAAATATAAAAACTGTCTGCTATCGGGGGATTTGAGCAGGAGCGTTGAAGTGATGCAAAACATTATGGAAAATGCCCTCAAATACGGCGATGGCAGACGTGTGGAATTGATTTTCCCCGAAGACGACGAATGCGTCCAAATTGCAATCATGAACGGCGGTTGTACGCTTGAGAAGGACGATTTGACGCATATTTTCGAGAGCTTTTGGCGCGGAGCAAATGCGGGAAACATTGGCGGCAACGGGCTGGGACTTTACATTTGCAGACAGCTCATGCGCAAGATGAATGGCGAGATTTTTGCGAAAATCGATAATGACATCATCACTGTCACCACAGTTTTCGCAAGAGCGTGAATGATTGAAAATTGAAAAAGCCATGCAAAGGATAGGTAAATATATGCGAATCAATCACACAAGAGAAATAGCTTATTATTCGAAAATAATAGAGAGGTATTTGAAAAATGAAATTAGAATGGATACGCTGCCCCATCTGCGGTAGTAAAACTCGTGACAGAATTAGATCGGATACGATTATGAAAAACTATCCGCTCTACTGTCCGAAATGTAAGCAGGAAACGTTGATTAATGTAAAAGAGTTACAAGTAACTGTCATCAAAGAGCCAGACGCTTAAGACGCAGAGCCGATGAACTTGTGAGTTTATATCATAGTTCGTTGGCTCTATTTTATTTCATAAGGTTTTAAGCCAAACGCCCACCAAATAAAAAAACGGCGTATGGTGGGCGGTATTGCTATGCCCGAAAAGACTTAACAGACACTCTCCAGACCTGTTTTTAAAGTTGGGGGAGATTTTTTATGTTCTTTTTTCGGGCGGTTACTTATTTGTCCATACAACGCAATGTTCATCCATACATAGCATATCGGGGACTGGCAGGAAGCCAGTTAAAAAAATCCCTGCATATGTAAGGCTGCTTCTCGCCATGAAAACAGAAATAGAATATCCCAATGGTAGAAGCTGCATTTCCTACAACCGTAAAGGTCACAGTACCTTTGCGGTTTTTATTTTGTCAATTTTTATCGGAATACGCCGCAGGGCTTTTTCTGATGTTGGCTGCCGTTCGCCGCCTTTTCCATCTGCATTAGTTAAACAGCAATCTTCTTGACCTAATGGTCAAGAAGCATCGCAGGCAGAAGCCTGCTCAATTCAGATTGGAGGAAAAAGGAGAATGGCATACAACAACGGACGTGAAGACAGGAAATGGCGTATCTGGAAAGAAGCCGAAGAAAAAATATTGCGGGAACATGGAGTTGATGAAACCACCACCCCGCAAATCCGCATAGACGACAGGGCAGACTTCAATTCCAACAGGCGGTTTTACCACTGGTCAAGCAACTTCGGGGAATACCTTGAGGGAATGGCAGACAGGGAGAAGCAGGCGGAGGTAATGACCGTTGCCGATTTACTGGACGAAATTGAAAACGAAACCCTATATCGGGCATTGCTTACGGTGGATAGGCGTACCCTGCAAATCGTCCTGCTGAAAATGCAGGGCTATTCCACAAAGGAGATTGCCCCGCTTGTTGGACTGACAGCGGGGGCTATTTATGCAAGGTTAAACCATCTGCGGAAAAAGCTGCGGAAAATTTTATAAGCGTCTAATATTTCCCGCTTTTCTATGGACTATTGGGTGAGGGATAAAATTCCCCCGCCCAATTTTAAAAACGGATGTATAAAAAGTTTGTCCACAGGGAATACTAAAAGTTTTGCCAAATTTCTTGACATGGGTGCAGCCGCTATGATATTCTAAAATACCCACAAGGGAATTGGAAGATTGAAAATGAAATAAGCGCATAGATTGCAGAATGGATTGTCAGCCAGCGGACAAAGCTGACCGCCGCCGAAAATAAACTTCTGTTTTCGGCTGATGAGTGGAATCATGGTTTTGAATTTCAAAGCCGTTACATAGCATTGCGAATCCAAGCAGGAGAAAACACTCCTGTCATTCGTGATGCCGTGTAGCGGCTTTTTCATTTATCCAAAAGTCAAGAGAAATCGAATCCAGAACGGAGGTGGAAAGGACATAGGGGTTTTCTTTTCGGAGGGTAAGGCAGGCGTTAAAGATGCCGCTGCACAGGAAAATGCTCTGCGGCGTTGTCCACAGAGATAGCGAGCATCGGATTGTGTCAGCCACAATCCCAATCCACGCCGCTTGTGGGCGTGGACTTACTCAGGGAACATCCCTGAATACCCTGTTAAAAATGAAATTCAAGACTGGAGGATAAGAAAAATGAGCAGAGAAAAATCAGAAAAGGACGCGCGGAATGTCCCGATTACCGTCCGATTGAACGAAGAAGAACATGAAAAATTAAAGCAGTGCGCCGCTGCCTGCGGTCTGTCCGTAGCCGAATTTATGCGCCAGTTATGCAAAGGAAACGCCCCACAGCCAAAGCCTAAAACCGAGTTTTGGGAGCTGTTAAACAAGCTCTATGAGGTGCATGACGCTTTCAAAAAGTGTGTTCCTTATTACCCTGCCGCCGCTGATACCTGTATGGAGATTGAGGATTTTATCTTAGAACTGCAACAGAAAACAACTCTCCCACAACGATTTAGCGTAGAAGAATTGACAGAACAGGGGGCGGTCTGATATGGCGGTAACGAGCCTATGGCATGTCAAAGGGAGCATAAAAGACGTGATTGACTATATAGAAAATCCAGAAAAAACCGTGCCGAATCGAGATATGCAGGATTTTTTTGACGTGTTCTCCTATGTGAAGAATCTGTTAAAAACAAATGAGGGCGAGTATGTTTCCGCAATCAACTGTCTGAAAGAAACAGCATTACAGCAGATGATTTTGACAAAAAAACAGTACCAAAAGACAGGCGGATATATCGCTTGGCACGGCTACCAGAGCTTCAAGCCAGACGAGGTAACGCCCGAACAGTGCCATGAAATCGGATTGAAGCTAGCAAGGGAGATGTGGGGCGACAAGTACCAGATAATCGTTGCCACCCACCTTGACAAAGGACATCTGCATAATCATTTCTGCTTTAACTCCGTTTCCTATCTGGATGGGAGCAAATACAATTACTCAAAATCGGAGCAGAAACGGTTAAGGGAAGTGTCCGACCGCTTATGCCGAGAGTACGGTTTGTCGGTAATTGAAAACCCCAAGAAAGCCCCGTCAAGACCACTGTATCTGGACGAAAAGAACGGCAAGCCGACACGCTACAACGTCTATCGGGAGGATTTAAAAGAAGCAATCAACGGGAGCAGGGATTTGCAGCACATGATAAAATACCTTGCCGACAAGGGATATGAGGTTGATTTTTCGGGCAGCCATTGGAAAATGAAGCTGCCGCAATACAACCATTTCACAAGGTTAGACACGCTTGACGAGCGGCTGACTCCCAATTTCATACAGTCATGTTTAAAGGGAGCATACAAATTTGGGAACTACAAAGCAAGGATTTCCTACTCCCCGCATATGCCAGAGCAGTACAAAAACGCATGGAAACCGCATCAGAAAACCACGGGAATCTTAGCGTTATATTACTACTGGTGCTATCAGTTAGGGATATTCCCCAAAGGCACGGACTACAAGCCGACAAGCCCGATGATGAAAGAGGAGCTTCGGAAACTGGACGAGATTACCGCACAGGTGCGGTATATGTCAAAGCATAACATCTCCACCCTCTCCGACTTACACGCCGACAGGGAGCAAAACCAGAGTGAAATGAATAAACTTATCGACTACCGCCAGCACTTGCGGAATAAGGTACGCCGTGCCACACCAGCCGAAAAAGAAACACTCCGAGCCGAAAAACAGGGCGTGACGGAGCGGATAACGGAGCTTAGGAAGCGGCTGAAATATGCAGACGGGATTGAGAAACGCTCCGCCCACATTGATGACTGCTTAGACCAAATCCACGACACGATGGAAAATCAGCGTCCAAACCGACAGAAACAGCTAATTAAAACAGACCGCAGGAGGGAGGAATCATTGCGATGAGCAGACTGTCCGAGGAAGAAATACAGGCGATTATGGAGGAATACAAGGACATCCCTATGGTAAATCCAGATAAAATATATCCCCCTCTGCCGCCTGTCCAGAACGTCACGCCCCTTGTCCGCATCCCAGAGCCGATGAGCCTTACCGAGAAAATCGGCGGCACGGAATACACCGTCAACGCCCATTTCCGAAAAGACGGGCGGGACTTGCTTGTAATGCTTACGGATATTTTTCGGCGCAGCGCACAGGGATATGGATTTTATGATGATGGAAATTGGGGTGATGACGACGGGGAATAACAGGCAGCGGAAGAATTATCGCTTTAAAGCGTTGAAGTTTAAGGGCAGATGTGGTACACTGTACCTACACTTCACAATACCGTGTCTGCTGTCGGAAAGGAGAACTTTATGAAAAGACAGCAGGAAGAATTTACGGCATTGTATTGTAGATTAAGCCAAGATGACGGACGGGAAGGCGAAAGCAACAGCATTGTAAACCAGAAAGAATATCTGATGAAATACGCAAAAGAACACGGTTTCCCTAACCCGAAATTCTACGTGGACGACGGCTATACGGGTACGAATTTTGACCGCCCAAGCTTTAAGGAAATGTCGGCGGACATTGAAAAAGGGCTTGTAAAAACGGTCATTGTCAAAGACTTATCACGCTTCGGCAGGAACTATATCGAGGTCGGCTCTTACTCCGAAATCATCTACCCCGAAGCGGGCGTGAGGTTCATCGCCATCATGGACAACGTGGACACGGGCAGCCTTGAGAGCAACGAATTTGCCGCCTTTACCAACCTTTTCAACGAATGGTATCCCAAAAGCACGAGCAAAAAGGTAAAGGAAGTCAAGAAAGCGAAAGGGCTTGCGGGGGAGCATTTGGGCGCACCGCCCTACGGATATTTGCGGAATCCAGATGACAAAACACGCTGGCTCGTGGACGAGGAAGCGGCAGCAGTCGTCCGCAGGATATTCTCACTCTGTATGCAGGGAAAAGGCGTGTCAGCCATTGCCACAGCCCTCTGGGAAGATAAAGTGCTTACCCCGTCAGCCTACAAGGTGTCAAAGGGAATCGGCGTTGCAAAAAAATCGGAACATCCCTATAACTGGGAGACGTCCACGATTGCATCCATTCTGGAAAATGTGGCATATATCGGCGTGACGGAGAGCTTTAAATCCACCCGTTTAGGCTTTAAGAGCAGGAAACGCATCCCCACCGCAAAGGACAGGCGGACGTATATCGAGGACGCCCATACCCCCATTATTAACAGGGATATGTGGGAAAAAGTGCAGGTGATACGGGAGAACAAACGCAGACCGACCAAAAGCGGAATGACAAGTATCTTTTCGGGGCTGCTCTATTGTGCCGACTGCGGGGCGAAACTCAGCCTAGCCACGGCAAACGGATATGCGCATTTCCGCTGTTCCATGTATAAAAGGACGAGCAGGGCAAAGGAATGTACGCAGCACTATATCCGAGAGGACGCATTAAAACAGTTGGTCCTGAAACAGCTTCAGCAGTTCCTGTCCTATTTACAGCAGTTTGAGCGTGTGTTTATCCGACAGCAGATTGACGCCACCCTTGCGGAACGCAGATACGAGTTATCCGCAAAGCAGAAACAGATAGAAAAGGACGAAAAGCGGATAAAGGAGCTTGACCGCCTGTTCCGTAAAATCTATGAGGATAATGTCAACGGAAAGCTGAATGACGAACGCTTTTACAAGCTGTCGGACGGATATGAAGCCGAGCAGGAACAGCTAAAGCAGGAAATCGAAGCCTTGACAGCCGAGGTCAGCGAAGCCGACACGGAAGCGACCAATGTCGCCAAGCTGATAGCCGTCACCAAGAAATACACCCGCATCGACGAGCTGACGCCCGAAGTCCTAAACGCATTTGTGGATAAAATCGTAATCCATGAGCGTGAGAAAAAGGACGGGAAACGGACACAGCAAATCGACATCCACTATTCCTATGTCGGGATTGTGGACATCCCCACGGACGAGGAAATGCGGCAAATGGAACGGGAATATATGCAGCGTACCAAACGTCAAACCGCCTAAATATAGGCGTGGCAGGAGAAAATCTATGCTCCTGCCGATACATATCTATTTTTATCCCTATCTGGTTTAACCCATGTGTTTTATATCTGATAAAATACAGTAAACTGAGAGCGCAGCAGATAAAATAAATATTAAACTTAACATAATGGCAGTGAAAATATTCATTTTATTTTTATGAGTTTTTAGCGGTATAGTACTGACAGTCTGCAAAGGTTCAATATCGGAATTAATTTGATCTTTTTCACTGCTGCCTGCGCAGTTGTCAGCAGCTTCAGGGGATAAGGGCAGTTTCGCATTTTCAGAACCACAAGCCTGAGAAGCCTCTGATGATTCTGATAAGACATCAGCAGTATTCTCAGCTTTAGGGGGATTAATTTCTGAATTATCTCCGCTGCTTAAATTGGTGTTATTTTCATCGTTCATGTTATATATTCCTTTCATTGTTTTGATGGATTTACAGGAAAAGCAACTGTAACTTCGGTAAATTTATTTTCAAAGCTGTTTATTGAAATGTTTCCGTTAAGTGAATTGACAAATTTCTTGACAATAGAAAGACCAAGACCTACTCCAGTAACGTCAGTGCTCCTTGAATAATCTGTTTTGTAAAATTTGTCAAATATTTTCGGCATATCATTTTCAGATATACCTGGACCAGTATTTATTATTTTGATATAAACAAAATCAGAATCTGAGGTTATATTTACCTGTATAACTCCGTCCTGATCTACAAATTTTACAGCATTTTCTATAAGATTATATATTATCTGATAAATTATATCATTGTCGCTGTGCAAAATTATGTCATTTTCTTGCTCAAGACCTTCAACGGAAACATTTTTATTATTGATACTCTTTTCAAACATAAACATTATTTCGATTAATAAAAGATTAATTTTTATATCTGAATAATCAGTTGTAAGGTTTCCGGATTCAATACTTGAAGTTTTCAGCATAGTTTTAACAAGGCGGGTCATTCGGTTAGATTCATTTGAAATATGAACAAGATATCTATTATAATCTTTTTTAGGAATCGTACCGTCAAGGATTCCTCCCACAAAACCATTAATAATAGTAAGTGGTGTTTTAAGTTCATGGGATATATTTGAAATAAATTCAGTTTTCTGCTTTTCACTGTTAATTAATTTTTCATTCATTTTTTGAATTATAGCAAGTGCAAGCTCAAGATTACTGCTGAAAACGGCGTCAGGTTCTATATAATTTTCAGCAGCTTCATTTAACTGTTTTATCAAAGGTTTTTTAAGCTTAGCTATTGTATGAGAAGTTACAATGGAGATAAAAGCTATTGTAAACACAGAGATAGCCACGGCATATATAATTTGAACAATGCTTCGAGCAGTATTTTCAGATGAAGTTATAAGTACTATATAATATGAGTTTCTAATACTGCAATTAACTTTTTTAATTAGAACAGTATCGCCGATTAGATTTACGGAAAAATATTCGTCATCTTCCAAAGCCTTTTCAAATTTTATTTTTCTATATCTGTCTGAATTTTCTTTTATTGTTCCGCATTTATAATTTCCGTTTTCATCCCAAAGAAAAAAATCATAACCTTTGAGCAAATGGCTTGTTCGTATTTGATTTTCATTTTGGATTTGAAGTGTGCTGCCGGTTGAATTAACATTATCTGCAATAAATTCAGAGATGTTGGTCATTTGTATATAATGCGACTGCTTAATTGAGGAGATGGAAGAGGAAAGAACAGCCAATCCAGTCAGCAGTGAGCTTAAAATTATAATCACAGGAAAAACAATAAAGTAATTTATTTTTTTACTCATAGCTGCACCTATTCAAACTGATGCTGTTCATCTTCATTCAGTTCAAATTTGTAGCCTACGCCCCATACAGTTTTTAAGGACCATTGATCTGAAATACCCTCAAGTTTTTCCCTCAATCGTTTTATATGAACATCGATAGTACGTGAATCGCCGTAGTATTCAAAGCCCCACACTTCATCAAGAAGCTGATCCCTGGTAAAAACCCTGTTTGGATTGGAGGCAAGAAAGAAAAGAAGTTCAAGTTCCTTTGGCGGGGTATCAATTGTTTTTCCGTTCACCTTTAGTTCGTAACGGGTAAGATTGATAATCAGGTTATTGTATTGAAGTTCTTTGGATTCAGCAGCAGTAGTGACCGTACCGCATCTTCTTGAAATTGCTTTTATTCTTGCGAGCACTTCTTTGGTATCAAATGGTTTAACCATATAATCGTCGGCTCCGAGTTCAAGTCCAAGAACCTTATCAAAGGTTTCGCTTTTGGCTGTAAGCATGATAATTGGTGCGGAAGAAACTTTTCTGATTTCACGGCAGACCTGCCAGCCGTCTTTACCAGGCAGCATAATATCCAAAAGTACAAAATCAGGTTTTAGTGCATTGAATTTAACCATTGCTTCATCTCCATTATGAGATAAAATTGTTGCATAGCCTTCTTTTTCAAGATAAATTCTCAGTAAGTCGCAAATGTTTTTGTCGTCGTCGATAATAAGTATTTTTTCGATTGCCATTTTACTCTCCTTCAATATATTGTGTAAAATTGTTTAATATACAATTTTACACTTAGTTTTATTATACAATATTTTTGTAAATGTTGATAGAGGAAATTATGAATAAACTATTACATAAATATTAACATTTAAAATTGGTTTAACTATACTTTAGAATAGAAAAAATTTCTTGACTGTGCATAATAAACATTGATTATGGTTTAATATAAGACGTATTTGTTTATTGATACAAAAAAAATTTTATTGTATGATTATTACTTGATTTTTCCTGAAAAGTTGGTAAAATATTAATTAGCACTCAACGATTATGAGTGCTAAAAACATACTTTTAAGACTAAAAATTTTTAGGAGGAATAAATATGACTATCAAACCATTGGCAGACAGAGTCGTTATTAAGATGACAGAAGCAGAAGAGACAACTAAAAGCGGTCTTATTCTTGCAGCAGCTTCTAAGGAAAAACCACAGGTTGCTGAAGTTGTTGCCGTTGGTCCCGGCGGTATTGTTGACGGAGAAAAAGTAGAGATGTATCTTAATGTTGGAGATAAGGTTCTGCTTAGCAAATATGCGGGAACAGAAGTTAAGGTTGACGATGTGGAATACACAATCCTCCGCCAGTCCGATGTACTGGCAATTGTTGAATAAATTAAATCTTACAAAAAAGGAGATTGATGATTATGGCAAAGGATATTAAATACGGAGAAGAAGCAAGAAAAGCTCTTCAGGCAGGTATTGATAAGCTTGCTGATACAGTTAAGATAACACTTGGTCCAAAGGGCAGAAATGTGGTTCTTGACAAGAAATTCGGTTCACCGCTTATTACAAATGACGGCGTTACTATTGCTAAGGAAATAGAACTTGAAGATGCATTTGAAAACATGGGAGCTCAGATGCTTAAGGAAGTCGCTACAAAGACTAACGACGCTGCCGGTGACGGTACTACAACAGCAACTCTTCTTGCACAGGCTATGATTCGTGAGGGAATGAAGAATATTGCAGCAGGCGCTAATCCTATGATTGTAAGAAAGGGTATGGCTAAGGCTGTTGATACTGCTGTTGAAACAGTAATTTCTAATTCTAAAAAGGTTGAAGGCTCAGCTGATATTGCAAGAGTTGCAACAGTTTCTTCAGCAAGTGAAACTGTCGGTGCTCTTATTGCTGAAGCAATGGAAAAGGTTACAGCTGACGGCGTTATTACTATAGAAGAAAGCAAAACTGCTGAAACATACAGCGAAGTTGTTGAGGGAATGCAGTTTGACAGAGGCTATATCTCACCTTATATGGTTACTGATACAGAAAAGATGGAAGCAGTTTATGACGATCCGTTTGTTCTTATTACAGATAAAAAGATTTCTTCAATTCAGGAAATTCTGCCGCTTCTCGAACAGCTTGTTCAGTCCGGCAAGAAGCTTGTAATAATTGCTGAGGATATTGAGGGAGAGGCTCTTACAACACTTATACTCAACAATCTGAGGGGTACTTTCAAGTGTGCGGCTGTTAAGGCTCCGGGATTCGGCGACAGACGTAAGGAAATGCTCAAGGATATTGCAACTCTTACAGGCGGTGAAGTTATCTCAGAAGAACTCGGTCTTGATCTTAAGGAAACTTCAATTGAACAGCTCGGACGTGCAAGACAGGTTGTTATTCAGAAAGAAAATACAATTATTGTTGACGGTATGGGCGATTCTGACGCTATTAAGGCAAGAGTTGCACAGATTAAGGCTCAGATAGAAACAACAACATCTGATTTTGACAGAGAAAAGCTTCAGGAAAGACTTGCAAAGCTTTCAGGCGGTGTTGCTGTTATCAAGGTAGGCGCTGCTACTGAAATTGAAATGAAAGAAAAGAAGCTTAGAATTGAGGATGCTCTTGCAGCTACTAAGGCTGCCGTTGAAGAGGGTATTGTAGCCGGAGGCGGTACAGCTCTTATCAATGCAATTCCAGCTGTTGAAAAGCTTATCCCTGAACTTGAGGGAGATGAAAAAACAGGTGCGGCAATCGTTCTCAGAGCGCTTGAAGAGCCTGTAAGACAGATTGCTCTTAACGCAGGTCTTGAGGGCAGTGTGATTATTGAAAATATTAAGCGTTCAGATAAGGTAGGATATGGATTTGACGCATATACAGAAACATATGCTGATATGATTTCTGCTGGTATTGTTGACCCTACAAAGGTTACACGTTCAGCGCTTCAGAATGCAGCTTCTGTTGCGTCCATGGTTCTTACAACAGAAAGCCTTGTAGCAGATATTCCTGCACCGGCTGCAGAACCTGCAATGCCTCAGGGTGGAATGGGAATGGGCTATTAATTAGCCGTAATTTATGTAAATGTAAATACCGCACTTTATGTGCGGTATTTTTGTTTTATAAGCACATATTAAAAGGCAGTCTTATTATTCTGATTGCACTTATCTGCGGCGGCAGACTCATAGTCATTCTTCCGTTATATACAATATTGATTCTTTCGTTAACATGAAAATTGCATGTACAGGAAGTATGGACAATCACTTCCTGAGATGTTGCATTATCACGTACTAATAAATTATTGCGGTTAACATTCAATATAGTTGCACACATTATCATCAAGCATCCCCCTTTACAGTCTATGCATTTACAGAATAACAGGTGAGGGGATAATCTTTATTTTCTCACAACAGTCAAAATGCCTTTGTCCATTTCACATACTGTGTCGCAAAGCATTTCAATATCTTCCGTTGAATGAGAGGCAATTATAATAGTTTTTCCCTGTTCTTTAAAGTTATGAAGATATTTTCGCATATCCGCAATACCGTCTTTATCCAGTCCGTTCATAGGTTCGTCAAGAATGAGAAAATTCGGGTCTTCCATGATGGCTTGTGCAAGTCCGAGTCTTTGGCGCATGCCCAGGCTGTATTTACTGACATGAAGCTTTAAATCAGGATCAAGTCCGACATTTTTCATTGACTGTATGATTTGTTCCGAACTGATCCTTTTATTAAGATTTGCCAAAAGCTTTAAATTTTTATATCCTGAGTAATATGGAATAAACCCGGGGGATTCTATAATTATTCCAATATTATCGGGGAAATCACAGTCTTTCCCTATTTTCTTGTTATTGACAAATACTTCGCCTTCAGTGGGTCTGACAAAACCGCATATACATTTCATCAGCATAGTTTTACCGCTGCCATTTCTTCCGATAAGTCCATGAATTTTACCGCTTTCAAATTCTATTGAAACGGATCTTAGTATTTGGTGTTTTTTTATGATCAGTGAAAGATCTTTTATTTGTATTGTTTTATTCATAAGCTTCTCCTTTACTCATTATCATTATTTAGAAAGTTTGTATATTTTACTGAAAATAAGCAGATAAACAATAAAATTGCAATTATAATAAGAAAATACAAAAATGAACTTTGAAGCTTCATTATCGTTTGTTTCAGATACTGAGTATAATGCAGATATATCATTGTATGTGCCATAGGAAAGCACCACATACCAGGAGATTTAAATATACCGAGAGCGCTTCCGGCTGCTATTATGCTTACTGCGGAAGCAATACCGGCTTTTTTCAAATTTAATATATGGAAGAAAAGAAGTATCATAGATAGCAGTACCATATACATAAGAACAAGAAAAAATCCGGTAATGGCGGCTTCATAGGGAGAAATTTGATTATAAAGCTCTTTGGTTATCAGTTTACCTGCAAAGCTTAATGCTTTTTCCGGATAGTATGTGGTATATCTTGTGATTACCAAACTCCAGCCGTTTGCCAGAAAAGAATTATGTAAATTTATTATTATTGAGAAAATAAAAATACTGATTAAATATGTAAATGCTGAAAGAATGAAAAAAATAAACTGTCCTAAAACCCATTCCGTTCTTTTTATTCTGTGAATTGAAAAAAGGCTGTTTCTATCTAAACGTGGATAGTCAGAAATAAGGAATAAAAATACTGACGGCGTTACAAGGCATAAAACTCTGGAATTAAGAATTGCTATGAACGGCTCAAGAAAATTCAATGGACTATTCATTTCCTTACTGATATCAATTAAAGGAAAAACAGCAAAATTCCATATAAAGATTATCATAGCAGCAGCAATTATCATTCTCGGATTGATAATCCATTTGTAGTATTCTATACAGGCTATTCTCCATGATCTGATAAAAGAGATTCTATTCCCCATAATCAAGCCTCCTGTTCATAATAGCAATAAATAATATTAATGACGCTGCTGTAATAAGCGTATAAAAAACGATTATTATCATTCTGTCACTTTCTGTTTCAAATATATTCCTGATGTTGTTCGGATATAAAAACTGCATTTTAAATATAACATTTGAGTTATCGGAAAAAATTAAATAATCCTTTATTTTTGTCATAACGGTATAGTAAAAATGCATGATTATAAACGGCATACAGCAAACTATGTATTTATTTCTTATAAATGAAGATAAAATAAATGCAGGCAAAACAGAAACAGCGCCGTATAAAGACATTCCGGCAGCTGATTTAATAAAGCCGATAATTGTTGAATTATCAGACGGAAAAATAAAGTAAATGGTAATTCCATATATTACAAAACCCAGCATTACAGAAAGACCTCCGCTTACCAAAGCAGAAATAAATTTTGAAAAGCAGTATGAAGTTCTGCTGGTTCTGATAATGTTATATCTTATATATCCGCTTGATCTTTCCGAACAGAAAAAAGCTGCAAACGGAAGTGATGACAAAACGGGAAGAAAGATTGTTAAATAATCGTTAACTGAGGTTTTCAGGACGCTTTCAGCTTCAAATTGAATATGCCGGAAATTTTTTTTATTAGTTAATATCTCAATTACTGAGCATTCTTGTCCAGTGTTTGGATCTATGTAGATTATAGATGTAAAGCACAGAAAAAAAGTTATTATAATACATATAATAAATCCGGTGCAGACTATGGATTTGTTAAGATCAGATATTATATTTCTGAAAGCTTTTTTCAAATTTATCACCCCATTCCCTGCAAAACCACATCCAAATTATAGTGTAATTCTCCGGTTAAAATGTCAATGTATATATACTTCCTGACCTCGCCATAGGTATTAATTTCTTCTTCTCTTAAAAATTCCGATGGATTTACGTCAATAATAAATTCCCAAACGGGTCGAGATGCGACTGATATTCCCGGAGCATATGGTTCCTGGTCGTTAATATAATCGTAATCAGGAGATGTGGTATATTTAATACCGATATCAGAAATTGTAATGTTCCTGAAGTCTGTAAATGTTGTTTCGCAGAACTTCAAAGCGCTTTCTAAGGATATGCATTCTTCAATTTTTTCAGCTTTTACAGGCTGTAAAATTCCTGTTCCATTGGTAAATGAATCTATCTGATTAACATTGAGCATTTGAATTGTTATATTATTTGAAGTATAAATCATATGCATTAGAAGATTTTCTTCGTCCGTTTCTGCTTCCATAGATAAATTATCAAGCGGAATACCTCGATAAATAATTTCTGTGTGAATTTCAAACAAATAATAGTTTTCATGTTTTCTGACTATGACTGTTTTTACTCTGTAATCATAATCAGGTGCGATTTTTTTATAATTGATTTCAAACCAATTATTTATATAATCAACGGCATCCTTAACAGAGCAGCTGCCGTTTTTTAGCTGATATGTATCACTGAGGTCTTCATTACGGTCTGCGTGATATATTTTTATATTAGGCTCATTATATGAAAATGAAATGTCAAATGCATCAGGTTTAAGCATGGAAACAAATCCATTATCACTGACGCAGCCATATACCCTGTTATTTTCATTAAAAAAACTGTATGACTTAGATCCTGATTTAGAGGTGCTTAAATTTATTTCCTGTGAATTTAATTCCTGTTGTGTAAAAAACATTTTCAGAATATCAATATAGTTTTCTTCAAAATTATCTGTATATTTAAATTCCATTTGATTAATTTCTTCCGGAAAAGACGTAAACTCTATGTTTTGAGAAATATTAAATTGCTTGTAGTTTTTCTCAAGAGCATTTTGAGATGAATCTTTTAAATCAGAAGTATTAATATATGTAAATTTAAAATTTTTGGGATCAATATTATTATTTTCATCATGATAATTTTTTATATCCTTCTTTACTTCGTCGGGTACAGCAGCACAGCCGTTTACAGCAAATGTTAGAATCAGAGTAAATATTAATATCATTTTTTTCATATAATCACACTTTCTGTATATGGATAACCAAAATCCTTTCTGAACAAAGCTATTGTATATTTGTTATTTATCTGACACAATTTATGCCGGCAATAAATTGTGTTTAAATACAAAATTAAGTTTTTTTGGGTACTAAATTTATGATTTCTCAATAAATATAACAAACTAAGAAGCCTATACCTGACATTTTTTTTGATTTTTATTTATTATTCTACTTTTTGCATTAAAATAGATTGATTTTTTGTTTAAATTAACAAATGAAACTTTTCTTATAAAAAAATACCCGGAAAGAAAAATCTTTCCGGGTATTTTTTAGTATGCTTTATTCAATAATCAGTTCGTTGCCGTTAAAATCAAGTACAAGCGTTGTACCAGGCATTATATTGCCGGCAATAATCTTTTTGGCAATCAGAGTTTCAGCTTTTCTTTGCAGAAAACGTCTTAAAGGACGTGCTCCGTAGTTTGGGTCATAACCATTCTCAATTATATAATCCTTAGCGCTGTCTGTAACAGAAATACTTATTTGCTTATCCTTAAGTCTATTTCTAAGGTCATCCAGCATTAAATCTACTATGCTGAATATTTCCTCTTTAGACAGGGGCTTATAGAAAATGATTTCATCAAGTCGGTTAAGAAATTCGGGTCTGAACTGTTGTTTTAAAAGTGTATCAACTTGTTTTCTTGCCTGGTCCGTAATTTCTCCGTGTTCATTTATTCCGTCCAGAATATAGGACGAACCGAGATTTGAAGTCAGAATAATTATAGTGTTTTTAAAGTCAACTGTTCTGCCCTGAGAATCTGTAATACGTCCGTCGTCAAGAATCTGAAGAAGAATGTTGAATACATCAGGATGAGCCTTTTCGACCTCATCAAGAAGAACAACTGAATAAGGCTTTCTTCTTACGGCTTCTGTAAGCTGTCCGCCTTCTTCATATCCCACATATCCGGGAGGAGCTCCTATAAGACGGCTGACGCTGAATTTTTCCATGTATTCACTCATATCGATTCTTACAATATTGTGTTCGTCGTCGAAAAGCGATTCGGAGAGAGCCTTTGCAAGCTCAGTTTTTCCAACGCCGGTAGGTCCGAGAAAAAGAAATGAACCAATTGGTCTGTCAGGGTCTTGTATTCCGGCACGGGAACGTAATATAGCTTCACTTACTTTTTCAACTGCCTCATTTTGTCCGATAACTCTTTTGTGAAGAATATTTTCAAGGTTCAGCAGTTTTTCACGTTCGCCCTCCATAAGTTTTGAAACCGGAATACCAGTCCAGCGGCATATTATTTTGGCAATTTCTTCATCAGTTACCTTGTCACGTAAAAGGGAATCGCTGTTTTTAGCTTTTTCAGCTATTTTTTCCTCATCCTCAAGTTCACGAGTTAACTGAGGCAGTTTTCCGTATTTAAGTTCAGCAGCTTTGTTTAGGTCATATTCACGTTCAGCCTTGGCTATATCGCCGTTTACCTTTTCAATATCTTCTCTTAGCTTTTGAACCTTTGTAATTGCATTTTTTTCATTTTCCCATTTAGCTTTCATTTCGTTAAAGTTACTTCGCATTTCTGCAAGTTCTTTCTGCACTTCCAAGAGGTGTTCTTTAGAGATATTATCATTTTCTTTTTTTAGTGCTGCTTCCTCAATTTCATGCTGAATAATTTTCCTTGATATTTCATCAAGCTCTGTAGGCATAGAATCAATCTCTGTTCTTATCATTGCACAAGCTTCATCAATAAGATCAATCGCCTTGTCCGGAAGAAACCTGTCACTTATATATCGGTCGGAAAGGGAAGCGGCGGCAATTAGCGCCTGATCGTGGATTTTAACACCATGAAACACCTCATAACGCTCTTTTAATCCTCTTAAAATGGAAATTGTATCTTCAACTGTGGGTTCATTTACCATAACAGGCTGAAAACGTCTTTCAAGAGCAGCGTCTTTTTCAATATACTGTCTGTATTCATTTAGAGTTGTAGCGCCAATACAATGCAGTTCGCCTCTTGCGAGCATAGGCTTCAGAAGATTTCCGGCGTCCATTGCTCCGTCAGTTTTTCCTGCGCCTACTATGGTGTGAAGCTCGTCAATAAAGAGTATGATTCTGCCCTCACTCTTTTTAATTTCTGACAAAACTGCCTTCAGACGTTCTTCAAACTCACCTCTGTATTTTGCACCTGCTACCAGGGCGCCCAGATCAAGGGAAAAGATTTTTCTGTCCTTAAGACTGTCCGGAACATCTCCGGCTACAATTCTAAGGGCAAGACCTTCTGCAATGGCGGTTTTGCCCACACCGGGTTCTCCGATTAAAACTGGGTTGTTTTTGGTTTTTCTTGAAAGAATACGTACTACGTTTCTAATTTCGCTGTCTCTGCCTATAACGGGATCAAGCTTATTATTTTTAGCAAGCTCTACGAGCTCTTGTCCGTATTTAGCAAGTACGTCATAGGTTTCTTCAGGATTTTGATTTGTTACTTTTGTATTTCCCCGAACTTCCATAAGTACAGTGAGGAATTTATTTTTGTCGATAGAAAATGCTCTGAATATTTCTTTTATATCCGTATCTGATGTTTCTGTCAGTGATAAAAAGATATGCTCGACTGAAACATACTCGTCCTTCATGTTTTTAGCTGTTTTTTCAGCTTCAATCAAAGTTTTGTCAGCACTTTGGGAAATATAAACTGTTCCGCTTTGGCGTCCGCTTCCGGAAACCTTAGGCATGGCTGAAATTTTTTGCAGTACTGAATTTGAAAGCGCCTGGCTGTCAACATTCATTTTTGTCATAAGCTGGGGAATAAGTCCGTTCTCCTGATTCAGCAGGGCGTATAGGAGATGTGCCTGTTCAATGGCATTATTCTGATACTCTATAGCCATATCCTGAGCAGCCTGAATTGATTCCAATGACTTTTGTGTAAATTTCTGTGCATTCATAAGTTTTTACCTCCTAAATAATAATTGACTGGTTTCCAATACATCTTTTATAATAAGATTCCATTTGGCTGAATGTTGTATCCGGAGTTTCAAGACCTGCAAAGTATATTTTCATTACAGAATCAAGTATAGTAATGAAATCACTTATAGCCTTACCGATCTTATCCGGTGATAAGGATTCAGTTATACTGGTAAACTTGAAAGCTCTTATATATTTTCCGTCAGAAAACTCGGCTTTTATACCGCCTGTAAAATATTTATCAATATATTTTTTTTCAAGCTGCTGCCATAAGCAAAAAAATACTTCTAATGACTCAAGCAGTATGGCGCTTTGCGTCCGCATTGTAACATTAAGGATTCCAAAAGTATTATTTTTTTGTTCCCGCAGAAGTTCAACCTTGTATCGTATAGTGGGCTTGTATTTATATTTTAAAGGACTTCTGATAGACATAAGGGTATCAGATCCCTGAACCGGAATATTAAATTGGTTATCCATCATTTCCCTAATGCAGTCAAAAATATTCCGGAATCTTTTTTCCGGAGTAATATAGGAAACATGATCTGCGAGTATCTGGTTAATCAGATTTGATCTGCTTGTATTAGTCCGGTATGCAAGTTCATCTATTTTATCTATTACATCATCGCTTAAAACTATGCTGTAAACGCTTTTTTTCATGTTTTTAGTCCTCCTTTAAGAGTATTATAGCAGTTTATTAATAATATGTCAAGCTAATTATATAATTTGATGTGCGAATTATTTTACGGCATAAAAAATACAGGTCATAAAGACCTGTATTATAAATTAATTTTTAGTCAAAATAATCTAAGAATTTATCAATAGTGTCACTATAATTATAGCTGCTTAAAAAACTGTTGTAAAGAGATGGGCAGAACCATTCTCCGTCAATTTTATATACGTCGTATGTACTTGTTTCATTTTCTTTGCCTTCTTCGCCCTTGTACTTTTCTCTTACAGTAACTTCATAGCCCTTGGTTACATCAACCTTTTCACCGTATGATAAAAGAATTTCCTTTTCAAATTTTTGTAGTAAAGATTTTTTTATTGGTTCCTTATCCTTGATTTCGATTGAGTACTCAAAATCGTCACCGTATTTACTTTCACAAATTTCTCGTACATCACTTAGAGTATCTTCAAATTCATCAATAATTTCAGATTTCTTAAAATCGTCAAATACGCTGTCCGAAATATATTCAGGCATAGCCCTGTATATGTATTTGCCTTTTCCTGAGTTTACGGCGTCTTCAAACTTTAAAAATGGATCTTTATAAGCAGCGGCAGAAAACAGCAGCCTAAGAATAACAAGAATAACAACTGCAATAACAGCTATTATAGCAATTAATCCGGCTTTTTTCTTTTTTTCAGGCGGCATATTCTTGATTTTATCAATATCAATTAAAGGTGTTGACGCTGCTGTGCCTGCTTCAGGATTCACATTGGCGTTTTGAACGGTTGATTTATCAGACGCCGGATTCTGCGGCGTTCCGCATGATGGACAGCTTGCAGCATTATCATCAATCTGTGCACCGCACTGCATACAAAATTTACTCATTAAATAAAACCCTCCAATAATTAAATTAATATTTATTATAATATCATATTTTTTATATTATGTCAAATAATAGAAACAACTTTTTAAGAAATTCGGTCAATAATTCTATCAAGTGTTTTCAAAGCAAGATCATGATTAAGCTGAGTATCTTCTTTTGGGCTGATTATAATAGTATTTGTAACCTTTCTGACCCCGATATAGATGTCATCAGGAATTTCTCCCTCGTATCCAATAAGTTCAGCAAATTTTGTATCCTTTAGGTAAAGCTTACAGCCTTTGATATAAGGGCAGTCAGGATAAATGGTTTCGAGATTTTCTAAAGAAGTTTCAGGTTCAATAAGTTCATCTGTTTTAGTATCAGCAATCAGCAGCATTGATTCACCCATCTGAAATTCAGAAGAAAGCTTTGACAAATTAGTATCATAAGCGCCGCCGATTCCTACCTGCGTATCATAGTTTTCTGAAATGGGAATATACAGAATATTGGAATACTTTTCACCGTCATTATTGTAGTCGTCAATGCATTCATTGAGGAAATCCGTCATGTCGTTATAGTGGCAATACAGTTCAACATTATCTGAAAGAAGCATTACATTTATATCAGTATCAGTAGATGTTACGGTATCATAAATAAGGAATCCGGCAATTAGAACAAAGAATGAAGCAATACCAAGCCACCATTTGCTGTAAAAAAAGAAGTTTTTTATTTTCTGCCAGAAGGAGTAGTGTTTTTTTGAATCAGGGTTCAGATCAAGCTTATCAGAATCATCAATGACTCCTTGTTTCAGCTTAAGTAATTCAATCTTTTCTTCAGCAAGAACGTGTTCGTACTGTTCACGTTTTTTTTCTTCTCTGATTTTTTGTTTTTTTAATCGTTCTTCCCGTTTGCGCTGTTCCTTTTCATTTACCTGACGGACAGTATTAAGAATACCCGGATTTTTTTCTTTATCTTTTTTATTCTGCATTTTTTCTCCTTAAAAAACAAGGATACAATAAAAAATGTATCCCTTTTATTAAATCTGACTAAAATATGTATTTATTATATCATGATTTTAGCTTTTGAGCAATACCTTAAGTGAAAAATTAATCTTATATTATAAATTTATTATATCAGTAAAAGAATAAAAAATCCGGATGCATTAAGCATCCGGAAAAAATTTTATTTAAAGTATCGTACTCCGCTTTCAAAAATTTTCTGATCCTTGTTTCCCGCAACATTTTTGCATATATCATAACCGATACGCTCGCTGTGGCCCATTTTGCCGAGTATGCGTCCGTCAGGGGAGGTAATTCCTTCAATTGCTTCAACAGAAGTATTAGGATTATATTTTATATCCATTGTAGGTCTTCCGTTAAGGTCTACGTACTGAGTAGCAATCTGACCGTTATTAGCGAGCTTGACAATAAGGGACTGAGGAGCAACAAAACGGCCTTCACCATGTGAAATAGGAATAGTATGCAGATCGCCTGCATTGCAGTTAGCAAGCCATGGAGATTTATTTGATGCAATTCTTGTTGTAACCATCATGGATTGGTGTCTTGCGATAGTATTAAATGTCAGGGTAGGGGATTCGTTTGTCATGTCTGTGATTTCACCGTAAGGAACCAGTCCCAGCTTAATAAGAGCCTGGAATCCGTTACAGATACCCAGCATAAGTCCGTCCCTGTTTTTAAGCATTTCATGAACAGCGTCCTTAATCTTAGGATTTCTGAAGAATGCAGTGATAAACTTTCCGCTACCGTCTGGCTCGTCACCGCCGCTGAATCCGCCTGGAATCATGATGATCTGGGATTTTCCGATAAGCTTAGCCGCTTCATTAACTGATTCTTCAATAGCCGAAGCGCTCAGATTTTTTATTACAAGAACTTCCGGCTGAGCGCCTGCACGTTCAAAAGCTCTTGCAGTATCATATTCGCAGTTTGTTCCGGGGAATACAGGAATAAGAACTCGCGGCTTAGCCGACTTAATTGACGGTGCAAGCCTTTTTTCAGCTCTGTATTCATATGCTTCAACAGCAGAAAGATTTGTCTGGATTCTGCATGGGAATACAGGTTCAAGCTTGCTTTCCCAAGTTTTCTGGAGAGAGTCAATTGATAAAACATAATCCTTTGCAAAAATATTGTATTCAGAAGTTGTTTTACCAATTACATTTTCATTTTCTTCCGGTTCGCCCTCAAGTTCAATTATAAATGAACCATAGCAAGGCATAAACAGTTCGTTTTCAGAAAGCTTGCGGCTGAATTCAAAACCGATTCTGTTGCCGAAGCACATTTTAGCGATACCTTCGGCAATACCGCCTCCGGTTACAGTCCATACTGCTGAGGCACGTCCGTTTTCGATCATATCTTCAACCTTTTTGAAGCATTCCTTAACGCTGTCAAATATTGGCAGATTGTTTTCATCATATTCGGGAGTAACCAAGATAACTGTGCTGTCGGCTTTCTTAAATTCAGGAGAAGTTATCTTTCTGCTTGAAGCAGTAGAAACTGCAAATGAAACAAGAGTAGGAGGAACGTCGATATTTTCAAATGTTCCGGACATGGAATCCTTACCGCCGATTGCGCCGCACCCCATTTCAAGCTGAGCCTTAAATGCTCCTAAGAGAGCTGCCATAGGCTTGCCCCAGCGTTCAGGATTATTCTGTGTTCTTTCGAAATATTCCTGGAATGTAAGCCAGCAGTGTTCATATTTTCCGCCTGCCGCAACAACTTTGGCAATAGATTCAACTACTGCTGTTACAGCGCCGTGATAAGGGCTTTTTTCGCTGATAAACGGATTGTAGCCCCAGCCCATTACAGAGCAGGTATCAGTTTGTCCCTGAAGAACAGGAATTTTAGCAGCCATTGCCTGTGCCGGAGTAAGCTGATACTTGCCGCCGAACGGCATAAGTACAGTTGAAGCTCCGATAGTGGAGTCAAATCTTTCTACAAGCCCCTTTTGAGAGCATACGTTAAGGTTAGCCATCAGTGCGTCCCAGCCCTCAGGATTGTCAGTATATGTGCAGATAAGCTTTGTATCAGGTTCATTTATTTTAACGTCTGTGTATTTCGGAGCGCCGTTGGAGTTCAAAAATTCTCTTGAGAGATCAACGATAGTAGAACCGTTCCAGTTCATTTTAAGCCTTGGTTCTTCTGTTACGTCTGCAACAATAGTTACTTCAAGATTTTCCTTTGCAGCTTCTGCAAGAAACTTTTCTGTGTCTTCCTTAGAGATAACAACCGCCATTCTTTCCTGTGACTCGCTGATAGCGATTTCAGTGCCGTCAAGACCTTCATATTTTTTCGGAACAGCGTTAAGGTTAATAACAAGTCCGTCTGTAAGCTCGCCGATTGCAACGGAAACGCCTCCGGCGCCGAAGTCATTGCATCGTTTTATCATAGAAGTAACATCCGGATTTCTGAAAAGTCTTTGAAGCTTTCTTTCTTCAGGCGGATTTCCCTTTTGTACCTCGGCTCCGCAGTGCTCAAGTGATTCAAGTGTATGTGATTTTGAAGAACCTGTTGCGCCGCCGCAGCCGTCACGTCCGGTTTTACCGCCGAGGAGAACGACTACATCTCCGGGAGCCGGTGCTTCTCTTCTGATATTTTCAGCAGGAGCAGCACCTACCACAGCGCCTATTTCAAGTCTTTTTGCCACATAGCCGGGGTGATAGATTTCAGAAACGTGTCCGGTTGCAAGACCAATCTGATTACCGTATGAGCTGTATCCGTTTGCAGCGCCGACAGTAATTTTTCTCTGGGGAAGCTTTCCGGAAATAGTATCTTCAACTGGTACAAGCGGATTTGCAGCGCCGGTAACTCTCATAGCCTGATAAACGTATGAACGTCCTGACAGAGGATCTCTGATTGCACCGCCGAGGCAAGTAGCGGCGCCGCCGAAAGGTTCGATTTCTGTCGGGTGGTTATGGGTTTCATTTTTAAACATGAGAATCCAGTCTTCTTCTTTTCCGTCTGCATTGACCTTTATCTTAACGGAGCAGGCATTGATCTCTTCGCTTTCATCAAGGTCGCTGAGTTTACCGTCTGCTTTGAGCTTTCTTACAGCAAGAGTTGCCATATCCATAAGTGTTACAGGTTTTTCTTCACGTCCCAGTTCTGAACGTATTTCAAGGTAGCTGTCAAAGGTATCCTTGATATACGGAGCAGATATGTCAACATTTTCAATATTTGTGGAGAATGTTGTATGCCGGCAGTGATCTGACCAGTAAGTATCAATCATACGGATTTCAGTTATAGTAGGATCACGTTTTTCTGTATCCTTGAAATAGGACTGACAGAATTTAATATCGTCAAAGTCCATAGCAAGACCAAATTCCTTAATAAAGGCGTTTAGTCCCTTGTCATTGAGCCTGATAAAGTTTTCAAGAGTTTCAACCTTTTCGGGAATATCATAATTTGTGTCAAGGGATCTTATAATATCAAGGGAAGCCTCACGGCTTTCAACAGGGTTTATAAGGTAGGATTTAAGTTTTTCAAATTCGTCATCTGAAAGCTTTCCTTCAATTATATAAACTCTTGCATTTTTAACACGGCAGCGTTCCTTTTGCGTAAGAATCTGAATGCACTGCTCACAGCTGTCAGCTCTCTGGTCAAATTGTCCCGGAAGATATTCAACAGCAAAAATTCTTTCATTATTTATGAGTACGGGCAGTTCTGAATATGTAACGTCAACAGCCGGCTCGGAAAAAACAGTGTCAACTGACTGCTGAAAATCCTCACTGCTTATTTTGTCAACATCATAACGGTTAAGGATTCTGATCCCCGATACATTCAGCCTAAGAGCAGTCTGGACATCGTTCATTACAGACCTTGCTTCTGCTGCGTATTCTGGTTTCTTTTCAACATAAATTCGGAATACAGACATATTATGACTCCATTCTCCGCATTAAAATTTAGTTTAAAAAGCTGATACCGGATATTTTTGCGGATAAGTATCCGGCTGACTCTATATATCTGAGGAGGTATTTATAATTTCACCCAGACAGAAGTCATTTTCACTTCTTACTATTTTAACATAAAAAATCATTCTGCGCAAACTTTTTTCAGATTTTTTTGCCGGAATTTTTACTAAAGTGTAATTTGGGGTATATCCTTGGTGAAAATCCGGAGAATTTTCACGTTCAAAAAGCACAGGAAAAATTTTTCCGACTTGATTCTCTAAATAAGCTTTTTGAAGCATATCAGCGGTATTTTTCATTTTAACTGCACGTTCAAATTTTTTATTTTGCGGCACTTGGGGCATACTTGCCGCTGCTGTACCATGCCTTACAGAATATTGAAAAACATGAATTTTTGCGAATCCGATTTTTTCCGCAAATTTCAGTGATTCTTCAAAATCTTCATCTGTTTCTCCGGGAAAACCTGCCATAATATCTGTTGTTACAGAACAGTCAGGAAATGTTTTTCTTATTTTTTTAACAAGGCTGTAGTATTCTTCGGCAGTATATTGTCTGCGCATAGCTTTCAGTGTCTTATCGCATCCGCTTTGCAGGGACAGATGAAACTGAGGACAAAATTTGTCTGAAGCTGATAGCCGGATAAGGTCTTCGTCTGAAATCATTTCAGGTTCAAGCGAACCGAGCCTTACTCTTTCTATGCCGTCTATATGACAGCAGACTTCGACGGCGTCTGCAAGTCTTTGTCCTGTATCAATACCGTAAAACATGAGGTTTATTCCTACCAGAACGATTTCTTTGATCCCGTTTTCAGCAAGTGTCTTTATTTCTTTTTTCAGTACATCAAGGGGCTTTGAACGGCATCTTCCCCTTGCGTAAGGTATAATGCAGTAGGAACAGAATTGATTGCAGCCGTCCTGAATTTTTACAAATGCCCTTGTTCTTTCGCTGAAGTTACCGCAGACGGTCTGTTCAAAAACATCACTTCGTGTATATTCATTTATATTTGTAATTCTGTTTTTGTTTTTGATAAAGTCTAATACAGAACTGAGGATCGTATTACGGTTTTTCGTACCGGTCACAATATCAGCCTCAGGAATTTTTTCTGCTATATCCGGAGCAGCCTGCGGTACGCAGCCGGTAAAAACTATAACTGCATTTGGATTATTTTTTCTTGCTTTTTTTAGAAAGTGAAGGCTTTTGCTGTCGCCGGAAGCAGTTACAGTACAGGAATTAATAATTATTACATCTGCTTTTTCGGGGGAATCTGTTATTTCAAATCCGTGTGAGGTAAAATCAGCGGACAGGCTTTCAGTTTCATACTGATTTACCTTACAGCCGAAACTCATAAAATAGACTTTCATACGCAGTCCTTTCGTAAAATATTTTATTTATACGCTGTTGATACTTAACAATTTTAAACATATGCTTTTGTGTATACCTTACAATAATCAAGGTGAATAAAAAGAAAGGATATGTCAGTACTTTCATTATACTAAATTTACGAAAATAATGCAATTGTATTGACTTTATTTTACGGGGATGGTATTATTTAATCAGCGGAAGGGAATTATATTAACCGGAAGCATAAATAAAATAAATTAAAAGCAGAGAGTTCGGGAGGTATGTATTATGACAACTTATAAAATTTCACTTGCGGCTATCAACGATGTTAAGGATTTTGTCAATATGGTTATGAAGTATGACTTTGATGTGGATCTCGTATCAGGCAGATATGCTGTTGACGCAAAGTCTATAATGGGTATTTTCAGCCTTGATCTTTCAAAGCCTATCGAGCTTAAGGCTCATACAGATGAACCTGGAGATTTTGACAAGGAAATTGAAAAATATATTGTTGGCTGATTAAACTGAAAAATGCATTGGCTCAATGACGGATTTCAAAAAGAAGTCCGTCTATTTTTGTTTTTAAGTAAATAACGGTGATATTTTTGCATAAGCTTTAATAAGAAATTTTTCAGAATCTTTTTAAGATTGGAATGAAGCTTATGAAAAAATATTTTATTATTTTTATCTGTTCGTTAATGATAATATCAATGTTTCCGGTAGTCGGAACTGCAAAAGAGGACAAAGAACCTGTCAGATGTACTTTGCTTATGGAAGCTTCAACAGGAACTGTACTCAGTGAAAGCAACGGATATCAGCGTGTTCCCCAGGGGACAATGACAAAGCTTATGACAATACTGCTTGCAGCCGAGGAAATTTCTGAGGGAAAACTGTCGTCAGATACTGTTATTACTGCCGGCGCTGAATCTGAAAACAGAAAAGGTGCGGTGGTCTGGATAAAAGCAGGGGAAAGCATTACTGTTGATGAACTGCTGAAGGCTGTCATTATAGGCAATGCAAATGACGCGTCTGTTGTAATTGCTGAGGAAATTGGCCGTGACGAACAGGGTTTTGTTGATATGATGAATGCAAGAGCCTTTGAGCTTGGAATGAGGGATACTGTTTTTACAAACTGCGACGGATTTGATGAAAATGGACAGTATTCTACAGCCTATGATATTGCACTGTTGTGCCGGGAATTGTTAAAGCATGAGTTTTTATACGGATATATGAGTACCTGGATGGACAAAATAAGAGAAGGTCAAACGGAAATAGTAAATGAAAACCGTCTTGTAAGATCCTACAAAGGTCTTATAGGAATAAAAGCCTCACATTCTGATTTATCAGGCTATTCAGCCGCTTTGGCTGCATCAAGGGACGGAAGAACTTATATTTCCGTTGTTTTGGGATGTACCGATAAAGACGAGCGCTTTTCGCTGGGGCGTGAATTGCTGTCAGCAGGATTTGCGTCATACAGGGTTACAACCCCGTCTTTTGCAGGTGAATTTCTTAAACCTCTTTCAGTAAAAGGGGGGACTGGTACTGCCGTTGAGGTGGAGGCTGAAACTCTTGAAGGACTTGTGGTTCCCAAAAACAGTAAAGAGCCTGAAACAGTAGTAGTCCTGCCTGCATACATTACAGCGCCGGTAAAAAAAGGACAGATTGTGGGCAAGGCAGGATTTTATAACGGCGATACATTGATTTATGAAACAAATCTTGTAGCCACAGAGTCAATAGACGCTATGTCATTTGGATATGCGGCAAAGAAATTTTTGTATATTATGCTAAAATAAGAGGCGATAATTTAGCAGAAATAAACAAGAATATTTTAACCGCTTGAAAAGATACAAGAAATATAGTAAAATGTTAAGAGTAAGAATTTAGATGAAAAAATTAATTTTTCATTGCTGACTGGAGGAAGATTAAATGTCTTTAAAGTTAAACAGCAAATATGTACAAAAATTTATTAATGAAGACGAAATGAACGGTATTAAGGCACAGGTGGAAACTGCTGCTAAGGTTCTTCATGACAGAACAGGTCTTGGAAATGATTTTCTTGGATGGCTTGATCTGCCTGTAGATTACGATAAAGATGAATTTGCAAGAATCAAAGCTGCCGCAAAGAAGATACAGGGACATTCAGATGTTTTGATCGTTATTGGAATCGGCGGTTCGTATCTCGGCGCAAGAGCTGCAATAGAACTTCTTAAATCCCCGATGTATAATAACATGAAAAAGGATACTCCTGATATTTATTATGCAGGCAATAATATTAATCCCACATATCTTCAGGAAATTATTTCACTTTGCGAAGGCAGAGATTTTTCTGTGAACGTAATTTCAAAGTCCGGTACTACAACTGAACCTGCGCTTGCATTCAGAGTATTTAAAAAGCTCGTTGAAGAAAAGTACGGAGCAGAAGGCGCTAAGGACAGAATTTTCTGTACAACAGACAAGGCAAGAGGAACACTCAAGGAGCTTGCTGATGCTGAAGGCTATGAAACATTCGTTATTCCTGATGATGTCGGCGGAAGATTTTCAGTTCTCACAGCAGTAGGTCTGCTTCCTATTGCAGTTGCAGGATGCGATATTGACGCTCTTATGACAGGTGCTGCAAAGGCAAGAGAAGACTTTACAGCAGATTTTGATAATAACGACTGCTATAAATATGCAGCTTTAAGAAACATTCTTCACCGCAAGGGCAAGGCAGTGGAACTTATGGTTTCATATGATCCGGCGTTCTGCATGATGTCTGAATGGTATAAGCAGCTTTTCGGCGAAAGCGAAGGCAAGGACAATAAGGGCATTTTCCCGGCTTCAGTTGTTTTTTCAACAGATCTTCACTCCATGGGTCAGTTTATTCAGGACGGGTCAAGAGTTATGTTTGAAACTGTTGTTGATATTAAAAATCCTAAGCAGGATATGTTCCTTGAAGACGATGAAGCAAATCTTGACGGTCTGAACTTCCTTACAAATCAGAATATGTCCGTTGTTAACAGAAAAGCTCTTGAGGGTACTGTTCTTGCACATACAGAGGGCGGAGTTCCTAATATTATTCTTGAGCTTGACCAGATCGATGAGGAAAATCTGGGATATATGATCTATTTCTTCGAAAAGGCCTGCGCTGTTTCAGGATATGTTCTCGGTGTAAATCCGTTTAATCAGCCTGGTGTTGAAAGCTATAAGTCCAATATGTTCGCACTTCTCGGCAAACCGGGATACGAAGATAAGAAAGCTGCTCTTGAGGCAAAATTAAGCTGAATTTTGTATGGCGCATTTTGCGTCATACATTAGTGTCCCATTAGTTTATGCAGCAATTATATGTCATTCATTTGACGGAAGGAGTTTATAAATGATTAAGTTAATTACAGGTAAAAAAGGTACAGGTAAAACAAAAATTTTAATTGATAAGATCAATGATGCAGTTAAATCTACAAACGGTGATCTTATTTGTATTGAAAAAGGTTCTAAGCTTACATATGATATAAGCTATAAGGTTAGACTGGTTGATTCTGAAAGATTCAATATTTCAGGTTACGATGCATTCTACGGCTTTGTAGCAGGAATGCTTGCCGGAAATTATGATATTAAGGAAATCTTTGTTGATTCTATCCTTAAAATAGGCGGAGCAGATTTTTCAGAATTTGGCATGATGCTTGAAAAGCTGGACAAGCTGACAGGTGAAGATACAATTGTTATTTTCACAGTTTCTGCTGACAATGCAGAACTGCCTGAAAATGTTCTGAAATTTGCTGATTAATTAAAAAAGTATTGACAAGTCCGGGTTTATTGTATATAATAGACTTTGTGATGCTTAAAAGGGAGTAAATATATGGTTGTGAATCTGCGTCAGGTTTTTAATATTACCGGTGAACGCCGTGAATTTGAATATGAAATTCCTGAAACTGAATTTTCGCATGCAAAGGGATATAACTTTGCCGTTCCGGTTTCAATAAAAGGGAGTTTTTATAACCGTGCCGGAATTGTTTATATGATTTATTCCGTAAAGTTTACATTAAATATCATCTGCGACAGGTGTCTTAATGAGATTCAGAGGGATTATTCTTTTGATTTTAAGCACATTGTTGTAACGTCTGTCAACAGCGAAAATGATGATTTTATTATAGCTGAAAATGACAGTGTAGATGTAAATGAGATTGCTCTGTCGGATATTATTCTTGAACTGCCTACAAAAATGCTTTGCTGTGAAGACTGCAAGGGCATTTGTCCGGTATGCGGATGTAATCTGAATGAATCCGAGTGTAATTGCTAAAATAGCTGAGCCTGAAATAAGGCTTTAAGGAGGTGCCAGAATGGCTGTACCAAAGAGAAAAACTTCCAAGGCAAGACGTGATAAGAGACGTTCAGCTGTATGGAAGCTTGATGCACCTGCACTTAGCAGATGTGATAATTGTGGTGAACTTAAGGCTCCACATAAGGTGTGTAAGAATTGCGGATTCTACAAGGGCGTTGAAGTTATCAAAATGGATGCTGAATAATGCTCGGGAGGAGAGGAGGAACTATCCTTCTCTCCTTTTTTAATATATGGGCGAATTTTTTAGCGTTGTATAAATAGTATTCAGAAAAGCTGAAAACCAGAAAGGGGATGTTTTTATGCCTTTACCGGTTGTTGCAGTGGTGGGCAGACCGAACGTTGGAAAATCCACGCTGTTTAATAAACTTGTTGGCCAGAGGCTTTCAATAGTGGAAGATACTCCCGGAGTAACAAGGGACCGCATTTATTCAAAATGCGAGTGGCGTTCAAGAGAATTTATGGTTGTTGATACAGGAGGTATCGAGCCTGATTCAGATGACGTTATTCTTTCACAGATGAGACGTCAGGCAGAAGTCGCTATTGAACGTGCTGATGTTATAGTACTTGTTACTGATATAAAATGCGGCGTCACTGCAAGTGATCAGGATGTATCTTCAATGCTGCTTAAAAGCGGAAAACCAGTTGTTCTTGCAGTCAATAAATGCGATACTATCGGCGAGCCTCCGGTGGAATTATATGAGTTTTATAATTTGGGGCTTGGTGATCCGTTTCCTATTTCTTCGCAGCATGGTCATGGTACGGGAGATCTGCTGGACGAAGTATTTAAATACTTTCCTGATGAAAATTATCAGGATTATGATGATGAATTTATAAAGGTTGCTGTTATAGGAAAGCCGAATGCAGGCAAATCGTCTCTTATAAACAGGATAGCCGGAGAAGAACGTGTTATTGTTTCAGATATAGCAGGTACTACAAGAGATGCAACAGATACAGTCATAGAAAATGAGAATGGTAAATATGTATTTATAGATACTGCCGGAATCAGAAAAAAATCAAAGGTAAATGAGAAAATTGAACATTTCAGTGTTCTCAGAGCATATATGGCGGTAGATAGGGCTGATGTCTGCGTTATTGTAATTGACGCTGAGGTTGGATTTACTGAACAGGATTCCAAAATAGCAGGTTATGCCCATGAACAGGGCAAGGCGTCTATTATTGCAGTGAATAAATGGGATGCAATAGAGAAAGACGATAATACTATGAAGGAATTTCAGACAAAGCTTGAAAATGATTTTAGCTTTATGTCATATGTTCCCTTTGTATTTATTTCTGCCAAAACTGGACAGCGTGTGAATAAGCTCTTTGAAATGATCAATTATGTAAATGAGCAGAACTGCATGAGAATTTCAACCGGTACTCTCAATGACGTTCTGTCATATGCCACAACAAGAGTACAGCCTCCGTCTGATAAGGGAAGAAGACTTAAAATTTATTATATGACTCAGCCATCAACAAAACCGCCTACCTTTGTTACCTTTGTTAATAGATCTGACCTTTTCCATTTCTCGTATCAGCGGTATATTGAAAATCAGATACGCAGTACTTTCGGCCTAACAGGAACTCCGGTGAGGTTTATTGTCAGAGAACGCGGAGACAGCGGAAAGTAGGGGTTAGTATGAATTATGCAATTGTAATTTTTATTACAGCGATCATCTCGTATCTTTTGGGAAGCTGTAATTTTTCTATCATTGTTGTACGTCTTCTTAAAGGCAAAGATATAAGAAAATTCGGCAGCGGAAATGCAGGTCTTACCAATACGCTCAGGTGTTTTGGCAAGATTCCGGCTTTGCTTACTCTTGCAGGGGATCTTTTGAAAGGCATTGTGTCTGTAATTATATGCCGTTATATTGCAGTACTGTTAGAAGCAGGTCTTGGTCCTGAAAACGACGTTCACTATATTGGTTATATAGCCGGTGTATTTGCAATAATAGGTCATGTTCTTCCGGTATATTATGGATTCAAAGGTGGTAAGGGCGTTCTTGTTGGGGTTTCAGTTTTTATTGTAATTGATCCTCCTGCATTTGCCGTGATTATGCTGATATTTATAACTGTTCTTGTTGTTTCACATTACGTTTCTGTATCATCTATGACAGCGGCGGCTCTTGTGCCTTTTGTTACATTTATAATTCAGTATTTTGCGGAAAAAGCGCCGTTGTGGCTTGCTGCTGTTAATATGGCGTTAACAATTCCAATGGCGCTGCTTGTAATATTCATGCATAGAACAAATATGGTTCGCCTGAAAAACGGCACGGAAAACAGATTTTCGTTTAATAACAATAAGGAGAAATAACTATGGCTAAAATCACTATTCTTGGTTCTGGCGGCTTTGGAATAGGGCTTGCCGTTATGTTTGACAGAAATGGTCATGATGTTACCGTATGGTCGGCTTTTGAAAGTGAAATTGAAGATATTAGACGTGACGGAGAGCATAAGATAAAGCTTCCGGGAGTAAAAATTCCTGAGACGGTTAAACTTACTGCTGATATGGGGTGTATCAGCGGATGCGAAATCGTTCTGTTTGGAATACCTTCCCCGTTTATCCGTGATGTTGCACATAAAGCTTCAGAGTATATTACAAAGGATATGATTGTGGTTAATACGGGTAAGGGACTTGAAAACGGCAGTTTAAAGCTTATCAGTGATGTGCTTGCAGAAGAAATACCTCATGCGCCGGTAGTTATTCTTTCAGGTCCGTCACACGCTGAAGAAGTTGCAATCGGTGTTCCTACAACCATTGTGGCTGCGTCGGAGAATACTCAGGCAGCGGCATTTATTCAGGATACGCTAAGCAGTAATGTATTTAGAATTTATATAAATGAAGATGTAGTTGGATGTGAACTCGGCGGAGCACTGAAAAATATTATTGCTCTTTGTGCCGGAATATGCGACGGACTGGGTTACGGTGATAATACAAAGGCCGCTCTTATGACAAGAGGAATTAATGAGATAAGCCGGCTTGGAGTAGCAATGGGAGCTTCCTTTTCTACCTTTGCAGGTCTGACGGGAATAGGTGATCTTATTGTTACTTGTACGAGTATGCACAGCCGAAACCGCAGGGCGGGTATTCTGATAGGACAGGGAGTTGCCCCTGATGAAGCAGTTAAGATTGTCGGTACAGTAGAGGGATACAATTGCTGTAAAGTAGCAATAGAGCTTGCCCGTAAAGTTGGCGTATCAATGCCTATAACAGAACAGCTGAATGATGTACTGTTTAATAAAAAGAATGTTCGTGACGCACTGGGTTCACTTATGACAAGACCAAAGAAAAGTGAACTTGAGCAGACTATATAAATTATTGCCGCTTTTAAATAAGCGGCTTTTTTATTTGCATTATTGAATAAAAAATGGTAAAATATTATTATGCAAAAAATCAGTATTGATACTGATTTACAAGAGGGTCAAATATAAATTTGGAGGATTAATAAATGTCAAATGTAAATGAAAAAACTGACTTAATAAACAGCAGGCTTGCCGAAGAATTTAATCTCAGAAAAGAGCAGGTTGATAATACTGTGGCTTTAATTGATGACGGAAAAACAATTCCATTCATTGCAAGATACAGAAAAGAACTAACCGGTTCACTTGATGATCAGGTTTTGAGAGAACTTAACGATAGACTTACATATCTTAGAAATCTTGAAACCCGAAAATCAGAAGTAACTTCCTCAATAGAGGAACAGGGCAAGCTTAATGAAGAGATAATTTCTGCTTTGGAAAAGGCTGTGACTTTGGTTGAGGTTGAAGATATTTATCGTCCGTTCAGACCTAAAAGAAGAACAAGAGCAAGCGCTGCCCGTGAAAAGGGACTTGAACCATTGGCAGAAATTATAATAAGCCAGGATAATTGCGATCCTTTGAGCGAGGCTGAGGCTTTTGTTGATGAAGAAAAGGGTGTTGAAAATGCTGAATCAGCCATACAGGGCGCTATGGATATAATTGCAGAAAATATATCTGACAATGCGGAGCTTCGTAAGAAAATACGAAATATATATGAAAAAAATGCACTTATTGAATCAAGAGCAGTGAATGAAGAGGAGGAGTCGGTTTATACAAATTATTATGATTTCAGAGAACCGGTTTCAAAGATTGCTGGTCATAGAATCCTTGCTCTTGACAGAGGTGAGAAAGAGAATAAGCTTAAGGTTTCCATTGTAATTGATGAAGAAATGTGTTATGGCGAAGCGGCAAAAATTTATGTTGAGAATAGCAGTAAAAGTGCAGAGTATGTCAGGTCAGCGGCTCAGGACAGCTGTAAGCGTCTTATTATGCCATCAGTGGAAAGGGAACTGCGCAGTGAGTTGACTGCAAAAGCCGCTGACGGAGCAATAAAGGTGTTTTCGTCAAATTTGCGTCAGCTTTTGCTTCAGCCTCCGGTAAAAAACAGTGTTACGCTGGGACTTGACCCTGCTTACAGAACAGGGTGCAAAATTGCAGTAGTCGACAGTACGGGAAAGGTTTTGGATACAACTGTGATTTATCCTACTCCGCCTCAGAAAAAAATTGAAGAAGCCAAAAGCAAACTGAAAGCGCTGATAAGCAAATACGGAGTGACAACAATTTCTATTGGCAACGGAACAGCTTCAAGGGAAAGTGAAGAATTTGTTGCAGAGCTTTTAAAGGAAATTCCCGAAAAGGTAAGTTATATGGTTGTTAGTGAAGCAGGAGCTTCGGTTTATTCTGCTTCAAAGTTAGCGGCTGAAGAATTTCCTGAGTATGACGTTTCACTTAGAAGCGCAGTTTCCATAGCAAGGCGGCTTCAGGATCCTCTTGCTGAGCTTGTTAAAATTGATCCTAAGGCCATTGGAGTAGGGCAGTATCAGCATGATATGCCAAAAGCTCAGATGGATGAAGCTCTGTCGGGTGTTGTCGAAGATTGTGTAAACTCTGTTGGTGTTGATTTGAATACTGCATCTCACTCACTGTTGTCGTATATTGCAGGAATTAATGCGTCTGTTGCAAAGAACATCGTACTATACCGTGAGGAAAACGGAGCTTTTACTGACAGAAAACAGCTTATGAAGGTACCGAAGCTTGGAAAAAAAGCATTTGAACAGTGCGCAGGATTTCTGAGAGTAAGAAACGGAAAGAATCCTCTTGACAACACTGCTGTTCATCCTGAAAGCTATGAAGCTGCTAAGGCCTTGGCAGCAGAATGCGGATTCAGTATCAGCGATATTTCTGAGGGAAAAGCAGTTAACGTAAAGGATAAAATAAATAAAATCGGAAGCAGGGCATTGAGCGATAAGCTTGGAATAGGTGTTCCCACACTGACAGATATAGCCGATGAACTTCAAAAGCCCGGACGTGACCTGCGTGATGAACTTCCTCCGCCGCTTATGAGAAGCGGTGATATAATGGAGATAAAGGATCTGACGCCGGGCATGGAGCTTATGGGAACTGTCAGAAATGTAATTGATTTCGGAGCTTTTGTAGATATAGGCGTACATGAGGATGGTCTTGTTCATATTTCTCAGATATGCGACAGGTTCATAAAGCATCCCCTTGAAGCAGTAAAGGTCGGAGAGGTTGTAAAGGTTAAGGTTCTTGATGTAGATGTAAAAAGAAAGCGTATTGCTCTTACAATGAAAATTTAATAGTTTTTATTTAGGTAAAATGGAGATTATAAAATAATAGAATACAAGTTTTTCCTCTGTACTAATATATAAAGGAGATAAATTGATGTTAAAAAAGAAATTAAAGAAAATAGGAGCAGTATGCTTAGCTTCTGTAACCGCAGGAATAGGGATGCTTAATGGATCTTTTTTCAGCGGTGAAAGGGTTTATGCAGGTCAGCTTTTGGGGCAGACTGATTTTGAAAATGGCGTAGGACTTCCATGGCATGTTTGCGAGTCTGCTCCGGGAAAAATGGATTTTGATATTTCTGGAGGAGTGTATAAGATTACGATAGTAAATCCAGGCGGTGCTGCAAACGGCGGGGAAGACAGATGGGACTGTCAGTTTCGTCACAGAGGAATTACAATAACAAGCGGTAATACGTATAAAGCTTCGTTTGAAATAACTGCAAGCAATGATTGTACCTATTATACAAAGATAGGCGATATGAGTGAACCCTTTACTGAGGACTGGCATGGCGAACCTGATGCTTCACAGCATGAATCTTTTTGGAACGTTCAGCAGCTTCAGGCAAATCAGACAAAAAAGGTTGAGGGTACATTTACAGCAGGCAGAACGGCTGAAGTGGAATGGGCTTTTCATATAGGCGGAGATTCAGTCCCGGCCGGAACAATTTTCACTTTTGATAATATGTCCCTTGAATGTACTTCAAGCAATGAAAATGATTATGTTCCGGAGGAAGAATGGGTGCGGTCGGACATTTTGACCAATCAGCTCGGCTATTTCAGTGATATGAAAAAGCGTGCAACACTGCTTTCTGATTCAGATTCGCCGGTTAAATTTGAACTTGTAGATTCATCCGGAAATACTGTTTTTGAGGGTAAGTCTGTTCCGAAAGGTCTGGACGAGGATTCCGGCGATAAGGTTCATTTACTGGATTTTTCAGATTACAAAGAATCAGGAAAGTTTTATCTTCAGTCTGAAAACGGCTCTAAAAGCCGTGAATTTCAGATTGGCGCAGGAGAGCTTTATTCATATATGCTCTATGATTCGCTGAACTATTTTTATCAAAACAGAAGCGGTATCGACATTGAAAGTCAGTATATTATTTCAGGAGATGGTTCAGCACTTGCACGTGCTGCGGGACACCCGTCAGATACAGCGGCAATTGAGCAGACCTGGGGATACAGCGGAAGCAGCGGTACTCAGGATGTTACCGGAGGTTGGTATGACGCCGGAGATCATGGTAAATATGTTGTAAACGGCGGTATATCCCTCTGGACAATGCAGAATCAGTATGAAATGGCTGTGAAAAGGGGAGATGTATCTGTTTATGCCGACGGAACTATGAGCATACCTGAAAACGGCAACGGGTATCCTGATCTTCTTGACGAGGCAAGGTATGAACTGGAATGGATGTTTAAAATGATGGTCAAAGACGGTGATTATTCCTCAATGGTCTATCATAAGGTTCACGATATTAAGTGGACTGCCCTTGCCCTTGCGCCGGCTGATGATCCGGAAGAACGTATTATAAAGCCGCCTACAACAGCGGCTACTCTTAATACATCTGCTTGTGCGGCTCAGGCGTATCGCCTTTGGAAGGATATAGATAAAACTTTTGCGGAGCAGTGCCTTGAAAATGCAGTGCTGACATATGAGGCTGCAAAAAAGCACCCTGATATGTATGCGCCTCTGGATGAATCAGTCGGCGGAGGTCCGTACGGTGATGATAATGCTAAGGACGAATTTTACTGGGCAGCATGCGAGCTTTATCTTGCAACGGAGGATAAAGCATATCTTAAAGACGCTCAGGGGTATGAAGATTATCTTAAAATGGGCGATGTAATATCCGGCGGTGAAGATGTGGATACTTGCGGAAGCTTTAACTGGGGCAACGTAAGCGCTCTTGGGAATCTTTCACTTGCACTTTACGAGGATAAGCTTGATAAATCCGAATTCAGTAAGCTAAAGGATAGTATTGCTGAGGCGGCTGACAAGTATGCGGAGCTTACAGAGGAGCAGGGCTATGGCCAGCCTTATGAGCAGAGTACAATCAGCTTTGAAATTGATAGAAAAGGTTACTCATGGGGTTCAAATTCCTTTGTAGTAAATAACAGTATTATACTGGCATATGCTTATGAATTGACAGGTGTTGAAAAGTATCTTGACAGCGCTGTAAGCGGAATGGATTATATCTTAGGAAGAAATCCAGTAGATTATTCATATGTAACCGGATACGGAAGTCATGCTGTGAAAAATCCTCATCACAGATGGTGGTCTTATCAGGCGGATGAAAGTTTTCCGTCTGCTCCGGCCGGAGTCCTTGTTGGAGGACCTAATTCCGGAATGCAGGATCCGTGGGTGCGCGGTTCCGGCTGGAAACCAGGAGAGATAGCGCCTGCAAAATGTTATATGGACAATATTGAAGCATGGTCTGTTAATGAATGCACAATAAACTGGAATACTCCACTTGCTTGGCTTGCAGCATATTTGGCTGATGAAAACGGCGGTGTAGTTGTTACTCATGGAAGTATTGACGCATCAGTCTCTAAACCGGAAAGTGCCGATAATAACTCTGCTGCCGGAAATTATAAGGAAAATGATTATGAATCTTCAGAATCCGGCAATAGAAATGACAGTCAAAATAAATCGGATTCTAAGGGCGGCCTTGGAATAGTTCCTGTTTTAGCAGGATTAATTATTCTGTCACTGATAATTGAAATTGCTGTTTTTTTAACTAAGAAAAAAAGGGGCAATAAATAACCATATAAATAAAACACGCCGGAAAGTATTATATACTTTCCGGCGTGTTTTTATTTTAATAAAATTATTCTATTTATCATATATGGTTGTTTAATAATCATAGGATTGTGTATACGAGTTGTTAAATTTTATATTTTGCTTCCTATAAATTCTCTTAAGATTGATGATTTGGGAACTAAGTCTTCATTCAAAGGATCAAGTTCATTAAAAAATTTCATGATTTTTTTGAAGCGTTGGTTTTCCTTAAAGCTGTCTGAACATAATTTCAATTTCGGGTCAAGCAGTTTTTTGTAGATTGAAACTTCATACGGCATAAATGTATTGATATTAAAGTCCGCACGATGTCTATAAGGAAAGATATACTTTTCTTCTCCGATAGACAGATCGTCAAAATATTGAAATATTTCTTCGGTTTTTCTTCCTCGGAAAAGACTGTCACGGCATAGTCTGCGCAGCAGCCTGATTATTTCCGGATTAAGCAGACTGCCGTCAGAAGATTTAATATGCGAATCAACGCTGATATAAACACAAGTTGCAAATTCCTCCGTATTTCCTGTAACGATAGGATTCAGTGCGTGTATGCCTTCCATAATCACAACAGAGCCTTTTTCACGTACAAAAGGAATATAATGACTTCGTGCCTGAGCCTGAAAGTCAAAAACCGGCATTTGAAATTCTTTCTTTTGTTTTATTAGGATAAGGTGCTGCTGAAGCAGCTCGAGATCAATGCACAGTGGAGATTCAAGATCAATATTTCCTTTATGGTTTTTAGGCATATCGGGAGATGAATTTGAACGAAAATAATTGTCAAGAGAGATTATTGAACAGTTTTTATTATATTTACTTTTCATAATTTCAGAAATTTTATATGCAGTAGAAGTTTTTCCTGAACCGGACGGTCCTGAAATCAGTACTACAGGATGCGTCGCACGCCGTTCTTTTATAAAATCGCAAAGCTGTTCTAAACTGGTATCAAAGCATTGTTCAGATTTAAATATAAAATTTTCTGGATTTTTTGATATTGAGCGATTTATTATGTCAGTTTTTATTAAATTCATTTAAGAGCCTCACTTTTTTTATTTATCATATTATACTATATTTTGAAAATTTTATCAATGAAATAGTAATAAAAAAACAGAAAGGATTAAGTCTGTTATTATATTATGTCACTTTGTACAAATATTCAGCATGAAAATAAAATAACTTTCACAAATAAAGAGCATAATGCAAGAAAAGTATATACTTTTGTCATAAAAAATGATATAATAAATTGTTAATGAATATATTTTGTTATATTCCAGAAAGGATGTATGAAATGTTTTTTCAGAAAGATGCTGAAACAATGTCCAGGAAGCAAATTGAAGATTTGCAGCTTGAAAGATTAAAATGGCTTGTAGATTACTGCAGCAAAAATATACCCTTTTATCATGACCGTCTTGAAAAGGCAGGAGTGACTGCTGACAAGATAAAATGTCTTGAAGATATTAAGTATATACCGTATACAACAAAAGCTGATATACGGGATAACTATCCCTTCGGACTATTTGGTCAGCCGACTAAGAATATTGTGAGAATTCATGCTTCAAGCGGTACCACCGGTAAACCTACTGTTGTAGGATATACTAAGAATGATATTGAAAACTGGACCACCTGTATGGCAAGATTATGTGTTGCTTCAGGGGCAACTGAAGACGACATCGCTCAGGTTGCATTCGGATACGGATTGTTTACCGGAGCACTCGGTCTGCATTACGGTCTTGAAAGGATAGGAGCTACTGTTGTTCCTACTTCAAGCGGTAATACTGAAAAGCAGATTATGCTTATGCAGGATTTTCAGACTACAATACTTGTTGCTACTCCGTCCTATGCCCAGTACATAGGCGAAAAGGCAAGGGAAATGGGTGTTATTGACAAACTTAATTTAAGGCTTGGTCTGTTTGGTTCTGAGGGCTGTACTGAGGAATTGAGAAGTCAGATTGAGAAAACTCTTGGAGTCTTTGCAACCGACAATTACGGCATGAGTGAACTTATGGGTCCAGGCGTTTCAGGCGAATGCCGGCACAGGTGCGGACTGCATATTAATGAAGATCATTTCCTTATGGAAGTTATTGATCCTGAAACTCTTGATGTTCTGCCAAAGGGTTCAAAGGGCGAGCTTGTTGTAACAACTCTTACTAAAGAGGGAATACCAATGCTGAGATACCGTACAAAGGACATAACTCAAATTGATTATGATACCTGCAAATGCGGAAGAACCTTTGCAAGAATGTCCAAGATTATGGGAAGAACTGACGATATGCTGAAAATCAGGGGTGTAAATGTTTTTCCGTCTCAGATTGAAAGCGTACTTATGAACTTTAACAATATTGCTCCTCATTATCAGCTGGTTATTACAAGAGCAAAGTTTACAGACGCTCTTGAAGTAAAGATTGAGCTTGCTGACGGTTCGCTTCTTGAAAATTATTCTGAACTTGAAAATCTCAGAAATGCGATTCATCATGATCTTAAGACAGTGCTCGGAATAGAAACCAAGGTTTCTCTTGTGGAGCATAAGTCCCTTGAAAGATTCCAGGGAAAAGCTAAGAGAATCCTGGATCTTAGAAATGAATCATAAAAAATTATATATCTCCGATCTGGACGGAACGCTTCTTGACAATAATGCTCGGCTCAGTGATTTTACAGCTGAAGCTATAAATAAGCTTATTGTGCAGGGGATGAACTTTACTTTTGCTACTGCACGTTCGGTATATTCAGCAAAGCCTATAACGGGTAAACTTAATATTAATGTTCCGTGTATTCTTATGAATGGTGTAAGTATTTATGATTTGAAATCAGAAAGATACATTAAAAACGAATTTATTCCGCAAAATGTATCAGAAAAAATTATAGCAGGTTTTGAAAAGCATAAAATAAACTGTTTTATGTATAAAATACATAAGGATATATTAACTGCTTATTATACTGAGATCACTACTGAAATTATGCAGAGCTTTGCAGAGGAAAGAAAAAATAAATTCGGAAAGCCGTTTGTTCAATGTAAAAAATTCGAGGCTGATCCGGATATAGTGTATTTTACTGCCACTGGCGAATATGAAAAACTCCTGCCTCTTAAAAATGAAATATCTCAGATTAACGGCGCCGAATGCGCTTTTTATAAGGATATTTATACTGATAAATGGTATCTCGAAGTTTTTTCTGATAAAGCATCAAAAGCAAATGGGTTAAAATTTCTACGTGAAGAATATAATTTTGAGTATATAACCTGTTTCGGAGATAATTACAATGACCTTCCTATGTTTGAAGCGTCAGATTTTCGTATAGCTGTTGGGAATGCACATCGTATTGTGATTGAGTCAGCAGATTTAACTGTCGGATCAAATATCTGCGGCGGTGTGGCAGAATGGCTATTAGGAAATTATAAAAGCAGAAATTAAAAATGAAAGGATCTGAATTAATGAAGAAACTTATGCTTGGCAACGAAGCCTTTGCAAGAGGTCTTTATGAGGGCGGATGTCGGTTTATTTCCAGTTATCCGGGAACTCCTTCAACAGAAGTGACTGAATACGGAGCAAAATATGAAGAAATGTATGCGGAATGGGCGCCGAATGAAAAGGTTGCTATGGAAGCGGCTATCGGGGCTTCAATTGCCGGTGCAAGAAGCTTTTGCGGTATGAAGCATGTAGGTCTGAACGTTGCGGCAGATCCGCTTTATACAGCAGCATATACAGGCGTAAACGGCGGTCTTGTTATTGCCGTGGCTGATGATCCGGGAATGCATTCTTCTCAGAATGAACAGGACAGCCGTCATCACGCTATTGCGTCAAAGGTAATGATGGTAGAGCCGTCTGATTCAGATGAATGCAGAAGATTTGTCAAAGAATCCTTTGAGCTTTCTGAACAGTTTGATACGCCTGTTATTGTAAGACTTTCTACAAGAGTTTCACATTCACAGAGTATTGTTGAAACAGAAGAAAGAAAAGGCGATGAAGTAAAGGTATATGAAAAAAATCCCCGCAAATATGTAATGATGCCGGCGTTTGCCAGGGATAGACATGTGTTTGTCGAGGAGAGAATGGTAAAACTTAGAGAGTTTGCAGAAACTTCATCGTTAAATAAAATAGAAATCAATAACGGAAAAATAGGTATTATTACAAGCGGTATAGCTTATCAGTATGCTAAGGAAGTTTTCGGCGGCAGCGTTTCTTATCTTAAGCTGGGAATCGTAAATCCGCTTCCGGTTAAGCTGATAAAGGATTTCGCTGAAAAGTTTGATACAGTTTACGTTATTGAAGAACTTGACGATATAATTGAAACTCACTGCCGTAAAATCGGAGTGGATGTTAAGGGAAAAGAAATTTTCGGGTTTACAGGAGAACTTTCACAGGCAATTATAGCAGAAAAAATTCTCGGCAAGAAAACAGAATTTACTGATTTTGAGGAACAGGTTCCGGGCAGACCTCCGGTTATGTGCGCAGGATGTCCTCACAGAGGAATTTTCTATGTGCTTTCAAAAAATAAGATAACGGTTTCAGGAGATATAGGCTGCTATACGCTTGGCGCTGCTGCTCCGCTTAATTCTATGGACCTGACTGTATGCATGGGCGCATCAGTTTCAGCTCTTCACGGAATAAATAAGATAATGGGCCAAGAGGGTGAACGCAGAAGTGTTGCAGTTATAGGAGATTCCACTTTTATTCACAGCGGAATTACAGGACTTATAAATATAGCTTATAACGCTTCAGACTCTACCGTAATTATTCTTGATAATTCTATTACAGGAATGACAGGACATCAGCAGAATCCTACAACAGGATTTAATCTTAAGGGGGATCCTGCTTCAAAGGTTTCTCTTGAGGAACTTTGTCATGCTGTTGGAATCGAAAGGGTTAGGGTTGTTGATCCTTATAATATGAAGGAAACGGAAGAAGCTGTACTGGAAGAACTTTCAGTTAAGGCTCCGTCTGTTATTATTTCAAGACGTCCATGTGCTTTGCTTAAATATGTAAAGCATAAACCGGCGCTATCTGTAAACACAGATAAATGTAAGTCTTGTAAGATGTGTCTGAAAATAGGATGTCCTGCAATTTCTTTCCGAAATAAAAAGGCGGAAATTGAAAAAACACAGTGTGTTGGATGCGGGATATGTCGGGAAATGTGCAGATTCGACGCTATCGAAGCTTGAGCGTTTGCATACGGAAAGGCGGTTTTATATGGAAACTAAATCAATTATGATAGTCGGCGTAGGCGGACAGGGAAGTCTGCTTGCCTCAAAAATTCTTGGAAACGTTTTTTTGTCCCAGGGATATGACGTTAAGGTCAGCGAAGTACATGGAATGTCCCAAAGGGGCGGTTCTGTTGTTACATATGTTAAGTATGGCGAAGAGGTTAATTCACCGGTTATCTGCAAGGGCGAAGCAGATATTATAGTATCATTTGAACTACTTGAAGCAGCAAGATGGATGTCATATCTTAAAAAGAATGGTCATCTTATTACTTCTACTCAAACTCTTGATCCTATGCCGGTAATTACCGGTGCGGCTGTATATCCTGAAAATATTATTGAAAAAATCAGCGCTTCTGGAATTGATGTTACTGCTGCGGACGCTCTCGCTATTGCAGAAGAAGCTGGAAACGTTAAGGCTTCTAATGTAGTTTTGATGGGACTTATGTCATCCAAAATGCAGATTGCAGAGGAAGTTTGGATAGAGGCCATAAAGGCTTGTGTTCCGGAAAAGTTTCTTGAACTTAATCTGAAAGCTTTTTCTTTGGGAAGAAATATGTAATATAATATTTCAGAGATTCTGAATTATCATATATTTAATTTACTTAAAGCGGGAGGTGTAATTATGTGCAAAATAAGGCAGATATCCATTTTCGTTGAAAATAAACCAGGCAGACTAAGGGAAATGACAAATATTTTAAAAGAAAACGAAATTGATATTAGAGCAGTTTCTATTTCTGATACAAAGGATTTCGGTATTCTTAGAGTAATTGTAAATGATCCGGAAAAGGCCTGCTTAGCTTTAAAGGAAGCCGACTGTACGGTTACGATTACCGATGTTCTTGCCGTGGGAATAAAAGACAGCCCCGGCGGTCTGTTTACAGTTATGGATTCGCTGTATAACAATGGAATAAGCGTTGAGTATATGTATGCATTTGTTAGCAAATCTGATGATTATGCTTGCGTTATTCTGAGAGTTTCGGATAATGAGAAAACTGCGAAAATATTGGCGGATTCTGGAGTTAAACTTTATACCAGTGAAGAAATTTATGAAATGTGAGGTTTTATTTAATGGGTATTTTAGACAAATTTACTGATGCAAGCAAGTCAGCAAGTGAAAAAGCAAAGAATATGTCCGATTCAGGAAATCTTAAAAGAAAGATTGTTTATGAGGAAGAAAGAATACTTGAAATTTTAACTGATATAGGCAAGGCTTATTATAAGAATCCTAATGATGCAGATGAACTCAAGGATCTTTGTGAAGATATAGATACAAGAAAAAGAAGAATTAAGAAAATGCGTTTTGAACTTCAGTCTCTTAAGGGTGTGAAGATTTGTCCTAATTGTCAGTCAGAAGTTATGGATAAATTCCAGTTCTGCGGTGCGTGTGGAGCAAAACTTCCTACGTGCGAGGATGACCTTGATTAATTTGATGTTATAAAATAAGCAGTTGCTCTCTGTCGGAATTGACAGCGCAACTGCTTTTTGTTTTTTTAATATTTGGGTGGAATATGAAAAAAATGTTGATAAGAGCCGAGGATATTGTAGTATAATTTAAAAAAGGTTCTAATGTTTGCAGAAAAAACCTCGAAACGACGTAGTTTCGAGGTTTGATAAAGCATATAAATTTGATAAAGAAATTATCTCTTTGAGAACTGAGGAGCACGACGAGCAGCCTTGAGACCGTACTTCTTTCTTTCCTTCATTCTCGGGTCACGAGTGAGGAATCCAGCCTTTTTAAGAACTGGTCTAAGTTCAGCATCATATTCAAGAAGAGCTCTTGAAACGCCGTGTCTGATAGCGCCTGCCTGTCCTGTAACACCGCCGCCTGTAACAGTGCAGACAATGTCAAACTTTTCTGTATTATCAGTCAGATTAAGAGGCTGACGAACGATGAGCTTTAATGTTTCAAGTCCAAAGTACTCGTCAATGCTTCTGTCATTGATTGTGATCTTGCCTGAACCCGGATAGAGTCTTACTCTGGCAACAGAGTGCTTTCTTCTGCCGGTTCCATAGTAAAATTTAACCTTTGATTCGTACATTTAAGTCGCCTCCTTAATTATATTTCATAAGCAACAGGCTTCTGAGCCTCATGCTTATGTGCTGTATCTCTGTAAGTTCTTAAGCGCTTGAGCTGATTTCTTCCCTGAGAATTATTAGGGAGCATACCGTTTACAGCGATCATCATTGCCTTTTCAGGATTCTTAGACATAAGTTCCTTGTAGCTTATTGATTTAAGGCCGCCGATCCAGCCAGTGTGCCAGTAGAAATTTTTCTGTTCAAGCTTCTTACCTGTAAGAACAGCCTTTTCACAGTTAATGATGATTACGTGATCGCCGCAGTCTACATGAGGAACAAAAGTTGGCTTGTGCTTGCCTCTGAGAATGTGAGCAGCCTGAGCAGCAACACGTCCGAGCGGCTTGCCTGCTGCGTCTAAAATATACCAATTACGGTTAACTTCGTTAGCTTTTGGCATAAAAGTTGACATAGTATTAATCCTCCGTTTTAATATTTTCGTCAAGCCTGAACCGGAGTGGGTTAATCCTGTTCTGACGGACATTCGCAAGCGCTGTTGAAAGCATATCCGTACTTTCCCTTGACATTACTGGATAATTATATCAAATAAGGAAGGCAAAGTCAAGGCTTAAATTGCCGAAATTTTAATTTATATCCCTCTCACGCTTGTTTTCTCTCTGTTTTTCTTTGTTTCTCTCGTTTTCTTGATTTTCATTTCATTTTTTATTTAGGTAAATTAGAAAGAAAAAACTGATTCTGCAAACAGCGGAATCAGTTTTTATTGTTATGTATCAGTTAGTGCTGATAATTTTTATGCTTTGACCGACAGATTGACAATACGTTGAAAACGGGAAAAGTCTGTTTAGTTCGAACGCACAATGTTCAGCTTCATTTCGGTTTTTAAAAATACCGAAAACAGAGGCTCCGCTGCCGCTCATAACAGAAGAAAGAGCATTCATTTCTATCATTTTCTTTTTAATTTCAAATACGTCGTCAATATCGGTTACCTGTTCAAAAAGATTTCCGCATAAATCACAGTGATTAATAAATTTGCCCTTATCAATTGCTTTTAAAAGTTTTTCTGTTTTAGGGTGTTTAGGATTAAACAGCATATCGATATGTTTATATGCTGATGGTGTTGAAATGCCGTCTTTTCCTTTAGCAATAACAAAATCTGTAGGCGGAATAAATCTTATAGGCTTAATACTGTCTCCGATTCCTTCTACCAAAGCTGTTCCGCCGTTTATGAAGAAAGGCGTATCAGCGCTTACTTCAGAGCCGATTTTTATTAAAGCTTCCGGAGCCAAATGTGTTTTAAAAAGCAAATTCAGAGCTGTAAGTACGGCAGCGCCGTCAGAACTACCGCCTCCAAGACCCGCCTGAGACGGTATATTTTTCTGAATATCGATATTTAAGCCGCTGCTTTTTCCGGTATACAAAAAGAATTTTTCGGCAGCTTTATATACAATATTTCTTTTATCGCACGGTACTGATAAGTCACTGCAGCTTATATTTATTTCACTTCCGCGGTTTCGTGAAACTGTTATAATATCATAAATGCCTATGCTCTGAAAAATGCTTTCTATATTATGATAACCATCATCACGAATACTTGTGACATCAAGAGTAAGATTAATTTTAGCAGATGTCTTTAAAGTGATTTTTTTCATGCGGTTCACCTGTTTTTCAAATTATTTACAAACAGTTCAATGCGTTTAAGAGCTTCCATAAGATGTTTAAGTGAGTATGCGTAAGAAACTCTTATAAAACCTTCTCCGCTTTGACCAAAGGCATTTCCCGGTACAACAGCGACTTTCTGTTCATTTAGAAGACGCTCGCAAAATTCTTCGCTTGAAAGACCAGTACTCTTTATACAAGGGAATACATAGAATGCCCCCTCAGGATTAAAGCAGTCAAGACCGATTTCATTAAATTTATCAACGAGCAGACGTCTGCGCATATTGTATTCAGTAACCATCTTTTTAACTTCAGCGTCGCATTTTGTAAGAGCCTCAATAGCTGCATATTGGCTGATTGTCGGGGACGACATAATAGCATACTGATGAATTTTCATAATCTGGGTTACAAGCGGTTCCGGGGCGGCAAGGTAGCCGAGACGCCATCCAGTCATAGCGAATGCCTTTGAAAAACCGTTTATAAGAATCGTTCTTTCCTGCATATCTTCAATTTCGGTTATGGAGCAATGCTCTCGTCCGTATGTAAGTTCTGAATAAATTTCATCAGAAAGAATAATTATGTCCGTACCTCTAAGGACGTCAGCGATTTCTTCCAGATCTTCTCTTGTCATAATAGCGCCTGTGGGATTGTTAGGGAACGGTAAAATCAGGAGTTTTGTTTTATCAGTAATCTTTTCCTTAAGGGCTTTTGCAGTAAGTTTAAAATTATCCTCATGCTTAGTGCTTATAGGTACAGGTACACCGTGCATAAGCTCTACAATAGGGGAATAGCATACAAAGCAGGGTTCAACAATAAGAACCTCATCCCCGGGATTAATAAGTGCCCTGATGGATATATCAATAGCTTCAGACCCGCCTACTGTAACAATAATTTCGTTATCCGGATTATATGATACTTTATTTTTTTTAAGTATATAATTGGAAATTTCTTTTCTCAGTTCAGCCAGTCCTGAATTAGCAGTATAAATAATTCTTTTCTTTTCAAGGGTATTAATAGCTGATTTTCTTACGATCCACGGAGTCTGAAAATCAGGTTCGCCAACGCCAAGACTTATAACGCCCTCCATTGAGCCTGCAAGATCGAAAAATTTTCTTATTCCGGAGGGCTTAATTTCTTTTATCTTATCAGATAAAACATTATCATAATTTATCACGGAGCAACGAAACCCCTTTCGTCAACATCCTCTTCCTGAATAAAGATACCTTTTTCCTTATAGGTTTTCAGAATAAAATGTGTAGTAGTTGAAAGTACTCCTTCAATTGTTGACAAACGCTGAGCAACAAAAAGAGCAATTTCTTTCAGATCCTTGCCGGTAACAGTTACGGCAAGGTCATATGAACCTGACATAAGTGAAACGCTTTCAACCTCGTCATACATCATAACTGTTTTAGCCAGATCATCAAATCCGCAGTCTCTCTGCGGAGTAACTTTAAGCTCAATAACAGCGCTTGCAAGATTGCTGTTAACTTTATTTTCATCAACAATTACGCTGTAACCTTTAATAATACCGTTATTTTCAAGCTTTTCGATTTCAGCTGCAATATTTTCGGGAGTTGTGTCCAGCATAGTTGCCAGCTGTTCATTTGAAAATCTTGCGTTTTGTCTTAGAAGAGTCAAAAGATCATTCATTATATATTCTCCATTCTGCCGTATACAGGCTGTATTATTTTATTTTAATAAAGCAGGGCTTTCTCTTTATAAAGTAAGAAACATATTTGAAGCCGGCTTTTTCAGCCAGTGAAATTCCTTCCGGAATACCTTTACCCAGGTCTTCGGTTGTATGAGAATCCGAACCAATTGTAATTATCTCTCCGCCAAGTTCTCTGTAAAGCTTAATATATTTGAAAGATGGAAATACATCGCCGTATTTCTGCCTTAAACCGGAGGTATTGATTTCAATTCCTTTGCCGTTTTGAATAATTATCTTAAAAATTTCTTCAATTATGTCATCATATGCGGACATATTAACATTAATGCCCTGTTCGCCCTGGATATACCTGAGAGCGTATGTAAGATGTCCAAGCACATCAAAACCGTTCCAGTTTACAAGCTTTAGGATTTCCATAAAATTTTCATTTAAAATTTCATTTACTGAATCCTGAGAGTATTTAAGAAAAGCAAAGTCATCTTTTCCGGGAAGTTCATGAACGGAGCCGATTACAAAATCCAGACGTTCGTCTTGAAGTACTGTTTGAGATGCCTGCAGGTCGGCAATGGGCTGTCCGAGCTCGACCCCGCAGATTAAATTCAGTTTTCCGTTAAATTCTTCCTGAGCCTTTTGTACTTCCTCCATAGAAGCATTAAAATATTTCTGATAGTTATATTCGTCAAACTCTTTGGGGACAGAAACATTATAATGTTCCATTTCATAAAACCTGTTGGCTTCACAGTGGTCGGTTACCGCCATTGCGTCGAATCCGAGCTGTATCGCTCGCAGACAGCGTTCACGTACAGTGTTCTGTCCGTCAACTGAATTGTGGGTATGCGTATGACAATCAATAATCAAATGTATCCGACCTTTCTGATTAATATTTGGAATTTTAAAATTCCGTATGCGTATTATTATATCATAAACGGAAGTGAATTACTATATTTTTTGGAAATTTTCACATACATTTTTTATTTTAAACAAAAAAACAATAACAATGCATGATATAATAATATTATGTTTTGATTAAGCGTTGACAATCGGGTTTATTCCTGTTAAAATAAGATATAATAAAAAGAAAGAAGAAATTAATGTGTTTGGATACATCCGTCCGTTCAAACCGTTCATGCGGTTTTGCGAATATGACGTTTACAGTGCATTTTACTGCGGTTTATGCAAGAAGATGGGAAAAGGCTACGGGCAGTTTTTCAGGCTTATGCTCAGTTATGACTTTGCATTTTTGAGTATGCTTTCCGGAGCATATAGTGAGAATGAACTGACGATTACTAAGCAAAGGTGCATAATTCACCCGTTTAAAAAACGTCCTTGTTTGTGTGACTGCGCTGAACTTGAATATGCGTCCGGAGCGGCTGTAATATCTGTTTATCATAAAATCTGCGACAGTATAGCCGACAGCAGGGGACTTATGTCAGTATTTTTTAAAATCATCAGATCTTTTGCTAAAAAAGGATATAAAAAAGCCTCGTTACAATACCCTTCTCTTGCAGAAGTTGTTGAAAAGCGTATGAACGAACAGTTTATATTGGAAAAGGAACGGTGCAGTTCCGTAGACGCAGCATGTGAACCTACGGCTCAAATAATGTCATATATGGCAGAAGGCGTTTCGGATGATGAAGAACAAAAAAAAGCTCTTGCAGGGTTCGGATACCATTTGGGGCGGTTTGTTTATATTGCAGACGCATTTGAGGATATGAAAAAAGATGAAAAAAAGGGAAGCTATAACCCTTTTTGCAGTAATTCTGTTGATGATCCGCAAAGATATGCCGCTGAAAGCATAAACCTGACATTGGGCATGATTGCGGATTATTATGGTAAAATGGAAGTAAAAAAATTCAAGGAAATTATCGATAATGTAATTTTTCTCGGACTGAAAAATTTCAGATTGGGAAACAAGAAATTTTTGAAAAAAATCCTTGCAGAAAACAAAGAAATTAAAGTTTAAAGAACAGGAGATAATTATGAATGATCCATACAGCATTCTCGGAGTAAGCCCCTCCGCAACGGATGATGAAATAAAAACTGCATATAGAAAGCTTTCTCAGCAGTATCATCCGGATAAACATATGGACAGCGTAATGGAAGAGATTGCTACCCAGAAAATGGCTGAAATTAATGCGGCATATGATCAAATAATGAATATGCGCAGAAGCGGGGAAGCTGCTCAAGGTGAAAATTTCTATATTAATTTACGCACAATGATTGAAAAAGGGCAATATACAGAAGCCGACAATGTTCTGGAACGGAACAGACAGGAAATGAGCGGCGAATGGAATTTTCTAAAAGGAACAGTATGCCTTTCAAGAGGATGGCTTAATGACGCATATTCCTATTATGAAAAGGCAGTTCGCCTTGAACCGTCAAACAGAGAGTATCAGGCGGCCTTTGCTCGGATGCGCAGCAGCAGGAATGGAAATATGTCCGGTAATCCTTATAATTCAGGCGGCAGCGGAATGAATATGAATTCTGCAAATTGCCTTTGCAATACCTGTCAGTTATTAATTTGCGCCGACTGTCTGTGCGACTGCTGCTGATTATGAATAATGTAAGTTATAAAGTTGCGCTTGGAGGAGTAATTTCATCTTTATGCATTTTTGCCATGTTTTTGACAGGCATTATGCCGTTTTTATATCTTACTCTTCCTATGATCGCAGGAGCTTTAATGACAATAATAGTCACTGAGGTTAATATTCCATGGGCTTTTCTTACTTATGCGTCTGTAAGTATTCTTTCGCTGTTTATCACCTTTGACAAGGGCGCTGCTCTCATTTTTATTCTTTTGTTTGGTCACTATCCGATTATAAGGTATAAATTAGAGAAAATAAATATCAGACCATTGAAGAATTTAGTAAAGCTTTGTATATTTAATATATGCGCTGTTGTATACTATGAGCTTACGCTTCATTTGTTGGGCGTTGATGATTTTACCGATGATTTTTCCTTTTTCGGAAAGTTTGGAATATACGTATTCTGGGCGTTGTCAAATCTGTTCTTTTGCCTCTATGATTATGCTTTAAGCGGAAGTGTGGAGGTTTATGTAAAATATTTGAAGCCGAAAATTTTCGGGGGAAAAAATGAGAAGAAGTGACCGTGAAGTTAGCAATACATATGAAATAGAGGAGATTATCCGAAGCTGCAGAGTTTGCCGAATTGCAATGAATACCGTTGATGGAATTTATATAATTCCTATGAATTTTGGTTATGCTTATGAAGGCGAAAGCTTTGTTTTCTATTTTCACGGAGCCTGCGGGGGACGTAAAATTGACGCATTGAAAAGATTTCCGTATGCGGCTTTTGAAATGGACTGTCAGTGCAGCTTGTCTGAGGGAAGCAGTCCTTGTTCGTACAGCTTTTTATATAAAAGCATTACCGGAAGCGGCAAAGTAGAATTTATTAAAAAAATTGAAGACAAGAAAGCGGCTCTAAATATAATAATGAAACATCAGACAGGAAAAAATTTTAAATTTGATGAAAAAATAGTGTCTAAGACTGCTGTTTTTAGGTTAGTTGCAGAAAAAATATCAGCAAAAGAAAATAAATAGTAATAAAATCAGTTTTAGTATTGACTTTTATCTGAATGTGTGATATAATTACCTTGTAAATTTAAATATGCTGAGTTGAATTAAGATAATCCCCGATTTTTTCGGGGTATTATTGGAAAAACGTGCTTTATTGATTTAAAGCGTGTTAGTAAATCGGCTGCCATTATATAATATGAATATGGCTGGAGGAGTTAAAAATGGGAATGAATTTTAAAAGAAAATTACCGTCACCAAGTGAAATAAGAGAACTTTATCCGCCTTCGGAGGAAGTTTTAAAGACAAAAGCTGAAAGAGACAAGCAGATTATTGATGTTTTCACAGGTGCGTCTGATAAATTTCTGCTTATAATCGGTCCTTGCTCTGCGGACAAGGAAGAACCTGTTATGGATTATGTAGGCCGTTTGGCAGTAATGCAGGAAAAGGTAAAGGATAAAATAATTATTATTCCGAGAATCTATACAAATAAGCCGAGAACAACCGGCGAGGGATACAAGGGAATGATTCATCAGCCTGATCCTGCTAAGAAAGAGGATATGCTTGAGGGTCTTATTCATGTACGTCATCTTCATACAAGAGCAATTGCAGAAACAAAGCTCACTTGCGCTGATGAGATGCTCTACCCTGAGAACTACCGTTACCTTCATGATCTTCTTTCTTATGTGGCTGTCGGAGCACGTTCTGTTGAAGATCAGCAGCACAGACTTACCGCCAGCGGAATGGATATTCCGGTCGGTATGAAAAATCCAACAGGGGGAGATTTAGCCGTAATGCTTAATTCCATCACTGCGGCTCAGGGAAGTCATAATTTCTTATACAGAGGCTGGGAAGTAAGCACGGACGGTAATCCGTATACTCATGCAATTCTCAGAGGCGCAGTTAATAAGCATGGTCAGACTATACCGAACTACCACTTTGAAGATCTTATTTTCCTGTATGACCTTTACTGTAAAAAGAATCTTGCTAACAGAGCAGTTATCATAGATACTAATCACTCAAATTCAGGCAAGAAGTATCTTGAACAGATTAGAATCAGCAAAGAGGTTCTTCATAGCCGCAGACATTCTGATGATATAAAGCACTTTGTTAAAGGTCTTATGATTGAAAGCTATATTGAAGATGGAAATCAGTCTGTTGACGACAGCATTTACGGCAAGTCAATTACTGATCCTTGTCTTGGCTGGGAAAAAACCGAAAGACTTATACTTGATCTTGCAGATCAGCTATAAAATCAGCTTACTCCCGAAGTAATATTCGGGAGTTTTTTGTATATTATTAACTAAAAACAAAACTCTTATTTGTTGGTTTTCCTGAATTTTCTTTTTGCTTGCAGCAAATTAAGTTTTTTTGAACACTTATTTTATGAATCGGTTCAAGGGAGGTCAAAATGGAAGATTTTAAGCAATATGCTGCATTGGCTGCAAAAGGGGATACAGAAGCGTTTTCCAGACTTTATGAAATGGTTTACAAGGATTTGTATCATATAGCGCTTTACTGTCTTAGAAATACACATGACGCTTGTGACGCTGTTAGTGATACGGTTATTGACGCATTTTCATCAATAGGTAAGCTTAAAAGTCCTGAAGCGTTTAAGAATTGGATTTTAAAAATCCTGTATTCAAAAATAAAAAGAAAGCAAAAAGAATATATAAACTGCAATAATGCTACTGAGGAAGAAATAAATGAGTCGAAAGACTTTAATTTTGATTCGGCAGAACTGAAAGAAGCCCTTGATACGCTTGATAATGAATCAAAAATTATTCTCTCATTATCGGTGTTAGAGGGATATTCGAGTAAGGAAATAGCTGAAATATGCGGTATACGAGCCTCAACAGTGCGTTCACGCCTTACAAGAATTAAGCAGAAGCTTAGAGCAGAACTTTTTGTATCAGTGTAAAGGAGAATCAATATGAGTGAGAAATATAGTGCGGAAGATATAAAAAAGAATTTGTCGGCTGAGAGTATTCCAAAAAAGCTTGAACCGGAAAATATCAAGCTGATGCTTGACAATTTAAATGCGCCTGAAATAAGGAAAAGAAGGATACGCAAAAGTACAATCACAAGAATTACATCTATTGCAGCAGCGTTTACAATAGTTTTAGGGACATCTGTTTACTTTGCTAAATCAGGACTCTTTGAACACAATTCACTAAAAACCTTGACAAATGATATTTCTGATAAATCAGACGACCCGCAGAGTATCCGTACAGCCGATAGTTATAAGGAAGTGTATAGTTATTTCAAGATTAAAAAATTATTCAGCAGTCTGAAATTCGGAGCGTTTAATAAATCGGAAGATATAGTTGAAGAAGCAGTTACAAGTGATGGACTTAAGGAAACAGGTTATGAAGACGAAAGCGGCGAACTGAACTATTCCGATACGTATAATCAGGAAGATGGAGTCCTTGAGGCTGATATTGTTAAGACTGACGGTAAGAACATTTACTATGCAAGCGAAAATAAAATAAGAGCAGTAAAAGTTATGAACGGAAATTTTACTGATTCATATACAATTGATTTACAGGAAAATATCGATTCAGAATATTTATATATTCAGGATTTGTATATTTATAATGATAAGCTTGTTGTATTATCAACATCCAGTATGGATATCGTGGATGATTATCATGATAGTTATGATAATCCAGCTACTTGTATTTCATTTTTTAATACCGAAGGTCAGCTTGATTATATAGGAACATATATGCAGGAGGGCGAATATAACGATGTCCGTATGATGACTGACGGATATTTGTATGTAGTTTCTAATGATAAAAAGCATTACAGCGCAGAGAATTTTAAAAAGGATGATATTGATGAATATATTCCGGAGTATAGTGTTAACGGTAAATCAGAATATGTAAAGCCTGAATGTATTGTTATGCCTCCGAATATTTTTGATGATTATTATTCCTATGCGTCTTATATTAATATTGCAGGATTCAATTTAAACGGAAGTGATATTACAGCTCCGTGCGATATGAAGTCGGTGGCAGGGTACTCAGGAAACGTATACTGTACTTTGGAGAATCTTTATATAACCTTTGGCAATAGCGATACTCAGATAACAAGATTTTCAATTGACGGCGGAATAATAAATCCTCAGGCAACCGGAAAAGTAAGCGGAAGTGTAAACGATCAGTTTTCAATGAGCGAGTATAACGGATATTTCAGGATAGCAACTACCATTAGCAGCTTTGATGTAGATAGAATGACATATAATAATGCTCTGTATGTTTTGGATATGAATCTTAATGAAGTCGGCAGTATTTCAGATTTCGGAATAGATGAAATTATACGTTCGGTGAATTTCAGCGGTGATTTAGCTTATGTAGTAACATTTATGAAGACTGATCCGCTTTATGCCGTTGATCTTAGTGATCCCTCCAAGCCGGTTATGCTGGATGAATTTAAGATAACCGGTTACAGTTCATATATGCAGAAATGGACCAATGGCTTGCTGTTCGGATTCGGCTCTTCTGCTGATGAAGACGGACGTGAAACAGGAATTAAATTTACTATGTTTGATAATAGTGATCCTGCTGAGCTTGAAGCTGTTGATTCTATTGAAATGGAAGGCTGGTCAGAGGCAAGATATGAAAGAAAAGCGCTTTTTATAAATCCGGAAATGAATTTAATAGGTTTTCCGGTAGAAAAAAACGAGCATACCGATGAATACGGAAAAACAGATTCATTCTATGAATTTTATTCATTTGAGAATAATAAGTTTGTCTTTAAAGGAGCAGTCAAGGGTATGACCCATATGTATAATCATACGTCTGGTGTTGTTACAGAAAACTATACTCCGTTCTCAAGAGCGGTTTATATTAACGGGTATATTTATTTCGTTTCAGCTAATATGTTCAAATCAGCTGATTTAAATACTATTACTGAGATAGATTGTATTGAATTTTAAGTAAAGGGCAGCCGGATCAAATCCGGCTGTTTTTGTTTGAACATGATATTTTATATCAAAAAAACAAGAGATTTTTATGCAAATAGTTGACAATAAATTATTACTGTGTTAAAATGAAAATATATAAGGTTATGTTAAAAGATGTGAAAGTAAGGTGTGTGTTATGGAAAAAAAGAGAATTTTTGCCGGATTGTTAAGTGCTTTTATTATGTGTACTTCTGTTCCGGCAGTCAGCGGTATTGCTGCTGAAGGTGCTGACAATGGTACAGAAATTATTTATTCCGCTGATTTTGAAGACGGAGTAAATGATTTTACCGGCAGAGACAGTGCAAATACGCTTACAATTTCTGATTCCGGAGCCAACGGCAGCAGCAAATGCATGGTGTGCAGCGGCAGAGAAAAGAACTGGCATGGTCCGCAGATTTTGCTGGACGGTATGTGCGAGCCCGGTGTTCAGTATACTGTGAGTGCATGGGTAAAAGCTGCATGGTACAATGAAATCAATATTAGTATGGAATATACTGATGAAAGCGGTGAAAGGCATTATCCGTCCTTGAAGTCCGTGGTTTCAAACGGGGATTGGGTAGAGATTCCGGAGGTAAAATTCAGTATTCCGGAGAATACAACTAATAATTATATTTATTTTCAGTGCAATGATACAGCAGATATATCTGTTGACGATTTTGTTATTCAAACAGCTCCGGTTCACCAGATTCAGGAGGATATTGTTTCCTTAAAGGACGCTTATTCACCGTATTTTAAAATAGGTACTGCTGTTACAACTGACGAGCTTGCTCCTCAGTCAACAAAAAATCTTATTCTTAAGCATTTCAACAGCGTTACTCTTGGAAATGAACTAAAACCTGAATCAATTCTTGATAAAAATGCTTGTCTTTCATTGGCGGCTTCAGGAGATGATACAAACCCGCAGGTTAATTTAGCCAGCGCAAGAAATATTCTTAATTTCTGCCGTGATAATGATATGCCTGTTAGGGGTCATGTTCTTGTATGGCACAGTCAGACTCCGGACTGGTTCTTTAAGGAAGGATACAGCGACAGCGGCAGCTGGGTAACAAAGGATGTAATGCTCAAGAGAATGGAAAATTATATAAAAAATGTATTTGCGGCTCTTGAGAAGGAATACCCGACAGTTGATATTTATGCATGGGACGTTGTTAACGAAGCTTGGCTTGATAATGGTTCTCCGAGAGAACCGGGAGGATATAATCAGAATCCCGAAACGTCTGGCTGGGTAAAGGTATTCGGCGATAATTCATTTATTGAACCTGCTTTTGAATATGCAAGAAAATATGCTCCTGAAGACTGTATGCTGTATTATAATGATTTCAATGAATATATGCCGCAGAAAACAGAAGCTATATATAAAATGGCTATGGAGCTTAAGGAAAAAAATCTCATTGACGGAATAGGTATGCAGTCCCATTTGGACGTTGGTTTCCCAACAGTTTCATCTTATGAAAAGGCTCTTGCCAAGTTTGCTTCAACTGGTCTTGATGTTCAGGTTACAGAGCTGGATATTACAACAACAGATACATCTGAAGTAGGATTTAAAAAGCAGGCTGACATTTATAAGGGCATAATGGATGCCTGCGTTAAGTATTCTGACAGTATCTCAGCAGTAGTTTTCTGGGGAACAACTGATGATAAAAGCTGGAGAGCTTCAAAGTATCCGCTCCTTTTCAACGAGGACTATACCGCTAAGGATGCGTTTTATGCTATTGTTGAAGGAATTGATCCGCCTGAGTATGTATTAGGGGATGTTGATATGAATGGAAGCATAGAAGTATCAGACCTTATTACAGTACAGAAATATCTTGTAAAGAAAACAGATCTTAGCGAGCAGAAATTCAAGCTTGCCGACCTTAATGGTGACGGAACTGTAAATGCTTACGATATGATTATGTTAAAACGTATACTCTTAAAATGATTTTTAATTGAATAGGAAAAAACCGTTTTCTAATGGAAAACGGTTTTTTTATTAAATCCGTGTTTTTTATATTGAAAAAAATTTAGGAATATTGTATAATTAATACAGGTTATTTTTATAATATGATTGCTGCAACTGATAAGCGGCGGATGGAGATATTTATGGCTGAAATTTTTAAGGTCTCTTTGCAGAAAATTATTGATGAATTTAAATTGGAATCTATTTTTCTGCCAAAAGATGCAAATGATATATTAATAGGTGAAAATGAAGTTAATCGTCCGGGACTTCAGCTTATGGATTTTTATGAATATTTTAACTCGGAGAGAATCCAGATAATCGGAAAAATGGAATTTGCTTATCTCTCTACGATTGATGAGAAAACTCGTCGTGAAAGACTGGAAAAGTTATTCTCTCAGCATCTTCCGGCATTGATTATTACAAGAGAACTGCCTTATTTTGCTGAAATGCTGGAACTCGCAAAGCAGTATGAAATGCCGCTTTTAAGAAGCAAAGAGAGCACTTCAAATTTTATGTCCGGACTTATAGCTTTTCTTAACCTGAATCTTGCGCCTCGAATCACAAGGCATGGCGTTCTTATAGAAATATACGGCGAAGGAGTTTTCATTACCGGTGAAAGCGGCGTTGGAAAAAGCGAAACGGCAATTGAATTGGTAAAGAGAGGACATCGTCTTGTTGCCGACGATGCAGTTGAAATAAAAAAAGTTTCAAATATTAGTCTTGTAGGAAGCTCTCCGGATAATATCCGTCATTTTCTTGAACTAAGAGGAATAGGTATTATTAATGCAAGACGTCTTTTCGGTATGGGCGCCATTAAACTGACAGAAAAAATTGATCTGATTGTTGAAATGGAACTTTGGAATCCTGAAAAGGTTTATGACAGAATGGGTGTTGACAATCAGTATACCTCAATACTTGGGGTAAAAATCCCTTCTCTTACAATTCCTGTCAAGCCGGGACGTAACCTTGCGGTAATACTTGAAGTTGCCGCTATGAACAACAGACAGAAGAAAATGGGATATAACGCTGCTCAGGAACTTCTGGATAAATTGGGTCTTGATATGGATTCTAAAGATACTGTAAAGAATTATGAACAATTCTAATTTTTAACTGAAAGGATGTTGCATAGTGCTGATTGAAGCGGATCTTCATTGTCATTCAATAGCGTCAAGCCATGCGTACTCAACGGTAAAGGAGATGACTGAAGCTGCGGCAGAAAAAGGCGTTAAGGCATTTGCTCTTACGGATCATGCTCCTTCAATGCCCGATGCGCCTCATGTATGGCATTTTCATAACCTTCATGTACTTCCGGAAAAAATATGCGGAGTAAGGGTTCTTAAGGGTGTTGAAGCTAATATAATGTCCTTTGACGGGAATATTGATATGACTGACTTCGATCTTAAGGACATTGAATGGGTTGTGGCTTCTTGTCATATACCGGTGATAAAGCCCGGAACTGTTGAAGAGAATACAAATGCATATATAAATCTTATAAAAAATAACAGGGCAGTAGATGCAATAGGGCACTGTACGACAAGAAATTATCCTGTTGATTTTGAAAAAATAGCCGGAGTTTGCAAGGAATATAACAGGTTTATTGAGATAAATGAAAGCTCATTGACTTATAAGCCTGGTTCCAGGGAAAATGCATTTGAACTGCTGAAGATATGCAAGAAAATGGAAACAAATATTGTAGTCAATACTGACGCTCATTATTGCAGTCTTATAGGTAAAACAACCGTATCAGAGGAGCTTATAAAAGCAGTGGAATTTCCTGAAAAACTTATATTTAACGCTGATGCGGAACGTGTAATCGAATATATATCAGGAAAACGAAATTAAAATTTACTATATTTGGAGAGATAATTTATGTCATACATTTCAAGGCTTAATGCTCTATGTTCTGAAATAGAATGCGAATGCAGGACAGATGTTTCCCTTGCGGAATATACAACTTTCAAAGTCGGCGGACTATGCCGTGCTATGGTATCAGTTACTTCCTCAGATTCCCTGATCAAGCTTCTTCATTTTATGAAGGGCGAGAGCATTCCTTATTATGTCTTGGGAAAAGGCAGTAATATTATAGCTTCTGATAAGGGGTACGACGGAGTTATTCTTCTGATGGGTCCGGATTTGTCAGGTATAAGGCTTATTGATGACGACATGATTTATTGTGAAGCCGGGACTTCTATCGCTGATTTATGTTCTTTTGCACTAAAAAATGAACTTACTGGTCTTGAATTTGCTTTTGGTATTCCGGGCACGGCAGGGGGCGCTCTGTATATGAACGCAGGGGCTTATGGCGGAGAAATGAATGATGTTATTGTGTCAGCACATTATATTGATGAAAATCTATCTTTAAAAAGTATAGATAGAAAAGATATGAAACTGACATACAGAAGCAGTATATTTTCCGAAAATCCTGATTATATTATTACAGATATGATTATTGGTTTGAAGAAGGGCGAATCCGGAAAAATCCGCAGCAGAATGCATGAGCTTTTGGGGAAAAGAAAAGAAAAGCAGCCGCTTAATTTTCCAAGCGCCGGAAGTACATTTAAAAGACCTGAGGGAAGTTATGCTTCACTGCTTATAGAACAGTGCGGACTAAAGGGTGTATCCGTAGGAGGAGCTGAAGTCAGCACTAAACACAGCGGATTTATAATTAATAAGGGCGGAGCAACCTCCAGGGACATACTTGAGCTTGCCGGAAAAGTGAAATGTCATGTTGAGAAGGAAACAGGCTATGTCCTTGAGCTTGAGCCGGAAATCCTTGGAGAAATATAGTCGGAGGTAGAGTATTATGCAGTTTGTTATTGTTACGGGTATGTCCGGTTCAGGAAAATCCTGCGCTATGAATGTGCTTGAGGATATTGGTTTTTATTGTATAGATAATATGCCGCCTCAGCTTTTAACTAAATTTGCTGATATTTGCAGACATTCCAACGGCCAGCTTGAGCGTGTTGCAATTGCGGTAGATATACGTTCCGGAGAAATGTTCAGCGAGATATTTGATAGATGGAAGATACTGCGTGAAAATAAGGATATTGATGTAAAGATACTTTATCTTGAAGCCAACGATGAGATTATAATTAAGCGATATAAGGAAACAAGAAGAAAGCATCCCCTTGACGATAAATTCGGAAGCTGTCTGCATAAGGCAATTGCTTTTGAAAGAGAGCAGCTAAGCACTCTGAGAGAAGTTGCCGATTACTATATTGAATCCTCTTACCTTTCAACATCCCAGCTTAAAGAAGAAATCAAGGGATTATTTCTTGAAAAGAACAGCGATTCAATGATAATAAAGGTTATGTCTTTCGGATATAAGTACGGAGTTTCTACTGAAGCGGATCTTGTATTTGATGTAAGATGTCTGCCGAATCCCTACTATATCAAGGAGCTGCGTGCTCAGACCGGATGCGATCATGAAGTTCGTGATTATGTAATGAGTTTTCAGCAGTCGTGCCAGCTAATGGATAAAATAAAGGATCTGCTTGATTTTCTTATCCCCCTGTATGTTCATGAGGGTAAGAGTCAGCTTGTAGTATGCTTTGGCTGTACCGGAGGCAAGCACCGTTCTATTACCTTTACCGAGCTTATTTCTGATTACCTTAGCCAGAAAGGATTTAGAGTTCAGAAAAGCCATAGGGATATAGGCAAGGATATAAGCTATTACAGAACATAAGGGAGGATAAGCCAATGGCGTCCTTTTCAAATGATGTAAAAGAGGAGCTTTGCTCTGGAATAACTGACCGTGATAAAATGTATGCCTGCCTTTACGGAGCTGTTCTGTACTGCCGCAGTATTTCAGACAATCATATTTCTTTCAGTACTGAATCACTTGGATTTGCCGGTCTTCTTGAAAATCTTTTTGAAAGGATATTCGGAAAAGGTGCATTACCATCAGTTGAATCGGGAAGAAAAAGAAATAATGTTTCAGTGTATAATCTTTCAATAAATAACTCGGATACTGTTAAAAATATTCTTAGGGAATACGATATCGATGTTTATAAAAGAAAAATAAATCTGAAAAATATTGTAAATAACAGTCTTAATTCATTTCTTGCAGGCGTTTTCTTTGTGTGCGGAAGTGTAAGTAATCCTTATAAGGAATATCATCTTGAGTTTAGTATTGCGGAAAAAAAGCTTGCTGATGATTTAAACGGCATATTACTTAATCTCGGTATTGAAGCTGGATACGCCGAGCGTAAAAACAGCAGTGTTTTGTATATAAAGGACAGTGAAAATATAGAAGACATTCTTACTTTTATAGGCGCAAGACAGAGCACTATCGACCTTATGAATATTAAGATTTATAAGGATGTAAGAAATAAGGTTAACAGGATTGCTAACTGCGATTCTGCTAATATTGACAAGGTTATTTCTGCGGCGTTAAGGCAGATTGAAGACATAAATGTAATAAAGCTCAGCGGAGAATTTGATAAACTGTCTCCGGATCTGAGGGAAGTTGCGGCTTTGCGTATTGAGAATCCTGAATACAGTCTTTCGGAAATAGGAGAACTTCTGGAAAAACCCATTGGCCGCTCAGGTGTTACAAAGCGTTTTCAGCGAATTGCCGCAGCAGCCGATGAAATAAGAAAAAAGGTTTAGGTGCGGATTATGTCCGTAAATGGAAATATGGAAAAAGACAGCTTCGTACATCTTCATGTTCATAGTGAATACAGTCTTCTTGACGGCGCATGCCGAATAGACCAGCTTGTAAAAAAAGCGGTTGAATTGGGGCAGACTGCTGTTGCTGTAACTGATCATGGAGTAATGTACGGAGCTGTAGAGTTTTATAATAAGGCTAAAGCTGCCGGAATCAAGTCTATAATTGGGTGCGAAGTTTATGTTGCTCCTCGTACACGCCATGACAGGGACTCAAGATATGATTTGCGTCCTTATCATTTAGTTCTTCTCTGCAAGAATAATGAGGGGTATGGTAATTTAATAAAGCTTGTATCAGAAGCATTTACAGACGGTTTTTACGGAAAGCCGAGAGTAGATGAGGAGCTGCTCAGGAAGTACAGCAGGGGACTTATATGTCTGTCAGCCTGTCTTGCCGGAGAAGTACCCAGAAGATTGTCTGAAGATGATTATGACGGCGCTGTTAAAGCTGCTTTGCGTTATAAGGATATTTTCGGTGACGGAAATTATTATATAGAAATACAGGATCATGGCATTGCAGAGCAGAAACGCATTCTTCCCGGGCTTTGCCGTATTTCCAGAGAAGCCGGAGTTCCCCTTGCTGCAACTAATGATGTTCATTATATAAATAAGAGCGACGCAGAGATACAGAATATTCTTTTATGCATACAGATAAAGAAAACCATTTATGAATCCAACAGCATGAAGTTTCCCACAGAGGAGTTTTATCTTAAAAGCACAGAGGAAATGTATGCTCTTTTTCCGGGATTGCCTGAAGCAGTCCGCAATACTTCTGAAATTGCCCAAAAGTGCAATGTTGAATTTGAATTTGGGGTAATACGGCTTCCTGAATTTAAAATGGACGGAGTATCTGATAATGTTGCTTTTTTTAGGGATATTTGTTATAAAGGTCTAAGAAGCAAATATGGTAATGCTCCGCAGACGGAAGTTATAGACAGAATGAATTATGAGCTAAAGGTAATAACAGATATGGGATACGTGGACTATTATCTGATAGTCTGGGATTTTGTAAAATATGCAAAAGACAAAGGGATTCCTGTAGGTCCGGGCAGAGGCTCAGGCGCCGGAAGCATATGTGCCTATTGTATTGGTATAACAGAAATTGATCCTGTTAAGTATAATCTTCTGTTTGAAAGATTTTTAAATCCAGAGCGTGTAAGTATGCCGGATTTTGATATTGATTTCTGTATTGAGGGCAGACAGCAGGTTATTGACTATGTGGTGCGCAGATACGGGTCTGAAAGAGTTTCCCAGATAATAGCCTTTGATACCCTTAAAGCCAGAGCAGCTGTCCGTGACGTTGGACGAGCAATAGGTCTTGAGAACAAATTCCGCAACGATATTGCTGTAATGATTCCTAAGGAACTAAATATAACCATTTCTCATGCGATTAATAAAAATCCTGATCTTAAGAAATTGTATGAAACAAATCATTCTGCAAAGCGCTTGCTTGATCTTTCAATGAAGATTGAGGGAATGCCAAGAAACGATTCGGTTCATGCGGCGGGCGTTGTTATTTCAGCGTCAGATGTAACGGACTTTGTACCGATAAAAAAGAGCGGTGACGCTGTTGTTACCCAGTATACAATGACGGCTCTTGAAAGTCTGGGACTTTTAAAAATGGATTTTTTAGGTCTGCGTAACCTTACCGTTATAAAATACAGTGTAAATGAAATTCATAAGAGTAATCCGGATTTCAGTATTGATTCTGTTTCAATAGAAGACAAAGAAGTGTTTCATATGATGTCCTGCGGGAAAACTTCAGGTGTTTTTCAGTTTGAAAGCGCCGGAATGAGACGGGTATTAAGCAGGCTTCGTCCGGAAAGCATTGAGGATCTTATTGCGGTAATTTCGCTTTACCGGCCGGGTCCTTCTGAATCAATACCACGGTATATAGAAAACAAGCATAACCCGGATAAAATTAAGTATAAGCATCCTCTTTTAAAACCTATTCTTGAAGTAACATACGGTTGTATGGTTTATCAGGAACAGGTTATGGAAATTTGCAGGGTTCTTGCAGGCTATTCATATGGAAGAGCTGACCTTGTAAGACGTGCTATGGCTAAGAAAAAGCATGATGTTATGCAGAAAGAACGCAGCAGCTTTATTTACGGCGAAAAGAATTCTGACGGCAATGCAAGCTGCTGCGGAGCAGTTGCTAATGGAGTGGATGAGCAAACTGCCAATGAAATTTTTGATGAAATGGTCGGTTTTGCTTCTTATGCGTTTAATAAATCCCATGCCGCCGCATATGCTTATCTTGCGTATCAGACCGCTTACCTGAAATACCACTATTTTAAGGAGTATATGGCGGCGCTAATGTCAAGCGTTATCGGAAATACTGATAAGCTGATTGAGTACGTTGAGGAATGCAGGAGCGCAAAAATTAAAATTCTCAGACCTGACATAAATAAAAGCCAGGCTGAATTTCGGGTAGAAGGGGAGCATATCAGATATGGCCTTCTGGCGGTAAAAAATCTCGGATTAGGTGTTATAAGGGATATAATTTCTGAACGGGAAAAGAACGGAGATTTTCATTCTCTCCAGAATTTTTGCGAAAGAACAGTAAATATTAATGTCAGCAAGGTTTGCGTCGAATACTTGATAAAATCAGGGGCATTTGACGGGCTTGGAGCCAATCGGCGTCAGATGATGCGAAATTATGAATATCTTATGGACAGCGCAGATGATTTTGCAAAACACAGTATTGAAGGTCAGCTTGATCTGTTTTCAGGTGAATCGGAAAGCGGTCAGTCAGAAATTAAATTCAAAGCTGAGGAAGAATTTCGTCATGCGGATATTTTGTGCTTTGAAAAATATGCTACCGGAATGTATATATCAGGTCATCCCCTTGATCCGTATATAAAGTATATCAGGCTTATGAAAATTCCAGATTCATCTTATCTTGGTGAGGAATTTGAAAAGAGAAGCCTAAAAAAGAATGTGACCAATGGGTTTATTGGTGCAGTCGATGATGTAACAGTCAGATATACATCAACTGGTAAGAAGATGGCTTTTGTGAATTTACAGGATACAGTTGGGAGCATTAACGTTACCTTTTTTCCTGAAACATATAAAAAATATGAAAATAAGCTTGAATACGGAAGCGTAGTTTATGTAAAGGGCAAAATTTCAGCAAAATCTTCGGGTTCCTTTTCTTTGATTTGTGATAATTTGTTTGATGAGGAAGAATTTAACAGCATCATTAAATCAAAACGTCTGTGCATAAAAATTAATTCTGCTGAAAAAGAAATATTTAGTAAGCTGATTACAGTTATGTCTGAGTATCCTGGAAAGCGTGAAGTATGTTTTTATGTAACAGATCTGAAAAAATATGTTCGTCCTAAAAACATAATAGGTATAAATCTTACAGAAGAGCTTATCGAAAGACTGATTAGTACAGTTGGGTGTGACAAAATAGGTCTTATTGACTGATAATTTTAGATTTTATGAATATTTTTTTAAACTTTGGGTTATTTTATTGAAAATTACTTGACAAAAATCTGAAATGTAGTAAAATAATATATGGTATTGAAAAAAATGCTTAATGGCGGATAGGAGTTTTAATATGCTTAAGAAAATTGGTGTATTGACCAGCGGAGGAGACGCTCCGGGTATGAATGCTGCAGTTCGAGCAGTTGTAAGAGCAGCTATTAGAAAGGGAATGCAGGTGTACGGTATCCGCAGAGGATATAACGGTCTTATTAACGGTGACGTTTTTGAAATGAATGAACGCAGCGTTTCTGATATTATCCAGATAGGCGGTACAATGCTTTATACTGCAAGATGTCCTGAATTCAGAACTGAAGAGGGCGTTCAGAAGGCTAAGGAAAAATGTGAAGAACTCGGTCTTGAAGGTATTGTAGTAATCGGAGGAGACGGTTCATTCAGAGGAGCTGCCGATCTCTCATCGAAGGGCATTCTGTGCGTTGGTCTGCCTGGTACAATCGATAACGATATTTCATGTACTGATTATACAATCGGATATGATACAGCTATGAATACAGCCATGGAAATGGTTGACAAGCTTAGAGATACATCCCAGTCACACGACAGATGCAGCGTTGTTGAGGTAATGGGCAGAGGAGCAGGTTATATTGCTCTTAATACAGGCGTTGCGTGCGGTGCAACTTATGTAATTACAAGCGAAATTCCATATAATCTTGATGATGTAGCTAAAAAAATGCTTGAATCAAGAAAAACAGGAAAACAGCATTTTATTATAATTGTTTCTGAAGGTGTCGGTCATGCTGATGATATCGCAAGAACACTTCAGGAAAAGACAGGAATTGAAGCAAGAACAACTATTCTCGGTCATGTTCAGAGAGGCGGTTCGCCTACTGTAAGGGACAGAGTTGTGGCAAGTCAGATGGGCTATTATGCAGTTGATCTTTTATCTCAGGGTATCGGCAATCGTGTTGTTGGTATGCAGAAAAGTGAAATTGTGGATTTTGATATCCAGGAAGCTTTAGCTATGAAAAAGCCGTTCCAGAACGAGCTTTATCATATAGCCGATGAAATCGCATTTTGATTGAATCGGAAAACATACGAATATAAGCAATCAGAGTAGGAAACAGTGCGTAAAGTGCTCGGCAGACGGGGAGTTGCTGTCGGGACGAAAAGTGTTAACTTGCGGTGCTGTTTCCGCACCCGCTGAATGCATAAAGGGAAGTTTAACACTTCATGCCTCCTTTGTGCACGTCAGCAAAGGAGGTATTTTTATGAAAAAATTTTTAGGTTTGTTCAGGCAGTCACTCAGGGAAATTACGGGAAAAGAAAAAATAACCTGTATTGTGACCACTGGTATTTTATTGGCGGCTTCAATGATTATTGAAACGTATACAATTGAAATACCATTTGCCAAAATCAATTTTGCATTTATTGCAATTGCTGCAATCGGAATGCTGTACGGTCCGACAATCAGCTTTTTTGCAGGCGGAATATGTGATATTTTAGGATTTATTGTTCATCCCAGCACTGCATTTCTGCCGCTGTATACTCTTATCGGAATGTTCCAGGGACTGATATACGGAATAGTGCTTTATCAGAAATGGGGAAATATTTCTAAAATTAATGCCAAAAAAGGCAGGAAAATGACTGAATTAACGATTAGGGTAATAGCTGCAAGACTTCTTGATGTAATTATTATCAATCTGTTAATAAATACTTCCGCAAATATGCATTATGGATTTATTCCAAGACAAGCGTTCGGAACAGCAGTTGCGGCAAGAATTGTTAAAAATCTTCTCCAGCTTGCAGCAGATATTCCGCTGCTTATAATCATTATGCCGGTAATACTTATAACTTACAGCAAGATAGTAGGAGACAATAGCATAAAAGCGGCATAATATCCGAATTTATATAAAATAGTTTAAAAATCACTTGTTATTTTACTTTTTTTGAGTTATAATTATACAAGTGATTTTTATTTTTTTATGAAAGGAAATGTTGTATTTATGACAAAGGTTGGATTTATCGGCGCCGGAAATATGGGTACAGCTATAATGAAAGGGATTCTTGAAAGTTCTTTGAAAGAGAACATAGAACTTTATACGGCTGATCCGGATTCAGCTAAAACCGGCAGTCTTCAGCAGCTTGGAATTAAAATATGCAAGGATGCAGGAGAAATTGTTTCAGTTTGCAAGTATGTTTTTCTTGCTGTAAAACCCCAGGTCATGGAGGATGTTCTTAAATCTGTTGCAGAATTTGTTGATTCTGAAACGGTTTTTGTTTCTATTGCCGCAGGTATAAGCAGCAGCTTTATCAAGAGCATAACGGGAGAAAATACAAAGTCTGTTATTGTTATGCCTAACACACCGCTTCTGCTTAATGAGGGTGCTTCTGCTCTTGCAAAGCCTGAACCGGTTTCAGATGAGGAATTTGATTTTGTCTTTAATATTTTTGAAAAATGCGGAAAAGCTGAAATTGTACCGGAAAATAAAATGAAAGAAATTATTGCCGTTAACGGCAGCAGTCCGGCTTTTATTTATCTTTATGCTAAGGGATTCATTGATTATGCTGTAGGTGAGGGAATAAATCAGGACACTGCTGTAAGGCTTTTCTGTCAGAGCCTTATCGGATCAGCTAAGATGATTACTGATTCCGGATATTCCCTTGATGAGCTTATTAAGATGGTATCTTCACCTGGAGGCACTACACTGGCGGGGCTTGATGAGCTGTATAAAGGAAATCTTACTGAAGTAGTATCCAAAGCGTCACAAGCTTGTACAAAGAGAGCTTACGAGCTTTCAAAATAGTCTAAAAACATATAAACCAGCATATCCTTAAAAAAAAGGGGTATGTCCCATAAAAAAGGATGGTTTATATGAAGGCAATTGAAAACATTAAACTCAGCAGTTCTCAGAAAAGAAAATTAAGTATATTTATTCTGATGATTTTACTTCTTGCAGGGGCAATAGCAGGTACCCTGATGGTTTGTATGGGCAAAGACGATGTTTTTTCATCTCCGGATTCAATGTTTTATGAGTTTATAAGGAATTATTCTAAAAAAACAACAGCAGAATTATTTTTATGTTCTTTAAAACCAATGATAATAATATTGCTTTTGCAGTTTATTTCAGGTTTTTTTGCAATAGGACAGCCTATTGCAGTCGGAACAATTATTTTAAAGGGCGTGGTTTCCGGAATATCAGCTTCGGCTGTTTATCTTAATTACGGCGCAAGGGGAGCAGCAGTAAACCTTGTGATGCTGGTGCCTTTTGTTCTTATAAGTTCTTTTATACTTATCATGGGGGCAAGGGAATCAGTGAGATTTTCAAATCATTTTTTCAGATTTGCCGTTGGAAAGCAGAATGATACGGAAGTAAGACCGGAAATAAAGCTGTATTGTCTGAGATTTGCAGTGCTGATTTTATTTTCATTGATTATTTCAGCAGCCGATAGCGTATTAACAGGTCTATTGGATGGTTTATTAATACCTAAAAATTGAGGAGTGTATAAAATTAATGGGCTTTTTTAGTTCAAATTATGAAAGTTCTGGTGCAGGGATCCCAAAAGATGAACCCAAAAAGAAAGGAATTGCCAGATTCTTTCAGATTCTTTTTAGGAAGTTCTGGAAGATTATACAGGTGAATATGCTGTATTCCTGTGCTTTTATTCCGTTGATTATCGCTTTGTATGCGTTTTTTAATATGTCAAATCTTAAGCTTTGTATTGCGGTTGTTCTTATCTGTATGGCTGCATTTGCGCTTATAATTGGTCCGGCGACAGCGGCAATGATGAAGATCCTCCGTAATTACACACTTGAAAAACACGCTTTTATCTTGACGGATTTTAAAAAAAGCTTTACAGATAACTATAAAAAATCCTTGGCAGTGGGTATTATAGATATAGTTTTTATTATTTCAATTTCTTCTGCCATGTATGTTTATCCTAATCTGGCAAAAACTTATGATAATAAAATGATATGGATTCCGTTTATTATATCAGTAAGTATTGCTATTGTGCTTATCATGATGAATTTTTACGCTTATCTTATGATTGTGGCAACTGATATTTCTTTTAAAAATGTTATTAAAAATTCACTGGCGCTTTCTTTTATTGCTTTTAAAAAAAATTTTCTGACTCTTGTTATCAGTGCGGCAATAATACTTGCATTTACCGTTCTGATAATATTTAATTTGAGTTTTTTAATGCTTCTGCCTTTCGTTCCGGCAGCTTTTATCGCATTTATTGTATGCTTTAACTCTTATCCGGTAATTCAGAAATATGTTATTAATCCTTACTATGAAGAACGAGGCGAGGTTAATCCGGAACTGGACGAGTTTTCTGAAGATGATGAGGACGATGAAACTATATTTACGGATATGGGCGGTAAAGAAAAACCAATAGAAAGTAAAAAAACAAAAAAAGGAAAAACTATATCATAAATTTAAAAAAAGTCTTTACAATTAAGAAAAAATATGGTATAATGTTAAACGGTCATTTACATGGATTAAGGATTAAGCCCTTTAAGGGAAAATTGCCTGCCTTAATCTAAGTTATGGCAAATAATTAAAGAGGTGAAAAAAATGCTGCTTAAGGAAGAAAAAACAGCTGTAATTGAAGCTAACAAGACTCATGAGAACGATACAGGTTCTCCGGAAGTACAGATCGCAATTCTTACAAGAAGAATCAATGATCTTACTGGTCATCTTAAAATCCATAAGAAGGATCACCATTCAAGAAGAGGTCTTCTTAAAATGGTAGGTCACAGACGTAATCTTCTTAACTATCTCAAGAAGAAGGATATAAACAGATACCGTGCTACTATCGAAAAGCTTGGTATCCGTAAGTAATTTCAACCAAATGAAAGGCAGTCGGGAGAAATCCTTTCTGCCTTTTAAATCTATTTAAGAAAGTAAAAAGTCGGTAGTAGTTACTTTAGCATTAAACCATGTATCTGTTGCGTAAAAGGGATTCAGGGTTTATTGCTAAATCTGCTACTGGGCATTGGAGGCATTTTATGTTTGAAAATCACAGAATATTTAAAACGCAGTTTGCCGGCAGAGAACTTTCCGTTGAAACAGGTAAAACCTGTGAATTGTCAAATGGTTCATGCTGGGTACGTTACGGCGAAACGGTTGTTATGGCAAACGTAACAGCAAGCGCTAAGCCAAGAGAGGGAATAGATTTTTTCCCGCTTTCCGTTGACTATGAGGAAAGACTCTATTCAGTAGGAAAGATTCCAGGTTCATTTACCAAAAGAGAGGGCAAGCCGTCTGAAAAGGCTATTCTCACTTCAAGAATGGTGGACAGACCTATTAGACCGCTTTTCCCTAAGGATATGAGAAACGATGTTTCAGTTGTAATGACTGTTCTTGCAGTTGATCCTGATTGTTCACCAGAAATCACGGGCATGATTGCTACTTCCATAGCTATATCAATTTCAGATATTCCGTGGAATGGTCCTATTGCAGGAATCAGCGTTGGTCTTGTTGATGGTGAAATTGTACTGAATCCTACTCTTGCACAGAGAGGAAAAACAGACCTGAATCTAACAGTTGCAGGTTCTGCACAGAAGATTGTTATGATCGAAGCAGGGGCTAATCAGGTAGATGATGAAAAAATGCTCGAAGCTATTGTGGCAGGACATGAAGAAATCAAGAAAATGGTTTCATTTATAAGCGATATTCAGGCTCAGATTGGTAAGAAGAAATTTGAGTTTGAGTCACAGGAAGTTGACCATGAAATGTTCGATGCAATTGAAGAATTTGCAGCCGAGAAAGTTAAGTTTGCTCTTGATACAAACGACAAAAATATTCGTGAAGAAAGACTTCAGCCTATTTGTGATGAAATTCATGAAAAATTTGACGAGACTTATCCTGAAAAGGAAAGTATGATTGACGAGTGTATTTATAAGCTTCAGAAGAAAATTGTTAGAAACTGGCTTTATGAAGGCAAACGTGTTGACGGAAGACAAATTGATGAAATTCGTCCTCTTGCAGCTGAAGCAGGATTACTCCCAAGAGTACACGGTTCAGGTCTTTTCACCAGAGGTCAGACTCAGGTTCTTACAATTGCTACTTTGGGTCCGGTAAGTGAAGCTCAGAAAATTGACGGTCTTGATGAAGAAGAAACAAAGAGATATATGCATCACTACAACTTCCCTTCATACTCTGTTGGCGAAACAAAGCCGAGCAGGGGACCGGGCAGACGTGAAATAGGTCACGGCGCTTTGGCTGAAAGAGCTCTTGAACCTGTTATACCTTCTGTTGAGGAATTCCCTTATTCACTTAGACTTGTATCAGAAGTTCTGTCATCTAACGGTTCAACATCACAAGGTTCAATATGCGGTTCTACACTTGCTCTTATGGACGCAGGCGTTCCGATTAAGGCTCCGGTTGCAGGTATTTCATGCGGTCTTATAACAAAGCCTGACAGCGATGAATTTATGACAATGGTGGATATTCAGGGTCTTGAAGACTTTTTCGGCGATATGGATTTCAAGGTAGGCGGTACTCATAAGGGTATTACTGCTATCCAGGTAGATATTAAGGTTGACGGTCTTACTATTGAAATTATAAAGGAAGCTTTTGAAAAGACAAGAAAAGCAAGACTCTATATTCTTGATGAAATTATGCTTAAGGCCATTCCTGAACCAAGAGGTACAGTAAATAAGTACGCTCCTAAAATGCTTCAGACTAAGATAGATGTTGAAAAAATTAGAGAAGTAATTGGTCAGGGCGGTAAGGTAATTCAGAAGATCACTGCTGAATGTGATGTTAAAATCGATATAAATGACGAAGGCGGAGTATTTATTTCAGGTGTTGATCAGGATAACTGCAATAAGGCGCTTTCTATCATTCAGACTATTGCAAACGGTCCTGAAATAGGCGGAATTTATAAAGGCAGGGTTGTAAGACTTATGTCATTCGGCGCATTTGTTGAAATTGCTCCTGGAAAAGACGGTTTGGTTCACATCTCTAAATTGGACAACTCAAGGGTTGAAAAGGTTGAAGACGTAGTTTCAATTGGTGACGAAATCGTTGTCAAGGTTGTTGAAATTGACCGTCAGGGAAGAATTAATCTTTCAAGAAAAGACGCTCTTGCTGATCTTGCAGCTAAAAAAACAGATAAATAAAAAAAAGCCATGGAAAGAATGGATCTTTCCATGGCTTTTTTAAATACTATCAATATGATAAAGTTCAACAACATCATCAAAAACTGCATAAAATTTCATTGGTATATACTTATTTATATGGCATTTTCCAAAAAACCACTTCTCAAAATGACAAGCCTTGATAATATCCTCGAAAAAAGCATGTATTTCTAATCTTTGGAATACATCAACACCGAGGCAGTCCTTTAGGGAAGCAGGCGGTTCGTGAGTAATGATAAAGTCTACTTCATTATCAACTACGGCAAGATTATTGATAGACTCGATAATCTCATCATGGGTAGGCTGCTCCTGAGTCCACCAGTTTTCATTGCGTCTGAGATCATAATCTTGGCTATGGCCTCCGCCGAACGCAAATATTTTTTTGCCTTCAATTGTATAAATCTGACCGCGCATAAGATGAACAAGATTTCCGGTTATATGATGCGCTTTTCCGCCGTTCCATTCGATCTGTTCATACTTATCGAGCATATCGAAATTTTCGTGACAGCCGTCAACAAAAGCAACATTGAATTTAAGATTACCTATTTTATTTAGAACAGAACGTTCATGCCTTGAATTATTCCATATAAATCCGAAATCTCCGCATATAATAAGTGTGTCGCCCTCTTTAAGCTTTTTCATTTCCTTTGATTTAAAGCGGGAAAACTCACCGTGCATATCTCCTGTTATATATATCAATGTGATTCCTCCTTTTTGTGGATACCTTATAATTTTAACATAAAAACTCTGATTCGTAAATATATTTTTATTTTTTTTTAAAAACTATTTTATTCTAATGAAAAATTTGCTATAATAAAAGTAATATTATTGTTTTGGGAGCTGTTTGTTTTGAAAAAAATCATTTCCGTGCTATTATCAGTAATAACTTGTATATGCTTTTTGAGCTTAAATGTAAATGCCGTAACCTTTAAACCGTCTTTTGAGGTTTACGGACAATCTGTTATACTTATGAATCTTGATACAGAGTCAATTATATATGAAAAAAATCCGGATATGGAGCAGATGCCGGCGTCACTTGTTAATATAATGACTGCGGTTATCGTGCTGGAAAACTGTCAGGATATTGAAAGTGAAACTATAAGGGCGGATAAGTCTTTATATCAGGAGTTTGAAGATTATGAATATCAGGATGATCTTCGCTACGGTGAAATCTGGGATGGTGATACCCTTACTGTTAAGGATTATCTTTATGCTATGATGCTGACATCATCATGCGAGGCGTCTAAAATTTTAGCAAATTATATCGGTAAAGGAAATATCTCTGCTTTTGTAGATAAAATGAATGCGAAGGCTAAAGAAATAGGCGCTGAAAATACTAATTTTGCTAATCCCCATGGTCTTTATGATTCAAAGCAGGTGACAACTGCAAGGGATATGATGAAAATTACTCTTTATGCTTTATCAGTACCAGGATTTGAAGAAATAGCAACTACCGAAGAGTATGAAGTCAATCCTCAGAGTTATATTACTCCTCACGAAGGAACCTGGACATGGTCTCATTCTAATATTATAATGAGCGCTGCGAGTGATTTTTATCTGTATGGAGTAAAGGGTATTAAGACGGGAAACCTTGTTTTAAGCGGCAGAAATATTATAACGATGGGAACCGCCAATGGAATCAGTTATATGCTTGTGGATTTAAATGCACCATTCTATGACAAAGATGGCGATTCTAAGTATTACCATATAATAGACGCCTATAATTTAATGGACTGGGCATTTGATAATTTTGAATTTAAAGACATACTAAGCGAGAAAGAGGAAATCGCAGAAGTTAAGGTTGAAAATTCAGACGGCAACGGATATGTTCTGGTTAAGCCGGCAAAGGAATACAAGACATTGTGGTTTAACGAGATCGACGTTACATCTATTCAGAAAAATATAAATGTAGAGAAAACAATACAAGCTCCTGTCAAAAAAGGACAGAAGCTTGGTTCAATAGAAATGAAGCTCTCTGATGAAGTTATTGCTACAGTTGATTTAGTAGCAGCTTCCGATGTTGAGCGTTCATTTGTCAAGTTCAATATGTCAGCTGCAAAAAACTTTTTTAAGTCTAAATGGATAACAAGAGCTTTTATTATTTCACTTATCCTCAGCTTAATGTATTTAGGAATTTGTATATGGTTTTATGTTTATGCAAAGAAAAATCCTAAAGGCGGATTTTCTAATAAAAAAATCGTTAAAAAGCTTTATCAGAATAAAAGAAGATAGGTTTTATATACTGTTGTAATTTATTTCAGTTTTGTCATCTGAAATTCGGTAAATGACTTTTTGTATAAATAGGTAAAGTATAGCGGAAATGGCGGTGAATATTGCTGTTTCCGCTATAATATTAAGGAAATTAAGATGTATCATGTGATCGATAATCGTTACTATCTGCATTGAGAAAACGGCTGAAATTATTGGTATTATAAGGTTATCAGCTATATTGAACTTTATGTGCGTTATTTTAATTATCATTATAATTCTTGTGGTATTGCAGATGATATTGCTCGCAAGGTAGGAAGCTACTATTCCGTAGAATCCAAATAATGGAACACAAATTAGTAAAACTGAAATTCTTATTGTATATTCTACCAGATAATTTAAAGATGAAAAGCTATGCTTTCCCATTCCTTTTAAAATTGCCTCAAGAATAATTTCAAGATAAATAAACGGTATTGCAGGAGAGAGTATCTTTAAAATTTTTCCTGCAAAATTTTCTCCGCTCATAAGAAAGCCTATCTCTTCTCCAAAGCATAGGAAAACAGCCGCTACAAAAATAGAAAAGCTAAATGTCTGCCGGAGAACCTTGTTGGTTATACGGGCAGTTCTTTTCATATCACCTGCACCTTTTTCTCTTGAAAATTCCGGAATAAGAATACTTGAAAGGCTGCAAAGGATTCCAGATGGAAAAAATAGAGCTGGTATTATAATAGCTTCAAAGATTCCGAACTGACTTAGAGCTTCCTGAGTAGAATTACCGTACTGCTTTAGTGTGAGAGGGACGAGAGCGTCGTTGGCGCTGCTCAGGACAGATGTTACTATACTATTGAGTATTATGGGTATAGAGCAGAATACGAAGCATTTAAAGCTTATTGAAGCGGGACATTGTTCGGTTTTTCTGAAATGTATGTATGCAGCCGCAAGAAAAAGAAATCCGGCAAGCTGTCCTGCGCCTATGCTGATGGAAAATGCTGTAAAGACGTCCATTTTTCCGTTGGAAACGGCAAAAGCCGCAAACAGGGCAAAAAGACCTGATTTTACAAGAAATTCAAATGTTCCGCTGGCAGCAGAAACTGCTACTTTTCTGTAAGCGTTAAAATATCCTCTTATGCAGGAACCGGCTGCATTAATTGGAAGAGTGAACGCAAGGATACGGATAGCCATAACCATTTCTTTGCTATGAAGAATACTGTTTCCAAGCAGGTCAGCAAAGATAAAGATTGTAATAGCTGTAATTATGCTTATTGGCAGTGAGAAAAGTATGCCGAATCTGAAAATTTTATTCGGATTTCCGCATTCTTTTCCAATTTCTTCAGAAATAAGACGGCTGGAGCAAAGAAAAATATTTGCGCTTGATATTATCGCCGTAAAACAGAAAAACGTGTTTATAAGAGATATAGTACCTGTTGCAGCAGCGCCCAGCCGTCTTGTTATGAATACATTGAGAATCAGTGATAATCCTTGCAGAGCAAGGTCAATTGCCGTAAGAAAAACGGTATCCTTTACGATTTTATTTTTATTCATGCCTGTTCCTCCTGTGAAGACTATTCTTTAAATTTTATTAAAAATAATCTGATATAATTCACAGGTTTTTTGATTTTGATGACTTTTTCTGGACATGATAAATAAAATTATGAAATTTGTTATTTTATGTTGACGATATAAAGATAATAATATATAATTAATATAAAAGTAAATTTTGTGGGGGATATGTTTTGAAAAAAATTATTTCGGCTTCTATTTTAAGCGCTGATATGCTTAACCTTGGAGAGGAACTTAAGAGAGTTAACGACAGCGGGGCAGATATGATTCACTTTGATGTTATGGACGGTATTTTTGTAAATAATATCTCGTTTGGATTTCCTGTTCTTGAGGCGGTTGAAAAAAATTCAGATATGATGCTTGACGTTCATCTTATGATACAGCAGCCTGATAGGTACATAGAGCGTTTTGCGGCAGCAGGCGCTGATATTATCACTATTCATTATGAAAGTGACGGCGATACTTTGGAAATCCTAAAAAAAATAAAAAGCGCCGGAATAAAGTCCGGACTTTCCGTTAAACCCGGCACATCCTTTGAGGAGGTAAAAAAATATCTTAAATATACGGATATGCTCCTGATTATGACAGTTGAACCAGGCTTCGGCGGTCAGAAATTTATGGTTGAAATGCTTGAAAAAATAAGGTGTGCAAAGAGTTATATTGAAGAAAACAAGCTCGATATTTCAATTCAGGTAGACGGTGGGATAAATTCTGAAACATCTGCTTTGGCGTCAGAAGCCGGCGCAGAAATTTTCGTTGCCGGTAATTATCTGTTTAAAGCTGAAAATATGAAAAGTGCAGTGGAATCGCTTAGATAGACGCAACTTTGCGTACGGCATTGCCGTTTTCTATGCAGATAAAATACTCTTTTACTGCTGCCTCGCCGACCTCAGTACAGTATTCCGGAAAGCCGTAGGATTCAGCCGCTTTGTATACTGAGTCAGCTGAATTTTTATCGCATAATAATATCAGATAAAAAAAGATTTTATTGAAATAAAGACTGCTTGATCTTATATGATATTCCGGATTTTTCTGGAGAAATATGCAGAAATCCTTTAAGCTTTCATAATCCTTGAACTGTATCATTACAGGAATTTTTTTCTGCGAAGCTTTCTTTTGTGAAGGATTAAAGGATAAAAAAATGGTGCATCCGTTTTTTTGCGAGAATACTTCAACAATTAGCTTTTTGTCGGAAATGTCAATTCCGCAGCTGTCGGTTATTTCATCGGCAAGAGATAGAATCAGTGCGGCGGTATTTTTGTTGTTCATTTCCTGAAAACATATATCGTATCTGTTAAGATCATTATCTGAAAGAAAAATCTTTACAGCGTATTCATTAAGTTTTTCTATATTCATCGGATTCTCCTTTCAGTAATATGTTTTCCCGATAATATAAAAAAATCCTTTTTGTTACTATACAAATATTATATACCTGTTAGATTAAATAGGTGTATGTTGTTAAAATATAATTGTGCAGAACTTTGGAGAATAAAATGAGAAATAAAAAGAATGTTTATAAACGGAAAATACATTTTCGTGCTATATTTAATAATATAGGTTCAATATTGTTTACACTGGTACTTGCTTCATTTTTTTGTTTTCTTGGATACAGTGTAGCAAGACCGTTCGCCTTGATAGGAGAAGTAACGATTACAGACGAAAGCTCTTATGTGACTCTAAAGGATTCCGTTGAACCGCTTGAAGTTAATAAAAGTACGGCAATTAATGCTTATTGGATAGATGAAAAGGAGTACAAGGATTTAGAAGAGCTTGAAAATGAAATAGAATCTGTTCCGCAAGGGTATAATACAGTAGTTGTTCCTATGAAGCTTAAGGGGGGAAAGCTAAACTTTTCGTCTGTTAATGAAGATGCAGAAATGGCAGAGGCAGTTTCTGATATATCTTTAAGCGATATTCTTAGCTCTATAGAATCCAAAAACCTTATACCGGCTGCTGCTGTTAATGTAATGGAGGATAATCTTTATCCTAAAATTAATAATCAGGCAGGATTTACTTCACAAAAAACACATAAGCTTTGGCTTGATGCAAACGAGAAAAAAGGAGGAAAGCCTTGGCTTAATCCTGCTTCATCAGCGGCTAAGGAGTATAACTCCTCTATAATTGGAGAACTATCCCAGGCAGGATTTAAATACATAATCGGAACAGATGCTGTATATCCTGAATTTAGTCAGGACGCTCTTGATGAAATAGGGGACGAAGTTAAGGACGAAAATCGTTATTTGGATCTCGTTGATGTTGTAAATGCAATGGCTGATACGGCAGAGCGGAAGAAGTCTGAAATGTGGATAGAAATTTCTGCATATGATTTTTTGACCGGTAATTGTGAAGTTTATGAATCTATGCTTCTTAATACCTCTAATACTGTAATAAAGATTGATTTATCTGAATTTAACTCAAAAATTAATATTGGCGGGGAAACATTTGATTTTTCAAAAATGAATGTCAGTGAAAAAATTAGAAGGGTATGCGAAATAACTGAAACTTATATATATAAAACTTCATTTGTTCCTGAAGTAACAGATAAAAATTTATCAGCGGCTCAAAAAAAAGCGGCTGAAGAAACTCTTAAAAATATGGGTTATAAGTCATATATAGTAAAATGAAACAAATAACCGCCCTGGATCAACAGGGCGGTTATGCAAAATAACAAAAAGAAAAATAATTCCAAAAAGGCATTGACAAATTAATCTATGTATGATATAATAAATATCGTTGAGTGAGGGAAACGAAATCAACAAATAAAATATGCAGGTGTAGTTCAATGGTAGAATTCCAGCCTTCCAAGCTGGCTACGTGGGTTCGATTCCCATCACCTGCTCCACATAATTTATTAAAGAACCAATACTTAAGTATTGGTTCTTTTTTTATAATTTTACATCTTATACTTTATATATAATATATAAAAAAATAAAAAATGAAGCCTGCAGTTTATACCGCAGGCTTCGAAAATTATATAATTACTTATTTTGATTTTAGATTTCTGGATTTACAGTTAAATTGACAGCAGCTGCATTTACCGCATTTTGAGCCTTTTATTTGTCCCATAATATTTTTAATAAAGATATAAATTCCAGAAACGACTAAAGCAATGCAAATAATTGAGATAACAATACTCATATTAGCAACTCCTTGTATAAAGAAATTTCCAGTTTGATAAACAATAAATGATATACTGTAGGCTGTTATGAATTGAAAAAGTGATGAGCCGATTGCATATTTCCAGCTGCCTGTTTCACGTTTTATAGCTGAAACAGCGGAGATGCATGGTGTATATAAGAGAACAAACAGCATAAAGGTTAAGGCTGACAGGGGAGTAAAGCTTTGTGAGACGGCTTGTGTGAGCGTAAGAGAAAATTCGGAAGAATACAGAACTCCCATAGAAGAGATTATAGCTTCTTTGGCGGCAATTCCGGAAAGAAGTGATACGGCAGACTGCCAATTTCCAAAGCCAAGAGGAGAAAAAATAGGAGATATAGTTTTGCCTATTGATGCAAATAAACTGTCGGAACCGGATTCAGCTATGGTGAAATCAGGAGATAGATTTTGTAAAAGCCATATTATCATGCTTATTGAAAAAATTAATGTACCTGCTTTTATAAAGAAACCTTTTGCTTTTTCATATGTATTTTTTAATACGGAAGATAAAAGCGGCAGGCGATAGGGTGGAAGTTCCATTATAAATCCAGAGTTACTGTTTTTAAAAATAGTTTTTTTAAATAAAAGTCCAGCTGGAATTGCAGCAAGAAAACCAGTAAGATACATTGCGAAAATGATTAATCCTTTGCATTCTGGAAAGAATACCTCTGCAAAGAGGGCATAAACAGGAAGCTTTGCCCCGCATGACATAAAAGGCGTAAGCAGTACTGTCATATTTCTCTCACTTTGATTTTCCTGAGTTCTGGCTGTCATTACAGCAGTAGTTGTACAGCCAAATCCCATTAGCATTGGAATAAAAGCCTTTCCGGATAAACCTATTTTTTTCATAAAACCATCAGTAATAAATGCAGCTCTTGCCATATAACCGCTGTCTTCAAGGATGGATAAGAACAGAAAGAAGATGGAAATCTGCGGAAGAAATTTAAGAACGCTTCCTACACCTCCGATTAATCCTTCAGAAACAAGCTTAACTGTCCAAATTGGAGCGTTTGCGCAGTTCATTATTTTTATTAATGCTGGAGAAATTATATTTGTTATAAGCGATTCTGTAAGTTCGCTTAGAAATGTTCCTAAAGGACCAAATGTAGTAATAAATATGCATAGCATTATTCCTAAAAAAATAGGATAAGCAAAGAGTTTACTCGTAACAATGCGGTCAATTTTATATGTTATTGTATTTTTTATATCGGATTTTTTTCTTTTAATTGTTTTAGCTGAAAGATTTTCAATATATTCATACCTTGCGTCTGTAACTGAAAAACTGTAGTTATCATTTGTATTTTTTTCTTTAAAACGATTTTTTATTTCATTTATGCTGTTTTTCTGTGAAATGTTTAGCTTAAGATTATCAAGAATTGCTTGATCGCCTTCAAGTATTCTTGAAGCAAGGTATGTGTAGGGACGATATTTATTTTTATCATAAATTAGATTGTAGATACTGTTTAAAGCGTTCTGGACTTCATTTTGATATTGAATTTTGTACTTTGGTTTTTGATTTATAACCTTTTTCAATGCTTCTGTAATTTTTTCTGTATTACCTCCGTTTCTTGCTGAAATGGGTATAAAGCGTATTCCGGTAAGGCTATATAATGAGTCAAAATCTATGACCATACCGGATTTCTCTACTTCGTCCATCATGTTTACTACTGTAATAACCGGTAATTCAAGTTCAGCAAGCTGTAGAGTAAGAAACATATTTCTTTCAAAATGTGTTCCGTCTATAACATTTATAACTGCGTCAGGTTTATTACTGACAAGAAAATCATATGTAATTTTTTCATCTGTACTGAAAGAAGCAAGAGAGTATATTCCAGGCAGGTCTATTAGATTATATCCGCAATTTTTTATTTTTCCTGTTTTTTTGTCCACTGTTACTCCAGCCCAGTTTCCGACGTGCTGTCTGCTTCCGGTAAGTATATTGAAAAGAGTTGTTTTTCCGCAGTTAGGGTTTCCTACTAATGCAACATTTACCGGCATAAAAATCATCTCCAATATGTTTATATGATAAATTTATAATGCAGAAACAGTATTTTTAGACCTGATAGCATAAAAAAACGGGCAGGAATATTTTCCTGCCCGCAGTTTTTATTAATACTTAAGATTCTTTTATATCAAATGGATCATATCTCTTATAAGCCTTTTCATTTTTTTCAATTTTATAAGCTGAAGCCCATTCATCAAGCATTTTCTGGAAGTCCTCAGAGAACATACTGCTTCTTACGCCTTCGACATTATTTTCACTCCAGAGGTCATCGGCATTGATTCTGTTGTTAATGTCAAGCTTTACGATCAGATACAGAGTTTCTTCAGATTCGTCTTCAATAATTTCCGGAACACCATATTTTGCATCGTTCAAAAGCCAGTTGTAGATCTTTTCTGACGGTGTATAGGTTGGTTTATTTTCTTCGCTTGAATCGCTGTTCTGAGCTGTAGTTACAATGTTAATAATTGTTTCATTAGCATAAGGATTTGTAGTAGTTGTTGTTGCTTCTTCATTTGATTCAGGAGCAGTTGTTTCAGTAACTTCACCTTCACGGCCTGAAGATTCAGAAGTTACGTCAGTAGGAGCTTCTGCATCAGAATTGCTGTTGCTGCTTACGGCAGTAGTTTCAGCAGAGGTCTCTGTTGTAGATTCTGTTGCCGCTTCAGTTGTAGGTTCAGTGCTGTTTTCATCTCCGACTGCTTCCTTGGCTTTGGAGGAAACATATTCGTCATATTCAGACTGCATAGCTGTAAATTCATCCAGCATAGCCTGTTCGCTTTCCTTGCCGGCTTCCTTGGCACGTTTCAGGAAATCGTCAGCCATATCGGTAATTTCTTTTTTAGCTGCGTCGTCAAGATCATTTCCTTCAGCGTCATGAAGATCCATTGCAATGTACTTAGCACGCATATGATTATCTACATAAAAGTCTTTAAGCTGATCATCGGTAACGCCCTCGCTTCCGCCTTCTCCATAGTATGAATTGAATACAGCTTCTGTTTTAAAGGACATTGTGATAACTTCTTCAAGTGATTCTCTGCCGATACCGTTGCCCTCGAACATTTCGTCCTGTGCATCCCATGCAGAATCTATGTAGGCATTGATTTCCTTTTGCTCTTCCTCTGTCAGGCTAAGTCCCAGTTCGTCAAAATGCTTTATTATGGCAACATGATTTGCGCAGGTTTCAGTAGTTTTATCCTTAACCCAGGTTAGGAAATCCTTTCCTTCAAGCTTAACCTTTTCCAGAGCGTCACGATCGTTCTGATCAATAGATTCATCAAGCTTCTGCGCCATTGCCTTAGCTTCACTTAGTGCAGAATAGGAGTAATAGATGTAAACTCCGGCTTTTACCTGGTAACCGTCAATAGTAAGGGCATATGCTGTATTTTTACCAACGCCGCAGCCTGTACTTGTGAGAACAAGAGCGGAAGCAGCAATACCTGCAAGTATTCTTCTTATTTTTTTAAACATATAATTTAAACCTCCGTAATAAATACTGTCAATATATGCCGACCTTAATTTCGTCAGACAGTTCGTCCTTAACGGACTGCTCATATAATTATACTATATTAGTAATTTAAAGTCCATACTTTTTTTACTATTTTTTTTAATTTTCATAAAATTTTCAGAAATTTTGGTGGATAATTCTGCCTGTTTATGATATAATATTACCCAAAAGAACCGTCGGGATTTTACGGCAGAAACGGAGTAATTTTATGAAAGCGCTGATAACAGGAGCCAGTTCGGGAATAGGCAGGGATATAGCAAGATGTCTTTCTGAAAAGGGTTATGAGCTTGTATTAACTGCAAGAAACGAAGTAAAGCTCAGAAATCTTCAAAAAACGCTAAAGACTAAATCAGAAATAATAGTGTTGGATCTTGCAGAAGAGAAAGCTCCCTATGAACTGTATGAAAAATGCAAAGACAAGAATATTGATTTTCTTGTAAATAATGCCGGCTATGGTATGTTTGGTGAATTTGACAAAACTGACCTTGAAGATGAAATAAGCCTTATCAATGTTAACATTAAAGCCCTGCATATACTAACTAAGCTTTTTTTGCGGGACTTCAAGAAAAGAAACAGGGGAACAATTCTTAACGTATCTTCAAGCGCAGGATTCATGACTGGACCTCTGATGTCGTCTTATTATGCGTCGAAGAATTATGTAATGAGACTTTCCATGGCAGTCTATGAGGAGCTGCGCCGGAGCGGCAGCAAGGTAAGAATCAGTGTATTTTGTCCTGGACCGGTGGATACTAATTTTAACAGGAGAGCAGGTGTATCATTTAGTGTAAAGTCCATTTCCAGCGAATATGCTGCAAAATATGCTGTGGAAAAATGCCTTTCCGGAAAAACTCTTATTATTCCCTCAGTTCAGATGAAGCTTGGAATATTTGCTTCAAGATTTGTTCCGCAGAAGCTGCTGTCCGCAATAGCTTACAATATTCAGCACAGCAAAAAGAAAAGATAGGCTAAACTATTTCACTGTAATTTCCAAGAAATCTGAAATATTCAAGTTCATCTGCAAGTTCTATAAGAAGAGATTTAATTTTAGGATTATTTATATTTCCTTCAAAATCAAGATAAAACATAACGTCAAAACTGCCGTCTGCAATAGGGCGGCTTTCTATTTTTTCAAGATTCAGGTTGTTCATATAAAATTTTGTAAGCAGTCTGTAAAGCGTCCCCTTGGTATTGGGAAGCTTAAGATTTACAGCAATAGTACAAGCGTCTTCAGATATGCAGAAGTCTTTTGTTATGCACATAAACCGAGTATAATTTGGTGTAACATTTGAAATTTTCTTTTGCAGAATATTCATGCCATAGAGTTTAGCGCAGCTTTCGGAGCAGATAACACCGCAGCATTCGTCTGTTTCCGAGGCATATTTTGCAGCAGACGCTGTATTCTTTGATTCAGCAGGCTCAAAGCCGTTACTTTTTAAATATTCAGAGCATTGGCTCAGTGCCTGGGGATGAGAATAAATTTTCTTAATGTTTTCCTGAGCAATTCCTGGTTTTGCCGCTAAACAGTGAGTTACCTCAAGCTTTATGGTTTTTGCAATGTACACATTATACTTTCTCATAAGGTCATAGTTTTGTGTTACAGAGCCGGCTGTTGAATTATGTATCGGAATTACTCCGAATTTGATTTTGCCTTCGGTAACAGCTTTGAAAACATCTTCAAAGTCCGGATAAAAGGTTATCTCGTTAGACTCAAACATCATTCTTGCGGCGGCTTCAGAGTTTGAACCGCTCGTACCCTGACAGGCAATTTTATCGTTTGCCGTAAATGACAGCGAAACGGGCTTTTCAAAGCTCCTGCCCTTGAGAAGTTCCTGCTGCTGAAGGCATTTGCTGATGTCCATGATTTCTGTAAAAAGAGCAGCCGCTCCGTCTTTTAAATGCTCCGGACTGTCATTTCTGACTCTTTCAATTATTTCCTGTTCACGCTTTGACTGAAAAACCGGCAGGCCGTTTTCCTTTTTATAAAGCGCTACCTGACGGCAAAGATCCATACGTTTTTCAAAAGCAGACAGAATAACCTTGTCCGTTTCGTTTATTTCTTTTCTTAAATAATCTAAATCCATACTGATTTCCTTTCGGATGATTTTAGCATATTTTTTATTATACAATTTTTTTCTATAAAAATCAATGAGTATTTTTATAAATATTCAAATAATTAATGAACGTGTTGAATATTATAAAATTAAGTGCGATCTGATAAAAAAACTTTGTTAAATATAATTTATCTATTGAAAATAACGTGTATTTTGTGTTATAATAAAATATATGTATTTTTTAGGGGTGTTTTTTTGCGCATACTTGGAATTGATCCCGGATATGCAATTGTCGGTTTCGGTGTTGTAGATTATTCGGGAGTTAACTTTTTTCCTCTTGAATACGGGGCAGTGCTGACAGAGGCGCATACTCCGTTTACTCATAGGCTCAAATCAATTGCAGACGATCTTGACTATATAATGGAAAAGTTTTCTCCGGACTGTATGGCAATAGAACGTCTTTATTTTACAAATAACCAGAAAACTGCTATTGATGTTGCACAGGCAAGAGGAGTAACTGTTCTGTCGGCAGTCAGGCATAATATTCCGGTTTTCGAATATACGCCGCTGCAGGTCAAGCAAGCTGTTGTCGGATACGGCAAGGCGGAAAAAAAACAGGTCATGGATATGACAAGGCGGATTTTAAAGCTTGAACAGATACCAAAACCTGACGACGCCGCTGACGCCCTTGCGATTGCGATTTGTCACGGACACTGCTGCAAGGGAATACGCTGAAAGGAAATTTAATAAAATGTTATACAGTGTTAAAGGAAAGCTGATACATAAGGAGCTTCAGCTGGCTGTAATTGAATGCGCAGGGGTTGGCTATGCCTGCCGTACTACCTGTTCCACGTCTGCTCAGCTCGGGCAGACCGGCAGTGAGGAAAGGCTTTATACCTACTTATATGTGCGTGAGGACAGCGTTGAGCTTTTTGGATTCTATACTTTGCAGGAGCTTAATTGCTTTAAAATGCTGATTACTGTTTCGGGAGTAGGACCTAAAGCGGCTCTTGCAATACTCTCTGATATTGACGCTCAGCAGTTTGCCCTGACAATAGCTTCCGGAGAAAGCAAGGCTTTTACCAGAACCAAGGGAGTAGGTCCGAAGCTTGCACAGAGAATTGTTTTGGAGCTTAAGGATAAAATTGCAAAGGAAAGCATAACGTCCGATATTGCGGCTGGTGTTAAAATGCCGGAGGTTATAGTCGGAGACAACTGCTCGGAGGCGCTGTCTGCACTTTTGGTTCTCGGTTATTCTCAGACGGAAGCGGCTTCTGCTGTTTCAAAGATAGATCCGTCGCTTCCGTCGGGAGAAATTATAAAACGTGCTTTAAAGCTTATCGGAAGTAATTTGAAATAACTTATAAAAGCTTATATATTTAAGGAGACGAACATTGATAGAAACAGGTGATATGGAGTTTGAGAGCAGAACTGTCGCTCCCCAGTTTACGGAATCAGACAATGAAATAGAGTATTCGCTCCGTCCTCAGACTTTACAAGAATATATAGGGCAGGATAAGGTCAAGGAAATTCTTTCTGTCTACATTGAAGCTGCAAAGCGCAGGGGAGAACCTCTTGACCATGTTCTGCTCTATGGTCCTCCGGGACTGGGCAAAACTACACTGGCAGGAATTATTGCCCACGAAATGGGAGCAAATCTTAGGATTACAACTGGTCCGGCAATTGAAAAGCCCGGAGATCTGGCAGCCCTGCTAACCAATCTTTCAGAAAACGACGTGCTTTTTATTGATGAGATTCACAGGCTTTCACGTTCAATTGAAGAAATTCTTTATCCGGCGCTTGAAGACAACGCACTGGATATTGTGATAGGAAAGGGACCGTCTGCACGTTCGATAAGGGTTGATCTTGAGAAGTTTACTCTTGTGGGAGCAACTACCAGAGCAGGTCAGCTAACCTCTCCGCTGAGGGACCGTTTTGGAATTATCCATCGTCTTGAGCTTTACAGCTTTGATCAGCTAAGTGATATAATCAGGAGAAGTGCAGGAATACTCGGAATAAAATGCGATTTTGACGGAGCCATGGAAATTGCAAAGCGTTCACGCGGAACTCCGAGAATTGCAAACAGGCTTCTTAAGCGTGTAAGGGATTTTGCAGAAGTAATGGGCGATGGAACAATAACTTCAGAAATTGCTGCTATAGCTCTTAACAGACTTGAGATTGATTCACTGGGGCTTGACAGTCTTGATAAGAGAATGCTTGAAATGCTTATTAAAGGATATAACGGCGGTCCGGCAGGTCTTGAAACTCTTGCGTCTGCAATCGGAGAAGAAGCAATAACCCTTGAAGACGTCTGCGAGCCTTTTTTGATGCAGCTTGGATTTCTTGCAAGAACTCCAAGAGGAAGAGTTGCAACGAAGCTTGCATATGCACATTTAGGTTTTTCAGCTGCTAATGAAGATGAAGGGCAGCTTCGGCTTTAATTTAACATTATTATGACATAAGGAGATAATAAAAATGGGCAGATTATTTGGTACTGACGGGGCAAGAGGAGTTGCAGTTACTGAACTGACTTGTGAAACAGCTATGCAGATAGGAAGAGCGGCGGCAATTGTTCTTACCAAGAAGACAAAACATAAACCGAATATAATTATCGGTAAAGATACACGTATTTCATCGGATATTCTTGAGGCGGCTCTGGCGGCAGGAATATGCTCGGTGGGAGCAAATGCGGAAATTTTGGGTGTGGTTCCTACTCCGGCGGTTGCGGCTCTTGTAAAAATGAGAAATGCCGACGCCGGCGTGATGATTTCAGCTTCCCATAACAGCTTTGAATTTAACGGAATTAAGCTTTTTGATTCAACTGGTTATAAACTGTCAGATGAAATTGAAGAGGAAATAGAAGAACTCATTTTGGATAAGCCGGAGTGCATAAGGCTTGCTTTGGGAAATGAGCTTGGAAAAATTACTTACAGCAAGGACGCACAGACTGAATATATAAGATATATTATGAAGTGCATAAAGGGCAATCTTACAGGACTGAGAATTGCTCTTGACTGCGCCAACGGAAGCGCTTCGGCTACTGCGAAACGGCTATTTGAGGGACTCGGCGCAAATGTTTATGTTATAAACGATCACCCTGACGGCGTTAATATAAACGATAACTGCGGTTCTACTCATATAAATAATCTAATGCAGTTTGTTGTCGACAAAAAGTGTCATGCCGGTTTGGCCTTTGACGGCGATGCCGACAGATGCCTTGCAGTAGATGAAAAGGGCGAGCTTATTGACGGAGATCAGCTAATTGCTATTTGCGCTAAGGCGTATAAGGAAAAGGGCAGGCTGAATAAGGATACGGCAGTTGTAACGGTTATGAGTAATCTGGGCTTTAAACATTTTGCCGGAAGAAACAATATTAAAATGCAGACAACAAAAGTCGGCGACAGATATGTCCTTGAAAAAATGCTTGAGGGCGGTTATAATCTTGGAGGCGAACAGAGCGGACATATTATTTTCCTTGATGAGGCTAATACCGGAGACGGTCAGTTGTCCGGTGCAAAGGTTCTTGAAATACTTGCTGAATCCGGCAAGAAGATGTCAGAGCTTGCTTCTGTAATGGAAAAATTCCCGCAGGTGATGATTAATGTTAAGATTACTCCTAAGGATAGGGAAGTATGGAAAAATGACAGCCAAATTACCGATTTAATAGAACATTACGAAAATGAACTGGGTGACAGCGGAAGAATCCTTGTAAGAGAAAGCGGTACAGAACCGCTTATTAGAGTTATGCTTGAAGGAAAAGATTTCCGGCAGATAAACGAATATGCAATTGCTATTTCAGATAAAATAAAGGAACGTACCGGAAAATAAACCGGCAAATTACATAAGGGCTTATAAATGCCCGTTATAGGAATGAAAGAGGACGAATATTTGTTGCGTTCTCTCAAAATAAACTTGTAAAGGAATGCAGTATATGCGTATAGCAGACAACTGGAAAGAATACAGAATTATTGATACAACCTCGCAGGAAAAGCTTGAATGCTGGAACGGAACTCTTCTGATCCGTCCAGATCCCCAGATAATTTGGAAAAGTGTTCAGAAAACTGATTTATGGAAAAATGCGGATGGGCATTATCACCGTTCTTCAAGCGGCGGAGGAAGCTGGAGCTTTAAAAAAAAGCCGCCGGAATCTTGGGAGATGTCATATAAAAACTTAAAATTTTGTATTAAACCAACAGGATTCAAGCATACCGGATTATTTCCGGAACAGGCTGTCAACTGGGATTTCATGTCTGAAAAAATAAGAAATGCAGGACGGGAAATAAATGTTCTTAATTTGTTTGCGTACACAGGAGGAGCAACACTTGCTTGTGCTGAAGCAGGGGCAAGTGTGTGCCATGTTGACGCATCCAAGGGTATGGTAAGCTGGGCAAGGGAAAACGCTGCGCTTTCCGGACTCTCTGAAAAGCCGATTCGCTGGATCGTAGACGATTGTGAAAAATTTATAGCAAGAGAAATAAGAAGAGGAAGAAAGTATGACGCTGTTATTATGGATCCGCCCAGTTATGGAAGAGGTCCAGGCGGAGAAGTCTGGAAACTTGAAGACTGCGTATACGATCTTGTAAAACTCAGCACGGGCGTATTAAGTGATAATCCTCTGTTTTTCCTTATTAACAGCTATACTACGGGACTTTCACCATCTGTTATGGGCTATATTTTAGGGGAGCTTATGACTCCAAAGTTCGGCGGAAATGTTACTTTTGATGAAATAGGACTGCCTGTTGAAAAGAGTGGACTTTGTCTTCCTTGCGGTTCAACGGCTATATGGCAGAAGGGATAAAGATGAGTAAAATAGCAGAATCTGTAAATCTTTGCTTTAAATATAACCAAAATGACAATGATGTTCTTCATGACCTGAATCTTAGCTTTGAGCAGGGAGAAGTAACCGCCGTTTTGGGACATAACGGATGCGGGAAGTCTACCTTTGCCAAGCATCTTAATGCAATTCTTTTGCCGGTTGGCGGTAAGGTTTATGTGGATGGTATAGACACTGCGGATGAAAATCGTATATTTGATATCAGGCAGAATGTTGGTATGGTGTTTCAGAATCCTGATAATCAGATAGTCGCAACTATTGTTGAAGAAGACGTCGCTTTTGCATTGGAAAATCTCGGCGTTGAACCTGCTGAGATAAGGCATAGGGTTGATGAAGCTTTAAAATCAGTGGGAATGTATGAATACAGAATGCATTCGCCTCATCAGCTTTCGGGAGGACAAAAGCAAAGGGTCGCTATTGCAGGTATTATTGCAATGCGCCCGAGATGCATTGTGCTGGACGAGCCTACGGCTATGCTTGACCCTTACGGCAGGCGTGAGGTTATGAGAACTATAAAGGAGCTTAACAGCTTATACGGCATTACCGTTATTCTTATAACCCATTATATGGAGGAGGCAGCGGAATGCGGAAGAGTTATTGTTATGGATAAGGGAAAGGTTCTGCTTGATGATACTCCAGAAGAGGTTTTTTCAAGGGTTGAGCTCCTTAAATCAGTGGGACTGGATGTTCCTCAGGTGACAGAGCTTATTTATGAGCTTAATAAATGCGGTTTATCCCTTGACCCGCATATCATAAGAGAGGAAGAGTGCGCAGAAGTTCTTATGAAGCTTCTTTCGTAGGATAAATATGTTATAAAGGAGCATTTATGGCATTATTGAAAACAGAAGGTCTGACTTATGTATACAGTCAGGGAACTCCCTTTGAAAAAAAAGCTATTAATAATGTAAATCTTGAAATTGAAAAGGGCGAATTTATAGGAGTTATAGGACATACAGGTTCAGGAAAATCTACGCTTATTCAGCATTTTAACGGACTTCTTAGACCAACTTCCGGAAAAATTTTTCTTGACGGAGAGGATATATGGGCTGATAAAAGCAAAATAAAACAGGTTCGGTTCAGGGTAGGACTTGTTTTTCAATATCCTGAGCACCAGATTTTTGAAGATACTGTTTATAAAGACATTGCATTTGGTCCGAAAAATATGGGACTCAGTGAAAGTGAGATTGACGGAAGGGTCAAAAGAACAGCAGCGGCAGTCGGACTTGATGACGATATTCTTGAAAAATCGCCGTTTGAGCTTTCAGGAGGTCAGAAAAGACGGGTTGCGATTGCCGGGGTAATGGCTATGGAACCTGAGGTGCTGATTCTGGACGAGCCTACTGCGGGACTTGATCCGCAGGGCAGGGATTCAGTATTGGAGCTGATCAAGAATTATCATAGAAATATGGGGTGTACTGTTATGCTTGTATCCCATAGTATGGAAGATGTAGCAAGGTATGCATCAAAAATTCTTGTAATGAATAATGCGGAGATTTTCTGTTACGGAAATACGGCGGAGGTTTTTCGCCGATCAGATGAAATTTCTTCTATGGGGCTTTCTGTACCGCAGATTACAAGAGTTTTTGACCTTATGAAAAAGCACGGATTGAATATAGAAAATGATGTTTATACAGTAAACTATGCAAAAAGGCTTATACTTGACCGCCTTGGAAAGGACGGCAGAATATGATCAAGGATATAACCCTCGGACAGTATTTTCCGGGGAATGGAGTTTTGCACCGGCTTGATCCCAGATATAAAATAATTATTTCAGGAATTTATATTGCTATGCTTTTTATCGGAAGAGACTATTTTTCTCTTGAAGCAGGAGCAGTTTTTGCTGTAATGTCTGTAATCATTTCCGGAATACCTGTTAAAATGATCTGTAAAAGTATTAAGCCGATCATGCCTTTGCTTGCCATAACAGCGTTGCTTAATCTGTTTTTTATAACAGGCGGTGATGTTATTTTTGAGTGGAAGTTTATAATCATAACTTACAGCGGGCTGGAAACGTCAGTGTTTATGATTATAAGAATAGTACTGCTTATTGCCGGAACATCGCTTCTGACATATACGACTTCTCCTATATCCCTGACAGACGCTATTGAACGGCTTCTGGGACCGCTGAAAAAGCTTAAGTTTCCTGTTCATGAATTGGCTATGATGATGACTATTGCACTGAGATTTATTCCGACGCTTGTTGAAGAAACAGATAAAATAGTGTCAGCTCAAAAAGCAAGGGGTTCTGATATAGACGGAGGCAAGCTCAGAGACAAGGCTAAGGCAATCGTACCAGTTATAATTCCCTTGTTTGTTTCCGCAGTCAGACGTGCCGGAGAACTGGCAACAGCTATGGAGTGCAGGTGCTATCGAGGCGGGGCTGGAAGAACAAGAATGAAACAGCTGAAAAGTACCTCCGCTGATTATATTGCCCTTGCGTTATCTTTATTTTTTATGGCTTCTGTAATATTTGTTAATATTGTTGTATAAAGGGGTGTTTTGTATATGGAAAAGAAAATAAAATCTAAAAAGGTTTCTGTCAAGAATAAAAAACAACATTCTATAAAACAGCCGTTTTGGGCTAATAAGAATAATCTTCTGATTTATAACAGAAAAGGTGAAACGAGAGTTTATTTGTTTTTGTCTTTCCTGCTTCCATTTCTTATTATGTGGATTATGTTTGCTAATTCTGAAGTGCATCCGTTTGGAGATAGGCAAATTCTTGTAACTGACCTTTGGCATCAGTATTTTCCTTTTTTTAAGGAACTTCAAGATAAGCTTCAGAATTTTTCATCTCTGCTTTTTTCCTGGAATACTGGAATGGGAACAAATTTTATTTCAGTATTGTCCTATTACGGAACAAGTCCGCTGAATATTTTATCAGTTTTATTCCCGCTTGAAAATTCCAGAGAAGCGCTGACACTTTTCCTGACAATAAAAATTGGCTGCGCCGGTCTTTTTAGCGCATTATTTTTTAAAGGCGTATTCAAAAGAAATGATATTTCCATAACAGGATTTTCTCTGTTCTATGCCCTCAGCAGCTATATAATGGGGTATTATTGGAATGTTATTTGGATTGATACTGTTGCGCTGCTTCCTTTGGTGGTTCTTGGAACCATAAAACTGTTTAAAGAGGGTAAATATAAGCTTTATGCAATATCCCTTGCACTATCGCTTGTATCAAATTTTTACATAGGATTGTTTACCTGCATTTTTACGGTAATGATTTTTGCCGCCTGCGTTATTTCGGAATGGGAAGGGATAAAGTATGCTCTAAAGCGCCTTGGACAGATTGTTTGTGCAACATTAATCGGAGCAGGTATGGGAGCAGTAATTCTTCTTCCGGCATTTTTGGCTCTTCAGCTTACTAACAGTGTAGATAATACATTCCCTGCAATAATTGAATATTATGAAAAATGGACCACTATGATCTCTAATGTAATTGGTTTTCATGAACCTACTTCTAAGGAAGGACTTCCGAATTTTTACTGCGGAATGTTTGCAGTCATACTGCTGGGAGTATTTCTGCGTGCAAGAGAAATAAAGATACGGGAAAAAGTGATCACAGTAATTTATTTGGCGTTTATTATCATTAGCTGTAATATGAATGTGCTCAATTATATGTGGCATGGTTTTCATTTTACCAATATGCTTCCTTACAGATTTTCTTTCCTTTTCTCTTTTGTGCTTATTGCAGCTGCTTACAGGGCATACACAGTTATGTCGAAAAATATCAAAGGTATTGATTTAGTTGCAATGCTTATAATGACATTATTAATTGCAATTATTTCTCATAACGAGCAGTCGGAAAAAGCAGTTATTTCAAGCATTGTTATAAGCTTTGTTTACATTCTGTTCATGTTTCTTTATGAAAGAAAGCTTTTTAAAACCGGAGTGTTGAATTTTCTGATATTTGCAGTCTGTACTGTTGAAATGACAATTAATGCGTACTACGGTGTAGAGAAAGTAACAACAACAGATCATATAAGTTATCCAAGAAATTATGACAGCGTGACCTCTCTTATTGACGCAGTGGAAGCAGAGGACGATGATATGTATCGTCTTGAACTGATGTCTAATTATACTATTAACGACCCTTCCCTTTACGGCTTCAGAGGAATTTCACAGTTTTCTTCTACTTCTAATGTAAATGTTACTAATTTCTTGCAGCATTTGGGACTGAATGCTTCTGCTGCCGGAAACAGGTATTATTATACTGAGTCTACACCAATTGTTAATATGTTTATGAATTTAAAATATCTTATTTCTCATGACGGATATGCAGGAGATCTTGAATATGTTGAACCGTTGGCAGAATCTGATAATGTTACTATATTTAAAAATAAGATGTATCTGCCGCTGGGATTTGTAACTGATAATAAGATTTTTGATTATGAAGGCGATTCACTTAATCAATTTGAAAATCAAAATGAGTTTTTCAAAAAGGCTTCCGGCATAGATGAAGATGTTTATAATGCTGTTGAGGTAAAGGACGTTGGACATCATGGAATAAATGTTTCAAAGGAATCATACGGAAATTACAGATTCCAGATTGATAACGGATATGATGATAGTGAAAAGAGATACTTTAAATTTAATTATGTTATCCCAAATGATGGTCCGATTTATATTTCATTTGACCTTGACAATGTAAAAAGTGTTGAAATAAAGCAGGATGATGAATCTTTGCATACTTTCAGCCTTGGAAAATACTTAAATACATTTCCGGCAGGAAGCTATAAGGCGGGAGATGTTGTAACTCTTTATGGTGAGCTTTCTGAAAATAAGGGCGGCAGAGGACAGGTTTATGTATATCAGATAAACGATGACGTGTTTCAGAGAGGATATGAAAAACTGAATGCATCAGTTCTTGAGGTTACTGATTTCAGCGATACCGTAGTTAATGGAAACATTAATGTTACAGAGGACAGTACTCTTTATACTTCAGTTCCTCATGACGGAGGATGGAAGGTTTATGTTGACGGAAAAGAGACAAAGGTAACTCCTCTAAAAAACGCTATGGTATGTATTCCTGTTTCAGCCGGAACACATAGCATCGAAATGAAATACAGTCCTCCTGGATTTATTGCAGGACTTGGGATCTCTGTTGTTTCAATTTTTGTTTTGATATTCTGGTCTTTTGCAGAAAAAAGCTTTAGAAAAAAGAAAGCAACAGAAAATATATCCGGAGATACTAATACTATAAAAGAAAATGAGCAGTTAAAATGAGAAATCTTAAGGTTTTAATGGCATATAAGGGAACGGCATATCATGGTTTTCAGCGTCAGGATAATGCAATTACTGTTCAGGAAGTTGTTGAAAAATGCGTTTCAAAGGTTTTAAATCATAATGTTGTGATAAACGGCTGTTCCAGAACTGATACCGGAGTGCATGCAAATAATTACTGTTTTTCCGTTCTGACAGACAGCATTATTCCTCCGCGCAATTTTATTAGGGGAGTTAACGGACATCTTCCGGCAGATATTTCTATACTTGAATGTGATGAAGCTGCACCGGAATTTCATGCAAGATTCTCCTGTATAGGTAAGGAATATGAATACAGGATTCATAACAGTGAGAGCAAAAATCCTTTTGAAACTGATCTGTCATATCATTATCGCAGACCGTTTGACGCTGATCTGGTCAGGTATGCTGCAAAAAAATTTATAGGAACTCACAATTTTGCAAGTTTTTGTTCAAATTATAATGAAAAACAAGACACGGTAAGAACTATTTATGATTTTAGTGTAGAAATTAATGGAGATTCAGTGAAAATGCTTGTCAAAGGCAATGGTTTTTTGTATAATATGATAAGAATCATGGTGGGAACACTGCTTGCGGTCAATGAAGGTAATATTAAAGCAGACGATCTTGAAAGCATAATGAAAGCAAAAAACAGACAGCTTGCCGGAAGAACAGCAGCGGCTCACGGGTTATATCTTAACAGAATTTTTTACTGAAAATAAAAAGGCGGATATTAATGGATAAGAACATAAAGGATATAGACATTGTTCGTCTGAGAAAAAGACGAAACCGCCGGAAGAAGCTGTTAAAGCTGCTGGCTTTTGTTCTTCTGGTGTCATCGGTGGCTGCTTTTTATGTAAAGCGGGATGAATGGTATCCGAAGCTTGAGGGTATCGGGAATCGCTTTGAAAGCGTAAAGTCAAATGGAGGTAATCTTGCAAAGGGGAATTTTCCAATCAGTATTTCCGGAGGAATTGAATACCAGACCGGAGAAATAAACGGCTATTTAGCTATCCTCAGCGACGCATATTTGTACATATATGACTGCGACGGTGATCTTTGTGATGAAAGGCAGCATGCATATGCCAACGCCATGCTTCAGACCTCAGGTAAAAAAGCCCTTATCTATGAAAGCGGCGGAAACAGATTTAGAATAGAAAGCCGCAGTAAGACAATTTATAAAAAGAAGCTTGAAAATAATATTATCTTTGCACGTCTGAGTGAAAATGGATACGCAGCCGTTGTCACCAGTTCTGATAATTATACCTGCCGTTTGACTGTTTTTGATGAGTCAGGCAATGAAATTTATAACCGTGACTGCATCGAGAGAGTTACAGATCTTTCATTCAGTCCAGGCGCTAAGGGATGCATATTATCCACCTGTGAGGCAGTGGACGGTGTTATGTGCTCAAAAATCATCTCAGTTTCCTTTAATTCCAAAAGCGATAACTGGACGTCTGAATATATTGATACATTGTGTCTGAATGTATATTACGGCGAAAAAAAGGTATTTGTAATTGGCGATACAAAATGCGCATATTATGACAATAACGGAAGTTTGTTATATTCTTACGAATATCCGAGCAGCATAGCAGACTGGGATTACTCAGAGAACAAGGCTGTAATGCTTTTCGAAAACAAATCTAAAAGACACAGCTATGTTACATTTATTGACGGAGAAAAGATGGATCCGTCAGTTATAGAATTTCAGGATAACAGTCAGAAATGCATAAGATTTATTGAAGACAGAATATGTGTTCTAAATAAAGACGGTGTGACTAAATATAATTATAACGGCGGAGGAGAACAAAATATAAGCTCTGAGGGATCATATGACAGTTTTATATATATAGATGACTATATTTTCCTTTTAGGGTATGACAGAATAGACAGAACGGATTATGACTAAGGAACGGAGCATTGAAGAATGGGAGAAAAATTCTGGTGGATATATGATATATTATCTGCTGCAGTAATCATATTTTTTATTTATAGGAGCGCAAAAAAGGGATTTTCAAAAATACTGATTAAAGTTGCCGGATGCGTTGTTTCGATTATTCTGGCATTGGTTATCAGTAAACAGGCGGCTGGTTTTGTATATGATAAATTTATAAAAGAAACCAGTATGAATGCAGTTGAGGAAGCAATGGATGAATATGATCCTTCTCCTGCGATAAAGAAGATTATTGAAGATCAGGGATACGGAGCAGTGGCTGATGAAGGGCGTATAAAAGACATAATAAAATCCGGTGCCGGACTGAACGGTCTGTATAAGTATGCCAATAATTCTGCGGGGGATAAAGTTGATGTTTTTGAAAAGTTTTCAGATTTTATGACAGGGGAGTTTTCAAAAAAATTCGGCGAACAAATAGGAATAAAGCTTCCGCCTTATGTTACGGGCGCTATTAACGATAAAATAAGCGGCAATCAGGAACTGTTTGAGGAAACTCTTGAATTGATCGTACTAAGTCCTGATAAAATGCCTGAGTTTGTCGAAAAGAATTTTATAAGGGGACCCGGAGAAAAACTTTCGCAGGTTTTTTCTTTTCTGATTCTTTTTGCTGTTTTCATGGCTGTAATAGGTTTTGTTGCAGTAAAAACTTCAGCTTTTGGACTGCTTAACGGATATGACAGGCTTGATAAATTTTTCGGCGGCGTTTTAGGAATAGCAAGAGCAGCTGTTGCTATGTTTGCTATGGCGGTTATTGTTAAGATAATGATAGATGTTGCAGAGAGCAGCGGATCATTTTTTAGCTATGAAACAGTAGATAAAACTTATATATTCAAGCATTTTTTTGAAAAGGTGTAAAAACAAATATTTTCTGTAATTTTTTATAACAGGAATTAAATGAAAGGAGCTTCGCTTTCCGGGCGAAGGGTGAGTTACTTATGGTTTTATGCAGCAGATGCAAAAAAAGACCGGCTGTTGTTTTTATAACTTCAATGCACGGTAATGAAAAGAAAAATGAGGGACTTTGCCTCATGTGCGCAAAGGAAATGAATATCCCTCAGGTTGCTGATTACATGAGTCAGCTTGGTATTTCTGACGAAGATCTGGAACAGATGTCTGATCAGATGATGGAGCTTTTTGACGGCGACAGCTTTGAAATGGGCGGCGCAGGAACGCTTCCGCCTTATATCCAGAATCTTCTTGACGGTCACCTGGGGGGCGTTAAGGCATCGGACAGCGATGAGCTGCCGTCTGAGAAGAAAAAGGAATCAAAAAGCGCAAATGTAAAAAATGATAAGAAAAGAAAGAAAAAGGAACTTAAGTTCCTGGAAAACTATTGTACTAATCTGACGAAAAGAGCGGAAGACGGACTGCTTGATAATATTATTGGAAGAGATAAGGAAATCGCAAGAGTTGTCCAGATTCTTTCAAGGCGTCAGAAAAATAATCCATGCCTCATAGGTGAACCAGGCGTCGGAAAAACCGCTATTGCTGAGGGAATTGCTCAGCGAATAGTATCGGGTGATGTTCCGTTTAATCTTGTTGATAAAAAAGTTTATCTTCTTGATCTTACTGCCCTTGTTGCGGGTACACAGTTCAGGGGACAGTTTGAAAGCAGAGTTAAGGGTCTTGTAAATGAAGTTAAGTCTGAAGGCAATATTATACTATTTATTGACGAGGTACATAATTTGGTGGGAACCGGCGATTCAGAAGGCTCTATGAATGCGGCTAATATTCTGAAACCGGCTCTATCCAGAGGAGAAGTACAGGTTATAGGCGCAACTACCTTTTCTGAATACCGTAAGTATATAGAAAAGGATTCAGCGCTTGAAAGAAGATTTCAGCCTGTTACAGTTAATGAACCAACTATCGCAGATACAATAGAGGTTCTCAGCGGTATAAAGAAATATTATGAAACATTTCATAAGGTGAGAATCAGCGATGAACTTATAAAAACCTGCGCTGTACTTTCAGAAAGATATATACAGGATAGATTTTTGCCAGATAAGGCAATTGATCTGCTTGATGAAAGCTGTGCGTGTACCTGCATAAGAACACCGGAGCTTGCTCAGTATGATAAGGCGACAAAAAGGCTTAAAATTCTTACAGATATGGAAAAAACAATAGAAGAACAGAATGAACCTGACTATCAGGCTTTGGCAGAGGTAAAGGGTGATATTATACGTGTCAAGAATGAAATGTCAGAGCTTGAAAAGGTGGTTTCCGATGTTCAGGTAACGGAAAACGATATTGCTAAGGTTATTGAACTTTGGACCGGCATTCCTTCAAATAAAATTGCTGAGTCTGAATTTTCAAGAATATCTTCACTTGAGGAGAATCTTCAAAAGCACATCGTTGGACAGGACGAAGCAGTTCATCTTGTAGCCGGAGCAATAAAGCGTACAAGAGTGCAGCTTTCAAAGCGTATTAGACCGGCTTCATTTATCTTTGTGGGACCGACTGGAGTAGGAAAAACAGAGCTTGTAAAGGTACTTTCACAAGAGCTGTTTGACTCTGCTGATCCGCTGATAAGGCTTGATATGACTGAGTATATGGAGAAGCATTCCGTTGCAAGAATGATCGGTTCTCCTCCCGGATACGTTGGATATGACGAGGCTGGACAGCTTACCGAAAAGGTACGCAGACATCCTTATTCAGTAGTGCTGTTTGATGAAATTGAAAAGGCACATCCTGATGTTATGAATATTCTTCTCCAGATACTGGACGAGGGAAAAATTAACGACGCCCAGGGACGTACCGTAAGCTTTGAGCATACAATAATTGCTATGACTTCCAATGCCGGATCTACCGATAAATCAACAGGAGTGGGCTTCAATAAATCTGTTGAGGATATTTCAAGAGAAAAAGCAATGAAAGCCCTTAGGGAGTTCCTCAGACCTGAATTTTTAAGCAGAATTGATGAAGTTGTTGTATTCCATTCTCTCGGTAAATCTGACTTTGCAAAGATAGCTTCTCTTATGATCGACGAAATGAAAGAACCTTTGGCAGAAAAAAATATCATACTGAATTATGACCAGAAGGCTCTTGAAGCAGTAGCTGAAAAGTCATTCGGCAAGGTATATGGAGCAAGGGATATAAGAAGAGTTATACGCAAAGAGATTGAAGACAAGATTGCAGATGTAATTATTGAACATTCAGGCGATGTTTCCGGAATAGGAGTGACCGCTGAAAACGGAGAGATCAAAATAGAATACATGTAATAATTGTATTATACTGATAATAATCACTTGCGGTTTTGAATCGTAAGTGATTTTTTTTTGAGGAGATTTTTTTATGTATAAAGAAACAGCCGGAAAAATATAACTTTTCCGGCTGTTATATTAAAATCTTGATTCAATCAGCTTTGCAGATGCCTGCGGTGTATATATCCAATGAGAGATATGATCGCTGTTTACAAAATATTTCAGATTCTTTTTACTGTAATCAGCATTAAATGTATCAACTATTATAAGTTTAATTTTCATTTTATCGGGAATAATAGCTTTTATGTATACGCTTGCATGCTGTCCTATCATTACATCCGGACGGGGTTCAGCGAGTCCGGCAAGATTGGGCGCAAGCTCAATAAAAATTCCGTAATCTTCAATTGAACGGACAATTCCGGATACTGTTTCACCGGCTTTAAACATATCAGCATTTTCCTGCCATGTACCAAGTAATTCCTTGTGTGAAAGCAGGATTCTTCCGTTTTCCATTCCCTTTACAATAACGCTTATAACCTGTCCCGGAGAAAATCGGTCAGAGGGGTGTGAAATTCTCGAAACTGATACTGAATCAATAGGTATAAGGGAAGGTATTCCGCAGCCTATGTCTACAAAGCATCCGAATTGCTCCAGGTGCGTGACTCTTGCTGGAATAATATCTCCTGGATTGAGGGCGCTTATATATCTGCTGAAACATTCCTCCTGTACTGCACGCCTTGATAAAACAGCTGTTTCTGTACCGTTTTTATCCTTGTTTATGGCGATAACCTTAAAGCAAACGGATTTATTTACTTTAGAAATCAGTGCTATATCCCGCGTTGAGCCGTTTTCTATACCGGATGCTCCTTCTATGCGGGGAATGATGCCCTTCATTGAGGGTAGATCCACTATAAGATTATGCGCACTGTCGCACACCGAAACACGTCCTTCAAGAATTTTTCCGTTAGCCATGGCTTCATGCATACCGGCTGAGGTTTCAGTAAGTCTCCTGTTTTCGTCAGTGTTAATAAGACTGCCTTCGGGTCGGTAATTTTTCATTTTTCCTTGCCTTTCCGATTCTTATGAATCTGTTTATTTTACATCCTCCCGATAAAACGGGAGGGGTTAAAACCTTCTGTAAAATAGTATGCAGTCAGGATATTTTATATTACCGCAATTTTGAGTTTACGCAAGTGTGCATATCGTATCCGCCGGATGAAGTCAATATTTGGCTTACTTCATGGCGGCGCTCCTGTTCAAAAGTGACTTCGAGGATTGCTGCATTTGTAAGAAGCGGTTCTTTGTATTTTGATTTATCAACAGGACGGGTTATTTGTCCTGTAATATAATTGTAGCTTGTTACGGCTGCCGGGAGAAGAACAAATAATTCATTATTTTCCGAGGGTATTTCGTTTGAGTTGTATGATGATTTATATTTATTTCTTTTAGGAATTATTCTTATTTTTTTAGGTCCGTCTACCGTATCTTCAATTCGTTTTGCAGCAGATTCGGCAAACTCAACCATTTCAAATTCACATGAAATTCTTGAAAACATAAAATTCTCCTTTGCTTTTTTATTATTTTTCTATAAAAAAACGAAAATATTTAAAGAAAATATTGCCTATATCAAAAAAATAGGTTATAATAGAAAGTAATTTGTTTTATCTGTGAAAATGCGATTGGGGGAGCAGATATGGATGTCAGACCGGATGATATACTAATAATGAAAAAGCCGCATCCCTGCGGCTGCAATGAAATGCTTGTAAAGAGATCGGGAATGGATTTTAAATTGAAATGCGTAAAATGTTCCCGAGAATTTATGGTGCCAAGAAATAAAATTGAAAAGAACATAAAAAAAATAGTCCGTTCTTCGGATGACGTATAATTTTCTTTAAGGTGGATAAATAATGATTGAAAAAGTAAAACTTATGGAGCAGAGATATAATGAACTCAGTCATAAGCTCTCAGAGCCGGGAATTGCTGATAATCAAAAAAAGTTTGCAGAATTTATGAAGGAATTTAAAAATCTGACCCCTATTATGGAAAAATATAAAGAATACATCTGCGCTGAGAAAAATTACAGCGAGGCTAAAGAAATGCTTGAAGCCGGCGGACTTGAAAAGGAATTCCGTGAAATGGTGCAGATGGAATATAAGGAATCCAAGGATAAGATGGAGCAATGCTTTGAGGAACTGAAAATATTACTTCTTCCAAAGGACCCGGATGATGATAAAAATGTTATTATCGAAATCAGAGGAGGCGCAGGCGGAGAGGAAGCAGCGCTTTTTGCAAATTCTTTGTACAGAATGTATACCATGTACGCCGAGAGCCGCGGCTGGAAGCAGGAGGTGCTCAGTGCAAATCAGACGGAGCTTGGAGGATACAAGGAAATAAGCTTTTCCGTTGAGGGAGAGGGCGCATATTCACGTCTTAAATACGAGAGCGGCGTGCACCGAGTTCAGCGTGTGCCGGAAACTGAATCTCAGGGAAGAATCCATACTTCAACTGTAACGGTTGCAGTGCTCGTTGAAGCTGATGAGGTTGAACTTGAAATTAATCCTTCAGATCTCAAGATAGATGTTTTCAGAGCCAGCGGCGCCGGCGGTCAGCATATAAATAAAACCGAATCGGCTGTAAGAATTACACATCTTCCAACGGGAATGGTTGTAGAATGCCAGGATGAACGAAGTCAGTATAAAAATAAGGACAAGGCTATGAAGATTCTTCGTTCAAGGTTATATGAAGAACTGCTTAGGGAACAGAATGATAAAATAGCTTCTGAGAGAAAGATGCAGGTCGGAACAGGGGATCGTTCCGAGCGAATCAGGACATATAACTATCCTCAGGGACGGCTGACTGATCACAGAATCGGGCTGACTATTTATAGGCTTGAGGAAATATTAAACGGAAATTTGGAGGAAGTGCTGGATGCTCTTGCTACAGCCGATCAGGCGGCTAAGCTTGCTATGCAGCAAAATCAGTAAAATGGAAAATACCGTTCTGCTCGAGGCTTCTGATGAGAATATCAGATATGCCGCAGAGCTTATAAAACAGGGAAAAACAGTGGGTATCCCGACTGAAACAGTATACGGTCTGGGAGCAGACGCTCTTAATCCGCATGCTGTTAAAAAGATTTTTGAGGCTAAGGGACGTCCGGGAGATAATCCGCTTATTGTGCATATATATGATATAGATACTGTAAGCTTGATAGCTCATGATGTTCCGGAAATTTTTTTTAGACTTGCTGAAAAATTTTGGCCGGGACCGCTTACTATGATTGTTTCCAAAAAAAGTATAATCCCATATGAAACTTCCGGCGGTCTGGATACGGTGGGAATAAGAATGCCTTCTCATAAAATTATGAGAAAGCTTATACAGCTTGCAGGACCTATTGCCGCACCATCGGCAAATCGCTCGGGCTATCCGAGCCCTACTTCCGCACATCATGTAATGTGTGATATGAATGGGATTATCCCTGCGGTGATCGACGGGGGCGAAAGTCGATTCGGAGTAGAATCAACTGTTATTTCCTTTGATGATGAAAAGACCGTAAGAATATTAAGACCGGGTTCAGTGACAAAACAAATGCTTGAGAAAGCAGCTGAAAAAGTTATTGTTGATGAAGCAATCTTAAATGAACTTGATTCCGATAGAACTGCGCCATCACCGGGAATGAAATACAAGCACTATTCTCCTGAGGCAAATGTTGTTTTGGTTGAAGGGAATTTTGAATCATTCTGCCGGCTTGCAGAAAAATACGATAAGGAATCAACCTATTGTCTTATCTTTGATAATGACGATATAAGCAAGATTCCCTGCAAATTTATGAAATATGGCTCCGGCAGTGATGAACAGGCTCATTTGGTTTTTTCAAGGCTTAGGGAAGCAGATAAGCTTCATGCTGAAACTGTACTTGTCAGAGCGCCTTCTGCTGACGGCGTAGGGCTTGCAGTATATAACCGCCTTTTAAGGGCGTCGGGATTTGAGGTGATAAGGATATGAACAGTCTGGAAGGGGTAATGGTTGTCGGTCTTACAGGACAGACCGGTTCCGGAAAAACTACTGTATGTGATGTTTTCAGCAGTAATGGTTTTTCTGTTATAAATGCTGATATGATTGCCAGAAAGGTTGTTGAAAAAGGAAAGCCGTGTCTTGAAGACATAAGGGACTTTTTCGGTTCTGATGTTATAAGCATTGACGGAACTTTGGATAGAAAAAAGTTAGCGTCTATGGTTTTTACCGATAAATCTCAGCTTGAAATTTTAAATTCAATTACATATCCTTATATTACTTCTGAAATTCTAAGAACTATAAAACGGTTTTCCAGCGAGGGAAGAAAGCTTATTTTACTTGATGCACCTACGCTTTTCGAGAGCCGTGCAGATGATTTTTGTGAACTTATCATTTCAGTCATTTCAAGGGATGATTTAAGAAAGGCAAGGATTATGGAAAGAGACGGAATTACTGAGGAGGAAGCTGTTAACCGTATGAATTCACAGCTTGAAGAAGAATTTTTCCGCAATAATTCCGATTTTATAATAAAAAATAACAGCGACGCATTAAATCTTTATTATGTTGCAAAGGAAGTTTCGGATAAAATAAAGGATTATTATAATAATAAATATAATTGCTGAATGGAGGAATTTTTGTATGAGCAAAGAAACAACAAACGGAGGAAAGCTGAAAGAACTGCTGATGCCTAAAAGAAAGAATGCGGTACTAAGGCTTGATGAAGCGGAAATAACAAGATGTGATGAATTTTGCGAGCAGTATAAGGTTTTTCTTGACGCTGCTAAAACTGAGCGTGAAGCTGTTGACTATGCTTTAGATCTTATTGAAAAGAAAGGCTTTAAGGAATTCAGACCTGGTATGGGACTGAAGCCAGGTGATAAGGTCTATGTTAATAACAGAGGCAAAGCTATTATAATGGCTGTTATCGGTACAGAGGACATAAGAAATGGCGTAAGGCTTTGTGCCGCTCACATCGACTCACCAAGACTTGATTTAAAGCAGTGTCCTGTTTATGAGGATACCGAAATGGCGCTTTTTAAGACGCATTATTACGGAGGAATAAAAAAATATCAGTGGACAGTGATCCCTCTTGCACTGCATGGTGTGATTATTAAGGCTGACGGCAGTAAGGTAAATGTTAAAATCGGTGAAGACGAAAACGATCCGGTTTTCTGCGTAAATGACCTTTTGCCTCATCTTGCGGCTGATCAGATGAAACGAAATCTTGCACAGGGAATCAAGGGTGAAGAGCTTAATATTGTTATAGGTTCACGTCCTTTTAAGGAAGATGATTTAAGTGAAGCTGTTAAGCTGAATATTCTTAATATACTGTACAATAAATACGGAATTACCGAAAGTGATTTTCTTTCTGCTGAGCTTGAAGCTGTTCCGGCATTTAAGGCTAAAGACGTCGGATTTGACAGAAGCCTGATAGGTTCATACGGTCATGATGACAGAGTCTGCGCTTATACAGCCCTTATGGCTGCCGCTGAATGTGAAAATCCGAAATATACCTCTGTGACTATTCTGACTGATAAGGAAGAAACGGGAAGCGATGGTAATACAGGACTTCAGTCAGCATATCTTAAGTATTTTATAGCTGATATTGCGGCTGAATTCGGAGCAGAGGGAAGAACCGTTCTATCAAATTCACAGTGTATGTCAGCTGATGTAAATGCGGCGTTTGATCCGACTTTCCCGGATGTTATGGACAGAAGAAACTGCGCATTTATAAATTACGGCGTTGTTGTAACAAAATTTACAGGCTCAAGAGGCAAGGCGGGAACGTCTGACGCTTCTGCTGAATTTGTCGGCAAGGTTCGCAGTCTTTTGGATAGAAATAATGTTATTTGGCAGACAGGTGAACTCGGTAAGGTTGATATGGGCGGCGGCGGAACAGTTGCGGCGTATATTGCTAATCTTAATGTAGATACAATCGATGTAGGTGTTCCGGTACTTTCTATGCACGCTCCGTTTGAAACAGTTTCAAAAATTGATGTTTATATGACTTTCAGAGCATTTGAAGCTTTTATTAATGAAAAGTAAATATGAAGATATAGAACCTGAGAAATACATTCTCAGGTTCTTTTATTTTTTGCAGTTTCCTTAAAGCTTAAGCGGCGCAGATTTATAGGTACATAAAATGACATAAAATTCACCGTATGTTGTCTTATAATATAAACATACATATTGGCAGGCGGTGAAATAATGAAGTGTATATATCTTGATGTTCTTATTGTTCTAAATATATATGTAAATTATTTTCTTATAAAAGGTACGGGAAAACTTACGCATACGCCGGTTAAAACCTTACGGTGCGCAATTTCATCTTTTGTGGGAAGTTTTTTTTCGCTTACAATTTTTCTTCCTGAAACAGGAGCATTACTTAATCTCGGGATAAAGCTTGCGGCGGCAGTAATTATTGTAATTATGGCTTTTGGTATAAAGGATAAGAAACATACTGCAAAACTTGTTATTTATTTTTACATAGTAAACTTTGTTTTCGGCGGATTTGTAATGCTGATGTATGAAATCTTTGAGCCGTCGTTTATGGCATTCAACAATAGCTATTTTTATATTGATTTTTCTCTATTGAGTCTTGTATTTTTTACTGCTCTTGCATATATAGCAGTATCAGCTCTGCGCTATTTTCTCGACAGGGGATGTGATATTTCTCATAGTTATCATGTTGTTATAAAATATGGGAGTTCTGTAATATCCGTTGACGCTATTCCTGATACTGGAAATTCGCTGGTGGACGCATTCAGCGGAAAACCAGTAATAGTATGCGGAAAAGAAAAAATTATAAACATCAAACAGGACTTATGCAGGCTTGATTTTTCTAATATGAAGCCTGAGGAAATATGTGCGGTAGGATACCGTCTTGTTCCATATACAACAATCGGTAATACAGGAATGATTCCTGTTTTTACCCCTGATGAAATACTGATATGCGATAATGAATCTGACAGAAAAAAAAGAGTTGACGCTCTTATCGGGATAAATTCCAGGGAAACACCTGCAATTTTTAATCCGGGACTTTTAATTTAAGGAAAGGAATGTGTTTATGATAGGTCAGAAAATTTATATTATGGTTCTGAAGCTCATTGAGAAAATCGGCGGAGGACGAGTGGATTATATTAATGGTCCTGATACCCTGCCGCCGCCTCTGACAAAGGATGAAGAATCCCAGACCTTTGCCGGACTGGAAAGCGGAAGCGAATCTGCAAGAGAAAAGCTTATTGTACATAATCTTAGACTGGTGGTTTATATTGCCAGAAAATTTGAGTCTTCCGGAACAGGGATCGAGGATCTTGTTTCTATCGGAACAATAGGGCTTATCAAAGCAGTAAATACATTTAAGCCTGACAGAAACATAAAGCTTGCAACCTATGCGTCACGATGCATAGAAAATGAGATACTGATGTTTCTGAGAAAGTCCTCGCAGTACAGGAATGAAATATCTATTGACGAGCCTCTTAATATTGACTGGGACGGAAATGAACTGCTTCTTTCAGACGTTCTCGGTACAGACGAGGACGTGGTAAATAAGGGGATTGAATCGGAAGCCGAAAAGGATATGCTAAGGGAAGCTGTGGAATCTTTAAACGGCAGAGAAAAACAGATAATGCAGATGAGATTCGGACTTGTTGACGGCAAGGAAAAAACACAGAAAGAGGTTGCAGACATAATCGGTATATCTCAGTCTTATATATCAAGACTCGAAAAGAAAATTATTAAGCGCCTTAAAATTGAAATGGAAAAATTTTAATATATTGTATTAACTTTGTTTATACGCCAATACTTACAGTATAAAATATATTGTGAGGTGGCTTGGCTGTGGCGTATAATAAGGTTGTTATATCAGGGATTAATACATCTAAGCTGACAGTTTTGAAGGAAAGCGAAAAGATAGCTCTTCTGAAGGAATATCAGGCAACGGGAAGCAAAGAGGCAAAGGATAAGCTTATTAACGGCAATCTAAGGCTGGTTTTAAGTGTAATTCAGAAATTTACTAACAGGGGAGAGGATGTTGACGATCTTTTTCAGATAGGTGTTGTGGGGCTGATAAAAGCAATCAACAATTTTGATCTTTCAAAGGAAGTTAGGTTCTCAACCTACTGTGTACCTATGATCGCCGGTGAACTGCGCCGTTTCTTGAGGGATTATAACCATATTAAAGTAAGCCGTTCTATGAGGGATCTTGCGTATAAGGCTATGCAGGCAAAGGAGCAGCTTACGACTGATAATCAGAAAGAACCAACTATTGAAGAGGTTGCTAAAAAAATAGGTGCAAGCAAGTGCGATGTTGTAATGGCTCTTGAGAGTGTCAGCGATCCGGTTTCACTTTACGAGCCGGTTTATTCTGATTCGGGGGATACTCTTTATGTTCTCGATCAGATAGGAGATAAGAACGATGTTGACAACTGGCTTGACGAAATCTCTCTTAGAGAGGCTATAAAGGCGCTTCACCCACGTGAAAAGAATATACTTTACAGGCGTTTTTTTCAAGGAAAAACTCAAGTTGAAGTCGCAAATGAGATCGGTATTTCTCAGGCGCAGGTATCAAGGCTTGAAAAAGGCGCTTTGATGAAAGTTAAAGGACAGATTTAGAATAAAAGGGTCATGGATTTTTACCGTGGCCCTTTAATTATGCTTTTTTATATTTGTTTTCGGCGTTATAAAAAATAAAAAACAAAGTGTTTTATAAATAAAAGTAAATTAAAAGAAAAAGTAATTGATTTTTTTCTCAGTTATGGTATAATATTTATATAAATTTAAGGCAGGCTGTTTTTTAACTGTTAGAAACCTTTGGTTTTTATGCCTTTAAAACGGAGGATTCCGCTTGGAAAGAGAAGATTTAAAAAAAGAGATAAGATTTATTCTTATAAGGTCATTTTTTCTTGATACAGCAGTATTCATAATTTCCGTTATGATTACTGGGCGTGTTTTTTATTCTGCTGCGGGACTTGCAGCAGGTACGCTTGGTATGATCATAAATTTAATCCTTCTGAACAGATCTGTTTACAGGATAGTCAGATACGGCAACGGCAGCGGCGCTTCTAAAAAGATGTTTGCAGGGTATATAATACGCCTTATGCTTACGGGATTTATTATTGCTTTGGCAATGGTAACTAAAGCGGCAAGTGTTGTATGCACCGTTATCCCGTATTTTTATCCTAAGCTGATCTATACAGCGGGAGCATTTTTCAGAAAGGAGAAGAAGGTAAAATGAAGGTTCCTGAATTTTTGAGCGGTTCTCATGAGGTTCAGATAGGCGGTCCTAAGATTGTTTTTCATTTTGATGTTTTCGGTATCCGTATAAACGTAACTGAAACAATTATTATAAGCTGGGCAATCCTTATAGCGCTGACTCTTTTAGTACTTTTTCTGACTCACAATATGCAGAAAAAACCGGTAAAAAAGCGTCAGATAATAGCTGAATACCTTGTAGGTATGGTAGACAACCTGATAAAAAACACCATGGGTAAAAAATTCAAATCATTCGGACCCTATATTGCAGCGCTTTTTGCATCTTCAATTTTCGGAAGTCTTGTAAGCCTTGCCGGACTCCGTTCGGTGACAGCCGATTACAGTACAACGCTGTGCTGGGCTTTAATGACTTTTATTATGATTGAAACTGCAAAAATCAAAACAAGCGGTATAGGCGGATATTTAAAGCAATTTATTAATCCGCTGAATATCGTAAGCGAGGTTTCGACTCCTGTTTCTATGTCGTTCCGTCACTTCGGAAATGTTGCGGGCGGTATGATCATTACAAGTCTTGTATACTTTGCGCTTACAGGGCTTTCAAACGCTATCGGACTTGCGGTTCCGGTTTTTACCGTCGGTATACCGGCTGTATTGTCGCTGTATTTCGACCTGTTCTCAGGTTTTATGCAGGCGTTTATCTTTATTATGCTTACAATGATTTACATTGAAAGCGCTTGTTCCACTGAATGATCAGCGGACTGTAAAAAGGCTTGCCGTTTGCCTTAAAACGGCAATCGCAGCACATTAATAAGAATAACTTATGCCGCAATTGAGTGTTAAATGTGCATTATGCGGGCGGCAGAATGGAGAATATTATGGAAAGAGCATTAGTATTAGCAGCATCAGCAATCGGCGCAGGTCTTGCTATGATAGCAGGTATCGGTCCTGGTATCGGTGAAGGCTTTGCGGTCGGTAAAGCGTGTGAAGCTATCGGAAGACAGCCTGAATCTTCAGGAGCTGTAACAAGAACAATGTTTATCGGATGCGCAGTAGCGGAATCAACAGGTATTTATGCGTTTGTTGTTGCGCTTATTCTGATGTTTATCAATCCTTTCCTTGGAAAACTCTAAGCTGAAATAATAAAAAATAAAAGCTGGAGGAATATAAATGCTGGACTTTTTATCCATTGATATCGGCACGATTATATTTACTTTATGCAATCTGCTGATTTTATTTTTAGTTTTCAAGCATTTTCTCTTCGGAAGAGTATATAAGATTCTTGAAGAACGTCAAAATGACGTTGACGAAACATACGACAAGGCCGATAAGGCTATGGAACATGCAAAGTCCCTTGAATCAGAGTATTCTGCACTTATGTCCGGTGCCCGTGAGGAATCAGCCGAGATAATAAGAGCTGCGTCCAAGAAAGCGCATCTGCGTTCTGATGAGATTATAGCTGACGCAAAGAAAGAAGCCGGACTCATTATGGCTAAGGCTGATGAGGATGTTGAAAAGGAAAAGAAACGTGCCCGCAACGAACTCAGAGGAGAAATTTCCGAGCTTGCTGTTCTTGTTGCCCAGAAGGTGGTCGAAAAGGAAATTACTGAATCCGACCATGAGAAATATATCAATGAGTTCATTGAAAATGTGGGTGATTTGAAATGACAGGCGATGTAGGAAAGCTTTATGCTGAAGCCCTTTTTGAACTTAGCCTGGAAATGGGTGATCCTGAGCCGGTTTATAAAGAACTGAATAATTATAATGATATATTCAGAACAAATCCTGATTTAATAAAGCTTTTGTTTTCACCGGTTATAGAAATAAAGGAAAAGCTTGATATAATAGACAAGGTATTTGGCAAGGACCCAAGCGTTGTTAAGAATTTTATTTGTCTTGTTACTGAGAAAAATAGAATTACCTATATAGACAGGATAACATCTGAATTTAATAAACGCTACAACCAGTATAAGAATATTGCTGAAATGACTGTTATATCCAGTATTCCGATTAAACCGGAGCTTTGTGGTAAGCTGAAGGCAAGGCTTGAGGAAAAGTCGGGCAAAAAGGTTGTTCTTAAGGTTGAAGTAGATCCTTCTATAATCGGAGGAATGATTCTCAAATACGGCAATTCACAGATTGACAACAGCATAAAGGGCAGGCTTAAAGCTGTTGCGGAACAGCTTAAAATACAATAACTTAAAAGAAGGTGTATTAATGAATTTACGCCCGGATGAAATTACGAGTATAATTAAAGAGCAGATAAAGAATTACAGTACAAAACTGGAGCTTAAAGACGTTGGTACTGTTGTGACTGTCGGCGACGGAATTGCAACAATTCACGGACTTGAAAAATGTATGTCAGGAGAGCTTCTGGAATTTGACGGCGGAGTTTATGGAATGGCGCTAAACCTTGAACAGGATTTCGTTTCAGCAGTTATGCTGGGCTCTGATTCTGATATAAAAGAGGGCGATTCAGTTAAAAGAACAAATAGAATCGTTTCTGTTCCGGTTGGTGAAGAACTGCTGGGAAGAGTTGTTAATGCTCTGGGCCAGCCTATCGACGGCAAGGGACAGATTATTACAGAAAAATCAGAACCGATTGAAAAAATCGCACCCGGTATAATTACAAGAAAATCAGTTCATAAGCCTCTTCAGACAGGTATAAAGGCTATCGATTCCATGATTCCTATCGGAAGAGGACAGCGTGAGCTTATTATAGGCGACAGGCAAACAGGTAAAACGGCAATTGCTCTGGATACCATTATAAACCAGAAGGATCAAGATGTTATCTGTATCTATGTGGCAATAGGTCAAAAGCGTTCAACTGTTGCAAATGTTGTTGAAACGCTGGAAAAGGCCGGAGCAATGAGATATACGATAGTTGTTTCTGCTACTGCATCAGAGTTAGCGCCTCTTCAGTATATTGCTCCTTATTCTGGCTGCGCAATGGGCGAATATTTTCTGAACCAGGGCAAGGATGTACTCTGCGTTTATGACGATCTCTCAAAACACGCCGTTGCTTACCGTACACTTTCGCTTCTGCTTAAGCGTCCGCCGGGACGTGAAGCGTACCCGGGAGATGTCTTTTATCTTCATTCAAGACTTCTTGAAAGAGCATGCAGTCTGAACGAGGAATACGGCGGAGGCAGTCTGACTGCACTGCCTATAATTGAAACACAGGCGGGAGACGTTTCGGCTTATATTCCGACTAATGTAATTTCTATTACTGACGGTCAGATTTTTCTTGAAACAGATTTATTTAACTCAGGCGTACGCCCTGCGGTAAACCCTGGTATCTCTGTTTCACGAGTAGGAAGCGCTGCTCAGATAAAAGCTATGAAAAAAGTTTCATCTTCACTTAAGCTGACTTATTCACAGTACAGAGAGCTTCAGTCGTTCTCTCAGTTCGGCTCTGATCTTGACGCTGATACAAAGGCAAGACTTGCCAAGGGTGAACGTGTGGTTGCAATGCTTAAGCAGGATAGAAATTCTCCCCTTACCGTTGAACATCAGGTAATAATTATTTACGCTGTTGTAAACAACTACCTTAAGGATGTTCCGGTAAAGCTTATTTCTGATTATCAGACCGAGCTTTTTGATCACGTTGATAATTCATATCCCGATATTATAAAGTCAATCAGCGAAACAAAAGATCTGACTTCTGAAAATGAAGACGCTCTGAAACAGGTTCTCAATGACTTTACAGCTAAATATATTGCGGATAAATCATAAGAATAAGCAGCAGCTTGCGGTAATCTTTTAACCGCTGCTGCGGAAAATTCGGCGGTCCGCTCGCTGTAAAGCGGAAACCGCCTGGTCTGTTCCTATTTGGGATGCAGGCAGTTCAGGCGGTGATTGGAGATTTTATGGCTTCATCAAATATGAAAGATATAAAACGCCGTATAAAGAGTGTTGAGAGTACCAGACAAATCACTAAGGCTATGGAGCTTGTTGCGTCTTCAAAGCTTAGAAAAGCTAAGGAAAGAGCGGATAACTCCAAACCGTTTTTCAATACACTTTATGAAACAATGAGCGATATAGTTTCAGAAGATCCTGCATTTAACTCGATTTATACAAGAAAGCGTAAGAACAATGTGGTTCTTCTGATTGTAATCGGCGGAGACAGGGGTCTTGCAGGCGGATTTAATGCAAATGTTCTTAAAATGGCTCAGGAAAGATGCAATGAGCTGAAATCTGTTTCAGATATAGTAGTCCTGCCAATCGGCAGAAAAGCCGTTGAGTATTTTGAAAAAAGAGATTTCAGAATTATGGAGCGCTATGAAAATATTGCTGAAAATATTTCAATTTACGGCGCAAGCAGTATTGCTGAAAAGATTATCAATGTGTACAATAAGGACAAAATTGACAGAGTAGAGCTGTTCTATACTGACTGCAAGTCTCCGCTTGTCCAGGAGGCTCGGCGCCTGACAGTAATTCCGGTGGAGATAGATTCAAGGAAAAAGGATACGGGACTAACAAATTATGAACCCACTCCTGAGGCAGTTTTTGACTCTCTTATTCCAAGATATGTATCCGGTGTTTTGTTTGGTGCAATTGTTGATTCATTTGCGGCTGAACAGGCGGCAAGACGTATTGCTATGGAAAATGCAACGGAAAATGCTGATGAAATGATCAGTAATCTGTCCCTTATTTACAACAGGGCACGTCAGTCTGCCATTACTCAGGAAATCACTGAAATTGTCGGTGGTGCAAATGCGCAGGATTAGCGCAAGAATTTATATTGCAGTTTGGACTGCTTTTATATGGAGGAAAATATGCAGAATATCGGAAAAATAGTACAGATTATTGGTGCGGTAGTCGATATACGGTTTTCTAAGGATTGTCTTCCGAATCTGCTTAATGCTATTGAAGTTGACAATAACGGCAAAAAGCTGGTTTTAGAGGTTGCACAGCATATAGGAGACGACATTGTACGCTGTATTGCTATGAGCAGTACTGACGGACTGGTAAGGGGTACTGACGCTTTGGATACCGGTTCACCGATCAGGGTTCCGGTGGGAAAGGAAACACTGGGAAGAATATTTAACCTCCTCGGTGATCCTGTTGACGAATGCGGTGAGGTTGAAACAAAGGAAAAATGGGCTATTCACAGAGAAGCTCCAAGTTATGAGGAGCAAACAGCTTCAAGCGAAGTCCTGGAAACGGGAATCAAGGTTATAGATCTGATTGCGCCGTATCTTAAGGGCGGTAAAATAGGTCTGTTCGGAGGCGCCGGAGTAGGAAAAACGGTTCTTATTCAGGAGCTTATCAATAACGTAGCCAATCAGCACGGCGGTATATCTGTATTTACCGGGGTTGGTGAGCGTACCCGAGAGGGAAATGATCTTTATAATGAAATGAAGGAAAGCGGAGTTATAGACAAGACCGTTCTTGTATACGGACAGATGAATGAACCGCCGGGAGCAAGAATGAGAGTGGGACTCTCCGGTCTTACAATGGCTGAATATTTCCGAGATGTGGAAGGTCAGGATGTTCTGCTGTTCATTGATAATATTTTCCGTTTTACGCAGGCAGGCTCTGAGGTTTCAGCTCTCCTCGGACGTATGCCGTCTGCGGTTGGTTATCAGCCGACTCTTGCAACTGAGATGGGTGCGCTTCAGGAACGAATTACATCAACAAGCAAGGGCTCAATAACATCTGTTCAGGCTGTTTATGTTCCGGCAGATGACCTTACTGACCCCGCTCCGGCTACGACATTTGCCCATCTTGATGCTACTACGGTACTGTCAAGACAGATTTCGTCTTTGGGTATTTATCCTGCGGTTGATCCTCTTGAGAGTAACTCAAGAATCCTTACTCCGGAAATTGTAGGATATGAACACTATGAAGTTGCAAGAAGTGTTCAGACAATCCTGCAAAGATATACTGAACTTCAGGATATTATTGCAATTATGGGTATGGATGAGCTGTCTGATGAAGATAAGCTTACAGTAAGCCGTGCAAGAAAAATCCAGAGATTTTTGTCTCAGCCGTTTACTGTTGCTGAACAGTTTACTGGTATGAAAGGAAAGTATGTTCCTATTAAGGAAACAATCAGAGGCTTCAGGGAAATTATAGAAGGCAAACACGATGATCTTCCTGAGTCGGCATTCCTTTTTGTCGGTACAATTGATGAAGCGGTTGAAAAGGCTAAAAAGGGTGAAAGCTGATGAAAACCTTTAAGTTGAAAATCATTACTCCTGAAAAGGTGTTTTTTGACGGAGATACGGAACAGGTTATTGTACGTACTACTGAAGGCGATACCGGTGTGCTGTATGGGCATGAGAATTATGTTGCCAATTTGCCGGCAGGACCTTTTAGAGTTAAAATTGATGGTAAATTTAAAATTGCCGCTATTTCAGGAGGCGTTATCAAGGTTTCCAAGGAAGAAACAGTTATACTTGCTATGGCGGCTGAATGGTCGGATGAAATTGATTTTGACTGGGCTAAGCGTTCTCAGGCAGACGCTATGAAGCGTATCAAGGAAAGCCAGAGCGATTATGACTTGAAAATGGCAGAGTTAAAGCTTAAAAGAGCGCTCAACAGAATTAATATATCATCATTGAAATAAAAATAAAGACGGTTTTCTTTTGAAAGCCGTCTTTTGTAAATTATGAAAGGAAGTATATGAATTAATGAAAGCAGTAGTTCAGCGTGTGGCTCATGCTGCGGTTAATGTTGATGGAAATACCGTGGGAAGTATAGATAGAGGACTTCTTGTTTTTTTGGGTGTTGGTCAGGAAGATACGCAGGAATGTGCAGAAAGACTTGCGGCAAAGATTGCAAAGCTTAGAATTTTTTCTGATGAAAACGATAAAATAAATCTTTCAGTATGTGATGTGAACGGGTCGGTACTTGTTGTATCCCAGTTTACACTTTATGCGGACTGCCGTAAGGGAAACCGTCCAAATTTTATGAATGCCGGAAAACCTGAGCTTGCAGAAAGGCTATATAAATATTTTTCTGATGAATGCAGAAAATATGTTGATAAGGTAGAGAACGGAGTATTTGGAGCAGATATGAAGGTTGAACTGCTTAATGACGGACCTTTTACAGTTGTTTTGGAGGATATTTGAATTTAAGGCTTCCATAACTTAAGAAAATATTTATATTTTATGTTATATTTTCCTCCTGATTGTCAATAATCAAATCAGGAGGCTAAGTTTTTATGATGTATAAAAGAATGACTATACTTTCAGTTGTATTTATGCTGATGTTTTCGACCTTGTATCTTAGACTTTTTGTAATAGTACAAAATGAGGAATATGTTTCAGCCGGTAAGAAACAGGGAACTTATACCATAAATGCAGGGCATACCAACGGAAATATTTATGACCGAAATATGAATTCGTTGGTTAACAGGGAATATGAATATTATGCAGTTATAAATCCGACGCCTGAAGCAGCTGAGGAAATACTTCCGTTTATAAGGGATAAGGATGAATACTACGGCAGTCTTGTATACGGAAAGCCGTTTTTGTGTTCTGTAACCAGTGGAAAATTTAAAAGTGAGGACATAACAGCCTTTAAAGTTCCGGTAAGATACGGAAAAAACAGCATAGCTCATCATATTACTGGCTATACTGCTAACGGAGAAGGCGTTTGCGGAATAGAATATGCGTATAACGATTTTTTACGTTCCGCAGAAAGTGTTAATTCAGTGACATATACTGTTAACGGTTACGGTACGGCTCTTGATGGAATAAAAAAGGACGTATACAATGGCGGAGAAATGAAGTCGGGAGTGGTTCTGACAATAGACAGATATATCCAGGCCATCTGTGAACTTGCCGGGAGAAATATAAAAAAAGGTGCAATTACTGTAATGGATATTTACAGCGGGGACATATTGGCCATGGCAAGTTTTCCTGATTATGACTTGGAAAACCTGGATAAAGCCGTTTTAGACGAGGATAGTCCTTTAATTAACAGGTGTCTTTATTCATATGGGGTTGGTTCAATTTTTAAGCTTGTTACAGCCCAAGCAGCTTTTGAACAGGGCTTAAATGAAGACTTTTCCTATTGCTGTACGGGTTCAGTGGAAGTTGACGGACAGATTTTTAAATGTCATGACCTTGGCGGACACGGTGAACAGAATATGACTGAAGCAATGGCAAATTCCTGCAACACATATTTTATTGAACTGTCAAAGCATATTGACAATCAGTTTTTTATTGATACAGCTAAGCGTATGGGATTCGGTATGAGTATACCTCTTGCGTCGGGAATGACCGCTTCCGGAGGGAATCTTCAAACTCTTGAAGATTTAGAGCTTCCGGCTGAAAAGGCTAATATGTCTTTCGGACAGGGAAAACTGCTTGCCGCTCCGCTTCAGGTATGTGCATTTACCTGCGCAATTGCCAATGAGGGAAATTATTGTGTACCCCGTCTTGTTAAGGGAATAACCGATGATAAAATAACAGTTTCCGGTGGAGAACCTGAAAAAATAACAAGGGTTATGGATCGTGAAACAGCATTCAGATTACAGGATCTTATGATTGCGGCTGTTGATAAAAATCCGGATTCCAATGCAAGACCAAGTAATAACCATGCTGCTGGAAAAACCTCAACTACACAAACTGCAAGATTTGATGAGGATGGTACGGAAATATGCCATGGCTGGATAACAGGATTTTTTCCTTTGAGTTCACCGAAATATGCAGTGACTGTTTTGTGCGAAGACGGCGGATACGGCAATGATTGTGCTGCTCCGGTTTTCAAGGAAATTATAGAAAGAATGACAAATATAAATTATTGAAAAAAATCATTGACTTTTTTTGTATTTTTGATATAATTATAAAAGAATATTTCGGATGACTGTGATAGGAATAATCGTAAAGCGATCCTGACAGAGAGGAAGCGGATGGTGCAAGCTTCCGGACGTGCTGCGAGTGCTACCCTTGAGTCTGCAGTGAAAACTGCCGTGTGTTTCGCGTTAGGAAGCATAAGAGGAAAGCGTTTGCTTTTGAATTTGGGTGGTACCACGAGCCTTCGTCCCATTACTTGGACGGGGGCTTTTTGTATTATTGGTGTTCGGTTATATTCAGACGAAATAGCTTTTTTGTGTCCGTATTGTATTTACTTTACTGTAACGGCGGTCAATAAATAAAATTTCCCGCTTGAAAGCGGCAGAATGGAGAATGTAATTATGAAATGGCGTGGAGTTAATGAACTCAGAGAAATGTATCTGTCTTTTTTTGAAAGTAAAAGTCATACCAGAATGGCAAGTGCTTCGCTTGTTCCTCAGGGGGATAACAGTCTTTTGCTGATCAATTCAGGAATGGCTCCTCTTAAAAAGTTTTTCCTTGGACAGGCTGTTCCGCCTAATAAAAGAGTAACTACTTGCCAGAAGTGCATTAGAACACCTGATATTGAAAGAGTTGGAAAAACTTCAAGACACGGTACATATTTTGAAATGCTCGGAAATTTTTCTTTTGGGGATTATTTCAAAACAGAGGCTATTGAGTGGGCATGGGAATTCTTTACAGAAGTACTTGAACTTCCTGTTGAAAGACTTTATGTTTCTGTTTATGAGGAGGACGATGAAGCTTATGAAATTTGGACTAAGCATATGGGCGTTTCTCCTGATCATATGACAAGACTTGGAAAGGAAGATAATTTCTGGGAACACGGTTCAGGTCCATGCGGTCCTTGCTCAGAAATATACTTTGACAGAGGCGAGGATAAGGGCTGCGGTTCTCCTGACTGTAAAGTTGGATGTGACTGCGATAGATTTGTCGAAGTATGGAATCTGGTTTTCAGTCAGTATGACAGTGACGGCAAGGGAAATTATGCGCTTATGGATCACCCAAATATTGATACTGGAATGGGTCTTGAAAGACTTGCTTGTGTAATACAGGGCGTTGATAATCTATTTGAGGTTGACACTGTTACAAATATTATGAACAGAATATGTGAAATTGCCGGAGTAAAATATAAGGAAAATGAAAAAACTGATGTTTCACTTCGTGTAATAACCGATCACATTAGGAGCACAACCTTTATGGTCGGCGATGGAATCACGCCTACTAACGAGGGAAGAGGATATGTTCTCAAAAGACTTCTAAGACGTGCTGCAAGACACGGCAAGATGATGGGAATAAAGGAACCTTTCTTGTATAAGGTATGCGATACAGTTATAGATGAGAATAAGTCAGCTTATCCTGAACTGGATGAAAAAAGAGAACTTATAAGAAAAATTATCAGACATGAGGAAGAAAGCTTCGCTAAAACCATTGATAAGGGAACAGAGCTTCTTGAACAGTTTATTGATAAAATCGCAACCAGCGGGATTAAAAATGTTCTGTCCGGTGAGGATGCTTTTAAGCTTAGCGATACATATGGTTTTCCCCTTGATCTTACAAAGGAAATTGCCGCTGAAAGAGGAATACTTGTTGATGAGGAACGATTCCTTGAATGCATGGAGGAGCAGAAGCGTAAGGCAAGAAATGACAGAGCTTCAAAAGTTAAGACTTCATGGAGTGATGACAGCACTGCCGGTATAACTTCACCGGAAACAGAATTTACCGGATATACAAGATTCAAGCATGACTCTAAGGTTATGGAAATTTTTGCTGACGGAAAACCTGCCGATTCAGTTTCTGAAGGAAATGAAGCAGTGGTTATTCTTGATAAAACTCCGTTCTATGCTGAAAGCGGCGGTCAGGCTTCTGATACGGGTCTTCTTACAGCCGGTGAAATGACTTTCGCAGTGTACAGTGTATCAAAAACTGATAACGGACATTTCCTGCATTTCGGATCAGTTGAAAAGGGAAGTATCAATAAAAATGATACTGTTTTTGCTGAAATTGATGTGGAAAAAAGAATGTCAACAATGAGAAATCATACCGCAGCACATCTGCTTCAGGCAGCTCTCAGAGAGGTGCTCGGCGATCATGTTCACCAGGCAGGTCAGCTTGTTAACAGTGAAAGATGCAGATTTGACTTTTCTCATTTCAGCGCAGTAACTGCTGAAGAACTGTTGGAAATAGAAAATATTGTAAATAATAAAATTCTTGAATCAATAGAAGTTTCTACTAAGGAAATGCCTATTGAAGAAGCAAAGAAGATGGGCGCTATGGCTCTGTTCGGTGAAAAGTACGGAGATGTGGTTCGTGTTGTTGACGCAGGCGGTTTTTCTGTTGAATTTTGCGGCGGTACTCACGTAAGCAATACTTCAAGTATCGGACTGTTTAAAATACTGAACGAAAATTCAGTAGCGGCTGGAGTAAGACGTATTGAAGCTGTAACCGGCAACGGTGTTCTGACTCTTATGAATGAACTCAGAACTTATATGTCGGACGCCTTTTCAGTTCTGAAAATAGCTGATCCGGCTAAGCTGGCAGAGCGCTGTAAGGCTCTTACGGAAGAAATAAAGGAAAAAGATAAGCAGATTCAAAAGCTTAATCAGCAGCTTGCAGGCAATCAGTTAAGCGGAATGTTTGATAATGCGAAGGAAATTAACGGTATTAAGATTATTTCTGCTCTCTTAAACGGTACAAATCCGGATCAGCTAAGGCAGATAGGTGATAAGCTTAAGGAACAGACTCAGGATGTAGTAGCTGTTTTTGCAGGAATATCTGATGAAAAGGGTACATTATATTGTGTCTGCGGCAAAAACGCTATTGACAAGGGCGCTCATGCGGGTAAAATTGTTCAGAGAATAGCTGCGGTTACCGGAGGAAAGGGCGGCGGACGTCCTGATCATGCAATGGCGGGTGTTGGAAAGAATTATATGGTCGATGAAGCTCTAAGCTCTCTTGAGAGCATTGCCGGTGAATTTTTGAAGTGAGGTGCTGAAAATGGATTGTTTATTCTGTAAGATTATTGCCGGAGAAATTCCGAGCGCTAAGGTATATGAAGATGAAATGGTATATGCTTTTAAGGATATATCTCCGATAGCGCCGATACATTATCTAATAATTCCAAAGGTTCATATTTCCGGAGCGTCTGCCATAGATGAAAGTAATTCAAAGTATGTTGCACATATATTTGAAGTTGCAGCTAAGATTGCTGCTGACGAGGGATTTGCCGATGGATACCGAGTTATTACAAACTGCGGCGAAGATGCAGGACAAAGTGTACATCATCTTCATTTTCATGTTCTTGCAGGAAAGAAAATGGGATGGAGTGCAGATTCCGGAGTCTGAAAACAGATTAAGCGTTAAATAAATTGAAGAGAAAATTAGTTTATATCGGAGCGGCATGGGGAACAGGGCTCTTATGCGCGGCAGTATTGAGTTATTCTTTTGATTTCTTTATCCTGCCTGCCGCTTTGATTTTTCTTCTGGTTTTCAGATTCGTGTTCAAGGGCAGATTAAAGGAATTTATTCTTATTATATCTGCCTTTGTTCTTGCTATGAGTTTTTACAGGGCTTATGACGTTCTGGTTTATCAGAAAATTATATTTTGCTCGGAGAATGAAATTAGCTTCAGCGGAAAAATTATTGAAGAAAATGAGTATTCCGGGGATAAATCAAGTTATGTTTTAAAAGGTAAAATAGATGATAATATAAAAGCAAAGGTCTTGGTTTATACTGATACCCTTGACAGTGAAATTGGTGATATTATAAGCTTTAGGGGTAAATTGAAAGTACCTGAGAATACTTATCTGTTCAGCGGTAAGGATTATTATAAATCCGAAGGTATTTTCCTGATGTCAGATAAAATTTCTGAACTTACTTTACATAAAAATAAAAATATATCAATTGGTAAGCTTCTGAATATTTATAAGGAAAAGGTTATGTCTTTAATTAAATTATCGCTGCCGGAAAGGGAAAGCGGATTTCTTATAAGTATGCTTTTTGGAGATAAATCCGGACTTGAAGAACAGGACGCAAATACTCTTTTTGGTACGGGTATAGGTCATATTATGGCTGTTTCAGGTATCCATCTTATGCTTTTCAGCAGAATGGTCAGGTTTGTGCTGAGAAAATTGAATGTAAGAAAATTTCCGTTATTTATAATTTCTGAGATTGCTATGATCACATTTTCACTGTGCTGTGCTCTGTCTCCGTCAGTTGTCAGAGCGTTGTTTACTTTGACTATGATGTACTCAGCGCCTCTTTTTTTCAGAAATAGTGATACGCTGAATTCTTTGTGCATAGTTTTGATAATCATGACAGTTCCTTGTCCCTTTTATATCTTAAATCCGTCCCTTATATTAACTGTTGCAGGAACCTTTGGAGCTGGTGTTTTTGCTCCTTATGCAACACAAAAATTAAAATCCGATTCTATGATACAGAAAGTTTATAAAAACTTAATTTACCTTTTATGTGTTTTTTCAGCCGTATTTCCGGCAACGGTTATAATTTTTGGTGAGGGATCGCTGATTTCTCCAATTACCAACATGATTCTAACTCCAATTTGTATGACAGCTTTAATACTTGCTATGATCTCCGCTATTTTTATATTTCTAAAACCGATTGCAGTTTTAAAAGCGGCAGGTATTTTATGCAGTGTTGTACTAAATACTACGAAGAAACTATATGGCTTGGAGGTTACGCATATAAGGTTCAGCGGCAGGATAATAAATTATCTTTTAGTTATTCTTGTAATATTTTGCATATCCGCTTATTTTATACATAAGTCTTTACATTTTTCTATAATCTCAGTGATGACTTCTGCGGCGGTATTTTTCTCTTTTGCAGCATACGGGAACTTTTATACTGGGGATAAGCTTAGAATTGCGGTTCTTGGTGAAAATATGGGCGCTGTTGTTATTACGAAAGGTTTTAAGGCTGACATAATTGATATATCCGGAGATAAAAACAACGGCCGGTTTGTAAGTAAATTTCTTGAGGAAAATAATATAAATGAAATAAACAGTATTTTTATATGCAGTAAACCGTACAGCAGCGTTTCAGTTTATAATTATACTCTGAAAAACAGCAATGTAAATAATGTGTTTTTACCGTATGGCTTTGATGTCAGAGAAGACATGAAAATATGCGGACAAATTCCAGTGTATTCAGATTACATAGATTTGTCTGTTAAATATGGGGATTACAGCTTTAGCATAGACGAAAGTATTGTAAATGTTGAATACGGCAGTTTTATCTGCGCATTGACCGGCGGTAAGGATATAAAATCAAGATTTGGTACAAATCCTGTGCTGATTTGTGACAGAAAAGGAAAGTTTAAAGTTAAGAACTTATAAGGGAGACTAAAATGGCAGAAATAACTCCATTGGAGCTTGGAAAAAAGCTTAAATCAGGCGAAAAGGACAAACTGTATTATATTTACGGCGCTGATATAGCTGCTGTGGAAGCTGCGACAAAGGCTGTTCTTAAAAAGTATTTGGGAAAAAACTGGGAGTTTGAAATAACAAGACTGGACGGTAAGAATCTTGACGCCGGCAATCTTTCTGATATTTCAGAAATGAATACGCTTTTTGCCGAATTTAATGTAATTCTTATAAATGATCTTAACGCTGAGGAGCTAAAGCAGGATTCATTTGATATGTTGTGGAAAACCCTGAACGAGCTTCCTGAACAGACTGTTCTCGTTGTAAATATAACGGGATTTGATGTAAAAAAAGGGCAGAAGTATTTTGCAGGTAAAAATAAAAAAATAGCTGATTATTTTGCTAAAAACGGAACAGTCTGTTGCTGTGCAAGAAAGTCTGCTTATGAACTGGCTAAGATAATATCTGCTAAGGTTCAGAAAAACGGATGTACAATTTCTTCGTCAGCTGCTGAAATGCTTGCTTCTTACTGCCTTATGGATACAATGCAGATAGAAAATGAAATCTCAAAGCTTTGTTCATATAGAGAGAATCAGGAGATAAGAAAAGAAGACATCGAGCTTCTTGTACCGGGGCAGCTCGAAACGGATTCCTTTAAGTTTTCTGACGCAGTACTTTCAAAAAATACTAAAACTTCATTTATAATTTTAAATGAGCTTCTTACTAAGTACGACAATCCGGGGATTATTCTTTCAGCTGTAAGTATGGCGTTTCTTGACCTTTACAGGGCGAAATCAGCATTGTCCTCCGGTAAGCACAGCAGTAATGTTATAAATGATTTTCAATACGGTAAACGAAGCTTTGTTGTTGATAAGGCTATTGGTAAGTGCCGTAAGGTTTCGGCTGAAAATATCAGAACTTGTATGACTGTTCTGCGTAATGCTGACAGAAAGCTTAAACGTACTTCTGATAAGGAAGTAATAAATACTGAAATGGAAAAAATGCTCACTGAACTTCTTATTGCAGTGAAAAATAACTGAGGGGAGATATATGCTAAAAATACGGCAGGCTATTATAGTCGAAGGTAAATATGATAAAATAAAGCTATCGTCCATTGTTGACGCAGTAATAATCCAGACAAACGGATTTAAAATTTTTAAGGATAAGGAAAAGCTTGCTCTAATTAAATTTTATGCTGAAAGAACAGGAATAATTATACTTACTGATTCAGATCGTGCAGGATTCAAAATTCGCAGTCATATTAAGGGCGCAATTCACAAGGGTAAGATTATTAATGTTTATATTCCGGACGTAATGGGTAAGGAAAAGCGAAAGGATAAGCCGTCAGCCGAGGGTAAGCTGGGCGTTGAGGGTATAGACAAAAATCTTATTATGGAAGCCTTTGAAAAGGCTGGCGTTACTTCTGACGACTCGCCGGATGTACCTGCCATTACAAAGCTTGATTTATATGAAATGGGACTTACCGGAGGCAAGAATAGTACAGAATTAAGAAGAAAACTTCTTGAATATCTTGGACTCCCGTCTTTACTTACATCAAATTCACTTCTTGAGGTTTTAAATAATATGCTCATTCGGGAAGAATTAGAGGAAATAATGAAAAATAAAATAAGGTTATAAGGGGTACAAATGGTTTTTTCAAGTATTGCTTTTATTTATTTTTTTCTGCCGGCAGTTCTGCTGATATATTATATCGTGCCGCTAAAGCTTAAAAACCTGATTTTGCTTGTATCAGGATTGTTTTTTTACGCCTGGGGAGAGCCGGTATATGTTCTTATTATGATTTTGTCAACGCTTGTAGATTATACTGCCGGACGTGTTATAGACAGATTTGACAGCAAAAATTCAGTCAGGAGGATTGCTCTTGCATCGTCTGTTTTTATTAATTTAGGTATGCTGGGAGTTTTCAAGTACAGCGGTTTTGCCGCCGGAATTTTTGGTCTGGAAATAAGCGCTTTGCCACTGCCAATTGGAATTTCATTTTATACGTTCCAGAGTATGTCATACACAATTGATCTGTACATGAGAAAAATCAAGGTGCAAAAAAGCTTTATTAATTTTGCCGCATATGTTTCTTTGTTCCCTCAAATAGTTGCAGGACCTATTGTCAGGTATGAGGATGTTCAGAATGAAATAAATTCCCGCAAAATAAATATTTATCTGCTGGGAGAGGGCGCAGGAATTTTTATTAAGGGTCTTGCTAAAAAGGTTATTTTGGCTAATAATATAGGTCTGTTGTGGTCGGAAATTAAGGCAATGGATTACGGAAATATTTCTGCGGCTACTGCATGGCTCGGAATACTTGCATTTACGTTTCAAATTTATTATGATTTTTCCGGATATTCTGATATGGCGGTAGGACTTGGAAAAATGCTTGGCTTTAATTTTCCTGAAAATTTTAATTATCCGTACATATCCAAAAGTATATCGGAATTCTGGCGAAGATGGCATATTACCTTAGGTTCTTGGTTTAGATCTTATGTTTATATTCCCCTTGGCGGCAACAGAAAAGGCAAATTTAAGACTTTAAGAAATCTTTTTATTGTATGGGCTCTAACTGGATTATGGCACGGCGCAAGCTGGAATTTTGTGGTCTGGGGTCTATATTTCGGTCTGATTATTATTGCAGAAAAGCTATGGCTTGGAAAATGGCTTGAAAAATTACCGACAGTGTTTAGTACTGCTTATTCATTTATTCTTGTGGTTATAGGATGGGTTTTGTTTGATACTGACACAATTCAAGATGCCTTTTGTTATTATAAGGCTATGTTTTTCAGCAGTAATTTTGTTGATTCACTGGCTGTATATGAATTTAAGTCGTATTTTATCGTATTTGTTCTTTGTATTTTCGGTGCAGGTAAATGGTTCTTGCGTTTGCTCGAAAAATGCAATCGAAATATAACAGGGACAAGGATTATTGAAAATGCGGCGCCGGTTGTTCAGGCAGGGTTGCTGCTTATCTGCACTGCTTTTCTGGTTGATGCAGGATATAATCCGTTTATGTATTTCAGATTTTAGGAGGTACCATGGAAAACAGAAGAAAAATAAAAATGGCTGTTATATTTATGATTATTATATTTTTGTTTCCGCTGATTTTTATTTTGTCCCGTAAGGAAAAGTTTTCTCCGGAAGAAAACAGAAATCTTAAGGAATTTCCAGAGGTTTCTCCTGAATCTATTTTGGAAAAAAAGTTTATGGAAGACTTTGAAGCTTATTTATCAGATCATTTTCCGGCAAGACTTGAGTTTATCAGAACTAAAATGAATACGGAAAGACTTTCAGGAAAGGACTGTATAAATAATATTTATATTACAGATGACAGATTAATTGAAAAGCTTCCCAAGCCTGATTATGATGAGGTAAAGCGTTCGGTATCAGCGATAAACAATTTTGCGGAAAACTATAATACTGAAGTATTTATATCAGTTGTGCCTACTTCGGCAGGAATTTATCAATGTGATTTGGGGAAGTTTTCTCCTCAGATAAATCAGCATAAGTTTATAACAGACGTATATTCAGAACTTAACAGTAATATTACGGCAATTGATGTTTTTAGTGCTCTTGCTTCAGCTTCAGATGAGTATATTTATTATCGCAATGATCATCATTGGACCAGCAGGGGAGCGTATACGGCATATAAACATATTATTCCTAGCCTTGGATTTTCTGCGGTTGATGAATCGTTATATGATATTGAGCATGTTTCAGATGATTTCAGAGGAACATTTTATTCAAAATGTCTTTATGATGGTCCTAAAGCCGATATTATAGATATTTATAGCTGTATAAACGGATTTTCTGCCCAAAGTGTAATTATGAATGATGGTTTGAAAAACAGTGGGTCGGATGACATTTACTTTAGGGAGTTTCTTAAGAAAAATGATAAATACTGCGTTTTTTTAGGAAATAACAGAGCATTTACGGACATAAGTACTAATGTGGATAACGGAAAAGAAATACTTATTATCAAGGATTCGTATGCTAACAGCTTTGTTCCGTTTCTTATTCAGCACTATTCAAGAATTTCTCTTGTTGACCCAAGATATGTTAAGGGGTCAATAGAGGATTTTGCTGATCCAAATGACTATGATCAGGTACTTTTTCTTTATAATGCGTCTACTTTTTCTCAGGATAAAAATATAAAATCGCTTTGCAGAAATTGTTAGTTTAAGTAATTGTAAATAATGCTTCTTAATGCAAACTATAAAAAACCACCGGTTTAGCCAGTGGTTTTTTTATTTAATATATTATATTTTTTCTTACAATACTAATTTTCCGAAAAGGGATACGGCACAGCATAGAATAAAGCCGCATAGGGTGGGAAGAAGTATTGAAAAAGCCGTCCATTTCCAGCTGCCGGTTTCTTTTTTTATTGTAAGGCAGGTTGTCGAACATGGAAAATGAAAGAGTACAAATAAAATCGTGCATATAGCTGTAGTAACAGTCCAGCCGTTGCTGCAAAGTATCTCTTTGAGAATATGTGAGCTTTCAGCTTCCATAAGGCTTGCGCCGGACATATATGCCATTAAAATTATCGGCATAACTATTTCATTTGCTGGAAAACCAAGAATAAAGGCAAGAAGGATAATTCCGTCAAGTCCCATGATACTGCCAACTGGTTCAAAAAAATCAGCAAGTATCATGAGAATAGATGTATCGTTTATAGAACAGTTGGCAAGCACCCAAATCAGGAGTCCGGCTGGAGCAGCTGTTATACAAGCTCTTCCAAGAACAAAAATGGTTCTGTCAAATATTGATCGGACTATTACCTTTCCTATCTGCGGTCTGCGGTAAGGCGGAAGCTCCAATGTAAATGATGACGGAACTCCTTTGAGAACAGTTTTGGACAGAATCCAAGATATTAAGATTGTAACTATTACTCCAAGTATAATTACTGCAAGCAATATTAATGCTGATGTTACAGAACGTATAAACTTAGGGGCGGATGCAGTGAAAAATATTGTTATCATTGATATTAGTGTGGGGAATCTTCCGTTACAGGGAACAAAAACATTAGTCAGTATAGCAATTAATCTTTCACGAGGCGAATCAATTATACGGCAGCCAGTAACTCCTGCTGCATTGCAGCCAAAGCCCATGCACATAGTTAGCGCTTGCTTGCCGCAGGCGCCAGCACGTTTAAAATACTTATCAAGATTAAATGCGATTCTGGGGAGATACCCAAGGTCTTCCAGCAGGGTGAACAATGGGAAGAATATTGCCATGACTGGATACAAAATAAACCGAACAAAGAAAAAACCACCTATCAGTTATTACTATTATAAAGTTTGTACATAATAAAATCAAGGTCATTAGATAAAATTTATTGTTTTAATATACTGTTCCTTAAATTTGCTAATAGAGAAAAAATAAATAAAAAAATACTGTCAAGGGCGTG
>CAJUPO010000005.1 GCA_910588145.1 uncultured Oscillospiraceae bacterium | reverse complement strand
CCCTATGGGGCGTTTACGGAAATACCCCCGGCTTTGCCGGGGGATGTTTATTTAAAATTATTTTATTTTTCGGCATTCAATATAATATCTTTTATCCTCTGCATGTCCCATTGAAAAAGTTTTTCTTGGTAATGAACCATCAGCAATAACAGTTGGAAACAAATCTTTTTTATCCATGTCATCAAGTATAAATCCAATAGAATTTTTATCTTCAGACAATTTCCTTACAATATCAGTACCATGTATATAATCAACTGTTCCGCCATATTCTTTCAGATAATAATCAATAAAATCCTGAAGGCTTCCTACTGTCAGATTAGAAGACTTATTATGAATATAGACGCTGTTTTCTACACCTTTGGTTATATAAGTAAATTTTTGTTCAGAAACTTCATTAGTGATTTTTAGCTTTTCATACATTTTATTAATAAAATCATTTACATCAATGCCTGTTACAATTCTATGAATTGCTTCAAATTCAAGTGCCTCACTATGAAGATTAACGATTTCTACAAGAGCATATCGTGCAGGATGTTTGCTTAAATCTTTATCCGGATTTTCCTTTTTTAAATTTTCATAAAACTGTTTCGCAGTTGCAAGTGAATGATTCCCGTCACCCATTGCATATAATAAAAGATTATTATTACTGTATTTTCTTTCAAATTCCTCTTTATTACCTAAGCTTTCAAGTGCAGTTTCTGTTGAATCACATGATTTGTCATCCATAAGATAACCAGCAATTTTACCGCCGCCCTGCATAAGTTCAAAATCATAAAGCTTTTCAAAATCTGATTTTTTTTCATATAACGGTTCAATAACAGTTTTATTTATATCATCAATCAAAATCATTATATGAGGAATCTCAAGAGCTGCCCCTTGTCTTACTTTTATTCGAGGAGGAATTCTTTCTATAACAGTAGCTTCAGTCGCTCTTACAGAAGATGTGCTTCCTTTTGTAAAGTCATATTCTTCAAGATCAATCATACCGATAATTCCGGCACGCATGATACCATTGCTCTGAATTCTTTCTACATAAATCATTGTATTCTTATATTCCTTAAATATATCCTTTGTTATATATTCATCCATAGCTTTGTGAATATTATCTATTTTTTCAGAAACATCAGTGTCATTCAGATATATTTCCGGCAAAATCAAATTATATGTTGAGTAATAACCATCAGTTATTAATTTTGTCTGCTCCCAGTAATCCGGCTGACTTGTATATTGATCGCAGGCAATAACTGACCATTTCTGCATATCTTTTATACATTTCGGAATAAGTATATCGGCTCTTTTAAATGCGGTACCCATTATTTATTCATCCTCCGTTAGTTTAATAAAAATATTATAGTATATGCCAATAATTTTGTCAAGAATAACATTATAAAACAATACTATTTTTAATCCAGTAACTTGATAAAAAATAGGTTGAAAATAACTGTTGTTTATGTTATAATTATTTATAAGTGTTTAGAGGAAGGTTATTCTATGGACAAAAAAGACATTAAAAAACGTATTTTAGAACTCTCTTCAGAAATAGAAAAGCATAATAAAAATTATTATGTTTTGGATTCTCCAGAAATTTCAGATTATGAGTATGATGTTCTAATGAATGAATTAAGAAATCTGGAAAAAGAAAATCCTGAATTTTCATATGAAAATTCTCCGTCAAAAAGAGTCGGCGGAGAAGCGCTGAACACCTTTGAAAAGGTTGAGCATAAAGTTCAGATGAAAAGCTTACAAGATGTTTTTTCATTTGACGAAGTTCTCAGTTTTGTAAACAGATGCCTAAATCAGCTTGAAAATCCGGTTTTTATTGTAGAACCTAAAATTGACGGATTATCTGTATCTCTTGAGTATACAAACGGATCATTTTCAGTCGGCTCAACCCGTGGTAACGGATTTTTTGGAGAAGATGTTACATCAAATCTAAAAACCATTCGTTCAATTCCCCTAACACTTGAACAGAATGCTCCGGATTTCATTGAGGTTAGGGGAGAGGTCTATATGCCTCGCAGCAGTTTTCGTAAGCTCGTTGAGTATCAGGAACTTAATGATGAACAACCTTTTAAGAATCCACGAAATGCAGCTGCTGGTTCTTTGCGTCAAAAGGATTCACGGGCAGCAGCTTCCAGGGGTCTGGATATTTTTATATTTAATCTTCAGCAAATTGAGGGAAAAGAAATTTCTGGTCACAAGGAATCCCTCGATTATATTAAATCACTTGGATTTAAAGTTATTCCCACATACCGTGAATGCACAACTTATGAAGAAATACTGGACGAGATAAATAACATAGGGAATAAGCGTAATGATTATCCTTTTGATATTGACGGAGTTGTAATAAAAGTTGACGATTTTAGCCAGCGTGATTTAATGGGATCCACGGCAAAAGTACCTAAATGGGCTGCAGCATATAAATTTCCGCCGGAAGAAAAAGAAACCATTCTGAAAAATATTGAAGTCAATGTAGGCAGAACAGGTGCAATAACACCTGTTGCAATATTTGATCCCGTAAATTTAGCTGGTACAAGCGTTTCCAGAGCTGTTCTTCACAATCAGCAATTCATTGATGAAAAGGAAATACGAATAGGGGATAAAATTCTTGTCCGAAAAGCTGGTGAAATTATTCCGGAAGTTATAAAATCAATATCCCATGCAGAAAATTCACAGCCGTTTAATCTTCCAGCAAATTGTCCGGTATGCGGTACTAAGGCAGTTAGGTATGAAGACGAAAGTGCTCTTAGATGCCCTAATGGTGATTGCCCTGCTCAACTTTTAAAGAATATAATACACTTTGCTTCAAAAGACGCCATGAATATTGAAGGTCTTGGTCCTGCAATTGTTTCTGCACTTCTTGAATCAAAATTGATTAATTCAGTTGCAGATCTGTATGAACTCAAAGCTGAAGATTTAGAAAAACTTGAAGGATTTGCAGAAAAGTCCTCGCAAAATCTAATCAAGTCAATTGAATTATCAAAAAATAATAATATTGACCGACTTATTTTTGCTCTTGGCATAAGAAATATAGGAATAAAAGCAGCAAAACTACTATGCGAAAAATTCCTTAGTATAGATAAAATAATGAATGCATCTATTGATGAAATTGCATCTATTGATGGTTTTGGCGATGTTATGGCTGAAAATGTTTTTAAGGCATTTAGAGAACCCCATCGTATAGAACTTATTAATAAATTCAAAAATTACGGTTTAAAAATGGATTATGATGGTGTTTTAATAAACGATAACAGATTTGCCGGAAAAACTTTTGTTCTTACTGGTACGCTTCCTACGTTGAAGCGCCGTGAAGCATCTGATTTAATTGTAAAATGCGGCGGAAAGGTATCTTCATCTGTTTCTAAAAAAACAGATTATGTTGTTGCTGGAGATGATGCCGGAAGTAAGCTCGTAAAAGCTCAGGAACTTGGTATTGAAATTTTAAGTGAAGAAGAACTTATTAATATAACTAAATAAAATAAGAATTTATCTTAATGATATAAGGAAATCTTAATTTGCCGCTAATTAAGATTTTCTTTCCTGTTTGAATTTATCTGAATTGCGGCAGAATGGAGATTATTATGAATATCGATATTAAACACATAGCTAAGCTTTCACGTCTTAAGATAGAAGACGAAAAGCTTGATAAATTTGAAAAAGACATGAAATCAATTGTTGATATGGTAGACAAGCTGCCTGAAATCAATGATTCACTAAGTCTTCTTGATCCCACCGAACCGATGACACTCAGAAGTGACATGGCGGTAACAAATAAATTTAAACGTGAAGATCTTCTTAAAAATGCTCCGGAAGTACAGGCGGGATGTCTGGTTGTTCCTAAAACAGTTGAATAATGGAGGAAAATTATGAGATTATATGAAAAAACAGCGTCCGAGCTGTCTGAAATGCTCAATAACAAGGAATGCAGTGCTGAAGAACTCTGCAAAGATGTTCTCGACAGAATAAATGAAACTGAAAACAAAGTAGGTGCCTATGTAAGCGTATCACATGAAAGCGCTCTTGAAAATGCCCAAAAAATAGACACTGCTCGTCAGCGTGGAGAAAAGCTTCATCCACTTGCCGGTATTCCTATTGGTATTAAAGATAACATTTCTACAAAGGGAATCAGAACCACATGTTCGTCCAAAATGCTTGAAAACTATGTTCCGCCATTTAATGCAACAGTTATTAATAAAATTAATAATGCAGGGATGACTATTTTAGGAAAAATGAATATGGATGAATTTGCTATGGGTTCTTCCACAGAAACATCTTACATGCATCTTACAAGAAATCCTCACAATACAGATTGCGTTCCGGGAGGTTCATCAGGCGGTTCGGCTGCCGCTGTTTCAGCGGGAGAAGCAATCGTTACTCTTGGATCAGATACCGGCGGCTCAATCCGACAGCCCGCCGCATTGTGCGGTGTAGTAGGACTTAAGCCTACTTATGGCAGTGTATCCAGATATGGACTGATCGCTTTTGCCTCTTCTCTTGACCAGATAGGACCTATGGGAAAAAGCGTCAGAGATGTTGCAATGCTTCAGAGCGTAATTTGCGGTCATGATAAATATGACGCAACATCAAAAGCAATAGAATATCCTGATTATGCTTCAAATCTTAAAGAAAATGCTAAAGGACTGAAAATTGGCATTCCAAAGGAATACTTTGGTTCCGGAATAGACGATGAAGTTAAGGATTCTGTAATGAAAGCTATTAAGGAATTTGAACTTAACGGAGCAGAAATAAAAGAAATCACACTACCGAGCACCGAATATGCCATCAATACTTATTATATAATTGCATCTGCAGAAGCATCGTCAAACCTTGCAAGATTCGATGGAGTAAAATACGGATACAGAGCTGAGAATTATAGCGGTCTTACTGATATGTATGAAAAAACAAGAAGTGAAGGCTTTGGCGACGAAGTTAAAAGAAGAATTATGCTCGGTACTTTTGTTTTGAGTTCAGGATACTTTGACGCTTATTATAAAAAGGCTATAAGAATTCAAAACAGAATTTCATCTGAATTTTCATCCGCTTTTGAAGAATGCGATATCATAGCTACACCAACTGTACCTGCTTCTGCTTTTAAAATCGGTGAGAATATAAATGATCCTGTTAAAATGTATTATAATGACGTTTGTACTGTTACTGCAAATATTGCCGGACTTCCTGCTATCAGTCTGCCATGCGGAATGGACAGTAAAAATATGCCTATGGGACTTCAGTTAATTGGTAATAAATTTGCTGAGCAAACACTTTTAAATTCAGCTTATACTTATGAAAAAATTTGCGGTGGATTTGACGCCTTGTCAAAAGCACTTTGAGGGAGGATTATTTAATGAAAGATTATGAAATTGTCGTAGGACTTGAAGTGCATGCGGAACTTAATACTGAATCCAAAATTTTTTGTGATTGCAAGAATGCATTTGGACTTGAGGTTAATACTCAGGTATGCCCTGTATGTATGGGTATGCCGGGAACACTTCCTACCTTAAATGAAAAAGTAGTTGAATATGCTATTAAAATGGGACATGCACTTAATTGTAATATAAACAGAATTTGTAAACAGGATCGTAAAAACTATTTTTATCCTGATCTACCGAAAGCATATCAAATTTCACAGGCGGATGTTCCGCTATGTGAGAACGGAAAACTGGAATTTATGGTTGACGGAGAAATTAAAACAGTAGGAATTACAAGAATCCATATAGAAGAAGACGCTGGAAAGCTTCTGCATGATGATTCATTTGCCGGTTCTCTTGTGGATATGAACCGCTGCGGCGTTCCGCTAATTGAAATTGTATCTGAACCTGATATCAGAAGCTCTGCCGAAGCAAAAGCTTATCTTGAAACTATTAAATCCATACTGCAATATATTGGCATTTCAGACTGTAAAATGCAGGAAGGTTCAATAAGATGCGACGTTAACGTTTCAGTAAGGGAAAAGGGAACCTCCGAATTTGGTACAAGATCAGAAATGAAGAATGTCAATAGCTTTAGCGCCGCTGTCCGCGGAATTGAATATGAAGCAAAACGTCAGATTGAACTTATTGAAGCCGGTGAAAAGGTTATACAGGAAACAAGAAGATGGGACGATGCCAAAGGCATGAGTTTTTCAATGCGTTCAAAAGAAGACGCTCAGGATTACAGATATTTCCCGGAGCCTGATCTGCTTACTATTGTTGTCGATGAAGAAAAAATATCAGAAATTAAAAATTCTATTCCAGAACTTCCGAATGCTAAAATTAAAAGATATGTAACTGATTTTAAACTTACACAAATCGATGCGACTCTTATTGCTGAAGACATGGAAAAATCAGCTTTATTTGACGCCTGCAATACTCTAAACATATGTAAGCCTAAAAATATAAGCAATTGGATTTTAGCAGATATATCTAAATTTGTTAATGAAACTGGAAAAAATATTTCTGAAACAAAACTTACTCCTGAATTATTATGCGCAATTATAGAAAAAATCGAAAAAAATGTTATCTCCAATTCTGCCGGTAAAACTGTTTTTATGGAAATTATAGAAAACGGCGGAAATATCGACGAAATTATAGAAAAAAGAGGACTTGCACAAAATTCTGATACTGATTTTATTGAAAACCTTGTAAAGGAAGTATTTGCAAATAATGAAAAATCAATAAACGATTATAAAAATGGAAAAACCAATGCTTTAGGATATCTGGTTGGGCAGTGCATGAAAGCATCAAAAGGAAAAGCCAATCCCGGCATTGTTAAAGAAACAGTTACAAAAATGCTCGAAGCTGAATAATTTTATGAAGCGGTATCATTTAAATGATACCGCTTTTTTCATAAATAAATAAAATTATCTTGACAAAGCATTTTAAAAATGATAAAATTGAAAATGGTTATTAATTTAATATTGAAAGGTGAATTATGCGTCCGTCGGTATATAATACAAAACAAAAAGAAAAAATTCTAAATTATATAAAAGAAAATAGTGCCTGTCATCTGACTGCCGCAGAAATTGTAAAGTATCTAAGCAGTGAGGGGACACCGGTCGGAACTGCTACTGTTTATAGATATCTGGACAAGCTTGTAACTAATGGAATTATAAGAAAATATACTTTAGATGAAAAAACAAGCGCCTGTTATCAATTTATAGATAAAAATACAAAGTGTACTGAACATTTTCATCTTAAGTGTATCAGCTGCGGAGAATTAATTCATATTGACTGCTCATATATGCAGTCCCTTAGTGAACATATTTATAAACATCATAAATTTACAATTGACAATTCAAGAACAGTACTATATGGAAGGTGTGAGAACTGTGAAAAACAAATTGATTAATATTTTTGGCATTATAAGTTTTATAGTATTATTTCTTACGGGCTGCTATGAAAAAACAGATGATAACCGTTTGAAAATAGTCACAACAATTTTTCCGCAATACGATTTTGCTTCACATATAACAGGGGATAAAGCAAATATTACAATGCTGCTGACTCCTGGAAGTGAAAGTCATACATATGAACCTTCACCATCAGATATAGCAAAAATTCAGCAAGCTGATCTTTTTATTTATAACGGCGGTGAGTCAGAAGTTTGGGTAGATGAAATACTTAAGTCAGCAGGAAACGATAAAATTAATACTATGAGGCTTATGGATTATATCAAACCATTGGAGGAAATCCATAATGACAACAATCACGAACATGAATATGATGAACACATATTTACTTCACTTAAAAATGCTGATTTACTGCTTAATGCCATCAGCGAGGAAATATGTGATCTCGACAAACCAAACAGCAGCATATATAAAGAAAATACTGAAAATTACAGTAAACAGATCACTGAACTTGATAAAAGCTTTGAAGATATGATAAATTCAGGTAAAAGAAAAACTGTTGTATTCGGAGACCGATTTCCATTCAGATACTTTGCAGAGGATTATGATTTGGAATACCATGCTGCATTTTCTGGCTGCAGTTCAGAAACAGAAGCCAGCTCTGCTGCTGTTTCTCAGCTTATTACATATGTTAAGGAAAATGATATTCCTATTATCTTCTATATAGAGTTCTCAAGTCAAAAAACAGCAGATAAGATTGCTGAAGCAAGCGGTTCTAATACTGCTCTTTTGCATTCTTGTCATAATATTTCAAAAGAAGATATAAAAAATAAAACCAGCTATATTGATATAATGCAAAATAATTTTGAAAATCTTTCGGAGGCTTTAAACTGAATATGCTTGAAAATTTTACAAATATGATGACTCCGGAGTTTTTAAAATATATATTAATTCCTGCATTAATTGGAGGAATTGCCGTTACATTATGTTCTTCACTTCTTGGCGTTAGTATGGTTCTTAAACGCTATTCAATGATAGGGGATGGTCTTTCTCATGTTGGATACGGTGCGTTATCTGTCGCCGCTGTTATGAATTTGGCTCCGATGAAATTTGCTTTGCCGGTGGTAGTAGCCTCTGCATTAATTCTACTTAAGCTCAACGACAGCAGCCGCATAAAGGGAGATTCTGCAATTGCAATTTTTTCAACCTCTGCCTTAGCAATAGGCATCCTTGTTTCGTCCAAAGCAGGGCTTACAAATGATGTCAGCCATTATATGTTTGGCAGTATTCTGGCTATGGATAAGAATGACGTAGTTCTAAGCGTTATTTTATCCCTAATAGTATTGTCTATATTTATTATTTTTTATAATAAAATATTTGGTGTTACTTTTGATGAAAACTTTTCAAAAGCTACAGGTATAAAAACAGAAGTTTATAAAATTATAATTGCAGTACTTACAGCAGTTACTGTTGTATTAGGAATGATGATGATGGGTTCACTTTTAATGTCCAGCCTAATAATTTTTCCAGCAATTACTTCAATGCGAATCTGTAAAAGCTTTAAAAGTGTAATTCTATGTTCCGGAACAATATCAGTACTTTGCTTTCTTTGCGGTATGTTTATTTCAATTGCTCTTGATACTGCTCCTGGGGCAAGTGTTGTTGTTATAAATGTAATAATGCTTTTGATCTTCACTATAATGGGTAAAATTAAAAGTAAATTTATGTAGCGGCATCTTACTGCCGCTTAAAAGTATCTTCATCCATATTTTCTGTATTTTTTTGTATTACATCTGTCATTGGTGGTAATGGGTGATATGATATAATCTGAGGATTTACAGTTTTTGGAATGTAAATTTTTGTTTTCTTTTCACAGTGAACACGTTTTGTCATAATAATTTCTCCTTGCTGATTATTGAGTTAACACTATTATTATGAATTATTTTTTTCTTTTTATTTAGATTAGAAAAAGAAATTTAATGGAGATTATAATTAAATTATAGAGGAAAATATTAATGATTAAATCAACAATAATAAATAATAATAATATTTCATATTGTATAGAAAGAAAACAAGTAAAAAATATAAATATAAGAATAAAGTCTGATGGTATAGTTTATATTTCTGCTAATAAAAATATATCAGAAAAAATGATATTGTCAGTTCTTGAGCAAAAGATTAATTTTATTATAAAATCATTGATAAAAATACAGAAACAAAAAAATATATTAACTGATAAAATAAAATATCTTGGTAATATTTATGATTTAAAAATCAATATATCCAGTGAAAATAAATTGATTTTTAATGAAAATGAGTTTATATTATTAATTGATGATAAAAACGATTTAGATAAAATGCGTTTGATTATTAAAAAATGGTATTTGTGTCAAAGTATAGATTTACTTGAAAAAATAAATCAGGATGTACGGTATAGGTTCTTACACTTTAAAGCGGTTTTACCGGAAACAACTATTACAGTTAAGGAAATGAAATCCCGATGGGGAAGTTGTAGTCCTATGAAAGCAAAAATTTCAATGAATTTAAGACTGCTTGAATATCCAATTGAATGTATATATGCTGTTTTATTTCACGAATATACACACTATTATTTTTATAATCATTCTTTTAAATTTTATGAACTTTTACAAATAGTATATCCAGATTATAAAAAATGGAATAAAGTGCTAAATGATTAATTTAATGGGGTATTTATTATGACTGAAATCTTAATAAAAAAATTTATAAAGAATCCGGACGATATAGATAATCCTAAAGTAAGGCGTTCATACGGTACATTAAGCAGCTTTATAGGCATTATCTGCAATATTTTTCTTTTTTGTGCAAAATATCTGCTGGGAACCTTTTCAAATTCAATATCTATAGTCTCAGATGCATTTAACAATCTTACAGACAGCGCAGGCTGTATTGTTACCTTACTCGGATATAAAATGTCATCCAAGCCTGCTGACAAAGACCATCCGTTTGGTCATGGAAGAATGGAATACCTTTCCACCTTAACCATTGCTATAATAATTTTAATGGTAGGCTTTGAACTGTTAAAAAATTCTTTTTCTAAAATAATACATCCTGATGAACTTAAATTTAGTATTATAACTATAATATCACTTATTTTATCTGTATGCCTTAAATTATGGATGTCATTTTTCAATAATAAGCTTGGTAAAAAAATTAATTCCGGAGTACTGATAGCAACATCAAAGGATAGTAAAACTGATGCTGTTGCAACAAGTGCAACCATAATAGCCATTATAACATCTTTATTTACTAAGTTTCCTGTTGATGGAGTTATTGGAATTTTAGTATCGATTTTTATAATGAAATCAGGATACGATATTATTAAAGAAACCATTGACGATCTTTTGGGAAGACCTGCTGATCCTGAACTTGTAAAATCTATAAAGGAATATATTCAGCAAAGTGATAAAATTATAGGTATTCATGACCTTATAATACACAACTATGGTCCTGGAAATATGATTGCAAGCTGTCATGCAGAAGTAAGAAGTGATGAGGATTTTATTGCTGTTCATGATTCAATTGATATAATAGAAAGGGAAATTTATAGTAAACTTAACATCCTTATGACAATTCATATGGATCCTGTCGAGGTTGATAACGAACTTGTTAACAAATGTAAATCAAGAATACTTGAAATTGTAGAAACTATTGATGATTCATTATGCATACATGATTTTAGGATAGTAACAGGTGAAACACATACTAATTTGGTTTTTGATTTAGTTGTCCCATACGGTTTCAAGTATAAAAATGAGGATATAAAAAAAATTATTGATGATAACTTAAAAGATGATGAAATAAAGTATTTTACTGTTATTACATTTGATTCATCATATACTTAAAGGCGCAGATATTTCAAATCTGCGTTTTTTTGTTTATATTGCACAAATAATCAACAAAAAAAAACATAAAAAATGGGTTGAAATATGCCTTTAATCATGATATAATTAATAAGTAGTTAAAAAGTTACATTTCGGTAAACTTTTTGTGCATTTAAATTACCGCTTTATTACAAAATAAAAATAAGGAAAGGTGAAATCGCAATGATAAGGAAGTTTAAAAGCATATTGACAGTTACAATACTTTTTGTTTTTATGTTTTGCAATACTTTGACAGCATATAGTGCAGGAAGCTATAAAACTTGGCTGCAATACGATTCAAGGTGGGGGAGTAAAACATTGGGTTCATGCGGGGATACAATGTCTGAAATTGGATGCGCTGTAACATCAATTGCAATGCTTGTTGTTCACTCAGGTTCTAAGAGTGAAAGTTCATTTAACCCTGGTACGCTATGTGATTATTTAAGCAAAAACGGCGGATTTGACTCATATGGAAATATCTATTGGGGAGCAGTTACAGGAATGGTAAACAGCTTCACTTTTGAAAAACGCGCTTCATTCAGTTCTTCTACTAAATCAACCATAACAAAGGAAATAAATAATTACATAAACCAAGGTTATTATATAATTCTTTCTGTAAACAATGACGCTCATTGGGTAGCAGTAGATACAGTTTCAAATGGTGAAGTGCTTATGATGGATCCGGCACAAAACAGCACTAATAAACTATTCAGCAGATACGATGCTTCAGGCATTTATCAGGCAAGACTTTATAAAGGTAAAAATGCACCCAATAAAACACCTGGTTCAACGCCATCGTCAACTCAATATAAAACAGGACACTATAAAACAACAGACGCCCTCAATTTAAGAGCTTCATACAGTACATCATCTAATGTACTGCTTACAATTCCTAAAGGAAAAACAATAGTTGTTACAAGAATACATAATAACGAATGGGGACAAGTTGAATACAACGGTAAAACCGGATGGATTTATCTTGAATATACTGCATACACTGAAAGTTCATATTCATATAAACTTGGAACATACAAATGTCATGCTTCTACGGGTGTCTATATGAGAAGTGGAATAGGAACGGACAAGGCTTCTGTATGTCTAATACCATTTAACAGTAAGGTCACTATTTCATCTGTGTCAAATAACTGGGGAAAAGCAACATATAACTCTAAAACTGGATGGATATGCATGGAGTATTTGACCTATGTATCAGCGCCGGCAGTAACAACAAAAGTAACAACTTCAGCAGCACCTAAAACCACAACAACTACATTAAAAACAACTGTCACAACTACAAAAGCAACTACTACAACAGCTGCTACAACTGCAACTCTACCGTTAAAAGGTGATATTAACAGAGATGGTAAGTTTACAAGCGAAGACTTAATTATTCTTAACAGATATCTTGCTAATCCGTATTCGCTTAGTATATACGATGAATATGTAATGGATATAAACGGAGATTCGTTAATCAATGAACTTGACGCTGTTTATCTATTGAAAAAAATAAAATTATAAATAAGGATGGTTTTTAATGAACTGGACAGAAATTGAAATTTATACTGCAACTGAGGGAGTAGATATTTTATGTGCGTCACTTATGGATCTTGGAATAAAAGGTTTTTCCATCAAGGATTCAAATGATTTTAATGAATTTCTTCAGAATAAGGATGGCAAATGGGATTATATTGATGATGATTTAATGGGACTCAAAAACTGCGAAACATCTGTTACAGTTTATATTCCTGATAATTCTCAAGGAGCCGAAACATTAATTGCAATTAAAGCTCTTCTGAAAAATATGAAAGAGAATGACATAAATAATACATTCGGAAGATTAGAAATTGAATCCCTTCAAGTTAAGGAAGAAGATTGGGCTAATAATTGGAAGCAGTATTTCAAACCTCTTAAAATTGGAAAAAAGCTTCTTATTAAACCTTCATGGGAAAGTTATGATAACGAAGATGACAGAATTACCCTTGAAATTGATCCGGCATCCAGTTTTGGAACAGGACAGCACAATACAACTAAGCTATGTCTGGAACTTATGGAAAAATCCCTTAATCCAAATGACAAAGTACTAGACCTCGGCTGCGGAAGCGGTATTCTTTCAATCGGAGCCATGCTTCTTGGAGCTGACTCAGCAACAGCAGTTGATATAGAAGAGAATGCAGTATCCATTGCAAGGGAAAATGCTGAGAAAAATAACATATCTAATGAAAAGTATAAGGTTTACTGCGGTGATGTGATTTCAAATAAGGAATTAACAGAAAATATTGGTTCTGGTTACGATTTGATTACAGCAAATATTGTTGCAGATGTCCTTATAGCCATGAAAAATTTATTCAAAACATTTATTCGTAAAAACGGTATATTAATAATTTCTGGAATCATTATTGAAAGAAAAGACGAAGTTGTCAGTGAAATCCTTTCAGCTGGATTTGAGATTATAGAAATTGCCGAAAGTGAAGGATGGGCAGCAGTAAAATTTAAAGAAATATAAAAAAAGCAGACATTTAAGTCTGCTTTTTTATTTAATAAGTACTTGACATTTTTATATTTATATGTTAATATATGAACAGATAAACATATGAAAGGATATTGAATTATGGAAAATGCAGAAAAATGCGAGTATTTATGTATTCATCAGGATGTTGTAAAAAGCGTTAAAGAAAGTTTGCCTGCGGAAGAAGAATTATACGATTTAGCTGAGCTTTTTAAAATTTTTGGTGATTCTACAAGAATTAAAATTTTATATTCACTTTTTAATACGGAGTTATGTGTTTGTGATATGGCACAGCTTCTTAATGTAAGTCAAACTGCTGTTTCCCATCAGTTAAGGCTACTGAAAACAAATAAACTGGTTAAATGCCGTAAAGAAGGAAAGAATGTTTTTTATTCGTTGGCTGATGACCATGTATATAGTATCATCAATCAGGGAATGGAACATATAAGCGAGTAAATTTATTAGGAGGCTATTATGAAAAAAGTATTGAAAATGGTGGATCTTGACTGCGCTAATTGTGCATCAAAAATGGAAAATGCAATTTCTAAAATTGAAGGAGTAGAAAATGTTTCCATAAGCTTTATTGCGCAAAAAATGACGCTTGAAGCTGATGAAACAAAAATGGATGAAATAATAAAAAAAGCAGTAAAAGCTTGTAAAAAGGTTGAACCTGACTGTAAAGTAATATTTTGAGGTGATTTATGAACAAAAAGCAAAAAAAAATTCTAATAAGAATTTTAATTAGTTTGATATTGCTTATTACTATTTCATTTATACCTTTAAATGGAAAATGGAATTTATTAATAAATCTGATTCCTTTTATAATAATCGGTTGGGATGTAATATTTAAAGCAGTTAGAAATATCCTTCACGGACAGATTTTTGATGAAAATTTTCTTATGTCACTTGCAACAATAGGAGCTTTTGTTACCGGAGAATATAAAGAAGGCAGCGCTGTAATGCTTTTTTATCAGATAGGTGAATTGTTTCAGGGTTATGCAGTCGGACGTTCAAGAAAATCCATTTCTTCACTCATGGATATAAGACCAGATTATGCTAATATTGAAGTTGACGGAAAGCTTATTCAAAAAGCTCCGGAAGAAATTATGCCCGGGGATATAATAATAATAAAACCAGGCGAAAAAATTCCTTTAGATGGTATAGTAATAAATGGAAACTCAACCATTAATACTTCGGCTCTTACTGGCGAGTCAGTTCCCAGAGAGGTTTCAGCTGGTGATGATGTAATTAGCGGTTGTGTAAATTTGAATGGATTGATATATGTTAAAGTTACTAAAGAATTTGAAAACTCAACAGTTTCAAAAATACTGGAACTTGTAGAAAATTCCAGTGAAAAAAAATCCCGTTCTGAAAATTTTATTACCAAATTTGCTAAATATTATACGCCATGCGTTGTTATAGGCGCAGTATTGCTTGCTGTTATTCCCCCGGCAATAACAGGGGAAGGATGGGTTAACTGGATGCATCGTGCACTGACATTCTTAGTTATATCTTGTCCATGTGCGCTTGTTATTTCTGTACCGTTAAGCTTTTTCGGAGGAATAGGTTGCGCATCAAAAAACGGTATTCTTATTAAAGGAAGTAATTACATTGAAGCCCTTACGAAAACAGATATCATGGTCTTTGATAAAACTGGAACCCTTACTAAAGGGGTATTTAAGGTTACTGCTGTTCATCCTGAATCTGTATCAGAAAATCAGCTTATTGAATTTGCCGCTATGGCTGAAAGTTATTCTGATCATCCAATTTCCCAATCAATTAAAGAACTATATAAAATAGAAATTGATAAAAGCAGAGTTTCCAACTATAATGAAATTTCAGGACATGGGGTAAAGTGTTGTATCGACGGAAATCTTGTTTGCGCGGGAAATAATAAGCTTATGGATGACATTGGAGTCAAATGGCATCCGTGTCATCATGCCGGCACTATAGTTCATGTATCTGTAAATAATGAGTATGCCGGTCATATAATAATTTCAGATGAAATAAAACCAGAATCCGAAAAAGCAATAGAACTTATCAAGAAAAATAATATTAGAACAGTTATGCTGACCGGTGATACCAATAAAGTAGGAGTACAGACAGCCAAAAAGCTTAAAATTGACGTTGTATATACTGATTTATTGCCTCAAAATAAAGTTGAAAAGGTAGAAGAATTAATCGAAAACAAAAAAGAAGACAGAAAACTGGTTTTTGTAGGAGATGGTATTAATGACGCCCCTGTCCTGACAAGAGCAGACATTGGAATATCTATGGGTGCAATTGGTTCTGACGCTGCCATTGAAGCTTCAGATATTGTTTTAATGGACGATAATCCTGCTAAGATTCCTCTTGCTATTGATATTGCTAAAAAAACATTAAGAATAGTCAAACAGAATATTATTTTTGCTCTATCAGTAAAAATGCTTGTTTTGATTACAGGTGCTTTGGGTATAACTAATATGTGGGCAGCCGTATTTGCCGACGTAGGAGTATCGGTAATTGCAATTCTTAACGCAATTAGAGCTTTAAAATTTGATAATAAAAAGTGATAAATTTATTTATTATTATTTTTATCCTTTTTAATATTTGCCAGCGGAGAACTCTCCGCTGCTTTTTTTAGAATATCATTTGATAAATGAGTATATATTTCAGTTGTAGCTATACTTTTATGTCCGAGTATCTCTTTAAGGGTAAGGGTATCAACATTTCCATGCTGATACATAAGCGTTGCAGCAGTATGACGAAGCTTATGAACAGATAAGCCACGTCCGGAAAGACCTGCTTTTTTCAAGGATGCCTCGACTATTTGTTCAATTCTTCTTTTACTTATTCTTGTATTTTTACGGCTTAAAAAAAGAGCGTCAGGTTCTGCATATGAATTTTCACGGGAATCAATATACTCTCTTAATGACTCGATGCAGGCAGAATTAAGATAAATAATTCGTTCTTTATTACCCTTACCAAGTAATCTCATTTTTTGCTCTTTAAAATCAATATCAGAAATATTAAGATTGACAAGTTCACTTAAACGCATTCCACAATTTAAAAAAAGCGTTATTATGCAATAATCACGAACAGATTCATTTTTATTATCTGTTACAGTTTCAAGTAAAGATATACTTTCATCCAAGGAAAGATACTTAGGCAATGATTTTTTTAATGACGGTAATTCCAAATTAACTGTGGGGTCATTATCAATCAAACAAACTTGCTTATTAAGATACCGAAACAAGCTTTTTAATGAAGAAATTTTTCGTGCAATAGATTTAGCTCCGTTTTCACGTTCTTCACGTAAAAAATAGATATATTCATAAATTACATTTAAATTGACTGTTTTTAAACTTTCAACGCTGAATTTATCAATTGGAATTTTATCAAACTCCGTTTCATTTTCAGATTTTATAAAAATCAGATACCTAAAAAATACTTTAATATCAATCAGGTAACCCTCAGCTGTACGTTTTGAACGACCTTTAGCAACGGTAACATACATATAATAGTCATTTATAAAATCTGGATAATCTTTTCTATTAATCATTTTTTACCGCTTCCTATTGCGCTAAATTTGTATTTAGCGCAATAATGTATTTTATATTTTTTTGCTCCTCTATTATATCATAAAATAAAAAACAGTGCAATTTTTTTACCACCTGCTTCTAAATTCTCGCGGAGAAATTCCTTCTACATTTTTAAAAGTCCTTGAAAAATAATTATTGTCATTAAAGCCAATTTCGGAACTAATATTTTCAATAGACATATCAGTAAATCTCAGCAACTGTTTTGCACGAGTAATCCTCACTTGAATCAAATAATTGATAATCGAAACACCATATTGCTTTTTAAATAATCTTGTAAGATAAAATTTATTAATAAAAAAAATTCCTGCAAGTATATCAAGTGAAATATTTTCGCTATAATGATCATCAATATATTTTTTTACTGAAGCCATGTCTTTAGTAATACTTTTATTGGATTCTTCAGATTCACTCTTGTTACATTCATCCATAATTAAAGATAGCAATGAAACAAATTTTTCATAAAGCTTCATTTCACGTATATTAATGTCTGAAACTGCTATAGTGTATATATCATCAATAAGCTTACTGTATTCAATAAAAGCTTCTGTATAAAAACTAATTTTTCCGCCTCTTTGAATAAATTCCTCATAAATGCCTATCATATTATCACTATAAAAATGAACCCATTTAAGTTCCCATAAATCATCTAAAGATTCATAAGAATATTCATTTAGACAATTAAGAAAAACACAGTGCCCTGGTTTTACAATATAATCCTGATTTTTATATTTTACTTTCCCTTTTCCGTTTATAACTATAAAAAACAAAAAGGATCTTAAATTTTTTCTTTTACTTATATAATTTTTTCCTGCCTTTAATTCCCCTGTTTCCTGTAAATATATAAGATTGGATTTTGCAAATGGTGCAGGCGTATAGAGAATACGGTTAGATTTCTCAATTTCATTAGGATACATAGAATTTTTCATAAAAATTTAATCCTTAAAATACTTATTTTATATTATTATACATCACTTAATGCTACAAGTCAATATTATGCTACTTTATATCAATATTATTACTTGTAAAATGCATTTTTATAAATTAAAATATAAAAGTCACAAAAGATCAAATTTATTCGAAAAAACGGAGGTAAATATGAAAAAAGCGCTAATAACAGGTATAACTGGTCAGGACGGTTCATATTTAGCAGAATTTTTACTTGAAAAAGGATATGAAGTTCACGGAATCACTAGACGTGCTTCTATTTCAAATACATCCAGAATAGATCACTTAATTGCATCAAACTCTATTACTCTTCATGACGGTGATCTATCTGATTCATCATCACTAATCAGAATAATCAATATTGTACAGCCGGATGAAATTTACAATCTTGCTGCGCAGTCACATGTTCAGGTATCCTTTGATGTTCCTGAATATTCCGGTGACGTTGACGCTATAGGAGTACTGAGAATCCTTGAAGCTGTAAGAATACTCGGTCTTACAAAGAAAACAAAGGTTTATCAGGCGTCTACCTCAGAGCTTTTCGGTAAAGTAGAGGAAGTACCTCAAAAGGAAACTACGCCATTTCACCCATACAGCCCATACGCAATAGCAAAGCAATACGGATTCTGGATGGTTAAGGAATATCGTGAAGCTTATGGAATGTTTGCTGCAAACGGCATTCTTTTTAACCATGAATCTGAAAGAAGAGGCGAAAACTTTGTTACCAGAAAAATTTCACTTGCAGCTGCAAGAATCGCCTGCGGACTTCAGGATAAGCTTCAGCTTGGCAACATGGATTCTCTCCGTGACTGGGGTTATGCTAAAGACTACGTTGAATGTATGTGGCTGATACTTCAGCAGGATGAACCTGAAGATTTTGTTATTGCAACTGGTGAACAGCATACCGTACGTGATTTCACTGAAAAGGCATTTAAGGCTGTTGGAATAAATCTGAAATGGGAAGGAAAAGGTATCGATGAAAAAGGTATTGATACCGAAACCGGAAAAGTACTTGTTGAAGTTAATAAAGAATGGTTCAGACCGACTGACGTTGATAACCTTTGGGGTGATCCTACAAAGGCTAAGACTGTTCTTGGCTGGAATCCTCAGAAAACAAGCTATGAAGAACTAATTAATATAATGGTTAAACATGATCTTGAACTTGCCAAGCATGAAGCTCTGCTTAAAAACGGAGGCGAAAAATAATGGATAAAAATTCTAAGATATATGTTGCCGGACATAAAGGCATGGTTGGTTCTGCAATAGTTAGAATACTCGAAAAAAATGGCTATAATAATATTATTACCAGAACAAGGCAGGAACTTAATCTTTGCAGTCAGAACGATGTAAATGAATTTTTTAAATCTGAAAAGCCTGATTATGTTTTCTTGGCTGCCGCTAAAGTAGGAGGTATAATGGCTAACTCCAACTTCCCTGCTGATTTTATGTATGAAAATATGACTCTTGAAATGAATGTCATTCATTCAGCATGGGAAAATGGATGTAAAAAATTACTGTTTTTAGGTTCTTCATGTATTTATCCTAAAATGGCTCCTCAGCCAATGCCTGAAAGCTGTCTGCTGACATCTTCTCTTGAACAGACAAATGAAGCATATGCACTTTCAAAAATTTCAGGTCTGAAATACTGTGAATATTTGAACAGACAATACGGAACTGACTATATTTCTGTAATGCCTACAAATCTTTATGGACCGAATGACAATTATCATCCGGTTAACAGTCATGTACTTCCTGCACTTATAAGACGTTTTCATGAAGCTAAAGAAAATAATCTTCCTTTCGTAGAATGCTGGGGTACAGGAACTCCCCTTCGTGAATTTCTCTATGTAGATGATTTGGCTGATGCCTGCGTTTATTTAATGAATAATTATTCTGGAAACGAAACTGTAAACATAGGTACTGGTAAAGAACTTTCCATAAGAGAACTTACCGAAAAGGTAGCTGAAGTAATTGGCTATCAGGGAGAAATAAAATGGGATTCCTCAAAGCCTGACGGCACTCCCCGAAAGCTTCTTGACGTATCAAAGCTTGAAGGATTAGGTTGGAAATATAAAACAGAACTTGATGAGGGAATCCGCCTTTCCTACCAGGATTTTCTCAATAATCCTGTAAGAACTCAAAGATAAAAGAAAGGGAAAAATATGAACTTTATTTTACTTTCCGGCGGTTCTGGGAAAAGACTTTGGCCGCTTTCTAATGATGTACGCTCAAAACAATTTATAAAAATATTCAAAAATGAAGACGGCATCTATGAATCTATGGTTCAGCGTGTATACAGGCAGATAAATGCTTCTGCGCCTAACTCCAATATTACAATTGCTACGTCCAAAACTCAGGTTTCTTCTATTAAAAATCAACTTGGAAATAATGTGGATATCTGCATTGAACCATGCAGACGAGATACATTTCCGGCAATTGCTCTTGCTGCTATGTATCTGCACGATGTTAAGGGAATTTCTGAAAATGATACTGTTGCAGTTTGCCCAGTTGATCCATATGTAGAAAAAGAATATTTCAGCACTATCTGTGAACTTCAGAATGAAGCAAAGAATAATAGCGCTGATTTAATGCTGATGGGAATTGAACCAACACATCCAAGTGAAAAATACGGTTATATAATTCCAGAAACTTCTGATAAAATAAGTACAGTAAAGGAATTCAAAGAAAAGCCCGATGTGCAAAATGCTGAGAAATATATTTCTGATGGTGCCTTATGGAACTGCGGAGTATTTATTTTTAAGCTCGGATATATTGTAAAAAAAGCTCATGAAATTATAGACTTTACTGATTATTACGATCTCTTTGACAAATATGATACACTTGAAAAGATCAGTTTTGACTATGCTGTCGTAGAAAAAGAAACTAACATTAAGGTAATGAGATTTTCTGGTTACTGGAATGATTTGGGAACATGGGATTCTTTAACAGATGAGATTCCTGAAAATATTATTGGTAAGGCTGTACTCAACGAAAATTGTGAAAACACCTATGTTATAAATGAACTTAACATTCCTGTTTTATGCATGGGAATGAAAAATACTATTGTTTCAGCAAGCGCTGAAGGTATACTTGTCAGCGAAAAGGAACAATCCGGAAGTATAAAATCATATGTAGACGGAATTGAACAAGGCGTTATGTTTGCAGAAAAATCGTGGGGCAGTTATACTGTTATTGATGCTCAGGACGAGAGCATGACCATAAAAGTTACGCTGAATGCCGGTCACAGCATGAATTATCACAGTCATGAGTGCCGTGACGAAGTATGGACTATCATTTCTGGAAAAGGCAGAACCGTTGTAGATGGAATGGAAGAATCTGTTAAGCCAGGAGATGTTATAACCATGGAAGCAGGATGCAGACATACAATTTTCGCAGATACTGAACTACAGCTTATAGAAGTTCAGCTTGGCAGGGAGATAAGTGTTCATGATAAACAAATTTTTGAACTCTGATAATAACCCTTTTCTTTTAGAACCAGTAGGTAAAGATTACCTATGGGGAGGCACACGTTTAAAAAACGAATTTGGAAAAAATATTGACCTCTCTCCCCTTGCAGAAACATGGGAATGTTCCACACACAAAGATGGTCTTTGCCGTGCGGCAAGCGGAAAGTTTAAGGGGATGTATCTGAGAGATATTCTGATTAATAATCCTGCATTTCTCGGTGTATATGCCAATAAAAACGGTGAATTGCCTATTCTCATAAAGTTCATTGACGCATATCGTAACTTATCGGTTCAAGTTCATCCTGATGACGAATATGCCCAAGAACATGAAAACGGTCAACTCGGTAAATCAGAGATGTGGTATGTACTTGACGCTTTGCCTGATGCCGAGCTTATATACGGTTTTTATCATGATATTACTAAAAAACAGCTAAAAGACAGCCTTGAGGACGGTACAGTTGAGAAATACCTTCAAAAAATCAAGATAAATAAAAATGATACTTTCTTTATTGAAGCAGGTACTGTTCATGCTATTTGCAAGGGCGCACTTATTGCAGAAATTCAGGAAAACTCTAATCTTACCTATAGGCTTTATGATTATAACCGTACTGATAAAAACGGTCAAAAGAGAGAGCTTCATATTGATAAGGCTCTTGATGTTGTTAATTTAAAAAGCAGTGCTAATCCAAGGCAACCGATGCGAACACTTAGATATTGCCGCGGCGAGGCAACTGAACTAATTTCAAGATGCAAATATTTTCATGTTCACAGATGCCTTTTGAACACTGAATGTACACGTCAGCTGGTAAACTTTAAATCAAATACAAATTCATTTAAAGTTCTTCTTTGTATTGACGGATGCGGAGTTTTGTTCATGAATAATGGAGAATCTCTTAACTTTTTTAAAGGTGACTGTATTTTTGTTCCCGCCAATGCTCCGGACATTAAAATTCATGGAAAAGGTCAGCTTCTGATTGTTGAATGCTGATACAAAAATATTAAACAAAAAAAGAATACAATTTTCTTTATAGGAAAATTGTATTCTTTTTATTATATAATTAATTTTTCTTTTTAGAATGACAAATAGAAGAATTTGCACAGCCTCTACAATCACAGCCGCATGAATTTTTACCATTTCTTTTATCTTTTAAAATTATTTTTATTATCATAAATATAACCAAAATAACAATTAACAAAACCAGTAAGGTTCCTAAATATTGCTTTATAAAATCCATATATGCAAACCTCCTTGATAATTATTATTTAAAGTTTTATGTTACACTTAATTTTATGCATTCTTAATGTCATTCTTATATGGCTTAACAAGCATAAATGCAACAAATACAATTATTAAAAATGAAGCTATTAGACCAATTATATTAATATTACCTGAAAAAACAGAACCTATTTGATAAATGCAAAGAGATACTGCATAAGCAAATACACACTGATATCCAATTGCAAAAAGCGTCCATTTAGCGTTATTCATTTCTCTCTTTATAGCTCCCATAGCTGCAAAGCATGGTGCACAAAGCAGATTGAATATCAAGAAAGAGAACGCTGATAGCTTTGTAAATACCAAGGCAATCTCCGGCCAAATCTCACTCCCATTTTCAGCAAGCTCTTGTCCAGCAAAATGAAATAGCTGTCCAAATGTTGTAACTACGTTTTCTTTTGCAATTAAACCCGTAACAGTAGCAACTGCAGCCTGCCATTCGCCCCATCCAAGGGGTACAAAAATCCATGCAAATGCATTGCCTATTTTAGCAAGGATTGAATTATCAAGTTTTTCTACCATTCCAAAACCATTTTCCCAACCAAATGATTGCAAAAACCATAAAACTATGGCAGATAAAAGAATAACTGTTCCAGCCTTCTTAATAAATGACCAGCCTCTTTCCCACATCGAACGCAGTACATTACTTATCGTAGGTAAGTGGTATGCAGGTAGCTCCATTACAAACGGTGCCGGATCACCTGCAAAAATTCTTGTTTTCTTTAGCATAATCCCAGAGATAATTATTGCAGCAATGCCTATAAAATAAGCCGAAGTAGAAATCCAACCGGAATTGTCAAAAAGTGCTCCTGCAATTAAACCAATAATAGGAAGCTTTGCTCCGCACGGAATAAAAGTGGTTGTCATAATTGTCATTCGGCGATCACGCTCATTTTCAATCGTTCTGGAAGCCATAATACCAGGAACTCCACATCCAGTACCAATCAGCATAGGTATAAAGGATTTACCTGAAAGTCCAAATTTTCGGAAAATCCTATCCATTACAAAAGCTATTCTTGCCATATATCCGCACGATTCAAGGAATGCAAGAAAAATAAAAAGAACCAGCAATTGAGGAACAAATCCTAAAACTGCACCAACACCAGCTATGATGCCATCAACAATCAAACTTTGCAGCCATTCAGCACAATTGATTTTTTCAAGAATCCAATTAGCGCCATTAGGCACCCATTCACCAAATAGAACATCATTTACCCAATCTGTTGCCATTGAACCCACAGTTGTAATTGAAACATAATAAACAATGAACATAACCAAGGCAAAGATAGGCAGAGCTAAAAAACGATTAGTCACTATCTTATCAATTTTATCTGAAACCGTTAGTCCGCCTTTGTTTTTCTTCTTACAGCATTTATTAATTATTGAGCTTATATATATGTACCTTTCATTTGTAATGATACTTTCAGCATCATCGTCCATTTCCTGTTCTGCGGCTGCTATATCCTCCTCAATATGATTTCTAACGTCAGGAGATATTGAAAGCTGTTCCAAAACCTTTTCGTCACGTTCGAAAATTTTTATAGCGTACCATCTTTGCTGTTCTTCCGGAACAGAATGCAAAGCAGCTTCTTCTATATGTGCCACTGCATGTTCAACACATCCGCAAAAACTATGCTGAGGAACTGTTTTCTTTTTTGCCCTTGCTGCTGAAACAGCTTTTTCCGCTGCTTCTTTTATACCTGAACCTTTTAGAGCTGAAATTTCACAAACTTCACATCCAAGTTCCGCAGACAGCTGACGGGTATTTATCTTATCACCATTTCTATTAACAACGTCCATCATATTTACAGCAACGATAACAGGAATACCCAGTTCAACTAATTGTGTAGTCAGATAGAGATTGCGCTCAATATTTGTACCGTCAATTATGTTAAGTATTGCATCTGGCCTTTCTCCTATAAGATAATTTCGTGCAACCACCTCTTCCAGAGTATACGGAGAAAGTGAATATATACCCGGCAAATCTGTGATTATTACATCTTTATAATTTTTTAATTTACCTTCTTTTTTTTCAACAGTTACTCCCGGCCAATTTCCCACAAACTGATTTGAACCAGTAAGAGCATTGAATAATGTTGTTTTACCTGCATTAGGGTTTCCTGCAAGGGCAATTTTTATACTCATAATTATAACACCTCTTTTTAATTAGCTTATGCTAACTACAATCCAAAAAATTAGTTTATCTCAATAAGTTCTGCGTCAGCTTTTCTAAGAGAAAGTTCATATCCCCTAACAGTTATTTCAATTGGATCTCCCAAAGGCGCAACCTTACGAATAAAGATTTCAGTCCCCTTAACTATCCCCATATCCATAATTCTGCGCTTGACAGCACCTACCCCGTTAAGTTTACGTACAACTACAGTCTGACCAATTTTTGCTTCTTTTAACGTAGACATTTTAATTCCTCCCGATTAAACCATTATTTTAGCTGCCATCTCTTTTGAAACAGCGACTCTTGAGTCTTTAATGTTAACAATAACATTCCCGCCAATTTCAGAAATAATTATCACCGTACTTCCAGCTACGAATCCTAAATTCTCTAAAAATTTTTTTGTTTCAGCATTTCCGCCTACTTTTCTAATCATCTGTTCTTCGCCAGTATTGGCTAATGTTAACGGCATCATAATATCCTCCTTGATAAGGTCAGCTTTTGCTAACTCACTTCAAAAATTATAGTTAGCTTTTCCTAACTAACATATATATTACTACATATCCGAAATTTTGTCAATAGAAAACTTTATTAATTTTATAAAGTTTATGGTTTCAATCTTAAAATATTGAAATATTCTTTAAAATATGATATAATAATTAAGTATGATTAAAACTTAATTGAATCCGACATATTAATGCGGATATCAAAATACTGTTTTACTATATGCATAAAGAGAGCTGTTCTTTGGCGAAAGGAGATTTTTATGAAAAACACGGTTGCAACAATTATGAAGCAGAAATTATCAAATGACCGCATCGCAATGTTGACTGCCTATGATTACTCCACAGCAAAGATTATGGATGAAATCGGTATAAATATAATTTTAGTCGGTGATTCACTTGGAAATGTTATTCTCGGTTATGAAAATACTGTTTCTGTAACAATGGATGATATGATCCGTCATAGCGCCGCAGTAAGCAGAGGAGTGAAAAATGCACTTGTCTTGACGGATATGCCGTTTATGTCATATCAGGCTTCTGTATATGACGCGGTTATAAATGCCGGAAAACTTTTGAAAGAAGGTCATGCCAATGCAGTTAAGCTGGAAGGCGGAATTGAATTTGTCCCTCACATAAAAGCAATTACCGCAGCTTCTATTCCAGTAGTTGCACATATTGGAATGACACCTCAATCAGTTAATGTATTCGGCGGTTTTAAACTTCAGGGTTCTGATAAGGAATCGGCGGCCAAAATAATTGAAGATGCAAAAGCCGTTCAGGAAGCCGGCGCATTCGCTGTTGTACTTGAATGTGTTCCAGGAGATTTAGCAGCCCATATTACCAAAATGCTTGACATTCCTACTATTGGCATAGGAGCTGGAAACGGCTGTGACGGTCAGGTTCTTGTATATCAGGATATGCTTGGAATGTATTCAGATTTCACCCCTAAGTTTGTAAAGAAATATGCAGATATGGGCAATATTATGAAAGAAGCGTTTAGCAATTATATTAAAGATGTTAAGTCCGGCAGTTTTCCTATGGAACAACATACTTTTTCATCCAAAGCACAAATTGATTACAATCAGGAAACGGAGAATTAATTATGAAACTTGTTAAAACTATTAAAGAAATCAGAGAAATAGTTTCAGAGTGGAAAAAAGAAGGATTTACCATCGGCTTCGTTCCTACAATGGGGTATTTGCATGAAGGACATCAGAGTCTAATTAAAAATGCTTTGGAAAACGATAAGGTTATTGTTAGTATTTTTGTAAATCCTATTCAATTTGGACCGGGAGAAGATTTTGCGACATATCCCAGGGATATTGACAGAGATATGGAAAAATGCAGTGAAGCAGGCGCTGATTTAATCTTTGCTCCTTTACCGGAAGAAATGTACCTAAATGACTTCAGCACTTTTGTCAACATGACAGGTCCTACAGACGATCTATGCGGAAAAACAAGACCTGGTCATTTTAAAGGCGTATGTACAGTTGTCAATAAACTTTTCAATATTGTTGCTCCGAATAAAGCTTATTTTGGTGAAAAGGATGCTCAGCAGCTTGCCGTAATAAAAAGAATGGTAAGAGATCTTAATATTAATATTGAAATTATAGGTTGTCCGATCATACGTGAAAAAGACGGTTTGGCTAAAAGTTCCAGAAACACATATCTTTCTGTTGAAGAACGCAAGGCGGCATTGGTTATTAATAAAGCACTTACCGGCGGTAAAAATATGATACAAAACGGAGAAAAAAATCCGGATAAAATTGTATCTGCAATAACATCTGTAATTAATGAAGAGCCTCTTGCTAAAATTGATTATATCAAAATAGTTGATGCTGATACAATTTCAACTGTTTCCGAAATCAACGGAAATATCCTTGTTGCAGCAGCCGTTTATATAGGAAAAACAAGGCTTATTGATAACTTTATTACAGGAGAAAATTAGATGATTCTTACAATGCTTAAAAGCAAAATTCATAGAGCAACTGTTACAGAAGCTAATCTCAACTATGTTGGAAGCGTGACCATAGATTCACATTTAATGAAGCTTGCCGGCATACTTGAATATGAGAAGGTACAGATAGTTGATATCAATAACGGTAACCGTATCGAAACTTATGTTATCGGCGGTGAAGAAAATTCAGGTATCATATGCCTTAACGGAGCAGCCGCAAGATGTGTTCAGACCGGCGACAAGGTCATCATAATGGCATATGCTCAGATGTCGCCTGAGGAAGCTGAAAATTATGCTCCAAAGGTTGTTATAGTTGATGAAAACAACAACTGCACGGAAATAAAATCAAATGAGTTACATGGAAGATATTCTTGACTTCCGGAGGATAAAATATGCTTTTAGCTGTTGATGTCGGAAATTCAACTGTTGTTATCAGTTTTATTAAAAATAATAAGATAACATCACATGATCGTTCATTAACCGATTCTTCTGAGATTGAAATAAACTATACTGAAAAGATAAATAATATTATGAAGAGCAACGGTATCTTTTCTACCGATATAAATGGAGCTATTATATCATCGGTTGTCCCCCTGATGACCGATGTACTTCAAAAAGCTATTATAAATTCTATCGGTATAATGCCTCTCATTGTAAATTCAAAATTACATTATGATTTTAGCATTGCATTAAAAAATCCTGAAGCTTTAGGAAGCGACCGTATAGCTGACGCTGCTGCGGGACTTTACGAATACGGTGCACCTCTTATTATTGCTGATATGGGAACTGCAACAACAATTTCTGTAATCGATAATAACAGAGCATTTATCGGAGGGCTGATTCTACCTGGAGTTCGAACAGCAATGAATGCGCTCATACATAATACTGCTCAGCTTCCACAAATTAAGCTTCCAAAATTTATGGATACTATTATCGGAAAAGATACAGTGAGTTCAATTCAAAACGGCATAGTTTACGGGAATGCCGCATGCTTAGACGGCCTTTTTGATAGAATATCAAATGAACTCGGGTATAAGCCTAAAATAATTGCGACCGGCGGAAATATGTCTGCAATAATTCCATTTTGCCGTCATAAGGTTATTACTGATGAATATTTGCTGATCAAAGGATTGAGTTTAATTTTCAACCAAAACAAGGAGGCTTATATTAATGCTCAAAGGTAAAAATATCCTTGTAGGAATAACAGGAGGAATCGCAGCATATAAAATTGCAGGTCTTTGCAGTACTCTTGTAAAAATGAATGCTGATGTCAGTGTTATGATGACAGAAAATGCTTGTAAGTTTATAACACCGCTGACTCTTGAAACAATTACCAAGAATAAATGTATGATTGATACGTTCGATAGAAATTTTCAATATGATGTCAAGCATATTTCAGCTGCCAATAAAGCTGATCTTCTTATTATTGCACCTGCTACTGCAAATGTAATAGGAAAATTATCTTGGGGATTAGCTGATGATTTTCTCACTACTACTGCAATGGCATGCAAATGCCCAAAACTCATTGCCCCTGCTATGAATACAAATATGTACACTAATCCTGTTGTACAGGAAAATCTTAATCGCCTATCAAAATTTAATTGGGAAATAATTGAGCCAGAAAGCGGCCGCCTTGCATGCGGAGATATTGGTACTGGAAGAATGGCTTCAGAAGATGTTCTGATTTCATATATTCTAAAATCTGTTTGCTGCCCAAAAGACCTTAAAGGAAAACGTGTACTGATTACTGCCGGTCCCACAAGGGAATCTATTGATCCAGTTAGATTTATAACCAATCATTCTACTGGAAAAATGGGCTATGCCATTGCAAACAGGGCTATGCTGAGGGGTGCAGAAGTAACACTCGTTACCGGAAAAACCTCTATTTCCCCTCCCCCATTTGTAAATACGATTGAAATTGAAACAGCTTCAGAAATGTATGAAGCTGTAATGAAACTACATGAAAATGCTGATATTATTATTATGGCAGCGGCAGTTGCCGACTATAAGCCGATTAAATCAGCCAAAAATAAAATTAAAAAAAGCGGAAATGAAATAAAAATAGATCTTGAACGTACTTCTGATATTCTTGAAAGTATTTGTAAGAAAAAACGCAAAGGTCAAGTTATATGCGGATTTTCCATGGAAACTGAAAATCTTCTTGAAAACTCAAAAGCAAAATTAGAAAAAAAAGGCTGTGATATGATAGCAGCAAATGATCTATACTGTCAGGGTGCCGGATTCGGTACTGATACCAATGTACTGACGCTTATTACTAAAGAAAATCATACTGCACTTCCAAAGATGTCAAAGGAAAAAGCAGCTGATAAAATTCTTGACGCCGCTCTGAATTTAACAACTATGTAAGTGATGTTAATCACTTAAATTTGAAAGGACTTTTAAATGCAATTTAAAGAACTACAACTTTCCCAGGAGCTTATTAAAGCTGTAAATGTTATGAATTTTACTGATATGACAGAAATTCAGGAAAAAAGTATTCCTGCTATTTTAGAGGGTTCCGATGTAATAGGGCGCTCTAATACAGGTACCGGTAAAACTGCCGCTTTCGGAATTCCGGCGGTGGAAATGACTGACAAAGATACTGATTATGTCAGAACTCTTATTCTATGTCCTACAAGAGAACTGGCTCTTCAGGCGTCAGAAGAAATAAAAAAGTTTTCTAAATATATGCCCTGGGTAAAAACATCAGCAGTTTTTGGCGGCGCCAGTATGGAAAAGCAGATTTTTGAACTTAAACGTGGTGCTAATATTGTTGTCGGCACTCCTGGACGTGTAATGGATCATATTAAAAGAAGAACGCTCAAGCTTCAAAATCTAAAAATGATAATACTTGATGAAGCTGATGAAATGCTTAATATGGGATTCAGAGAAGATATAGAGAAAATACTAACATTCATCCCTGAAGAAAGACAAACTATACTTTTTTCAGCAACCATGCCTCCTGAAATACTTGCAATAACCAATCAATATCAGAATGACCCTGTAATGATAAAAACTATTTCTAAAAGCAGAACAGTTGATTCCATTGAACAATTTTATTATTCTGTTCCGTCAGGGCAAAAATTTGACGCTCTTCACCTGCTGCTTGATTACTACGCTCCTAAATCATCTATGATTTTTTGCAATACTAAAAAAATGGTTGATGATCTTACTCAATTCCTTGTTTCAGCTGGATTCAGAGCTGACGGTCTTCATGGTGATATGAAGCAAAATCAGCGTACAGCAGTAATGAATAAATTTAAAACCGGAAAAACTTCTATACTTGTTGCAACTGATGTAGCTGCAAGGGGCATTGATGTCAGCGGCGTTGATTCTGTTTTTAATTTTGATCTCCCTCAGGATAATGAATATTATATCCATCGTATTGGACGTACAGGACGTGCCGGAAAGTCCGGAAAAGCATATACACTTGTATGCGGTAAAAAACAGATCTACAACCTAAAATCAATAGCAAAGTATACTAAATCAGAAATTTCAGAAAGCGAACTTCCTTTAAGAAAAGATTTAATAAACGCAAAACTTGGAAAAATATCAGATAAGGTAAAGCTTGCGAGTACTTCAGATATTCTTCCCGAAACAGATGATTTAATGAATATTCTATCTGAAAGCGGACTGACAGCTGAAGATATAGCCAAAGCACTGATTAATAAAAGGGTTATCAAGGAAATAAAAAATATTCCAGATGTAAAAACAGTGCGATACAGAAATGATATTAAAAATTCAGGCGGAAAGCGTACAGACGTCAAAGTATCCAAGGTAGATATAAATGTGGGACGCCTGCATAAAATTGCTCCTAACTTTATTCTTGGTGCTCTGGTCGATGCAACTGGTATGTCCGGAAAAAGCTTTGGAAAAATTGATATACATGACAGACATACTACTGTTGAAGTCCCCGATTCTGAACTGGATTATATCATAAAATCACTTAATCATGGAAAAATAAATGGTAACAAAATTACTATAAGAAAGTATGAAGGGAAAAATAATTTCAGGAACAAAAATACTGATAATTACAGAAAAAGAAGATCTAATAAAGACAACAGAAAAAATTCATATAAAAAGAAATAATAAATTTCATAATAATATGACAATGAAGATACATACGCTAAATTCACTTTGTCAATAAGTAAATCCTACAAAAGAAAGCATAAAAAATCTTATATATTTATCCTTGACTTTTTACATTTTTATGCTATAATACTATATGTAGTGTTTATTCGATTGTAATCAACACAATATGTTGTGTTTTGTTTAGGAGGAGCCAATTATGAAAATCATTAAAAGAAGCGGCACGGAAGTTGGTTTTGACATTTCCAAAATAATTGCGGCTGTTTCAAAAGCTAATAAAGAAGCGGTTGAAAATGAGCAACTTTCTGATAATGACATAAATGAAATTTCTGATAAAGTACAGAATATCTGCTCCAGTGTAAACAGAACACTCAGCGTTGAAGAAATTCAGGATCTTGTTGAAAATGAGATTATGAATAAGCACGCATTCGAAGTGGCAAGAAAATATATCACTTATCGATATAAAAGAAGTCTTGTGCGTAAGTCTAATTCAACCGATGATCAGATACTTAGTCTTATCGAATGCAATAATGAAGAAGTCAAACAGGAAAATTCAAATAAGAATCCTATAATAAACAGCGTTCAGCGTGATTATATGGCTGGTGAGGTAAGCAAGGATATAACAAAACGTTTTCTGCTTCCTGAAGAAATTGTCAGAGCACATGAAAATGGAATAATTCATTTTCATGATGCTGATTACTTTGCGCAGCATATGCATAATTGCTGCCTGGTAAATCTTGAGGATATGCTCCAAAACGGAACGGTTATAAGTGAAACAATGATCGAACGTCCCAAAAGCTTTTCCACAGCATGTAATATTGCTACTCAAAGCATTGCTCAAATTGCAAGTTCACAGTATGGCGGTCAGAGTATTACTCTTTCTCATTTAGCGCCATTTGTTAATGTCAGCAGACAGAAGCTTAGAAAAATAGTAAAAAATGAATTTGAAACTGCTGGTCTTCCTTTAAATGAAGATAAAATTAATGAAATTGCTGAAATGCGAGTTAAAGAGGAAATCAAACGCGGCGTACAGATGATTCAGTATCAGGTTATTACCCTTATGACTACAAACGGACAGGCTCCGTTTGTAACTGTATTTATGTACCTTAATGAGGTAGAAGAAGGACAGCTTCGTGATGATTTAGCACTTGTTATTGAAGAAATGCTTAAACAAAGAATACTTGGCGTAAAAAATGAAAAGGGAGTATATATCACTCCTGCATTCCCTAAGCTTATCTATGTACTTCAGGATAACAATATACGCGAAGGTACAAAGTATTGGGAAATTACCAAACTGGCTGCTAAGTGTACTGCTAAAAGACTTGTACCGGATTACATTTCAGAAAAGGTTATGCTTGAAAATAAAGAAGGAAATTGTTATCCATGCATGGGATGCAGATCTTTTCTAACCGTATATAAAGACAAAGAGAGCAATAAACCCAAATTTTACGGCAGATTTAATCAAGGTGTTGTTACTATAAACCTTGTTGATATTGCTTGCTCGTCTGAAAAAAATATTGATAAATTTTGGGAGATTTTTAATGAAAGGTTAAATCTCTGTAAAAAGGCATTAATGTGCCGTCATGAAAGACTTCTCGGAACTCCGTCAGATGTTGCCCCTATATTATGGCAATACGGAGCATTAGCAAGATTGAAAAAGGGTGAAACTATTGATAATCTTTTATACAATGGTTATTCAACTATTTCTTTAGGCTATGCTGGTCTTTGCGAATGCACAAGATATATGACGGGAAAATCTCATACTGATCCAGAAGCTACACCATTTGCCCTTGAAATTATGCATTTTCTGAATGCAGCATGCCGTAAATGGAAAGAAGAAACTAATATTGATTTTAGTTTATATGGAACTCCCCTTGAGTCTACAACATATAAATTTTCTAAATGCCTTCAGAAAAGATTTGGCATTATAAAAGGCGTTACAGATAAAAATTATATAACTAACAGCTATCATGTTCATGTAACTGAAGAAATTGACGCTTTTTCAAAACTAAGCTTCGAAGCAAAATTCCAGAAGCTCTCTCCAGGCGGAGCTGTCAGCTATGTTGAAGTACCAAATATGCAGAATAATATTGAAGCTGTAATTTCAGTTATGCAGCATATATATGATAATATTATGTACGCAGAACTGAATACCAAAAGTGATTACTGCCGTATGTGCGGTTTTGACGGCGAAATTCAAATTGTTTCCGATACACATGGCAAACTAATATGGAAATGTCCTAACTGCGGAAACACCGATGAAGATCAGATGAATGTTGCAAGAAGAACTTGCGGATATATTGGTACGCAATTTTGGAATCAGGGACGCACACAAGAGATAAAAGAACGTGTTATGCATCTATAAAAATAAAGCGTGAGAAATCACGCTTTTATCTATTTAGGAGAATTTTATGAATTATGCATCTATAAAAAAAACAGATATTGCTAACGGTCCAGGGGTTCGGGTTTCGCTTTTTGTTTCAGGATGTACACATCATTGTAAGGGATGCTTTAACTCTGAAACTTGGGATTTTAATTACGGAAAAGCATTTAACGAAGTAGTATGTAAAGAAATAATTACAGCTTTATCCCCTGATTACATTTCAGGTTTCTCCCTTCTTGGAGGTGAACCCTTTGAACCTGAAAATCAAAAGGAACTTTCATTGCTCTTAAAAAGAATTAAAAGCATATACCCAAATAAAAGCATTTGGTGCTATACCGGTTATAAGTTTGAAAATGATCTTCTTAAAACATCAAAAATTAAATCTGAATATTCAGATGATATGCTGAAATCAATTGATATTCTTGTAGATGGAGAATTTATTGAAAGCCAAAAAAATTTAATGCTTCAATTTAGAGGATCAGAAAATCAGCGGATAATCGACGTACAAGAATCACTTAAAAGCGGTAAAACCGTTATCTCATCATTAAACGACTGAATTTATACCAAGTAAAGATTCTGGTATATCACCAACAATTATGGTTTCTGCAATTATACAGCTCATTGTAAATTCAGATTCTGATTTTCCCCCTGGATAAATAGCTGCTGTTCTGACTGTTACGTCTAAAATTATTTTATGACATGTCTGATTAATTCCTGCTGATGTAAAACTGCTGCTCAAATTGGTTTCAGTATTACCAGAGGGAATAAACTTGAAACTTGCATTCGGTCCTCTTCCATTTAAAATATAGAAACCAGTTACGGTACCTACTGGAATTTCTATTTTGTTGTCGGAACAGGCAGCAATCTTTTCATTTATTCTCTTGATAATCATATTTTGAATAGAATTAACATTGGCAGTAATAGTTTCCGCAGAAACTATTTTTCCATTCTCGTCATATATCAGCGTAGAAAAATCAGAATATTCAGCCCTGGTTTCGCTTAGTATTTCATCTACACTTGTACTTATTATTTCAGAAGCATTTCGTCCGCAGTAGTATTTGCTGAGTTCCTGAAAAGAATTATTTATTCTTATATCAAAAAAAATAAATAAAAATAAAAAAACTAACAGTAATAAAATAATAATTACTGTTCTTTTTTTATTTATTGCTGATTTTTTTCTCATTACAAACCTCTTTAAAATATATAAACGGACGATCTAAGACCGCCCGCTTAATATCAGTTATTTTCACATTCACACGATGGATTAAGATCAATCGGGGTTACCGGCGCATATGGACAGGAACAAGGACATGAATCTGAAGGTGCATTTTCAAGCTTTGCAGGTGAAAATTCCTCTGTTGGAAATTTGATTTTGTCAAAAATTTCACATGGACTATCCATATCAGCACAGCATTCTTTTTTAGGTATTGTATATTCATATGTCGGTACCATTATGGTTACAGGTCTAATCAGTTCAACAACATAGAACAAACCAAGAGTAAGAACGATACCTCTTTTCTGCATACAATTTGACTCGTAGCATGGATCACAGTCACAGCAATTCGTTATTTTTGATTCAAGGACAATAGGTGATACAGCCTGAACGACCGCTATCGGCGGATTTACAGTGTCACAGCACTCACCTGTTGTACCAATAGACTGACCATTGCTGAAAAATGTCTTTGAATTAGTTTCACTGCCAAAAAGTATACAGCTTTTGCTTACTGACGCAGTTCCCTTTATCGGAACAGGACAGCTGCAACCAGTCGCATAACCTAAAAGCTGAACGTCAAATGTAAATGTAAGGTCAACTGAATAAAATCCCTTATTAAAAGGAATAGGTTCAACACTCATGCAAACATCGCATACCGTAATGCATTTGCTTTTAATAATAGTTATATTGTCAGGTAATGGTGATGTAAGTACAACCGGAACCCCAGTAACGCAATCTTTATCACTGCAGCTGTCAAAAACCCGATTCACCTTAATTGGAACAGAATCACATTCATTATAACGTGAATATTCACTCATAAAAAAAGTCCTCCTATTATATATTAAAGCTTCAAACGCTTCCATATTGAATACTTCAATATATAATATTCAGACAATAACAATTTTGTTACTAAAATTTAAAATTTTTCTTAAAAATTATTTTTCTTCATAGATTTTATTGAAAAAGCAACTATATTCACCAGTATGACATGCTGCACCGATTTGCTTTACGTTAATTAAAAGTGTATCATTATCACAGTCTCCGTAAATACTAACTACTTTTTGTAGATGACCTGATGTAGCGCCCTTATTCCAGTATTCCTGCCTTGAACGGCTCCAGAACCAAGTATAGCCTGTTTCGAGTGTTCTCTTCAAGCTTTCTTTATTCATATAAGCAAGCATTAGAACAGTTTTAGTATCCGCTTCATAGCAAATAGCCGGTATCAGTTCATTCTTGACAAAAAATTTATCAAGATCATTAAATTCGATATTTTTCATAAATATTTACCTATCTCTATAAATTTATCTCACAATTATTCCTTTATTTCGGCAGTAATCTTTTACCTGTCCAACTGTAAGCTCTTTAAAATGAAATAATGAGGCTGCCAAAGCAGCAGTTGCTCCTGTTTTCTCAAAAACATCAGAAAAGTCTTCTATCTTTCCAGCTCCTCCGCTTGCAATAACAGGAATATTGACTGATTTGCAAACCGCATCAAGCATTTCAATATCAAATCCTGCCTTAGTCCCGTCTGCATCTATTGAATTAAGGCATATTTCTCCGGCTCCAAGTTGCTCAATGGTTTTTACCCATTCAATTAAATCAAGTTTATAATCAACACGACCGCCGTTAATAAAAACAGTCCATTTTTTATCAGATACTTTTTTTGCATCAATTCCTACGCATATACACTGACTTCCAAATATATCGGCTCCATCTTTTATAAGCCCAGGATTCTGCACTGCCTGAGAGTTTACCGAAACCTTATCAGCTCCAGCTCTTAATGTATCTCTAATATCATCAACTGTTTTAATACCTCCGCCAACTGTAAGAGGAACAAATACTTTTTTTGCTGTTTCTCTTACCACATCAAGAAAAACACCTCTCCCCTCAAACGATGCAGTAATATCATAAAATACTATTTCATCAGCGCCTTGACGGTTATATTCTTCTGCTGACAGTACTGGATCACCAACATCCTTAATTCCTTCAAAGTTTACACCCTTTACTACTTTCCCATTTCGTACGTCAAGACATGGTATAATTCTTTTGGCGAGCATATTAGTCTCCTTCCCCAACGGTAATTGCTTCTCTAAGATCAAGCGTACCTTTATATATGGATTTACCGCATATTGTACCATAAAGACCAAGTTCTTTGCACGCTTTTATATCTTCAATAGTATGAACTCCTCCGCTTGCAATAATATTACATTTTCCTTTAACTTCCTCAGATAATTTTTTAAGCTGCTCAGTATTTACACCTGATAATGTTCCGTCCTTTGATATATCAGTTACAATAAAATACTCTACACCAATTTTAATCATTTCTTTAGCAAGCTGAATATAATTGACATCCGATTCTTCAATCCATCCCTCCGTTGCAACCATACCGTTTTTCGCATCTATTCCTACAGCTATTTTTTCACTTCCGAATTTATTTACTGCATCAGCAACCAAAACTGGATCTTTTAATGCGGCAGAACCGATTATTACTCTTGAAATCCCCATTGCAAGATATTCATCAATTGTTTCTATATTTCTAATTCCTCCGCCAACTTCAACCTTAAGAGAAGTTTTATTGGCAACATCTTTATATATATTAGTATTAACCGGTCTGCCTTCCTTAGCGCCGTCAAGATCAACCATATGTATCCATGAGGCTCCGGAATTTTCAAATCCTTTTGCCGTTTCCATATAATCTGACGCTACTTTTTCTACTGTAGAAAAATCTCCCTTGAAAAGTCTGACACAGTTACCGTCCTTAATATCTATTGCTGGTAAAATTATCATTTTATAAGTCCTCCGAAATTTTTCAAAATCTTCAGTCCTGTTTCACCGCTCTTTTCAGGATGAAATTGAGCGCCATAAACTGTTGAACCATCATATACGAGAGCCGGAACCCTGCTTCCATAATTACAATAAGCAGAAATATTTTTATCTTCACATTTTGCCTTATATGAATGTACAAAGTAAACATAGCTTTCTTCGTTCAAACCATGAATAAGAGGACATTCATTGAGCATTTCAAGTTTGTTCCATCCCATATGCGGAATAATAAGGTTATCTTCTTCCATTTTATCAACTGTTCCGCTAATTAGACCAAGACCGCTGCACTCTTCAAATTCATAGCTCTTATCAAATAGAAGCTGCATTCCCAGACATATCCCCAGAAAAGGTTTAGACTTAGCCTGAGTCATAATCGTATCAATGAGTCCGCTTTTTTCCAACATCTTCATCGCACTTGGAAACGCTCCTACTCCAGGAAGAATTAATGCGTCTGCATTTTTTAAATCCTCACTTTTATCTGTTAGAATACTTTCAAATCCCAGATAATCAAGTGCGTTTTTAACACTAAAAATATTTCCTGCACCATAATCAATTACTGCAATCATTATAAACTTCCTTTCGTCGAAAGCGTCTCACCTGTATCATTTAACCTAATCGCTTTTTTCAATGCGTGAGCACAAGCCTTAAAAATTGCTTCACATTTATGATGGTCATTTGTTCCATATACCATATTTACATGAAGTGTAATACCTGCATTAAAAGCAAAAGCACGAAAAAACTCTTCTGTCATACATGTATCATATTCACCTATCATCTGATTTGTAAACTCACCCTTAAATACAAGAAAAGGGCGATTGCTAATGTCCAAAGAACAAAATCCCAGTGCTTCATCCATGGGTATATAAGCTGAACCATATCGTTCTATCCCTGACTTATCCTTTAAAGCCTCATTAAAAGCTTGTCCAAGTACTATTCCGGTATCTTCAACTGAATGATGACAGTCAACATTCAAGTCGCCTATACATTTTAGTAATATACTTATACCGCTGTGAACAGAAAGGGCAGTCAGCATATGGTCAAAAAAACCTATGCCTGTTTCTATCTGAGCAATTCCTTTTCCATCTAATATTACCTCAGCAGTTATATCAGTTTCTCGTGTCTTGCGGCTTATTTTTGCCTTTCTCATAAATTTCTTCCTTTCAGGAGAATTTCTCTAAGAGCTTCAATTAAGATATTCATTTCTCTGTCAGTACCAACTGTTATTCTAAGATAATTATTTATTTTATCCTTATCCCAATACCTTACATATATTTTTTTCTTTTTTAGCTCATCAAAAATGTATTTTGCAGGTACTTCATTATGACTTGCAAATATAAAATTACTTTTTGAATCCGGAAAAATAAAACCAAGTTCAGTAAGTTGCTTTTTAGTTTTTTCTCTGGTTTCTATTATGCAATTTAATGTTTTATTAAAATACTCATCATCCTTAACGGATTCTGCTCCGCAAATTTGGGTGATATGATTCATTGTATAAGAATTTACAGAAAACTTTACATCATTTAAATATTTTATAAGCTTCTCACTTCCAACTGCAAAACCTATTCTCATACCTGCCATTGATCTGGATTTAGAAAAAGTTTGTACAACCAAAAGATTATCATATTTATTTATCAAAGGCATGCAGCTTTCTCCGCCAAAGTCAATATATGCTTCATCAATTATAACCACTGATGAAGGATTTGATTTAACAATATCTTCAATAATGTCTGTACTTTCTAAAACTCCCGTTGGTGCATTCGGATTTGGAAATATTATACCTCCGTTTACAGTCTTATAGTCTTCAGGATTGATTCTGAAATTATCATCAAGAGGCTTTGTTTCATACGGAATTCGATAAACTGATGCCCATACGTCATAAAACGAATATGTAATGTCCGGAAAAAGTATAGGCTTTTCCGAATTAAAGAAAGTCATAAACGCTATTGAAATTACATCGTCTGAACCAACACCGACAAAAATATTTGATTTACTTACCTTGTATTTTTTTGCAAGTTCTGTTACAAGTACATCAGATCCTGTATCAGGATAAAGTCTCATATCATCACAATTAAATGCATCCAAAACACTTTTTACACCTTTGCACGGCGGATATGGATTTTCATTTGTATTAAGCTTAATTATATTTTTTTCTTTAGGCTGTTCACCTGGAGTATACGGAACAACCCTTCTTATATTCTTTTCCCATAAAACATCATCAGACATTAATGTTCACTCCTAAACCTTATTCGAATCTAACCTTTATTGCATTGGCATGAGCTGTAAGACCCTCTTTTTCAGCAATTAGAACAATGTCATCTTTTGCTTCTCTGAGAGCTTCTTCAGTATAATAAATATAACTTGAACGCTTTATAAAGCTTGCCACTGAAAGCGGTGAGAAGAAACGTGCTGTCCCGCTTGTAGGCAGCACATGATTTGGTCCTGCATAATAATCACCAAGCGGTTCTGATGCATACTGTCCAAGAAAAACAGAACCAGCATTATCAAGCTTGCCGATATATTCAGTAGCATTTTTCATTAAAACTTCAAGGTGCTCAGGCGCTATTGCATTAGCAAGCTCAACAGCGCAGTGAGGACAATCACATACAATCATCACTCCATAGTTAGTAAGGGAATTCTCTATAATTTCCTTACGTGACAGATACTGTATCTGACGCTTGATTTCTTCATTTACCTTATCAGCAATTTCTTCGCTGGTTGTCAGCAGAATAGCAGACGCCAACTTATCGTGTTCAGCCTGAGACATGAGGTCAGCAGCTATAAATTTAGGATCAGCTGTTTCATCTGCCATCACAAGAATTTCACTCGGACCAGCAATCATATCAATGTCTACCTGTCCATAAAGAAGTTTTTTAGCAGTTGCAACAAAAATATTACCTGGTCCTACAATTTTATCTACCTTTGGAATTGATTCTGTACCATAAGCTAAAGCTGCGATAGCCTGAGCTCCTCCGGTAAGAAATACTCTGTCAACTCCGCAAACCGCAGCAGCTACAAGTATGTCCTTATTTGGGGTCCCATCCTTAAGCGGAGGAGTTACCATAATTATTTCTTTTACTCCTGCAATTTTTGCTGGAATGGCATTCATCAGAACGCTTGAAGGATAAGCAGCTGTTCCGCCTGGTACATATAAACCAACTCTTTCAAGTCCTCTTACACGCTGTCCCAACATGACGCCGTTCTCTTTGCAGTCAGTAAATCCCTGCTGTCTTTGGCGATTATGAAAATCTGCAATATTTTCCATAGCGTTTAAAAGCGCATTTACATAATTTTCGTCTGCTTCTTCAAGTGCATCATTTATTACATCCTGAGGAACTTCATAGTATTCCGGTAAGCTTCCGTCAAATTTTAATGTATAGTCATTAACAGCTTTATCACCGTGTGCCTTAACATTATCAATTATTTCATTAACAATCTGAGTTACCTGCTTATCAGTTTCTCCGCTTCTTTTTTTAAGGCTTTCAAGAAAATCAAATTCATCGTTTCCATTAGCAAAAATCTTTTTTAACATGACTGCAAATTCTCCTCTATAATTTTTATTAGGTTTTCAATTTCTTTTTGTCTAAGTTTCATACTTACGGTATTTACAATTAGCCTTGCTGATATTGGAGCAATATCTTCAATAACTTCCAGTCCGTTTTCTTTTAACGTTGTTCCTGTTTCTACAATATCTACAATACCGTTTGAGAGTTCTAAAAGCGGAGCCAGTTCAACAGAACCTTCTATTTTTACAATATCTACATCCATGCCCTTGCTTTCAAAATAATTCCTTGTAATATTAGGATATTTTGTAGCAATCGTTTTTACTCCGTATCCTGCATAAAAATCTGTTCCCTTTTTTACTGCAAGAGCAAATCTGCACCTACCGAATCCAAGATCAACCATCTCAAAAAACTTTCCGCTCATTTCCATAATTGTATCTTTACCCACGATGCCTATGTCACAAACGCCGTGCTCTACATAAGTTATAACATCATTTGCCTTTGCCAGCACAACTTCAGCATTTATATCTTTAATCGGAAGAATAAGCTTTCTGCCCTTTTCCCTTACAGCAGTGCAATCAAAACCTGATTTTTCCAGCAATCCAATAGTATCTTTTTCAAGGCGTCCCTTTGTCAGGGCAATTCTAAGCGGTTTTGACATTTATTCTACCTCCGTAACAATCTCATTGACTTTTATAATTTTGGCAATGTTCTTTGCCTTGGCATATGCAATAGTTTCTTCAATAGTATCAAACAATGAAAGTTCAGCTGTACTACCCTCCTGACGCAGCTTATCCGCCGTATGCAGAGCCTCAATTTCAAATCCATTTTCAGCATAGATTATTGCATCTATATTTTTATCCGTTACTGAATTTTTTTTCATTTCAACTGACATTACAGCATCAACATTAACTGCAAAACCGGTAGCGGGTATATCATATCCGAAATCAGCTATAAGCTTATCATAACGTCCTCCTGAAAGCACTTCTTCTCCGTATCCTTCAAGATATCCCCGGATTATAACTCCTGTATAGTAATCCGTTTTATTTACCATTCCAAGATCAACAGTGATTTTACCCTTACCTGCAATCTTAGAAATTTTATTATATAATTCTTTCAGATCTGTCAAAATCGTATCAATCTTTTCGTCAGAAAACAGCTGAGAAGCTTTTTCAAAAACTTCCTCACCTCCAAAAAGTCCAGGAAGACGTTTCAGAGCCTGAATAACCTGATTATCCCCTATATTATCAAGGAAATCATTCAGCGCAGGATAGTTCTTGGCTTTAATATAATTTCTAATAGTTTCCTTTTCTTCATCACTTATCTTAAGCTTTCTTACAAGCTCCTGGAAAAATCTTATATCCCCGATTTCAAGGGAATAATCTCCGTTTCCGCAGGAAGATAGTACATTTATTGCAGTAGAAATAACTTCAAGATCAGCCATTTTTGAGGATGATCCAATTAGTTCTATGCCGGTCTGCACTACCTGTGCTGATTTACCTTTCAAAGACGGCGCCATGTTGAACACACACTGATTATAATAAAGCCTCATAGGAAGAACGGCATCCTTAAGCCTTGTAGCAACAATTCTTGCAATAGGAACAGTATTATCCGGACGCAAAACTAAGATTCTCCCCTTGCAATCCATCAATTTAAACAGCTTTTCCTGTGAAAAATGACTTGAATTATGTGTAAACACATCATAAAATTCAATACATGGAGTTATAAGCTCAGAATAACCGCCTGACTTAAAAATTTTATGAATTTTATTTTCTATATTCTGTCTTGTTATACATTCATTAAAGAGAAGGTCTTTTGTTCCTTCCGGAGTGATTAAATCATTTATTTTCATTATTTTCTCCTTGTTTACTTTAGTATGCTAACATGATAACATGTTATTCAAAGGAAGTCAAGTTAAAAAAGAGTCATCTGGCTTGTTTTAGGCAGATTGCCTAAAGCCCCCATATTTTCAAGCATTTCAATTGTTGTTTTTGACGCGCCGCTTTTATTCTGTAATTCCTCAATGGATATATAATCCTTTTTCTGAGCAGCCTCATAAAGCTTAATTGCTGCATTCTCACCAACACCGGACAAAGCTCCAAAAGGTATACGGATTTTACCGTCCTCTATCACATATTTAGTAGCGTGTGACTTATAAATATCTACTGGTAAAAAATTATATCCTCTTGACATCATTTCATTTATAATAAGCATAAGGTCAAAAGTATCCTTTTCCTTAACGCTCTTTTCATTTCCCTTGCTTTTGAGCTCTTCAATTTTATTTCTAACTGCGCCAATTCCCTTGGAAACAGTTTCAACATCAAAATCAGATCCTCTTGTAGTAAAATATGTAGCATAAAATTCCAACGGCTTATAAAGCTTGAACCAACCCAGCTTTATTGCAGCAATAACATATGCTGCTGCATGGGCTTTCGGGAACATATATTTTATTTTAAGGCAACTGTCAATATACCATTGGGGTACATCATGTTCTTTAAGCATTTCAACTATTTCAGGAGTAAAAAATTTAGGTGCTTTTCCCTTTCGTGTAAACTCCATTATATTAAATGCCATTTTGGGTTCTACTCCCTTGTAAAGCAAATATGTCATGATACTATCTCTTGTACCGATAACGTCCGAAATAGTACATATTCCCTCATCTATGAGATCCTTTGCATTTCCAAGCCAAACGTCTGTACCATGAGACAAACCTGAAATTTGCAGAAAATCGCTGAATTTAGTCGGCTTTGCATCAATCAGCATTTGAATCGTAAATCCTGTACCCATTTCAGGTATTCCAAGACTGCCTGTTTGACAATATATTTCATCAGGCTTAACCCCCAGTACTTCAGAAGATGTGCACATTTTTATAACGTCCGGATCAGAAGTCGGAACATCTTTGATAGCTATTCCAGTCATATCTTCAAGATGCTTATAAAGTGTCGGAACAACGTGACCCAGTTCATCAAGCTTCAATATAGTATCATGGAGTGAATGGAAATCAAAATGAGTTGTTACAATATCAGAATCCTCAGATTCTGCCGGATGCTGTATCGGGGTGAAATCGTAAACCTCGTAATCTGAAGGCACAACTACCATTCCTCCTGGATGCTGTCCGGTAGTTCGCTTAACACCTGTACATCCAATAGACAAACGGTTTTCCTCTGCCGGATTTGCAGTTCTTCCTGATTCTTCAAGATAATGTTTAGCATATCCGAAAGCTGTTTTAGATTGCACACCACTTATGGTGCCTGCCTTAAACACATTCTTAGGTCCGAAAAGTTCTTCAGTATATCTATGAGCGCTTCCCTGATATTCTCCGGAAAAATTAAGATCAATATCAGGCGCCTTATCACCGTCAAAGCCCAAAAATGTTTCAAAAGGAATATCATGCCCGTCACGCCTCATATCAGCTCCGCATTTAGGACAGTTCTTTTGCGGAAGATCAAATCCAGAGCCTGTACTTCCGTCTGTTATAAACTCGCTGTATTTGCAATCCGGACAAACATAATGCGGAGCAAGCGGATTCACCTCAGAGATACCTGCCATCGAGGCTACAAATGAAGAGCCAACTGAACCTCTTGAACCAACAAGATAACCGTTTTCCTCTGAATTCCAGACAAGCTTTTGAGCAATGATGTAGAGCACTGAAAATCCATGCTTTATAATTGATTCTAATTCTCTGTTAAGCCGTTTTTCAACTAATTCCGGAAGAGGATCACCATAAATACTTTTTGCTCTTTCATTTGTAATTCTTACAAGATCCTCCTGAGCGCCGGGAAGATCAGGTGTAAATGTCCCCTTTGGTATAGGTCTAACCTCTTCAACCCAATCCGCAATCATGTTTGTATTTTCTACAACTACTTCATATGCCTTTTCTTTTCCAAGGTATTCAAATTCCCGCAGCATCTCTTCAGTAGTTCTCAAATAAAGCGGCGGCTGCATTTCAGCGTCTTTAAATCCATTACCGCTCATTAAAATTTTTCGGAAAATACTATCTTCCTCGTCCATAAAATGCACATCGCAGGTTGCACAAACCGGAATACTGAGCTTGTCCCCCAGTTCTACTATTTTTTTATTTAAATATTCAAGTTCTTTTTTAGAATCAACAATTCCATTCCTCATCAAAAATTCATTATTCATGATAGGCTGAATTTCTAAATAATCGTAAAACTTCGCTAATTCTTCTATCTTACCCTCAGGTTCTTTATCCAATATTGCGCTGAAAAGTTCACCTGCTTCACAGGCGCTTCCGAAAATAAGTCCTTCACGATGTCTGATAAGCTCAGATTTGGGTATAAGTGGTTTCTTATAAAAGTATTCAAGCTGACTTGATGAAATAAGCTTATAAAGATTTTTCAGACCAACGCTATTTTTTACAAGAATAATCTGATGATAGGATTTGAGCTTTTTTACATTTATTTTATTAACTTTTGTATTAAGCTCACCAAGTACCTGAACATCATTTTCTTTTATTAATCTATTCATAAGCACTGCAAAAATTTTTGCAAGTATTTTTGCATCGTCGCTTGCCCTATGATGTTCAAACTTTCCAAGCTTTAAATATTTTGCAACAGTATCAAGCTTATGCTTTCCCAGTTCTGGAATCATTGCTCTGCTTAATACCAAGCTGTCAATACTTGTATAATCAAATTTTATGTTATGACGGTCACATACAGCGTTAATAAATGAATTATCAAAGCGGTTATTATGAGCAACAAGAACAGGATTTTCACCGCAGAATTTCATAAATTCTTCTAAGGCTTCCCTCTCCTTAGGGGCATTGGCAACCATTGCGTCAGTAATTCCGGTAAGTTCAATAATCTTCTCAGGTATTTTCTTTTCAGGATTTACCATAATATTGAAGCTGTCTATGATTCTCATATTTTTCATTTTAACAGCACCAATCTCAGTAAGACGTTCTTTTTCGACATTTAATCCAGTCGTTTCCACATCATAAATGATTATCTCATCGTTAACGCTTCTTTTATCATCTGCACTGATTATTTTTAAAGGATTAATATCATTAACAACATATGCCTCACATCCATAAATAACCTTAAAGTCATCAAGTCCAGCTGAAGCGTTCATTGCATCAGGATAAGCCTGTACAACACCATGATCCGTTATTGCAATAGCTTTATGTCCCCAGGAATGCGCCCGTTTTATAAGATCTGAAACATCTGTAACAGCATCCATTGCAGACATGGAGGTATGCATATGAAGCTCTACACGCTTCTTATCTGAATGATCCATGCGCTGCTCTTTCTTGACAACAACAACTGAATTTGGCTTTATAGTAATATCTTTTGAAAAATCATCATATTCTATTTTTCCGGACGCAATTATAGTTGTGCCTTTTTTTAGTCTGCCTTCCGGAAATTCTCCTTTTTGCGGATCAAAAAAGAATTTCATTATAATTGAACCAGTATAGTCAGTAATATAATATGTATAAATAATTTTCCCGTTTCTTGTAGTTCTTGAATCAGCCACATCAAAAATATCAGCACAAATAACCACGAATCGGTCAAGATTCTTTACTGCTGAATCGATTGATTCAATTGCTCCTCTTATTTTTTTTCCGATTATTTGTTCAGCAGAATCAGTTATTACTTCCAGTTTTATACCAGATAAATCAACTTCAGATATTACTGAATCAGTAATATCATTATATTCAGTATTCTCAGGCTCATAGGGAAAATCTTCATATAAATTTTCTGTTTTTTCCGAAACAGGAACAGGTACAAACTGTTCATTCCGCACATTTATAGCAGCATTTGCCTCTTCAATTAGTCTGCCGTGCTCCAGCGGATTCACATTATGTTCTCCAGCAAGTTCAATTTTAATATTTAAATTAAATTCATCATAAATTAATTTTGAAAGTTCGCCGCAAAAGTTTGCCCTTACAAGAAGATCATAACCTCCGTTTTTAAGCTCTATTTTAATAATACCGTCAGCATATTCCGGCTTTGAATTATCCAAAAAACCGTTAACAACTGCAAGTTTACGCTTAAGTTTTAATACAAGGTCATTGTAATAAGAAATGGAAAACATATCAGGAGAATATTTACAATAAAGATTAATTTTTTCTATATTGAAAAGCCTTTCCAAATGCTTTTCAAAGCTTACCGTATCACTATAAGGAACAATATTATTAAATCTTACATAAAAAGCAATTTCTGTATGAGAAGCAGAGTATGTAAGTTTATAAATCTGTCCGCTTTTAACTGTTTCAGGAATTTCCATTGTATATTCAGCGAGAAATTCTCCGAGGTTAATTTCTTTCATAATAACTCCTACAGTTTTTCAATTTCCTTCATTAGCTCAGGAAGTATATCTTCCTCATTTATCTTTTTTATGATTTCACCTTTTTTAAACAAAACAGCACATTTATCTCCGCCGGCAATTCCAATGTCTGCTTCTTTAGCTTCTCCCGGACCATTGACAACACATCCCATAATTGCCACTTTAATGTTTTTGTCAATATCCTTCACCGCATCTTCTACTTGTTTAGCTGCCTTTACAAGGTCTATTCTTGTTCTTCCGCAGGTAGGACAAGAAATTATTTCAACTCCGCTTCCCTTACCAACAGCTTTTAAAATATCCTTTGCTGCATAAACCTCACTTACTGGGTCTCCGGTCAGCGATACTCTTATTGTTTCGCCTATTTCATCACAGAGCAGTGAACCGATTCCAACTGAAGACTTGATAATACCCATACGTTCAGTACCTGCTTCGGTAACTCCCAAATGCAGAGGATAGCTGCACTTTAAAGCTGCAAGGCGGTAGCTGTCAATCATATTTTTTACATTTGATGATTTAATAGAAATAACAATACTGTCAAAATCAAAACGCTCAAGCAGCTTCACATGTCCTAAAGCACTTTCTACAAGAGCTTCCGGAGTAGGTGAACCGTATCTTTCAAGTATTTCTTTTTCCAGCGAACCGGAATTAACTCCTATTCTTATTGGTATATTTTTATTTGCACAAGTAACAGCAACCTGCTTTACACGGTCTATATCTCCTATATTCCCAGGGTTAATTCTTATTTTATCAATTCCTGCGTCTGCTGCCGCCAAAGCGAGCCGATAGTCAAAATGTATATCTGCAACGAGGGGGATTTTAACCTTTTCCTTTATGGCCGGTATCAGCTTGATTGCTTCCATATCCGGAATTGCTGCCCTTACAATATCACAACCAGCCTTTTCAAGTTCTATAGCCTGTTCTACATTTCCCTTAACATCATCCGAACGCTTATTTAGCATTGACTGAATATATATTTTTTTACCATTTAAAACATTATTTCCTACCTTTACGGTCTTAACATTTCTCATAATAAATCTCCATTCTGAACACTAACCTAACAGTTTAAAAACATCTCCAAATGTAACAGCAATAATTAATAGCATAAGCAGCGCCATTCCAATTAGGTGAATCACACCTTCATGTTCAGGTTTAACTGGTTTTCTTCTGATGGCTTCTATGAAAAGAAAAATCAGTCTGCCTCCGTCTAATCCCGGAATAGGCAAAAGATTAAATATTCCTAAATTTATTGTGATGAATATTGTTAAACTTAAAACTGAATATATATTTTCTTTAATATTTCGTCCGGTTTCCGCTGCGTCGCCTATTGCATTTACAAGCCCTACCGGTCCGGACAGATCATGAAAACCATATTCTCCGCTTATTAAATCAACAACAGAAATCCATATCAGGCGGGCTGTTGATGCAGTTTCCCTACACGAATATGATAATACGCTTATAGGATTTTTATCCATTCCATATAAACTAAAATCAATGATATCTTTAGTTTCTTTATTCAGAAAAGCAACATTTTTAAGTTCTATTTTTTTTCCGTCTCTTTTTACTATCAGATCAAGAGTCTCCTTATCAGTTGAACTTAATTTATATAGAAGATCTGAATCCGTAAAAATTCGCATTCCATCAACTTCCAATATTTCATCATCAACACTAAGTCCGGTTTCATAACTTGAGGCAACTATTTTACCCTCATTTTCTCCGGTTGTATCAAACCCTGATATTTTCATAACCGGTATTCTTGTAAGCATACAGGTAGTAACTACTACAAGAATAAAACCAAGTAATATATTCATAAATGCACCTGCTGCAACAACGAGAATCCTTTTCCAGACAGGCTTACTTCCAAATGCACCTTCATTATTACTTTCTTCGTCCTCGCCCTCCATTGAGCAAAATCCGCCTATTGGCAAAATCCGAACCGAATACTCTGTTTCTCCCTTTCTCTTTCTGAAAATGCATGGACCCATACCAAGAGCAAATTTATTAACCTTTATTCCGCAAAGCTTTGCAATCATAAAATGACCAAACTCATGGATAAAAATAAGTACACCAAATATTACTATGGCCAGTAAAATTTTTAAAATACTATGCATATAAATCTCCATTCCGACAGCACAAAAACTGCCATGTTAAATCATTCTGTTAACAAAATCCCTTGCTTCTTTATCCCAGTTTATCACATCTTCATATGTGACAATTTCACTATAAGAAAATTTATCTAATACATTACTTACAAGCTCACCTATCTCTAAAAACTTTATTTTACCTTTAAGAAAATGTCCTACGGCTTCTTCATTTGCACCATTGATAATACAGGGATAGGCTCCGCCTCGTTTTATCGCTTCAATGCAAGCTGTAAGGCATTTAAAAGTTTCAAAGTCCGGCTTTTCAAAAGTCAAGGTTCCATAATCAGTCAGACTTAATGCTTTACAGCTGCACTTAAGCCTGTCAGGATACAAAATGGCATACTGTATTGGTATTTTCATATCCGGAACACCCATCTGCGCAATTACTGAATTATCATTATATTCTACTGCTGAATGGACAACACTCTGGCGATGTACAACAATTTCTATTTGTTCAGGAGTCAAATCAAAAAGCCATTTTGCCTCGATAAATTCCAGACCTTTATTCATGAGAGTAGATGAATCTATGGTAATTTTGTTCCCCATACTCCAGTTTGGATGTGCCAAGGCTTCATTAACAGTTACATTTTCTAAATCAGATAATTTTTTACCGAAAAACGGTCCCCCTGATGCGGTGAGAATAATTTTTTTCAGCTGAGAACGCTTATTTCCCTGCAAGCACTGAAAAATCGCAGAATGTTCACTATCCACCGGAAAAATATTAACACCATTCTTAGCGGCAAGCTCCATTACAAGATTTCCGCCTGCAACAAGTGTTTCTTTATTCGCAAGCGCTATATCCGTCTTATTTTCTATTGCCTTAAGTGTAGGAAGAAGACCTACCATACCTACTACAGAATTAAGCAAAATATCTATGCTGTTATCTGAGGCAATTTCACACAAGCCTTCCATTCCGGTAAGAATTTTTACATTTTGTCCAAATAAGAGGCTTTTTAATTCTTTATAATACTTATCATCATAGATACATACACATTCTGCATTAAATTCCTTACACTGCTTTGCAAGAAGTTCTGCATTACTATTAGCTGCCAATGCCTTTATATTTAAATTATACATTTTAGCAACTTCAAGAGCCTGGGTTCCAATTGAACCTGTAGAACCAAGAATAGAAATGTTTTTTACTTTATTCATGTTATTATATGCCGTTTTTCCAGCATAATGCCATCCTTTCAATAATTTTTGAAAAAAGGGGCTGAATAGCCCCTGTAATCATTTGTATATACTAAAAACCTGTAAAAGTGCAAAGAGACATGGCGCTACAAATATAACACTGTCAAATCTGTCCATAAGGCCTCCATGACCAGGCATAATGTTTCCGTAATCCTTGATGCCGCACTGTCTTTTCAGTACTGACGCAGACAGATCTCCTATTGTTCCTACCACAGCAAGAATCATTCCTATTAAACCTACTGCAAAATAATTAATTTCAACAGAACTATCAGAAACTGACGGAAGAATTTTTGAATAAGCAAAATTTATCAGCATAAACAGCAGACCTGTTACAACTATTCCACCAATAAAACCTTCTACCGTTTTTTTAGGACTCACTTCGGGGCATAGCTTTCTTTTACCAAGAAAAGTGCCTGCAAAATATGCTCCGGAATCAGCAAGCCACGCTCCGCACAATCCCATAATCAGATACATAAGTCCATGAACGCTGCTTGCTGAATTTAAAGCAATAAGACATCCCATAGACATACTAATCAAAAGCATAGCAGAAATAATAAACATCAAACGAAAATATTTAAGTGTTTTATGCTGAATTATATAAGTTGCAAAAATAAATAGTATAACTGCAATCAAGATAATATTTCTATAAGCCGACAACCTGCCTGTAATAAAAAACGGACTTATGCCTACAAAAATAAATGCGGGTATGCAGGTTAAACGAAATTTTATGCATTTTGCTGCTTTCAAAAGTTCATACATCATAATAACTGAAATAATTCCTATTGCAATATTTAAAGCAATTGTATTATGAAAAATCAGAATTATGACGGCAATAATTGCTCCGACAAACGCAGATACAAGTCTAATTACCATTTAAACACCTCCGAATCGTCTGGAACGGCGGGAAAAATCCGCAAGAGCTTTATTTAGTTCCTTTTCTGAAAAATCAGGCCATAAAACATCCGTAAAGTAAAATTCAGCATATGCTGACTGCCATATAAGAAAATTAGATAACCTCACTTCCCCGCTTGGACGAATCATAAGATCCACATCCGGAACATCCGCAGTATAAAGGTACTTTTGAAACATTACTTCATCAATATCTTCGGATTCAATTTCATTATTCCTGACTTTTTCCGCAAGTATCTTTGAAGCGTGAACAATTTCATCCCTTCCCCCATAATTAATGGCAAGAAGCATAGTCATTTTACTGTATTCTTTAGTGTCTTCTTCAAGATCATTCATCTTTTTCTGAAGATCATCGTCAAAAATCTTTTTATCGCCTAAAAATAAAACCCTTACTTCTTCACCGATATAATTACGTACGTCAACTATATATTCCCGAAACAGTTCTATTATAGCCTCAACCTCATCTTTAGGTCTTTTCCAGTTTTCGGTAGAAAATGCATAAAAAGTAACATTCTTTATCCCAATATCCTTACAGTACTGAGTGATACGCTTAAAATTCTTTGCGCCTTCTCTATGCCCAAATTTTCTTGGCATTCCACGCTTTTTAGCCCATCTTCCGTTACCGTCCATGATAAAGGCAATATGCTCAGGCAGAATATCCGGTAAATTACTATCTGTGTTTTTTCTTTTAAATAATGCCATTAAACACTCCTTAAATTAAAGACTCATTACCTCATTTTCCTTTTCAGAAACTAGTGAATCAATATTTTTACAGTGTTTATCTGTCATATTCTGAATCTCTTTTTCAAGATTCTTTAAATCGTCTTCAGTAATTTCTCCATCTTTTTTCATGGATTTAAACTTTTCAATAGTATCACGTCGAACACTTCTTATAGAAATTTTAGTTTCTTCACCATATTTCTTTATTTCTTTGCAAAGCTCCTTACGTCTGTCTTCGGTAGGCTGAGGGAATACCAGTCTGATAACCTTACCATCATTAGTAGGAGTAATTCCTATATCAGACGTTATAATTGCCTTTTCAATAGCCTTCAGTGTGGAAATATCCCATGGCTGAATAACAAGAATTCTTGCTTCCGCTACTGAAACCGCAGCCATCTGATTTATTGGAGTAGGCGTTCCGTAATAATCAACCATCGCCTTATCAAGAACAGCCGGATTTGCTCTTCCTGCCCTTATTGATGCAAATTCGCTTTTAAGTCTTTCTACTGATTTATTCATTTTAGATTCAGCATTTTTCATCTGTTCATTCATATTAATTCTCCTTAATTATTGTACCAATATTTTTACCCATTACAGCATCGTAAATATTATCAGGATTGCTCAAATCAAAAACAAGCAGTCCCATTCCATTATCACGGCACATAGTAGCAGCCGTACTGTCCATTACACCAAGGTCTTGGCTTAAAACTTCACTGAATGTAAGTTCATCATATTTTTTAGCGTCATCAAATTTATTGGGATCCTTATCATAAACGCCGTCAACCATTGTTGCCTTGAAAAATATATCAGCTTCAATTTCAACCGCACGCAATGCAGCGGCTGTATCTGTAGAGAAAAACGGATTTCCGGTACCGCATCCGAAAATTACTATTCTGCCTTTTTTAAGATGTGACATAGCCTTTAGTCTTATATAAGGCTCCGCTACCTGCTGCATTGTAATTGCAGTCTGAACCCTGACGTCAATATCCATAGATTCAAGTACATCGGCTATGGCAAGTGCATTTATTGTTGTAGCAAGCATTCCCATATGATCTGCTCTTGTTCTGTCCATACCGCCGCTGGAGCGTCCTCGCCAAAAGTTTCCGCCTCCGACTACAATACCAATTTCAACATTTGCTTCTGCACACTTCTTGATACTTTCACAGATATTTCCAATGATACCATAATCAAGCCCGAATTTCTTTTCTCCGGCAAGAGCTTCGCCGCTTAATTTCAAAAGTATTCTTTTATATTTAGGTTCCATTTTTACACCTCTCAAAATATTCTTTTATTATTTTACACTAAAATCCATGATATGTAAAGTAAATTAAGATAAATTTAAAAAAATTCCTTATGATATTTTTTTAATTCTAAAAAATGCTTGACTTTTTTTATTCACTATGTTATAATATTTTCATCTTTGAGGGAGTAGTTAGCGTCCAAGCGCAGCAATATCAACATAATGAGTATATTCTGGTATTGCTTTAAAAAACGAGACTCATGGATAATGACGTTTAAAGTTATTATCCATGAGTCTTTTTGTTAGAAAAGCTGATTTTTCAGCAGAATGGAGATGTATATGAGCCTTGTTTCACTTTTTATTTTGTCAGTCGGACTGGCAATGGATGCTTTTGCAGTTTCAATCTGCAAAGGACTTGCAATGAAAAAATACCGAATCACAGATTCTGCAATAGTCGGTCTATGGTTCGGCGGATTTCAAGCACTTATGCCACTGATCGGATACTTTCTCGGAAGTCAATTTAAAGATAAAATAACCGGCTTCAGCCATTGGATTGCATTTATACTTTTGCTCTTTATAGGTCTGAATATGATTAAAGAAGCACTTTCCAAAGATGAAGAAAAATCGGACAGTTCTCTATCATTTAAATCAATGCTGCTTCTTGCCATAGCTACAAGCATTGATGCTCTTGCCGTAGGTGTTTCACTTGCATTTTTAAATGTCAATATTGTTTTCGCTGTATCTTGCATTGGAATAGTAACATTTATAATTTCGGCTTTCGGATTAAAAATCGGCAGTGTTTTTGGTACAAAATATAAATCAAAAGCTGAAATTGCCGGCGGTATTATCCTAATTATTCTTGGAACAAAGATACTTCTCGAACACTTTAATATTCTTTGATTTTTTCCCGTTTAACTCTCCCAATATAATATATGAATAAAAACAAGGAACCGTTAATCAACACTGTCCCTTATCTTATATTAAAGCCGTCTGATAAAACTATCGGACGGCTTTAAATTTACTTATCTTTGGTTAATTCATTATACAATTTGATATAAAGCTCAGCAGAATTTCCCCAACTGAAATCTTCTTCCATATCTCGCTTTATAAATTTATTCCATTTGCGTTTATCCTCATACAGCGCTTTTGCACGCATACATGCATCGAGCATATCGTGTGCGTTGTATGTTTTAAACGTAAATCCGTTACCGTTTTCTCCTCCGCAATCTCTTACAGTATCACGCAGACCTCCTGTTTCACGGACAATTGGAAGCGTTCCATATCTCATTGCGATCATTTGAGCAAGCCCGCAAGGTTCACTCTGCGAAGGCATCAGAAACATATCAGCGCCAGCATAGATTTTTCTTGAAAGTTCAGGAACAAAGCCAAGAGTTACGCTAACTTTATCTCTATATCTCCATTCCATTTCCTTAAAGAAATCCTCATAAATCTTTTCACCGCTGCCAAGAATAGCAAACTTAAATCCTGCCTTTATCATATCCTCAAAGACATATCTTATCAGATCAATACCCTTATGTGATACAAATCTTGTTACAATTCCGATAAGAGGCTCATTTCCTTCCTGCAAGCCAAGCTCTTCAAGAAGCTTTGCTTTACATACTTTCTTGCCTGCAATGCTTTTTGATGTATAATTCTTCGGTATAACAGAATCAGTTTCAGCATTGTATCCCTCAACATCAATTCCATTTAAAATACCGCTAAGTTTATGCTGGTTTGGCACTAAAGCACGGTCCATACCATATGAATACCACGGATCAAGAATTTCCCATGCATAGCTTGGACTAACTGTTGTAACCTTATCAGCAGTTTCAATGGCGCCCTTCATCATATTTACTGAACCATCATATTCAAGAAGACTCATATGATACATTGGGATTCCCATAACTTCATTAAGAATTTCTTTTCCATAATTTCCCTGATACTGTATATTATGAATAGTAAATACATTCTTAATATTTTCATAACCCTGCTGATATTTATAAAATACCTGGTAAAATACAGGAATCAATGCGGCTTGCCAATCATTTGCGTGTATTATATCCGGTTTAAAATCAATATACCTCAACATTTCAAGAACTGCACGTGAATAGAAAACAAATCTCTCGCAGTCATCATAAAATCCATATATTCCATCTCTTCCAAAATAATACTCATTATCAAGAAAATAATATGAAACACCGTTATATATTGCTGTAAAAATTCCGCAGTACTGCTTGCGCCATGATACATCAACAGTTATATTAGTCAGAAATGTCATTGATGCTCTGAGCTGTGGTTTTATCCCTTTATACAAAGGTACAACAACACGACAATCGTTTCCTTTTTTTGTTATAGCTGCCGGAAGAGAACCGAGTACATCTGCAAGTCCGCCGGAAGCAATAAACGGGTTTGCTTCACTTGCAGCAAATAATATATTCAATCTTTTTACGTCCTTTCAGAAAAATCATATTTTAGCATTTTTACCAATATAAATAGGATATGTTTTTGAACCTGTCAAAACCTTTCCTTCACCAATTTCAACATTTTTATCTGTTATTACAGAATTTATGCTGCATTTATTGCCTATAACAGTATCCTGCATAATAACGCTATTCTTTACAATTGCGTCTTTGCCTATTTTAACTCCTCGGCACAATACGCAGTTTTCTACTGTTCCTTCAATAATACAGCCATCTGCAATAAGAGAATTTTTAATATCTGATTCCAGACCAAATTTTGCTGGTCCATTATCTCGAATTTTTGTGTAAATAGGAGCAGTTTTAATAAATAGTTTATTTCTCTTTTCAGTATCAAGCAGCTCAAGATTTGCTTCATAATACCCATTCATGGTATCAATTTTTGAAAAATACCCCTTATGTTCATATCCCATTATCTTAAATTCATCTTTTTTAGCCTGAAGTATATCCTTTGTAAAATCATACTGATTACGGCTGACTGATGTAATAACAATATTCTTCAAAAAGTCTTTCTTTATAACGAACATATCCAGGCTTATGCTGCATTCTCCGGAAATCTGAGGATTAACCATAACATCATTAACACGTCCGTTTTCGTCAATTCCAAGAACATTTGCAGTATGGTTTTTATTGCTGTCATATGCATATCTGCCATATATTACTGTTATATCAGCATCAGTTTCTTTATGAAAATCTATTGCTGCCTTATAGTCAATTGTTGTAGCAATATCACAATCGGACATAACTACATATTCTGCGTCAGAATGGTTAATAAATTCCCAAACACCATTAAGAGCTTCCAGGCGTCCTCGATACATTCCGCTGTCTACGTGACTAAAAGGAGGAAGCAAATGTAATCCGCCGTTTTTGCTTGACAGATCCCATTCCTTACCTGATCCCAAATGGTCAAGCAGAGAACCATAATTTGATTTTGTTATAACGCCGACTTCTGTTATTCCTGAATTAACCATATTGGAAAGAGGAAAATCAATAAGTCTATAACGGCCGCCGAACGGTATTGAACCCATAGTTCTTTTCTTTGTCAAATCTATAACTGATGAATCATGCATACTTGCAAAAATCAGACCCAGAACTTTATTCTTAGCACTCATTTTTCATTTCCCCCTTAAACATTCTTTGAAATAATCTGTTTCGGGAGAACCTCAGCTCCCTCAGAGATGTCAACATTATGTCCTATAACAGCAATGCCCCATTCATCTCTGTTTTCAACCGTTTCAGGACTAAGCCCTACTTTAGCATTTTCATGAACAACACAGTCTTCACCGACTATAGAATATTCTATAACTGCTCCTGCCTTTATCACTGTTCCTGGCATTACGATACTATAATTTACTGTTGCGCCTTCTTCAATTGTTGCTCCTGCAAAAATAATCGAAAAATCAACCTTACCGTGTATAGTACTACCCTCAGAAATCATAGAATTTTCTACTTCAGCAGTTTCTCCTATATACTGCGGAGGCATATTATTGTTTCTTGAATAAACCTTCCATTTATTGTCATAAAGATCAAGCGGAACACTTGGACTCAAAAGATCCATATTAGCTTCCCATAAGCTGTCAAGTGTACCAACATCTTTCCAGTATCCTTCAAATGCATATGCAAAGAGTCTTTCATCATTTCCAAGCATTGCCGGAATAATATCCTTACCAAAATCCTTAGAACCTGAATTTTCATTCTCATTCTCAATAAGATACTTTTTAAGCTTCTTCCAGGTAAAGACATAAATTCCCATAGAGGCAAGCGTTGATTTAGGCTGCTGGGGTTTTTCAGCAAATTCAATAACTCTGTAATCCGGATCGCAGGTCATGATACCAAGTCTTTTAGCCTCCTCAAGTGAAACATCGATTACAGCTAATGTACAGTCAGCGTTATTTTCTTTATGAAAATCAACCATTTTAGAATAATCCATTTTATAAATATGATCTCCGCCGAGAACTATTACATACTCAGGATCATATCTTTCAATAAAGCTCATATTTTGATATATTGCATTAGCAGTACCCTCATACCATGAAGCGCCCAGAGATGTCTGATATGGCGGAAGCACATGAACTCCGCCATGATTTCTGTCAAGATCCCATGGCTGACCGTTGCCGATATAATCATTAAGAACCAGCGGCTGATACTGAGTAAGAACACCTACTGTATCAATTCCCGAATTAGTACAGTTTGAAAGCGGAAAATCAATCAATCTGTACTTACCCCCATAAGGCACTGCCGGTTTTGCCATATCCTGCGTCAATGCATATAATCTGCTTCCCTGTCCTCCGGCAAGGAGCATTGCAACACATTCCTTTTTTAAATACATTTTATCCTCCTGACTATTACCTCAAACGGGTAATATAAATAAAATTACTGGTAAATTTATTTGTTATCTGTATCAGCAGATGTTTTTTTAATTTTTTCAGAATTACTTTTAATTTTCTTTATCGGAACCGGTTTGAGATAAATAACCGACAAAGGAGCTATTGACAATGAAATACTGTTGTCAAATCCATGCATTGGATATGACTGAGATTCCATAACAGATTCTGTAAAATCTGTTCCGCCGAACTCAGCAGAATCAGAACTAAATACAAGCTTATACGAACCTTCATAAGGAACGCCGATTTTATAATCTTCACGTGCTACGGGAACAAAATTGCAAACAACAATCAATTCTTCACCGTCATCATCAAAACGTCTGAATGCTATTACACTTTGACGGTAATCATCGTTAGATATCCAGCTAAATCCCTGCCATGAATCATCATTCTGCCAAAAAGGAGCATTATCAAGATAAAACTTATTAAGCTTCTGAGTATAAAGATGAAACATTTTATGGTTTTCTTCTTCCAGGCATTCCCAATCCAATTGTGTTTCAAAATTCCATTCAATGGTCTGGGCAAATTCCTGACCCATAAACAAAAGCTTCTTCCCCGGATGTCCCATCATATAAGCAAGAAAAGCTCTGTATGAACTTAACTTCTCCTCATAAGTTCCCGGCATTTTTTCCAGCATGGAACATTTTCCATGTACCACTTCATCATGAGAAATAGGTAAAACATAATTTTCGGAAAAACAATAGAAAAATGAAAATGTCAGTTTATCATGATTAAATGCCCTGTAAATCGGATCAAGAGACATATAATGAAGCATATCATTCATCCAACCCATATTCCATTTAAAATTAAAGCCAAGTCCTCCGATGTCTGTTGGTTTTGTAACCATAGGCCATGCTGTTGATTCCTCAGCAATCATCAGAACATCCGGATTTTTCATGAAAACAGCTTCATTAAGATGCTTTAAAAATTCTATTGCTTCAAGATTTTCTTTTCCGCCGTAAATATTTGGAATCCACTCTCCGTCACGCCTGTCATAATCAAGGTAAAGCATTGAAGCAACAGCGTCAACACGAAGACCATCTATATGGTATTCTGATAACCAATAATTTGCACTTGATATAAGAAAAGAGCAGACTTCTCCCTTTCCATAATCAAATACTCTTGTACCCCAAGCTTTATGCTCGCCCTTGCGTTCATCCGAATATTCATAGCAGCAGGTTCCGTCAAATTCATAAAGTCCGCTTGCATCTTTTGGAAAATGTGCCGGAACCCAGTCAAGAATAATACCTATTCCTGCTTCATGCAGCATATCTATCATCTTTTTGAAATCATCGGGGGTGCCATAACGTGATGTCGGCGCAAAATATCCTGTAACCTGATAGCCCCATGAGCCGTCAAACGGATATTCTGTTATTGGCATAAGTTCAACATGAGTATAGGACATTTTTTTCAAATACGGAATTATCTTTTCTGCAAATAGAGTATAGCTTAGTACATTTCCTTCACTGTCATGCATCCATGAGCCCATATGAACTTCATAAACATTGACCGGACTCTTATAAATAATTTTTGAAGACTTTTCTTTCTGCCACTTTTCATCGCTCCACACATACTTGCTTTCGTACAATTTAGAAGCTGTACCCGGTCTTGTTTCAAAGTGAGACGCATAAGGATCTGCTTTCAGTAGAAATTTCCCCTTTTGAGTCTCAATGCAGTATTTATATGAAGAATACGCAGGAAGTTCAGGAATAAATCCCTCCCAGACTCCGTCAGCAATCAGATTCATAGTATCAGCATTTTTATCCCAGTCATTAAAATCACCTACAACTGAAACGCTCCTTGCATTCGGAGCCCAGACTCTGAAGCAGTGATACACTTCACCATCTTTTTCTTCGGTATGTGCACCGAAGAATTTATAAGCTTCACTATTTTTTCCCTGATAAAACAAATACAACGGGAATTTATATTCATCAGGCAAGTTTCCTGAGTTATAATAATCCATTGAAATCCCTCCTTATTACATATATTTTAACATTATTCAGTAAAGTATTCAAGGGTTTTATAACAACTTAAATAAATTTCATAAAATTTATATAGTTTTTATTATTCATTTTAGTCTAATATGTCAAAAACCACTTTTATTTCCTTATCAAATTTATGCATAATTCATATGTTTAATATTTTCCCTCAGCATTAATCTTACTCCCGATACAGTTATATCGTCACGATTTACATCCGACGCTTTTTTTCTTGCCCCTGAACAAATATTTTCTGTAATCTGTTCAAGATCAGGATTATTTAAAAGCTGTTCCTTAATATAAAGATAAAGTGACTCATCTACACCGTCAGATAGCATAATAATAGTATTCCCTTCGCCGAAACAGCATTTCTTTGTGTAAATCTGCATTTCGGGAATAATGCCAATTGGATAAGACGGAGCATTAAACATCATAACTGCGTCATCATATCTGATAATTGTTGACGCTGCCCCCGTCTTGAACATTGTAAGATCCCCCGTTTCAAGGTCTATTCTGCAAATGTCAAGAGTAGCAAAGCTCTCTTCATCTGACTTTGCAAGCATTATTGAATTTATCATTTTTAATGCTGATTCACAGTCAATGCCGGATTTTATAAGCCGTTTAAATAAATTTGATACAATTGCCGAATCTACCGCAGCCTGTTTTCCTGTACCCATTCCGTCTGAAATATAAATAAATGCATTTCCCAATCCATCATAAAAAAATCCGCAGCTATCGCCTGATGGTTCACTGCTTTTAGCGCTGTATTGTGATGAACAATACTCAATTTCATACTTAGGCGTCTGGTTCATTCTTATTCTGGTTTCATTTCCGGAATTAAATACATCAGACACTTCCAGCGGTATATTTATTTCAAATGATACCTGTTCAGCAAGTTCTTCAGCATTAATATCCAACTTATTTGATATGTATATTTCCAGAATAAGCTTACTGAATTTATTATAATAAGCTATGGCAGTACTGAATTTACAGTTATATTTATCAAGACATGAGCATAAAAGCTTTGTCATATTTTTACTGTAACTAAAATGCATTCTATCTGACATTGAAGAAATTATACTTTCTGTAATCTCCATTTGCGAAAAAAGTATACTTCTGCTTTCATTTAGGCGCACTGCCATCATTTTGCTGACTGCTTCCTCTTTTCTGCACCTTGCAAATCCTGCCGCAATTTCATCCTTATGAATGCATTCTGAAAGACCGATAGGAAAATGCTCTGTATCCGGACTGCTTTGCTTATCAAGCTTTATAAAATCAGCATTTGTTCTTTCAAAATTATTTTCCCAGCAAATAAGCTTATTTCGGCATTTTCCGCATACATTTTCACTGACCTTTTCTACATTGCTGTATGAAACAGATTTACTTTCAAGAGCCTTTATTATATCCTCAACATTTTTTCTGACGTCAACTAAAGCTCCTGCTGCAAATTCCATTCTGGCATTAACCAGTTTCTCGCCGCCTGGTTCAGAAATTTTATCTGCAAGAAGATTACCATTCATAAGTATTCTTTCCGGCAAAATCATAAATATCAGACAACCAATAACTGCGTCCGCTTGCATACAGAAAGATGCGTCATCCATGCCGAAAATGAGCTGACCGCAGAAATTTACTGCAAGAAATACCGCAGATGAAGTAATTCTGCAATAATCAGAAACAAAGCCGGCTGCAAATCCGGCAATCCCTAAAAATACTGTATGTATCCCAAGTTCCGAAGAGCATATGAATACAGCCGTCATGGAAAGAATACCGCAGACTGAGCCTCCGGTATATCTGAATCTTCTGGCGGCAGTGAGAACCGCAAATGAAGATACAATTCTTCCTATATTAAGTACAAAAAATGATAAACCGCTGAGAGAAGTTATAATAATTAAATAAACAATGGTTAATGAAGCCGCCACATTTCCATCATATTCAAGCGGCTTTCCTGATTTCAGAATCCCAAACGATTCATAAATAAAATACGCCGCAGCGCTCATAACAGCCGACACGATCAGATATATTATAAAATTAACGGCACTGTGTTCCATTATCAGACCAAAGACTGCTGAAGAAAACGCCATGCTGAGCATAGCTATAAAGGCTGAATTTTTACCGCTGTCTGTGTTGCTGATAATCCATTTTCCTGCAGCAATAAGAATCAGCGAACATATTATCATTCCCTGCTTCAGAACTGTTCCCGTAATAAGATATGCCGCTATGCTCCCCACAAGAACAGCTGCCGAACATACCGGCGGCGCAGCGGCAGCAGCCGCACAATTTACAGAAGCCGCCCATGAGTCTGCTGTTGAATACGAAAGCAGTGCAGAAAGCAACGCTGTTCCTGCTGCTGACAATATTCCGCCCCATTGCCTGTCTTTCTCAAGTATCATTTCTTTTAACATCTGTCACACCTGCCATTATTATTTACTGCTTCTGCAGTATTCCATATAATTATATAGCATGGACAAAAAAATAAATGTCATATATAAGCGGGGTATTTATGAATAAAAGTAAATGAAATTCAAAATTATGCGTTTACATAAGACTTTTTAGTATATTGGAGAACTCTGCTAATTGTTCAATAGAAAGCTGTTCTATTCTGACTGTTCTTGTAATTCCCATTTCATCAAATATGTTATATAAATTCTCTTTTGATACTCCCAGCAGCGAAGAAAGTGAATTTGCCATAGTTTTTCGTCTCTGTGAAAAACCGCTTTTTATTACCTTAAAAAATATATCTTTATCTTCAACCAATTGCTTTATTGTATCTGCCGGACGTATCTGAATAACAGCAGAATCCACATTTGGCGCCGGCATAAAGCTTCCCCTTGAAACCTGAAAAAGCATTTCCGCTTCTCCGTAATATCTTACTGCTGCGGTAATTGCTCCTGCTTCTCTTGTTCCTACTTCCGCGCATAATCTCTGAGCCGCTTCTTTTTGAACCATGACCGTTATGGCATCAACGTCAATTTCACTTTCAAGCAGATACATAATCACAGGCGACGTTATATAATAAGGAAGATTTGCACATACAGCCTTTTTCATTCCAGAAAATTCTCTGTCAATAAGTTCTTTAATATTCACCTTCATAATATCATCATTGATAACATTTATATTATTAAAATCGCTTAAAGTTTCTTCGAGAACCGGAAGAAGTCTGCTATCGATTTCCACTGCTGTCACTTTATCTGCTCTTTTGGCAAGTTCTGCTGTTAGGGTTCCAAAACCTGTTCCTATTTCCAGGATTCCATAACCTTCTTCAGCTTTTCCCAATTCCGCAATTTTGGGACAAACCGAAGGATTTATTAGAAAATTTTGCCCAAGACTTTTTGAAAACTTAAATCCATATTTTTCAAGAAGCTCTTTTATTATATTTATATTTGTTAAATTTTTCATTTATACTTCCTTTTATTTTTTTATTTAAAGTATTGCATAATTCCTCAAAATTATATATAATTAAAGAAAAATATTCTGGAGGAATGACTTTGAAAAGAAGAGATAAAATAAATTATTACCTTGATATAGCTGAAACGGTTCTTGAACGCAGTACCTGTATCAGACGAAATTTCGGTGCTATAATCGTCAAAAACGACGAAATTATTTCTACCGGATACAATGGCGCTCCCCGAGGTCGATTAAACTGTTCAGACATGGGAAGCTGTATTAGGGATACACTTAAAATCCCTAAGGGACAGCGCTATGAGCTTTGCCGTTCAGTACACGCTGAACAAAATGCCATTATATCAGCCTCAAGGTCAGATTTAATAGGCTCTGTTATTTATCTTGCGTGCAAAGACGCGAAAACAGGTGAAATTGACGGTGAAATCGAACCATGTTTAATGTGCAAAAGATTTATCATCAATGCCGGAATTGAAAAGGCTATTGTTAGAAAAACTAAAAATGAATATAAAATCATCGAAGTTTCTGAGTGGATCAACAGCGATGAATCCATAATCAATGAAACCGGATACTGATGTAAAATTAAAACCGCAGTTTATCTGCGGCTTTTATTTTGTCAGGATTCAGAAAGAGCATACTTTTCACTGAATTTTTTCAGCGCATTCATATACTCCGGTGACTCTCCCTTATGAATATTATCAATATATTCATGATGATTTATACTGTACTTTGTCTGATTACGGCGCAGTACATGAACCCCTACGTTAGAACAATGATCGGCTATGCGTTCTATATCTGACAGCATGTCAAGAAAATAAACACCTCTGTCGATTGCACAGCTGCCATTTTTCAAGCGGTTAATATGCCTGTTTTTAAGTTCATATTCAAGATGGTCAATGGTTTCCTCAAGAGGTTCAATATCTGTTGCAGTTTTATAATCGTCATATTCCACTGCCGCTATTGCCATATCAATAATTTCTGTAACTGCTCCAGCAATAAAATCAAGATCCTTTACTGCACTTTCAGACAGCATGATATCCTTTTCACGCATAACCTCAGCACGTTCCATAATATTAAATGAATAATCACCGATTCTTTCAAAATCAGTTATCAAATGCAAAAGTGATGTAACTGCCTTACTCTCAACAGCATTTAATTCGCAGTCAGTAATTTTTACAAGATACGAATTTAGCTTGTCCTCTGTTTTATCAATTATATCTTCATATTCTTTTATCTTATCAATGAATTTCTGGTCATAATTTTTATACAAACCGCAGCTTGCATTAAAATTATACTTTGCCAGATTTCCCATGTAAGCTACCGCATTATTAGCATGCTGAATAGCTAATGAAGGAGATTTCAAAAATCTCGGATCAAGCATATTTTCTGCTGAATCTGAAATAAGATCATCTTCGTCATTATTTTTAGATCTAATGGTTGCAACCGCAAGTTTTTCAAGCATAGAATGAAAAGGAATAAACACAACAGTTACAATAATATTAAAAAACGTATGGAAATTGGCAATTGACCCCATATCCATGGTATTATTCCAGAAAGTAAGTACTCCGGCTGCCTTAAGGGCATAAATAATAACCAAGAATAAAACAGTTCCTATAAAATTAAAATAGAAATGAACCATAGCCGTTCTCTTGGCATTTTTACTTGCGCCAAAGCTTGAAATAATTGATGTTGAACAGGTTCCGATATTTTGTCCCATTATAATAGGGAATGCTGCTGAAAACTTCAAAACACCCGTCGTTGAAATAGCCTGAAGGATTCCCACTGACGCAGAAGAACTCTGAAGCAGAGCAGTAACCACTGTTCCTGCGATTATACCAAGAATAGGATTTTCAAGACTTGCAAAGAGATTTTTGAAAGCCTCAAGCTCTGAAAGCGGTTCAACAGAATTTGTAAGCTGAAGCATACCGGTAAACAAAACGCCCAAGCCCATACCAATATCACCGACAGCTTTTAAAGTATCTTTTTTAGAAGCCATAATAATCACAATTCCGGCAAGTGCAAGAACTGGAGCAAGATACTTTGGTGTAAGAAACTGCATTATATTACCAAGAGCGGCATTGTTTTCAAGATCACCAAGTCTTAATATTTGTCCTGTTACAGTTGTACCGATGTTAGCGCCCATTATAATTCCAACTGCTGAATTTAGCCTAAGAATCCCAGAATTAACAAGCCCTACAACGATTATTGTTGTTGCACCTGAGCTCTGGATTACGGCTGTAACTAAAGCGCCAAGCAAAACTGCTTTGATTATGTTGTTTGTAAGCTTCTCAAGAATTTTCTCCATTTTGCCGCCGGATATCTTTTCAAGACCTGCACCGAGAATGTGCATTCCATAAAGCAGTAAAGCTACACTGCCCAATGTTGTGATACCGATTTGAATAATTTCTGTTTTAGACATTATGTCCTCCTGTAAAAATGGATTCACAATTTTTTCTTTATTTTTACATGCTTCTAACATTATATCATAACAAAATAAAAAAGTATATAAGAAAAATGAATTGCTTGCATTTTCGGCATATTTAACATTGAAGTTTAAAAAAATCTGTATAAAATATAAATATATACAATTTACAGTTATTTTATCAAAAATAAATCAGGTCATGATATAACATCATGACCTGCAAAATTACTTATATTTTTATTTTCCTACAGTTATTCTTGCGACAGAAACAGCATCAAAAACATCAACTACACCATTGTCATCATAATCTGCTGCATCAAGAGAAAGTCCTGCTAAATCTGTAGTTCCTACTGAATATCTTGCGATTTTAACTGCATCAAAAACATCAATTTCTCCGTTATTATCAACATCTCCTAAAAGACATTCTACAAATACACTGCACTGATATTCAACATCATCTATAACAGCCTTAACTGATGTTTCACCTAATGATTTCGCCGTAATAATACCAGAATCATTGACAATTGCAACTGATTTATCTGCTGAACTCCACTTTACATCACCCATAAAAGGCAGACCGTTATACAATTCATTTATGTAAAGCTCATGCTTTTTGCCTGCAACCATACGAATTTCTTTTTCTGAAAGCTCTTTTTCGTCACTGAAACTATCACTTACCTCTACATTACATACATACTCTTCAATTTTTTCCATAGTAGAAAGATTATAAATAGAAAGTACTATATTAGTTTTACCATTGGATATACCCGTTGCACTAATAGTGCCGTTATTAAGTTCCTTAATTTTTAATACTGTTTCATCCTCTGACACAACTTCAAAGTTATCGGGATCAGTTGAAACCATTGGTTTAACACGAGTAACACCCAGTTGAATAATACTTGTCTCTCCTGTTTTAATTTTTGCAGTTTCCGGGAGTGTGACTTCTGAAATAAATTCAATTTGATTCTTTACTGAATTATCGATGCTTGCTGTTACTGGCAGTGTAAAATTACTTAATAACGCTGCTGACATTAAAACTGACAAAATGTTTCTTAACGATTTTTTCATAAATAAAATCTCTCCTCTCAATTTTCATTTTACTTTTTATAATATGAGGTATACTTAAGTTAATATTCACCTCCTTTATAACATAAACTAAAAAATTAAAGCATTCTAGAATTGTAAGATCATTTTGTTTATATATTTATTAATAGTTATAATATCAAATACATCAATTTTACCATCTAAATTTACATCCATTGCAACTTTTTGATTATTTGAAGGTAAAAAACTGTTTACTGTATACTGTTGTATAAGATTCAAATCCAAACTATTAATTTCACCATCATTATTTACATCCCCTAAAACAGCAGAATATGTATCTGAGTAAGTACAAAAAGTTATAAATTCAAATAAATCTAAAGGCTTTACATTATTATTATAATTATTCATATTTACATCAAATAAAATTGTATAAAGTTTAGTATTCTGTGCTAAAACGTCCCCTTCATAATAAATATTAATTTGATCATTAGTAAAATTTGCTATACTAACAGAATCTTCATTTATATTTTTATTCCATGGTATAAATTTATGATAATTAACTTTACTAGATTCGTAACCGATTGCATGTACAAATTCAGATTTTGGATTAGAACGAAGATTAACTTGAAATGCAATTTGCATATATTTTGAATTTTCAACATATTTTAATGATTTATAAGCATTTATTCGTCCACCAGTAAAAACTTTATCACTTAATGAATCAATTTTATCTACAGATTTTAAAATTGCTTCTTTAACTTGCAATGGTGTAATCTCAGGATACTTTGAAAGTATCAAACCTGCAACGCCGGCAACAAATGGTGATGCTATTGATGTACCCATAACTTCGCCATAACTGCCATCACCATATGCTGTTATATATGTCCCTGGAGCCACTAAATCAACATTTCTTCCATAATTTGATGAATTAGTAAGTGAATCAGTACTATCACATGAACCTACAGTAATAACGTTATTAAGAGAACTCGAAGCTGGTGATAAATTAATATCTGTTATATCCCAATGGTCATTACCTGATCCACACACTACTAATCCTGGATAATTTGACATAGCTTCATCAAGAACATTTCCAAAAAAATAAAATGACATATTTAATATAGGAATATTATTATTTATAGCATAATTAATACATTTTATAGTATAAATAAGTTGATTATATCCATTATCATCTTCATCTTTTAATGGAATTAATCCAATATCCCAACATACACCTGCACCTCCAACACCATTATTACCTTTTGCTCCTATTACACCAGCTACAGCTGTACCATGAGTGCTTTTATTATTATGAGTTATAGTGCTATCATTTGAAGCATTGTAACCGACTTCAATATTAGGCAATAAATCTACGTCATTATTAACACCAGTATCAATCACTCCAATTTTAACAGAAGCATCACCTGTTGTATATTCATTCCAAGCATCATATACTTGAGTATTAGCCAAAGCCCAATAATTAGGGGGAATTAGAGGATCGTTAGGAATTGCTGTATTAATATTTTTCTCTTTTAAATTATCGTTGCTAATATTTCTTTTATTAAATATATTTGGAAATACCTTTTTAACATCATTTCTTGAAGAAAAGTAAGCCATAGCATCATTAATTTCTTTTTTACCTGATTTGTTAAGATTTACTTGTATAATTTGTCTATATGTAACATTTGATAAATAATCCGCCATTTCATTTTTAGAAAAATTTATATTTGAAATATCCACTACTGATTTAATATTTGAAAAATTAAAATCACTTGGTTTCCATATCTTGTTTATTTCACTATATTCCTTTTTAAAAACTACTATAATAGTATCACCATCAATGAGCAAATCATTATTATTACCATTTCTGTCAAACTCACTAAATACTTTTACATTTTCATCCATAATATTTACTGGAAACTCTGTAAACTCATCTTTAGTAATTGTTGTTAGGACATTATTAGTTTCATCTTGTGCCGCATACTTAATAGAATAACCTTTATAATCATAACTCATAAATATTATACTAGCTATCATTACTATAAAAGTTTTTCTTATAAATTGTTTAATTTTCATTTACATTTCTCCTTAACTTTTACAATTAATATAATTATATTATATAATATTATACAATTTTTGTCAAGTATATATTTTCTATTTGTTATTTTTATCTAAACTTAGATTTAAAACAATAAGAGCACTTTTGAAATTATTTTCTCAAAAGTGCTCTTTAATATTAATAAGTTTAAAATTTATTTTATAAGGGATTTACCCGTCATTTGTGCTGGCTGCTCAAGTCCCATTACCTGAAGCATAGTAGGAGCAATATCTGCCAATACTCCCCCGTCACGAAGTTTACAATCCACGCCAACTGCAATGAATGGCACTGGGTTTGTTGTATGTGCTGTAAACGGTGAACCATCTGGTTCATACATTTTATCAGCATTACCATGATCAGCTGTAATAAAAGCAGCGCCTCCTTTGGCAAGAATTGCATCAACCATTCTGCCAACACATTTATCAACTGCTTCAACTGCAGCCTTTGCCGCATCAAAAATTCCAGTATGCCCCACCATATCACAATTTGCATAATTTAAAATTATAGCGTCATACTTATCTGAATTAATTGCATCAACTACAGCGTCAGTAACTTCATATGCACTCATTTCAGGCTTCATATCAAAAGTTTCAACATCAGGAGATTTAATAAGAATTCTATCCTCTCCATCAAAAGTTTTTTCTTCTCCTCCGTTAAAGAAAAACGTAACATGAGCATACTTCTGTGTTTCTGCGATTCTAAGCTGTGTTTTTCCCATTTTGCTTACATATTCGCCAAAAGTCATTTCCAGTGCTTCAGGAGGAAATGCAACTGAAACATTTGGCATTGTAGCATCATACTGAGCCATGCATACAAAATTAAGCGGGAAAAAGCCATTCTTTCTTTCAAATCCTGTAAATGCTTCCTCAACAAATGCTCTTGTAATCTGTCTTGCACGGTCAGGACGGAAATTCATGAATATTACGCTGTCATCTGACTTTATCATACCGTTCTTATCAATAACAGCCGGCAGAACAAATTCATCAGTAATACCTTCTGCATAAGAATCTTTGATAGCCTGTACAGGACAATTTCCCTGAACGCCTTCACCAAGAACCATGGCATTATATGCCTTTTCAACTCTGTCCCAGGCATTATCTCTGTCCATTGCATAAAAACGACCCATTACAGTAGCAACACTGCCAACGCCGATTTCATTCATCTTATCACAGGCTTCCTGCATATATTCAGCAGCAGATGACGGTGGTACGTCACGGCCGTCAAGAAAGGCATGAACATACACCTTTTCAATACCGTTTTTCTTTGCCATTTCAAGAATACCGTAAAGGTGTTCAATATGACTGTGTACACCGCCTGGAGAAAGAAGTCCCATAACATGTAATGCTGAGTTCTTTTCCTTGCAATTATTCATTGCAGAAACAAGTGCAGAATTGCTGAAAAAGTCTCCGTCCTTTATTGACTTTGAAATTTTAACCAGCATTTGATAAACTATTCTTCCTGCACCTATATTAGTATGTCCGACTTCTGAATTGCCCATTTGACCGTCAGGAAGACCTACATCAAGACCGCTTGCACCGATTAAGGTATGCGGACCCTGCATATACTTATCCAGATTAGGTTTATTAGCAGCGTAAATTGCATTGCCGTAATCACTCGAATTATAGCCAAAGCCGTCCATTATAATTAATGCAACAGGTTTTTTGCTCATTTCAAAATTCCCTTTCAATTCAAAACTTTTACGTTAATATATAAAGTAATATCAGCCTTCAACAGCAGCCTGAACTATTGTATTAAAATCTTCTGCTTTCAAAGATGCTCCGCCGATAAGACCGCCGTCAATATTTGGCTTTGCAAGAAGCTCAGCACAATTTTTAGCGTTCATTGATCCGCCGTACTGAATTGTAACTGCATCAGCAGTTGCCTGATCATAAATTTCTGCAAGAGTAGAACGGATAAATCCGCAAACTTCTTCTGCCTGTTCAGGAGTAGCAGTAAGACCTGTACCAATAGCCCATACCGGCTCGTATGCTATTACTGTCTTTTTAACATCTTCAGCAGATACATCATAGAGATCAAGCTTTATCTGGCGTGCAATTACTTCTTCAGTAATATTGCATTCACGTTCCCATTTAAGCTCTCCCACACATACAATTGGCTTAAGATTTGCTTCAAGAGCAGCTTTAGTTCTCTTGTTAACTGTTTCATCAGTTTCTCCAAAGTACTGTCTTCTTTCAGAATGACCGATAACTACATATTCAACGCCAAGTTCTACAAGCATATCAGCTGAAATTTCGCCTGTAAAAGCTCCGCTTTTCTCAAAATGAACATTTTCAGCGCCGATCTTAACATTAGAACCAGCAGTTGTATTAATAGCTGTCTCAAGATTTGTAAAAGGCACGCATGCAATTACTTCTACATTACCTTCAGCGTTTGCTACAAGAGGCTTAATAGCTTCAAGAAGTTCCTTTGCTTCAGGTCTTGTTTTGTTCATCTTCCAGTTTCCGGCAATAATAGCCTTTCTTAATGACTTATTCATTTATAATTTCTCCCTTTTTATAAACTTAAGTTAGATACTAAATCTAAAATGAGAGAACAAGGTTTATCCCTGTTCTCTATTTTTTTATTATTTATCAGCAATAACATCAACGCCCGGCAGTACCTTGCCTTCAAGATATTCAAGAGAAGCGCCGCCGCCAGTAGAAATATGGCTCATTTTATCAGCAAAGCCAAGCTGCATAACAGCTGCCGCTGAGTCACCGCCGCCGATAATTGTTGTAGCATCAGTATCTGCAAGAGCCTTAGCAACTGCAATTGTACCCTTTGCAAGAACTGGATTTTCAAATACGCCCATTGGACCGTTCCAAACAACTGTCTTAGCAGACTTTACTGCTTCTGCAAAGAGTTCCTGAGTCTTAGGACCAATATCAAGACCCATTTTTTCAGCAGGAATACTGCTTGATTCTACATAGTCAACTGTAATTTCAGCGTCGATTGGATCAGGAAAAGCTTCAGTTACGGCTGTATCAACCGGGAGAAGAAGGCTCTTGCCAAGCTTTTCAGCCTTTTCCATCATTTCCTTGCAGTAGTCAACCTTTTCATTATCAACAAGTGATGTACCTACTTCACATCCCTTTGCCTTAAGGAATGTATAAGCCATACCTCCGCCTATAATAAGTGTATCACATTTTTCAAGCAGATTTGAGATTACATTAAGCTTATCAGCTACCTTAGCGCCGCCGAGAATTGCAACAAAAGGTCTTACCGGAACTTCAACTGCATTACCAAGATACTGAATTTCCTTCTGCATAAGATAACCTACAGCAGTTTCCTTAACAAACTTTGTAACACCGGCTGTTGAAGCATGTGCTCTGTGAGCTGAACCGAAAGCGTCCATAACGAACACTTCATTATCAACGAGGTCAGCAAGTTCCTTTGCAAGTGATTCGCCGTTCTTAGTTTCGTCTGCGCCTCTGAATCTTGTATTTTCAAGTACAACGATTTCACCGTCATTCATTTCTGAAACAGCTTTCTTTGCATTTTCACCTACAACGCTGTCATCTTTAGCGAAAACAACCTTTGTATCTACAAGCTGTGCAAGTCTTTCAGCAGCTGGTGCAAGAGAAAACTTATCTTCCGGACCGTTCTTCGGCTTGCCGAGGTGTGAGCAAAGTACAATTTTGCCGCCGTCTGAAACAAGCTTTTTGATTGTAGGAAGAGCTGCCTGTATTCTGTTATCATTAGTTATAACTCCGTCCTTAAGCGGAACATTAAAATCAACTCTTACAAGAACCTTTTTGCCCTTAACGTTAATGTCTTCAACAGTAACCTTGTTTAAACCTGCCATATTAAATAAACATCCTTTCATCGAACATGTATATTGCTGTTACAAAATTAACAACCAACTACTTTATTTTACACTATTTTCCTCAGTTTTGCAATACTTTTTTTAACATAAATTAAAAAATCCATTGAATCCAGAACTTTGCGTATATTTATCTGCTCTTTACCAGCTATACTTTGTAAGGTTTCCTTCTTTTGCCAAATCCGGAAATTCCCATTGCCTGAGTACTTCATAAACTGCAATTGCTGCTGAATTAGATAAATTAAGGCTGCGAAGATTATTTCTCATGGGAATCCTAACACAATATTCTTCATTTTTATATAATATATCCTCATCAATACCCTTGTCTTCTCTTCCAAAAATGATAAATGCATTATCCGGATAATTTATTTCACTGTAAACATTTTTTCCCTTTGTCGTAAAGTAATAAAAATTGCCGGTGTTCACAGAAAAAAACTCTTCTGTACTATTATAATATGAAATGTCCAGTTTATCCCAATAATCAAGTCCGGCACGCTTTAAATTTTTATCGGTTATTTCAAAACCAAACGGCTTTACTAAATGCAGTCTTGCACCAGTTACAGCACAAGTACGTGCAATATTGCCGGTGTTCTGCGGAATCTGAGGCTGAAGTAAAACAATATTAAGGTTTTTCATTTATTATCACCTTTTTTTATTAATCTTTATATCAGATTATAGCAAAAAAAAGATTTTATTGCAACTATCTATTTGTATTCGTTCATTGATTTTATTTTTTAATGATAATATCTATTTTTCTTTATCCTCAATAAATAAAAATATATCCTAAAATTTATATATAATGAACAATTTGTTTCAAATGGTATTGACAATTATTTATATTTAAGTTATATTTAATTTGTATAAAAAATAAAAAAACAGAATGGAGAATAATATGGTTAAGCTTCCAGAAGATCCGGCTATACTGCTTAGTTTTATTAATACTATGCTAAGAGATAAATATAAAAATCTTAGTGAGTTATGCGATGACTTTAATATTAATGATAGTAAAATAACTGAAAAGCTGGACTTAATCGGTTATAAATATTCTCCGGAACAGAATCAATTTAAATGAGAGGGAAAATATTGTGAAAAATTTTAAATCAAAATTTGTATTTACTGCCGCTTTCTTGGCGGCTGGAATACTTTTAAATTCAGCGGCTGTATATGCGGAAGAGTTAATTACCTTTCCAGCTGAAACTGAATACACACAAGAAACCAGTGAACCTGATACTGATTTACAGAGTTTTACTGATCCATTAGAGAATACGGCTGAAAATATTTCTGAAGAATCAACTGAACCAACATCAGAAGATACTGCTGCTGAAGCAACTGACGAGGACTCTTCAGTTGACCCCACTGAGGCTCCTACTGAAGAAGAGGATACTTCAATCGCTTTAGATAATTATGATGTCTTTGAAGCTGTTAAGGTAAAAAGATCAATAATGAATAGTGAAGAAAATTATACCAATGGTCAGATGAAAACACTGCTGAAATTCCTTGCAAAACAAAAAGCTATTCAGGAAAGATATGTATATTATGATACTCAGGGATATGGAATGGAAAAGTATACTAATGAAACTGACCTTGATCCAGATCCTGCTTTCCCTGGTTCAATTTACAAGTTCCGTCCTGCGCTACTCTCACGTGAAGGTTATATACATTCCGGTTGGATGTATCAAGGACAAATTTATACTTCAACTTCAAAATTCCCCATGCCTGAACATGATGTTTATGTAACACCGCAATGGATAAAATCAATTAAGGTAACTTTCTTCGGAGGAGATTTTGAGGATTTCACTGGAGCGCAAAGCTATACGTATACTTCAACTGAAAGTATAACTTACTACTTACCAGGTTCTGATAAAATTACAAGAAAAGGCTATACTATAACAGGCTGGCAGTCATCTTTGGACGGAAGTATTTATAGTCCAAATGAAAAAATTAAACTGCCTGACGATGATATAACATTTACTGCCATCTGGGCTCCTGCATCATATAATGTAACAATGTTTGCTAACAACGGAAAATTACTTGATAAATATGATATTAAAGTTACTTGCGGGGAGAATTTTATAATACCAGAATGTACATTTGAAAAAGAGGGATACGAATTTTCTTACTGGAAATATGACGGTAATAAGTATCTTCCTGGGGATTCACTTACAATTCCAGCACTTTTGAACGGAGAAAAAATAATTATTTCTGCTGTATGGAAAAAGGTAAGTTAATTTTTCTAACACTTAAAAATTACATTTTTAAAGATTTATCGAATATTTAAAGTTATAGTTAAAAACGTCTTTTGTATTACTACAAAAGACGTTTTTATTTGTTAAGTATAAATAACAACACAATTTTCAATAGTTCAACCCAAATTCGACTAATATCATCATAAATAAGTATATACTAATTATAACTGCATATAGCACCATTTAGTTTTATAATATATTTTTATTATACTAACTACGCCATAATTTGTCAATATTATTTAGTACTATCAACAATTTTATATTCAACTTTTGTACAATTTCATATAATTAAATCTTTTCGTTTGTTAATATTATACAAACAAATTAAACTAAAAAAATAAACGTCTGAAACTTCTATATTTCAGACGTTTATATATTTAACATATATACTGCAGTAATACAAAAAACCGTATGAAGAATTCTTTTTACTTCATACGGTTTTTAACTTTTATATAATAAAAGGGAATCAGATTAATCTAATTTCTTCAACTATAATATTACCTATAATCTTCCTTTTTTCTAAAGAAACCTGATTTTATAATTGCTGCTGAACCGACTCCGACCATTCCCACTGCTGCTGCAATAAGATCATGATACCATTTTGAGTATCCAGTTTCCGGTAGTGTTGCTGTGCTGGTAGTTGTAGATACCATTGTTGCTGTAGTTATATATGTACTAACAGTATCTATCGTTTCGCTTTCTACTGCAGTCGATGTTACTGGTACAGTTGTTTCCGAAGCAGCAAAACTTGATGTTGCATCTGTTGTTTCCGTTGCCGCAATTGTTTCTGTAAGTGTTGTTTCTGTTGTGACCTCAGTAGCTTCCGTAAGCGTTGTTTCTGTTGCCGTAGTTGTTTCCAAAACTGTTGTTTCAGTTGTTTCTGTAGGCTGAATAGGCTCTGTCGGTTCTTCAGTTGTTGGTATTTCAGGCTCTTCGTCAAGGGCTATAAATTTAAACCCATTTTCATTTGCATAGGTTTCAGCTACTGTTCCCTTATAACCCTTTATAATAAAATCCTTCATTTTATTATATGTATATTCTACTTTTTCAATATTATAATTAAAATTCAATTCATAACCCAAAGCATATGAATCTATATTTTGAACATTTTTGGGAATAGTGATTTCTCTTATATTCTCACAACTTATGATTGCTTCTTTTTCAATTGTAATAAGAGTTTCTGGTAATGTTATGCTCGTATAATAAGGATTTAAGCAAAATGCTCTGTATGATATTTTTGTAACTGGATAATCTTCTATATAATTCGGTATATTTACATCTTTTGAATTACCACCTGCCGTTATCGTCACCTCATTATTATCGATTTCATAAAAAATCATCTCACTTGTATAGCTAGCATAAGAAATATCATTAAAAGAAAATATAATTCCCAAAATAATTATACATAAAATAAAAAACAAATGTTTTTTTGATTTAACCATATCACAACCTCCTATAGAATTAGTTATAGAACAATACTTTATTATTTGGAACATGTTCAAAAATAATAGTTTCATCATCTTTTGTATAATTATCCTTAGCATCAAAAGGAATAGAAATTGATACAAAAAAGCCATTCCAAAACATAGATTTATCGTACTCAAAGTCAACTTTTCTTTTAAATTTAACTGTACCTTCGTGCCAATACCAACACAAATTAAAAGCATAAGCATCTATTTTTTTTACACTTTCAGGAATTTCTATATTACCTATATTTCGGCAACCTGAAAATGCTAAAACTCCTATAAACTCAACGTTTTCCGGAATTATGAAATCAGTAAGATTTTGACATTCATTAAAGGCATTTGCATTAATTTTCTTAACACTGTTTGGCAAGATTATATTTGTGAGATTATGGCAATTATTAAACGCCCAATTTCCAATTTCTACAATACCATTTGGTATTTGATATTCCGTTCTATTATTACCAACAGGATACTGAATTAATTTTGTTTTTTCTTTATTAAATAGAACTCCATCTACAGAAGAAAATTTACTATTATCTTTATTTACTTCTATAAACTCTAAAGATATGCAGTTATTAAATGAACCATTAACTTTTTATTCCCTACAATTTTTCTTTTTTCTAAAGACACCTGATTTTATAATTGCTGCTGAGCCGACTCCGACCATTCCCACTGCTGCTGCAATAAGATCATGATACCATTTTGAGTATCCAGTTTCCGGTAGTGTTGCAGTGCTGATGGTTGTAGTTACTATTGTTTCTGTAGTTATATATGTACTAACAGTATCTGTTGTTTCAAGTACGCTTTCTACTGTAGTCGATGTTACTGGTACAGTTGTTTCCAAAGCAGCAAAACTTGTTGTATCTATAGCAACAGTTGTTTCCGTAAGTGTTGTTTCTGTTGTGACCTCAGTAGCTTCCGTAAGTGTTGTTTCTGTCGCCGTAGTTGTTTCCAAAACTGTTGTTTCAGTAGTTTCTGTAGGCTGAATAGGCTCTGTCGGTTCTTCAGTTGGTTCAGTTGTTGGTATTTCAGGCTCTTCGTCAAGGGCTATAAATTTAAACCCATTTTCATTTGCATAGCTTTCAGCTACTGTGCCAGTATATCCTCTAATAATAGTATTTTTAAGCTTTTTACAATATTCATAATTTCCAATTGGACCCCAAAAACTATATCCAATTGCTTTATCACCTATTTTAGTTACACTTTTGGGAATTTGTATATCTGCCAACCCATTTCCAACAATACCAATAAATGCTTCATTCTCAATTGATTTTAACTTATTAGGCAATTGCACTGATTTGGGCAAAACATTATAAAGAAATGCACGATATCCTATAGTAGTAGTTAAATATCCGTCAAATTCGTCAGGAATAATGATATCTCCTGGACCTTTATAGCTTGTTATTTTTGCTTCTCCATTCACAATTTCATATGTAAAATCACTAGAATTAGCAAATGTTACAACATCATTAGATATAATACCCAAGAATAAACTACTTAATAAACTTAACAAATATATAAATATTTTTTTCATATTAATCTCCTAAATAAATTTTCGTTGATATGTTAAATTGAGAAATAAAATTGTTTTCACTAAATATTGTTCTATATATTTCTAATGAATTATTAGGAACATATACCGTTAATTTCACATATTCATTCTCATTACGATACCAAAACATTTCTGGACTATAGTTAGAAGGATTATTTGATTTAAAGGTAACTGTTTCCAATTTATTACAGTAAATAAACGCATATTTAGAAATGGTATTAACAGTAGATGGTACTTCAATATTTTTCAAAGCTGTTGATTCAAATGCCGACCAACCAATTTCTTCAACACCTTCTGGAATATTTATATTTTTCAAATTAGAACATTTGCTAAACGCATAGTAGTCTATTTTCTTTACGCTTTCAGGGATAATTATACTTGTTAAATTTTTGCAATTATAAAAAGTATATCCCTCAATTTTTTGTATTCCACTAGGTATTTCATATTTAGCTCGATTACAACAAACAGGATACTGAATTAATCTTGTTTTATTTTTATTAAATAAAACTCCATCTACAGAAGAAAATTTACTATTATCTTTATTTACTTCTATAAACTCTAAAGATATGCAGTTATTAAATGTAAAATCACTCATTTCTTCAACAGTTTCTGGTATTGTTATACTTGCCAAATTGGAACAATACCCAAACGCACCGTTCTCAATTTTTTTTATATTATCTGGTATCGTGTATTCTTTTCTATCACTTGCAGCAGGATACTTAATTAATGCCGGTTTTCCAATATCATATTTAAACAATACTTCGTCCTTAGAATAATAAAATTTATTATTATTATCCACAGTTATAGATTCAAGAAAATTACAATTTTCAAATGCATAATCACCTATTTTTTCAACATCTGAAAAAATCTTTATCTCTTTCAATGCACAATTTTTAAAGGCATCTCGTCGAATATACTGTAACTTTTCAGGAAAATTTACTTCTACAAGATTGTTACAATTTTCAAAAGCTGAAATACCGATATCTATAATTTCATTTGCAATCACTATTGATTTTAGAGAACTTTGATTTTGAAATGCATAATTTGAAATTTTTATAATATTCACTCCATCAATAGTTGTTGGAATTTCAAAAGTTTCAACATTTTTAAATCCTTCAGCAACTTCTATTATTACTGCGCATTCATTTCCTACTGCATATTTATAGAACTCATTATTTTTTATTACTGAATCAACAGGAACAAAATATTTATCCTCTGCCCATTCATATCTTATGTGAGAGTCAGATACTTCTGTATATGGATCACAAGTTATATATGCTATTTTTTCTCTTAATGCTGGAGATATAGCCATATTTTTATCTGGAATATAACTTTGTGAACAAGATAAAGTATCATCAATTGCGCCGTATAAAGCCATTTCTAAATCATTGGGAGCAGTGTCGATCAATTCAAGATTTGGACTATTCATTAATCCATAAGTTCTAATTTCTGATTTTAATTGTACTTTGTTTATAACTGGAATTTCATTACCTTCATAATCATAATAATCACCAAGTCCCAAAATATGACCAAATTCATGAGCTGCGCCACGAGCAAGATTAGCAGTTTGCACCGGTGGTGTTTTAACTTTAATCATCATATAATTTGGATTCATAAAGGACGCACCAGAGTCAGATGATACAAATACATATAATTCATCGTTATGCTCTTCAGTATTGTATGAGTAACCTTCTCTTCCAGTGTCATCCTGTATTTTTACATACGTATTAATTTTCATTCCAGGATAAAAATCAAATATACTTCCCTCAAATGATTTTTGCCAATAACGTTCTATTCCATCAAGTATAACTTCTTTAATTGTCCTATCATCTCCCACTGCCATATCTTTCAAATAGTTACGTGCAGGTTCATCGTAAATTTTTATTTCCCGCTCATTCTCAGTTCCGTCAAATTCATCCCAAAACATTAGTCTTGCATTAATAGTTATCTCATTGCCATTAACTTTAAGATAAGTTGAATTTGATTCACTATTTAAAATTTTATCCTTTAGCTCAGGGAATAAATTTTCAACAGTGTACGCTTTAAAAGCGTCCTTCTGTTTATAACGTTCATCAAGATGTTCATTGTAATAATCGCTGTCGTTATAGTAGCTGTAGTATTTTCCGTTTTCATCATAGTAATCTGATTTATATTTATCAAAAATACATTCAGGCTTTAGTTTATCATAATCACTAACTCCATCATCAGCACTTGATTCTTTTAGCGGATTTGAAACAACAGGCAAAACTTTTATTTGATTTAAAATTTTATACACTTCAAAGTTATTTGATTTTAAATATCTGTACGGAAAACAATTATACTTTGATTTTAATATATACCAAGCTGAAGGAAGCTGTTCTTCTGAAATATATTCACTTTCATTTAATATAATTCCACTCTCTTTGAGAAAATCTGAATTAACTTCTTCCCAGTCAGTTAAACCGTCATTATCTGAATCTGTATCCCCATTTATCTGCAATGGAGCAGTCAAATTCAATTCATTCCAGTTCATACCCATGTACACTTTATCTTCATGTTCATCCGGAACTTCTAACTGCATATTATCACAAATATGATTATATATTACATCCGCTGAATTTTCATCGTATATTAAACAGATACCGTTACTTTTCATAACTTCATCCATAACAACTGCCGCACGTTCTATATTTGCATATATAAGTCCTATTGATAATAATTCCGAATAATTTATATCTAACATTTGACAAATTTCAATTTGATCAAGACCTTGACAATCTGTACTTCCATTATAAAGTGTGAAAACAAAATTCTTTGAATTTTCCCTGAATTTTACTTCGTTTAATAATTTTTCATATGCAGGTGTTCTGTTTATAAGCCCCCCGATAAACAATTCGTATTCATAGTCATTAATGCAGTCCATCTCGGCTCTTGAGGAAAAATAATTTACCTCTGAATCTTCATTCTTTAAAAAATATGCTTCATTATGCTTAAATCCTATGACATATATTCTTGCATTTGGATAAGCGGTGAAAATTTTTTCTGATGCGTTTAATATCATTTCTTTTTCCGCTAAATATAGTGAATCATATTCACCTGATGACTGCAAAACGAAAACTACTTCAATTGGTTCTTCACTGATTTCAACATTTATATCGGCATTATTAGAAACTTTTGATAATGCTTGAAAGCTATTTGTATCTATATTAGCATTTTCAACTGTTAAGATAGTGCTGCTATTATCCAGTATGATATCATCTGAATTTTCAGAATCATCTACAAAGGAAATCACTGATGGCATTGCTGAAAATTTATTTAGTTTATCAATATCAGCATCAAATTGATCTAACCATTTTTCCATATCAACAATACAATAAGTTCCTGCTTCATCCATTTCAGTATATACTATATTATTAGTTAAGTCAAATTTTGTTTCTATAGGCAAAAGCATATTAATATCTTCAAAATATTTAAAAATATTAAATCTTTTTATATCTGCAAAATCTGAGTTATTTTCGAGTATACCAAGTTCATTATCTAAAAAATTATCTGAAATTTGAAATTTAACAGTAATATTATTTATTGCCAAATCATCTTTATAGTTAATTTCTGGCGCTGTACCTAAAATATAATCTTTATCTATGGCTTGAGTATAGGAACTTTCAGAAACATTAAGGTGAATATCCGGAACTCCTGCTGCTTCAAACTCAAGGGAAAGATCATATGGATTACTTTCTTTATTAATTTCAGATAAAAGTTCATCGTTATTAGAAATATTCCATTTACGTTGATATTCTGTCCAGTCTACGCCTACAGGAGCATAAACGGCATAACATATATTGCTATAGATAATATTTCCATCGTCAAGAGTTTGTTTAATTTTGATGTACTTAATAAGAAATTCATCTGTTATATGATATGTAGAGTTGAATATTTTTCCGTCAACAACTTCATATAATTTATAATCCTTATTATCATCTGAAATATATATTTCAAAAAACTTTCCTGACGCTGTAGCATTCCATGAAATATCTATGTTTTCATTTTCAGAATCATACATAGCTTCGGCATAGACTTTATCATTTGCAGAAGCGCCATCTACCAAAGCATTATTTAATTCAGCAGAATCAAACAATTTTTCATTCAAAACAACTTCCGTAAGCGAGTAATCAGTTATTACTGGATCTCCGGATTTTACACCGTTAAATCCAAGCGAAACGCTTGAATTTGCATAAACAGTACCTGTATACGTGCCTTTAAGCATATAACTGTAAGGTTCAAGTTCCGTTACAGTTGCCGCCCAGCTGTTTGTAATTGCTGTTATTGTAAAGTTAGTGTCTACTGTTAATTCCCACGCCTCGATAGGTTTGTCAGTATTATTCTGAATAATAATTTCACCATTGAATGCGTCACCCCAAGTTTGATTTACCTTGAGTGATACCTGATAACCTGATTCCTTTTCTGCTCTTGTCTGACAAAGTGTAAAATCATTAGGTACCGCTTCGCAATCGTCAACCATATAGCTGAATGAAATTGATGAATCGGGATTGACATTTGCATTGTATCCGTTGTTTTTAAAGTACATTGTACCAGCAGATGTCTGCATTTCCTGAACATTAACTGTATCGTGCACCTGTCCGTTTGGTTCAAAATACAGCATCCAGTTTTCAATGACACTGTCACCTGTATTGGACAATGTTACTGTAACAATTTCAGTATTTCCCCAAGAATTAGTCACATCATATGAGACTTCATAACCATCATATGTATACGTATAATTGGTTTCTTCATCCGCAAAAGCAGAAAACGGCATGGTCATTAACACATTAGCTGTCATAACAGCTCCTACAAGTGCGGAAAATATTTTTTTTACTTTTAGCATATTTCACTTCCTCAATACTAACAAAATTTGGTCAAGACGCTGTTTCACTTATTTGGGAGTACCATTTATTTCGAATCCTTACTATTCTTTAGATTTTATAACACCTCCTGCTGATGTAGATACAGCACCTTTCCTGCTGCAATTACGAGTAAATTAATATAATACTATAGATAAGTAAAACATCTTGCTTATCATAAATGATATCATTGGTTTTATTAATAGTCAATATAAAATCCCCCAACGCACATTTTTAATCCCCCATGTTAGAAATTTCCTTTTTTTCGTTCTGTAACCAAAAAATTGAACCCTTAATCAATAGATCACTTTGTCCTATCTATTTCCTCTTGAATTATTTTCAGAACCTTTTCAAGCGCATCAATATAGCAGTTTATTTGATATGCTTTTTTTATCTTCCGGTTAAAGTTCTATATCACCCTTGTAATATTCGCATATCTCAAATTCTCTTTTTATATAAATCAAGCAATTCACAAATAAAATGATGGCACCACTGATTTGAGCCAGAATATGAACAAATTAATTCTAATGTATCATGTATTATTTTTGTACCCTTATTATTAATCTTAAAAAAATCGTTTTCAACATTTGCATATTCTGTTGCTTGACATGCAAAACGCAAAAAAGTGACAAAAGCAAAATACAAAAAAAGAGCGTTTGAAGGCATATTTTCTTCAAACACTCTTTTAACCTAATTTAAACACCTTATAATCTTCAGATAACAAAAAAGCGGCAGTAATCCTCTGCCGCTTTTGTACTATTATTTAGAAGCTTTTTGCCTTAAAACTACAAGATCGAAGCTGTCTACAACGCCATCAAAATTTAAATCAGCTAAAACTGCATCACCTTTACTAATAGAGCCATTACTCAAAAGATAATTTTGCAGAAGAGTTAAATCGGTTGCATTAATAATTCCATCTTTATTAATATCTCCAATTGCATAATCAGCTGATGGCCACGGCCAAAAATACTCATAATTAAATAAATCAGAAGTACCCAATCCCCAACGTAAATGAGAATCTCCTCCTGTTGACTTTATTTCTTCGTCACTCAAAAGAAAATAATCATAACTAAAGTTTCCATATCCTTCGTTATCATCCCATGTTGTATCCACATGAAAATAATGATCATTTAATTTTATCATATTCCAAGCATGATCTTGACTTGATATGTAATATGATTCTATGTTTGCTGCTTGCATTAAATGCTGATACGCTTTTGCATACCCTTCACAAACAGTTGTACTATATAAAAAAGCCGAATAATCAACATGATTTTTCATATCTTTTTTGTTATCATAATCATAATCAACAGCATTACAAAGCCAATCATGCAAAGCTTTGGCTTTTTGAATATCAGACATTGAATTATTGGTTACGTTTAATACAACTTTATTTGCATATGCCACTGTATATGTATTGAAAAAACCAACATTTTCTGCTCCGGAAAGATTTTTAATAATAAAATCGGATACTGAACCATTTAATAAAGGATAATAATTTTTAGGAGGAACTACTGTAACCTGCGTATTGTTAATATATTGCAAACTTTTACAATTATTAAATGCTGTACGCATTGAAGATGACGTTAATGGTATGTTAATATTTATAAGATTAGTACAGCCTTCAAAAGCATAACCGCTTATATTTACTACGCCTTTTATGTCTACCGTTGATAATCTCTTGCATCCTCTAAAAGCATTTAAATTTATTATCTCTACACTTTCAGGAATAGTTATATACGCTAAATTACTATTCAGAAAGCATGATCCTGCAATATGTTTTAATGTATCCGGCAGTATAACGGTTTCTAAATTACTGCAATTTTGAAATGTAGAAATATTTAAAAATGTTATTTTACTGTCAATTTGCATTTTTCTAATAATGTTATTATCCCTAAATGCAGAAATTTGTATGTCGGTTACAGTATACCCATTTATTTTTTCGGGAATTGTTACAACATCAGAAGTTCCTGAATATCCCGTTATAGTGGCTGTACCGTTTGAAATAGAATATTCTATTCCCGAGGCTAATGCTTCAGCATTTACAGAAATATTATTAATAAAGTATTTAATACTATTTAAATCACTTACAGTAAAAACAGCAAGAAATAAAATTGAAGAAATAGTTGCCGATAAAATTCTTTTTAATCTTTTCATATAAATCACCCCATATTAAAATATATCAATACCATACTTTATGCATTAAAATAACTAACTTTTCCACTTAAGTAATCATTTAAGTGTGTGAGATCATCTTTTGTTACTCCAAAATCTGCATTAGTATCAGCTGCTCTCAATGCATTTCCACTTAAGGAAGCTTTTCCATTTAAATAATTATTGAGAAGTGTAGCATCAGCAGAATTTACTTTTCCATCCTGATTTACATCTCCTACCATTACATCGATTATTCTCAATCTGCTTGTCGGCAAATTTGTTCCGGCTGTATTACATATATATTCAATATTAAGATCTACTACATCATTGTAATTACTCCAAGTGTTCCCGCAACATTTAGATTGCTGGTAGCTTCATAGTACGCTTCTATACCGCAATAGATTCCGTTATTCATTATTACACTTAATGAACATGAATTATTAAGCATACCTTTATAAAATCTGCAAACATCTGTTACATTAGGATTGTAATGCAGATTAAGACAAACATCACTGACTCCAGAATTTGTCGGTACATCTACATAAATACGATATGTTTCCTCATCCACACTACCTAACGCACTTGCTGTAAACATACTGCAAAGTGATACTGCCGAAACAGCAGCAGTTATTAAAGCGGTTAAAATTTTTTTTAATTTTTTCATGACTCTTCTCCTTTTATTTATCTTACATCCATTTTTAGCTGATATAAAAATGCTCTCCGCATTTTCCTATATCCTCTCTTTGTTCTGCTACATACCTTAATACCATATCTGAATCTTCTGAAGAAATATATCCATCTCCATTAACATCGGCTGCCTGCGGTACAGGATTATTTGTATTTTCAAAATAGATAGCCGTTCTTGCAACTGCTATCCTCATAGGTAATTTTTCTTCTCCGGTTAATTCTCGGTATTTGTTAACCGCCTTGTTTATATTTATTATATCAATTACGTCTATTTTGCCATCATTGTTAACATCTCCGTATACATACCACGAACCTCTTGGCTGAACATTTTCTGCTCCTGCATTAAACGATACTGCACTTATCAACGCTGTGGCAGACGCTAAACCTGTAATTAGTTTGATAAATTTCCTTTTCATTTGATTTTCCTCCCCGATAATTTAATTTATATACCAATTATATCCTGTTTTTGCCAAAATGTCAACATAAATAACACATTTTCATCACAAATTTTATTATTATTTTTAGTCAAAATGCATAAAACCTCCAAATATCTGCCTTTTGACACCACATTTAGAACAATAATTAGAAATATCAGATGATAATATTTCTCTGCCACATCAAACACCCAGCGTTCAAATTTCTCTGCTTCCGGAAGCTTGGAACGGGTAATCAAAAATGAGAATGTGTATAATTAAATAAATTTACATGTCGCGAATAAAGCATTAAAAACACAGTTTTTCAATAAGTTTTGAAGTATTTAATTTTTTAGCCAAAAAACGTTTTAGTAACATTTTGGGTTTTAAAAAAAGCTTTTAAATAACATATTTGCGTTGTTTTAGAAAAAGAGGACTTTTTAAAATGGTCTTGTAACATTGCTAAATACAAAAAAAGGACTTCATTATAAAAATGAAGTCCTTTTCTACCAGTCATAACCACATGGTTATAATTATCCCACGTTTTGTAATAACTGGTGTTCGTATTATGTTGGTTTGGTTGGGATAGGTGGATTCGAACCACCGGGATGACGGAGTCAAAGTCCGTTGCCTTACCGCTTGGCTATATCCCATTAAATCCAACTAATATATTATAACAAACTATTGAAAACTTTGCAAGTGTTTATATCATTTTTTTTATATTTAGGAAAATCCAACGAAAAACAGCAATAATCAATGCGTAAATTTGTGCCAAATAATAAAACTGATATTGTTTTATCACAATATCAGTTTTATACAACTTATAATCTAAGGTCAGCTCCAATTTCTTTAAGAGCCTTTAAAACCTTTTTCATTACAGAATCAGCCTGTTCGTCAGTAAGTGTTCCGTCATGAGAACGCATACTTAGTGAATAAGATATACTCTTTTTTCCATCTTCAATTTGTTTGCCCTTATAGACGTCAAATAACGTAACCTTTTCCAGAAGTTTACCAGCAGCCTTTTTAATTGTTTTTTCGATGTCAGCAGCCTGAATATCATCATTGCATATTAAACTCAGGTCACGTGTTGTTGCCGGATATTTAGGAAGCGGCTTGTAAGAAATTTCAGTTTCTGCAAGATCGATTATCTCTGTAATATTTATTTTTGCAGTATATACCTTTACACCGAATCCATAATTTGCTGCTGTATCCGGATGAATTTCACCCAACACGCCTATTTCAACACCATCTTTAATAATAACAGCGCTTCGTCCAGGATGGAATGTTGTTTTTTCATCAAATGAAGTGCTGTTTGCTATTCTTAAATACTCAGTATCATGTATTCCCAGTGCATCAAGCAGAGTATCCGCAATACCTTTAATATCATAAAAGTCAGTATTTGCACCATACATACCTAATGTAAGCCTCTGAGGTTCATTCGGCAGTGTATCAGCGCCTGTAGGAATATATTCCTTTCCTATTTCAAAAAATTTAGCGTTTTCATTTCTGTTATTATAATTTTTAGATAAAATTTCAAGCATGGATGGCAGCGTAGTCGTACGCATAACGCTTGTATCCTCACCCAAAGGATTCATTATAGTTTCGGCACTGCGAAGCTTACTATTCTGGTCAAGATTAATTTTATCAAAATATTTAGGCGATATAAATGAGAAAGTCGCAATTTCATAGCAGCCCAATGCGGTCATCGCATTTTCTGCTTTTCTTATGAATTTCTGAATTGGGGTATATTCAGCCTCAGCTACGCCCTTAAACTGAGTTGATGGTATATTATTATATCCATATATTCTTGCAATTTCTTCTGCAATATCAGCTTTATACTCAATATCAATTCTAAAGCTTGGTGAAATTACTTTTCCATCTTTAACAGAAAAACCAAGCATATTTAGATATTTTATCATATCTTCCTCAGAAATTTCAGTTCCAAGAAAATTATTTATCCATTCAGAGCTGAATTCTACTTTTTTCAGTGCTTTATCAGTATAATCCTTATCAATAACTGTTCTTACAACTTCACCTGCCCCAAGTTCCTCTACAAGCTGAAATGCTCGCTTCAGACAAGTCATGCTGATAAGAGGATCAGTACCTTTTTCATATCTTGCAGATGCATCAGTTCTTAAGCCAAGTTTTTTAGATGTTTTTCTTACACTAACTGGTTCAAAATAAGCTGATTCAAAAACAACCTCAGTAGTATCGTTCATAATTCCGCTGTATTCTCCGCCCATAACGCCTGCTACCGCAACAGGCTTTTCAGAATCTGCAATAACAAGCATTTCTTCTGAAAGTTCACGTTCAACTCCGTCAAGTGTAACAATTTTTTCACCGGAAACAGCATTTCTAATATTGATAGACGAATCCTTAACAAATCTTAAATCAAAAGCGTGCATTGGCTGACCATATTCAAGCATGACGTAATTTGTTATGTCAACAAAATTGTTTATAGGACGCACACCGCAAGCTCTAAGACGTTCTCTCATCCATCTTGGGGAAGGTTCAATCTTAACATTCTTAACAATTCCGGCACAGTAACGCCTGCAAAGATTTGTATTCTGAACATTAACCTTAAGCGCATCGTCTATATTTTCATCTATTCCCTTAAATTCAGGAACAGGCACATTAATTTCTCGATTAAAAGTTGCTGACGCTTCTCTTGCAAGACCAGTAACAGATAGGCAGTCAGGTCTGTTGGAAGTTATTTCAAATTCAACAGAAGTATCATTAAAACCTATTGCATCATGTATGTCCTGACCTGGTTCACAATCTTCTTGAATAATAAAAATCCCGTCCTCAACAGCATAAGGAAAATCATGAGTTGTAAGTCCCAACTCTCCGAGAGAGCAAAGCATACCGTTACTTTCAACACCTCTTAGTTTTCCTTTTTTTATCTTGATATTATTCGGAAGTGTTGAACCGTTCAAAGCAGCGGGAACAAGATCACCTGCATTAACATTTGAAGCGCCTGTTACAATCTGAATCGGATTTTCTTCACCAATATCGACACTGCAAACTACGAGGTGGTCAGAATTTTCATGAGGAACAACAGATAAAATTTTTCCTACTACAACACCGGTGATTTCCGCACCTTCTTTTTCATATCCTTCTACTTTTGAGCCGCTCATTGTCATACCATGACAGAACTGCTTAATATCTATATCACTCAGATCAATATAATCCGAGAGCCATTTCATTGATAAATCCATTTGATCTTCTCCTTTTCTATTTATCAGAACTGTTCAAGAAATCTTAAATCGTTCTCATACAAAAGCCGCATATCGCTTATATTGTATCTTCTCATAACAATTCTTTCAAGTCCCATTCCAAAAGCAAATCCGGAATAAACACTGCTGTCGATTCCGCAGCCTTCAAGAACCTTAGGATGAACCATACCCGCACCAAGAAGTTCAATATATCCTTCACCCTTACAGATCCTGCATCCTTCACCATGACAGTTAAAGCACATTACATCTACCTCTGCACTTGGCTCAGTAAAAGGAAAATGATGCGGTCTTAAACGGATTTTGCAGTCGTTTCCATAAAGCTTTTTCATAAGTGTTTCAAGAACACCCTTTAAATCCGCCATAGTAATTCCCTTATCAACAACAAGTCCCTCAATCTGATGGAAAAGAGGAGAATGAGTTGCGTCAACTGCGTCTGAACGGTAAACTCTTCCTGGTGAAATAATTCTTATAGGAGGTTTCTGATTTTCCATTACGTGTACCTGAACTGATGATGTCTGAGTACGAAGAAGTATATTATCTGTTATATAAAAAGTATCCTGAGTATCCCTCGCAGGGTGATCCGGAGGCAGATTCAGCGCTTCAAAATTATAGTAATCATACTCCACTTCAGGACCATCTGCTATACTGAATCCCATACCCATAAATATTTCTTTTATTTCGTTTGCTACAATTGTCAGCGGGTGTAGCTTACCAAAACTTTGCGGCTTGCCTGGAAGAGTAATATCTATTGATTCGCTTGCAATCCTGAGTTCCTGTTCCTTTGCCTTTAAGTCAGCCATTTTTTTAGACACGGCATTTTCAATGTCCTGCCTGATTTTATTTGCAAGCTGACCTATTACGGGGCGCTCTTCAGCTGAAAGCTTTCCCATCTGCTTAAGTATTGCTGTCAATTCACCCTTTTTTCCAAGATATTTTACCCTCAATTCATCAAGGGCCTTGATTGAATCACATGAGGCTGTTTCTCCTAATGCAGCCGATTCAATTTTTTCAAGTTCCTGTTTCATTAAATCACCTCATTAATTTTTTTATATGGAATACTGTTTATTTACACACAAAAAAGGCCTCGTCCGCAACAGGACAAGACCATACTTGTTTAAACCACCCATTAACGAAGAGCCAGCACTCCCTTGCCTTTAACGCAGACACTACGTCAGAACCTACTCATTCTTTCAGCTCAGCCACTCGTAAGTGAACTTCAGTACTTAATAAATACAGAACAGCTTTCAGCCAATGGCTGTTCCTCTCTGAGAATTTAATTTTAAATACCTACTCTCTTAGTCATAATGTTATAAATATATTATAAACAATAATTTCAAAAAAAGCAAGTGTTTTATTGAAGTTTTTAAAGTAATGTGTTATAATAAACTACATAAATACACCGCAGATGCGGAGAAAGGAAAATATTATGGATACATATTCTGAGCAGCTTGTTGCCAAGAAAAAGAATCAGAATGATTCAATGAAAAAACTCATTATTATCTTAACAGCAATTATTTTATGCGGATTCTTAGTATTTGCATCATTATTATACTTTGAATTTGCATTATTAGCAGTTGCTGCGCTTGCCGCAGTTATCTTCGGAGCTTATAAACTCATTTCAGGTTTCAATATTGAATATGAATACAGCATAACAAACGGTGAAATTGATATTGATAAGATCATAGCCAAAAGAAAAAGAGTACATATGCTGACTGCCGAAGTAAAAAGCTTTACTGCATTTGGAAAGTATGAATCTGTCAATGACTCATTCTCCGGAACAACAGTTAAGGCTGACGGCGCAGATGAAGAAGCTTTCTTCGCAGAATTTAAAAGTGAAGATTACGGTGAAACCAGACTTATATTCTCACCGGATGAAAAATTTATGAAGTGTATTAAACTTTATCTTCCGCGCAACATAAAATTTTAATTTAATAACAGCATTTTATAAGCCGTATAGAAAATGCTGTTTATTTTATATATACGGCAGAACGGAGATTTAAACATGTCAGCAATACAGAATCTTATTGTTAAGTATAAGGCAAATCCAAGTACAGAAATTTATAGGGCTATAAGAGATAAATTGCAAACAGAAAAAAGCCTTTGGGCAGCAATTTCTGAAACTTCTAAAAATTATTATTTGGGAAATGAAAACGGCGGTGCAGCAATATATCTTTTCTCCGATAAAAAGTATGGCGAACATTACGCTGAATATATGAAAGAAAAAGGTATTTCTGTTGGAATTGTAGAGAACAAGGCAGAGCTTCGCATGCCATTTTTCGGTGATGTATACAGAAGCGGGTTTGATACTGTAATAATAGATAACGGACAGACATATTTGAGAATGAGCCTTTTTGATATTATCAATAAACCTGATCCAGACAAGCTGCCAAAAGAAAGCAGATTTATAGTAAATCCTGACCTGGTAAGGACTGCGAACTGGTTTTATCAGGAAAATGAAAAAGGACGTGCAACAACAGCAGTTTGGGCTGCGCTGTTTAAAGAAATATATAATGCAAAATACATTTTGCCAGCTAATACTTCAAATGTGAAAATGGAAGTATTAGGAAAAGAATTTATTGTTGATAAAGAAAGTGAAGTAGTCTTCCCTCTTTTAAAAACTGCCGAAGGACAAACCTTCTATCCGTTCTTTACCGACTGGAATGAATTTAGAAAATATGATATGAAAAACGAATACTCTACTCTTATCGGTACATTTGACGATATGAAAAAACTTATTCGCAAAGCTGATGGTATTGTAATTAATCCTTATGGATCTAATATTCTAATTACTTCAGATATTTTGAAAAATATTGAAACAGCCGGAAAAAATGCCAGCGGAGCTAATATGCAAATAAAAATTGGAATTCCTAAGGAACGTCCTGTTGAAATCGAAAGAAAAATAACAGTTTGCCTTGAAGCAGAATCTAATGTCAGATCTGCCGCCCTCAAACTATCTGAAAGCAATGGAAAAAAAGAATTTATAGTTTGTATTGACTCAGATAATTTTAAGGAAATAGCTAAAAAGCTTTCATCGCTGATATTTGAACATGAAATTCCTGTAAAATATATATCATCTGATTCTCCTTTGGCTAAAACAGCTTTTAAAAATTCAGAACCATTTTTTACACACTAAGCTTTAAGCGGAGGTTACTTATATGCTGCTTGTCACACCGGAACAAATGAAGAAAATTGAGTCTGAATCAAACAAAAATGGAGTAAGCTTTTCAGCGCTTATGCAAAACGCTGGAAAATCCCTCGCTGAATTTATAAATTCAGTTAATACTGGACTAAAAAGTATACTTTTTCTTTGCGGTAAGGGAAATAATGCCGGTGATTGTTTTGTTGCTTCTCGTTTTTTGATTCAAAAGGGCTGGAATGTTACTCTTGCCATGCTTTGCGGAAAACCTGAAACAGACATTTCCATTAAAGCTTTTGAAAAATCAAATGCATCTCTTATTCTTTGGGACCAAAATGATATAATTGAATTTGCTGAGGATTCAACTAAATACTCAATCGTGGCAGACGGAGTTTTCGGAACCGGCTTTCACGGCGATCTGCCTGAAACTATAAAGAAGGTTTTTAATGCCGTAAAGGGGTATAAAATAGCTGTTGACATTCCAAGCGGCGGCAGCGGTTCAACAGGCTATGCATCTGAGAATACATTTAAAGCGGACGCTACCGTTACTTTCGGTTACAGAAAATTCGGTATGACTCAATACCCGCTATTAAATTTCTGCGGTAAAATATTTATTAAAGATATTGGATTAAATTGTGATCCTGAAAAAATTCTTAATAAAAAAATTAGGCTTATAACTGATCAGCTTACAAATAATATTATTCCGGCAAAAAAACCTGACTCGCATAAGGGAAACTTCGGACGCCTTGTTACAGTATGCGGAAGCAGAAAAATGCCGGGAGCCTGTATTATGTCCGCTGTGTCAGCGGCAAGATGCGGAGTTGGTTTGCTAACAACTGCAACCATATCCGAAAATATTCCTATTATGAGTATGAAAATACCAGAGGTAATGTTTGAACCTCTGCTGTCGGATGATAATGGCTTCATCGTAAAGGATAACCTTGATAAAATAATCACATTAACTAAAAAAGCTTCCGCCGTTCTTATAGGCTGCGGAATAGGCATTACACCGGAAACAAAAATACTTGTTAAGGAACTTATAAGAAATATAAATTGTCCAATAATTCTTGACGCAGATGGAATAAACTGTATATCGGACAGCATAAATATTATCAGGGAGACAAGGTCAGGCATAATTTTAACTCCACATCCGGCAGAAATGTCAAGACTTACAGGAAAAAGTATTGCTGATATACAGTCAGACAGATTAAACACTGCGGTTAACTTTTCAGCCGAATACGGTGCCGTTACTGTTCTTAAAGGAGCCGGCACTATTATTACGGACGGCAGTAACTCTTACGTAAATCTTACAGGAAATCCGGGTATGGGAAAGGGAGGAAGCGGTGATATATTAAGCGGCATGATTGCTTCATTTGCGGCTCAGGGAATTTCCCTTACAGAAGCCTGCATGATTTCAGTATACCTTCATGGCAAGGCTGGAGACAAAGCCGCACAAAAAATGTCAATGCAGTCTATGCTTCCTACAGATATTATAGGCGAACTTCCGGGATTGCTTAAAGAAATGGAAAAATAACACATAGGAATATAAAACTTATAAAATGCATTACATATGTAAAGGAGTTTTATATGAAAAAAATCTTTCCATTATTACTTTCCGCAGTTATGATTTTTAGTTTATGTGCCTGCGGAGGCAAAAACAAAAGCGTATCATTCTCACCGAAGGTTAATTCTGCATTTAGTGTAACGGCTGATATCAAAAATGGTGATGAACAGGCCTCAGCAGTTATAACAAAACACGGAACTGCAAACTGGGACGCAGAATTTTCTGCTCCAAATACCCTCGCCGGAGTACTTATCTCTTATAGAGATGATACAGTGGGCGCTTCTTATAAGGGATTAAGCTTTTCTGTTCCTAAATCTGCACTTCCTTTAAAATCAATGATCTCTAACCTTATCAGCGCTATTGATTCTATGGCAGATATGACTGAAATATCTTGTGAAGAAGACGGAGATACTATGCTCTATCAGGGTGAAAACGAACAGGGAAAATATACTGTCAAGTTCAATAAAGACGGTTCCCTTTGCGGATTTGAAATGCCTAATTTTGAATTGGTAATCACATTTACTGATTTTTCTGAAAATCCATCTGCTCCCGAATCAGAAGCCGTTACTGAAGCGGAAACTTCAGAAGCTACAGGATCTTCTGATATTGAAAACATGAACGAAGCAGAAGCCACTGAAGAAACAAGTGAATCCGCTGTTCAGACAACTGAGGAATAATTAATAAAATAATACAAGGCGTCAGTGATACCTTGTCAGCCTATTAAAAAAGTCCAGCTTATGCTGGACTTTTTATTTTATTACTCCTCATTCAGTGAAAGCTGATTAAATTCAATTAAATCCTTTCCCCCCATGCCCGCAGCCGGTACATTCTTTACAATATATTTTTTCAGTCCGTTCATAATTCTTTCATCAGCAATTTCAGCTCCTTCAAGAAGATTTTTTCCTCTCAAAGTCATAACCTGTACACCGATAGTATCACGGGTCGCCTTAGGTGAAATAAGAGCTGTATTAAAAATCAATACCTTTCCAGCTGTTGATTTCAGAAGAACATCAGAATCCTCTCGTATATAAATAATACCGCAAAGTTTTGATTTTCCGGAATACGCATTAGCAAGCTTCTTTCTTTTAGTTTTGGTTTCATATGACTTTAATGGAACCTTTGCAGCCTTTCCGTTTTCAAAGAAAAACAAAATAAATCCCTCATAGTCAGCAGTACTTATCATTGAAACCAAAAGCTCTTCATCATCAAATGCAAGCTTAGCAGGTACATAATCTCCCAACAAGCTTGCCTTTGTATCCTCAAAATCAGATACCCGGGATTTATAAACCTGACACTTATCTGTAAAGAATAACAATTCTGTTCTGTTTGTTGCTTCTATATGAGCAGTAATTGAATCCCCTTCTTTAAGCTTTTGTTCACCGCTCATTCTCAGCGACTGAGGAGTTATCTTTTTAAAATATCCGCTCTTAGAAAGAAATAAATTAACAGGATAATCCGGTATTTCATCCTCAACATCTTCCTTGATGATATCATTTTTATAATAAAACATTGTTCTTCGAGGCTGACTGTATTTTTTTATAACATCTTTTAATTCTGTAATTATTATTTTGCGTATCTTTTTTTGATATTGAAAACATGAACGAAGCAGAAGCCACTGAAGAAACAAGTGAATCCGCTGTTCAGACAACTGAGGAATAATTAATAAAATAATACAAGGCGTCAGTGATACCTTGTCAGCCTATTAAAAAAGTCCAGCTTATGCTGGACTTTTTATTTTATTACTCCTCATTCAGTGAAAGCTGATTAAATTCAATTAAATCCTTTCCCCCCATGCCCGCAGCCGGTACATTCTTTACAATATATTTTTTCAGTCCGTTCATAATTCTTTCATCAGCAATTTCAGCTCCTTCAAGAAGATTTTTTCCTCTCAAAGTCATAACCTGTACACCGATAGTATCACGGGTCGCCTTAGGTGAAATAAGAGCTGTATTAAAAATCAATACCTTTCCAGCTGTTGATTTCAGAAGAACATCAGAATCCTCTCGTATATAAATAATACCGCAAAGTTTTGATTTTCCGGAATACGCATTAGCAAGCTTCTTTCTTTTAGTTTTGGTTTCATATGACTTTAATGGAACCTTTGCAGCCTTTCCGTTTTCAAAGAAAAACAAAATAAATCCCTCATAGTCAGCAGTACTTATCATTGAAACCAAAAGCTCTTCATCATCAAATGCAAGCTTAGCAGGTACATAATCTCCCAACAAGCTTGCCTTTGTATCCTCAAAATCAGATACCCGGGATTTATAAACCTGACACTTATCTGTAAAGAATAACAATTCTGTTCTGTTTGTTGCTTCTATATGAGCAGTAATTGAATCCCCTTCTTTAAGCTTTTGTTCACCGCTCATTCTCAGCGACTGAGGAGTTATCTTTTTAAAATATCCGCTCTTAGAAAGAAATAAATTAACAGGATAATCCGGTATTTCATCCTCAACATCTTCCTTGATGATATCATTTTTATAATAAAACATTGTTCTTCGAGGCTGACTGTATTTTTTTATAACATCTTTTAATTCTGTAATTATTATTTTGCGTATCTTTTTTTTATCAGAAAGGATATCCTCCATCTTCTTAATTTCAGTTTCAAGCAATTCTATTTCATTAAGCCTGTTAACAATATACTCATGATTCAAATGACGCAGTTTAATTTCTGCTACATACTCGGCTTGTATTTCATCAATTCCAAATCCGATCATAAGGTTTGAAACAACTTCGCTCTCCTCTTTTGTTTCCCTTACAATTTTTATAGCCTTGTCAATATCAAGAAGTATCTTTTCCAAGCCTCTTAAAAGATGAAGTTTATCTTTCTTTTTGTTAAGATCAAAGTATACACGCCGGCGTATGCATTCTTCACGGAATGCAGTCCATTCACCAAGGATTTCCCTTACTCCCATTACCCTCGGCATTCCGCCAATTAAAATATTAAAATTACAAGAATAGCTATCCTGAAGAGGCGTCATTCTATAAAGCTTTTGCATAAGCTTATCAGGATCAATTCCCCTCTTTAGGTCTATAGCTATTTTAAGTCCGCTTAAATCTGTTTCATCCCTTATGTATGAGATTTCCTTTATCTTTCCTGTTTTTATAAGTTCAATTATCTTTTCTATTATAGCCTCAATAGTGGTGCTGTACGGTATCTGAGTAACTTCGATACAATTAGCTGATTTATCATAATTATACTTTGATCTAAGCTTAATAGAGCCTCTTCCTGTACGGTAAATTTCTTTCAGCTCTGCCTCGTCATAAAGCATAAATCCGCCGCCTGGGAAATCCGGACCCTTAAGAGTACTTATTATATCGTGCTCAGGATTATTTATAAGAGCAATGCAAGTTTCGCATACCTCGGCAAGATTAAAGGGACACACACTGCTTGCCATTGAAACAGCAATTCCGACATTAGCGTTTACCAGCACTGTTGGAAACGCCGCAGGAAGAAGCGTGGGTTCTGTTGTAGAATTATCATAATTAGGCACAAAATCAACGGTATTCTTATCTATGTCACGAAAAAGCTCATTGCATATAGGATCAAGCTTTACCTCAGTATATCGTGAAGCGGCATAAGCCATATCTCTTGAATAAGCCTTACCGAAGTTGCCCTTTGAATCAACAAAAGGATGCAGCAAAGTTTCATTACCACGTGACAGCCTGACCATAGTTTCATAAATAGCTCCGTCACCGTGAGGATTAAGCTTCATTGTTTCCCCTACTACATTTGCAGATTTAGTGCGCTTTCCATTTAAAAGCCCCTGCTTATACATCGTATAAAGCAATTTTCTATGAGATGGCTTAAAGCCGTCAATTTCCGGAAGTGCTCTTGAAACAATAACACTCATTGCATAGGGCATATAGTTTTTTTCAAGAGTTTCAGTAATTTTTTCCTGAACAACAATACCGGCATTTTCGATAAATGCATCCGGCATGTTTCTTATATTTTCCTTTTGCGGTTTATTAGATTTTCGAGCCATTTATTATATACACTCCTTGCATCTGTCACGAAATATCTGCCATATCAAGGTAATCTCCTCCAAATTCAGAAATATAACTTTTTCTTCCCTGAAGATTATCCCCCAGAAGCAGATCAAACATCTTCGCAGTTTCTTCAACTACATCCGGTGTAATTTTTATAAGACGGCGTGTTTCCGGATTCATGGTCGTCAGAGACATCATTTCCGGTTCATTTTCACCAAGTCCTTTTGAACGCTGAATCGTAAACTTTTTACTGCCGATTAGCTTCATTATATCAGTCTTTTCTTTTTCATTATAAGCAAAATATGTCTTATCCTTTGTAGTAATTTCAAACAGCGGTGATTCTGCTATATACACATATCCCTGCTCTATCAGAGTAGGAGTTAGCCTATACAGCATAGTCAAAATCAGGGTTCTTATTTGAAAACCGTCTACATCGGCATCAGTGCAAATAATTATCTTATTCCACTTAAGTCCTTCAATATTAAAATATGATATTTCCTTATTTGCTTTTGATTTAACCTCTACTCCGCAGCCTATGACCTTTATTATATCTGTAATAATATCATTTTTAAAAATTTTATCATAGTCAGCCTTAAGACAATTAAGTATTTTTCCCCTCAAGGGGATTACAGCCTGAAATTCTGCTTCTCTTGCAAGCTTTACTGCACCGAGAGCCGAATCACCCTCCACTATAAAGAGTTCTCTTCTTGTAACGTCTTTAGTACGGCAATCCACAAACTTTTTTACCATATTAGAGAGATCAATTGTTCCGGAGAGCTTTTTCTTTATGTCCATTTTAGTTTTTTCAGCTTTTTCTCGGCTGCGTTTATTAACCATAACCTGTTCAGCTATTTTCAGCGCCTCGTCTGGGTTTTCGATAAAATATATTTCTATCTGATGCTTTAAGAAGTCTGTCATAGCTTCATAGATAAATTTATTTGTAATCGATTTCTTAGTCTGATTTTCATATGAAGTCTGTGTCGAAAAGGATGACGAAACAAGAATAAGGCAGTCTTCAACATCGCCAAAAGTAATTTTAGCTTCATTTTTCAGATACTTGTTATTTTGTTTCATATAAGAATCTATCTGAGATACAAACGCCTGCTTTACTGCCCTTTCCGGAGAACCTCCATGTTCAAGAAAGCTTGAATTGTGATAATATTCAATCTGCTTTATTTTATTTGAAAATGTAAGAGCAAATGACATTTTTACCTTATATTCAGGCTTATCCTCTCTGTCACGGCCTTTTCTGTCCGCCTGCCAGCACTGGATTGAAGTAAAATTATTATCTCCAGCTATTTCTGTAACATAGTCACTTATGCCATTTTCATAGATATATTCAGTTGTTTCAAAGCTTCCGTCCTCTTTCTGAGAACGATAGACAAACAAAAGATCCGGATTCACTACTGCCTGTCTTTTAAGTATATCTTGAAAATACTCATCTCTTACGCCTATATCAGTAAAAACATCAAGATCCGGTTTCCATTTTGTTTTAGTTCCTGTTTGCTTCTTATCAGTTTTCTTTTTTTCCAGTCCGCCAACATTTTCTCCCTTTTCAAAATGAAGATTGTATTTATAACCATCTCTGAAAATCTCTACATCCATAAACTCAGATGAATACTGAGTAGCGCAAAGACCAAGACCGTTAAGTCCCAAAGAGTATTCATACATTTCAGAGCTGTCATCATATTTACCGCCTGCATAAAGTTCACAGTAAACAAGCTCCCAGTTATATCTTTCCTCTGTTTTATTATAGTCTACGGGACAGCCTCTTCCAAAGTCTTCTACCTCTATGACATTATCATTGTATCTTGTGACAATAATTTTTTTACCATACCCTGATCGTGCTTCGTCTATTGAATTGGAAATAACCTCGAATACAGAATGCTCACATCCGTCCAGACCGTCGGACCCGAAAATTACTCCGGGACGCTTTCTGACTTTATCTGCACCTTTGAGCATAGTAATACTTTCATTTCCGTAATCCTGATGCTTTTTTGCCATATTACTGTCCTTTCCGTTATACTTTTTATTCCAAACTATTTTATAATAACATAATTTTAAGATCTTTGCAAGTTTATGAAAACAATAATTATTAAATTTCGATAAAATTATGCACCTCAAAAGACAAATCTGTCCTTCAAGGTGCATTTTTGCAGACTGCTGCATATATATAAAAGCATAGTTTCAGAGCAGATAATTCAAAAGCTATTCTGAGGGCTGTATACCACTTTAAAATTAATACTCTGCCATGAAACCCTGCTTAATATATTTTATGCTGAAATCTCATAAATGTAACAAGGAAATATTTTCTGAAACATTACTCAGCTTTTTTCTATTATTTTCCAGTATATGGTTGAATTTTTTTTCATTTTATGTTAAAATATGTTTATATAAACTTCTTTAGGGGAAAAATGATGGAAAATATGGATTATCTTAACGGAGATATTTTTTATATAATTGAAGTCAATATCAATGATGAATTTTTGTATATTTATACTAAACATACAGCTCTTCACTTTCCTGATATGGGCAAAAAATTTGTACACAAACGTTCAGCTGTACGATATTTTAAAAATTCATGGTTCGAACAATTGAATTGTCCATACCGTATTCTGAAATACAGCCGAAAGTATAGGCAGATAATACCTGAATAATATAATATTAAGGCACAGTTTATTTTTCCCATAAACTGTGCCTTTTATTATACCTTAATCAAGTTAATATTATTTTTTATCTCTAAAGAGAATTACCCTGTGAAAGTTTCTTTTTTATAAGCCTTATATCTATTCCAGAAAATTCCAGACAATCATAAACAGCAAAAAGTCTTGATACAATTCTGTCATCATATTTTCTTCTTACGCCTTCATGATTTAAATTCGTACTTATAATAGTAGGTGCTCCTTTATTTAGACGTGTATTAATTACGTTATATATTACTGACAAATAAAACGGAGTATCAAATTCTGTTCCTAAATCATCAAGAATCAGCAGATCGGAAGAAATTAATGCCCCAAGTGTGTCTTCTCCGTTGTTATCACGTCCAAAATGTTCCTTTTCGATTTGTCTTAAATAGTTTTGAGCCGAGTCATAAAGTACAGTATAACCTTTTTTTACAACCTCATTTGCAATAGCAAGTGAAAGATGAGTTTTTCCCAGCCCTGTTTTACCGAACATTAAAATATTATTGCTGTCAGTACTGAAATTTTCAGCATAATTTCGGCAATAATCAAAAATTCGTGACATTATTCTTCTATACTCTTCAGTTTCTGCCGGTGTATGTCCCTGATAATAATTAATTCTGAAAGTATCAAAGCTGCATAAGCTTATCTGGGAACGTGCATTCATTTTCTCTGCTGCAAGCTTAGCAGCAAGGTTTTTAAGACAATTACATCTTTGCCCATTTGAAAATCCAGTATCTCCGCACTTTTCACAAGTATATTTTATTTCCAGATAATTTGCCGGATAACCGTTATCATAAAGAAGTTTTTTTATGATATTCTGCGCCTGAAGATTTTTTTCTCTCATAACAGCCATTTTTTCAGCAACATTGTTACCGCTTTTAATAACATTCAGTATTTCCATTCCGGTTTTCGCCAGCTGAGAATTAATTTCTGCAATTTCCGGAATTTTTGAATTTATTTCCTCAAAACGCCTGTTATTCTCAGCCTTTGCTCTTCCTCTGCGCTGATTTATGATATCAATAGATTTATTAAGTATATCCTTATTAATTCCCATAGTTTAATCTCCAAAATTATTGACTAATGATTTATAATCTATCAGATCAGGATCATTTGCCAAAGACGGTTCTTTTCTTTTTCTTGTATCACTGTTATCAACCATTTCACGTGATACCAGTCCGCCCGCATTCCAGTTTTCTAAAATAGTATTTATATAAGGAAAACTCAGCTTGTCAATGGACTCTATTGTTTTCTCATAAGCATATTCTATGAGCTCAAGACTAAATGATTTTTCTTTCCATATATTTATAAATTGCTGCTGCTTTGGAGTCGGTTTTCTGTTCATGCAAAAAATTCTCATAATACTGTTATTATAGCTTCTGGATTCCTCAAGCTTCTTAACCTCAGACTGAGCAGATTCAAGAGTATTAATTCCCTGCTCTGCCCAAGCACATGCCACTTTTTCGATGTAGCTTATATTTCCTTTTTCAATTGAAAGACAATATGTAATAAGCATAAGTATAACATCCGTTGGAAGTCCCAAATAATCATGCATCCAAATCAGTGATCTGTGTTCTGTATGCGTCAATGGACGGCCAAAAGATGATTCAGTTAATGTAAAAAGACACTTTATTTCTTCTGATTTTTCTATTCTTTCAGAAATTTCTGACGGCGACAAGCTATACTCAGTACCCTTTATTTCATTGTTTTTTCTAACCTCCTGAATCTGTTTTGATTCAGTTTTACGGCTTTGTATTGGTTCAGGTGCTTTTATATCTGAAACATCAGCTGCCACTGACTGCTGTCTGTTTAAAACATTTGCATTTTCCCAGAAAATAAATGCTTCTTCAACGCCTGGAGATGATATGTTAAGCGCTGACGAAATTTCCGGTACTGAAAGATTTTTTCCATTATTTCTCAGAACATAAAGCAACACCTTTACAGCTGCTTCATTGGCAAGCTTAATATAATTATCCACAACAGAGTTCGGAACAGCAAAAATCTCTCCCCATATACCAGTATTTACAAAATACTCCATCAGTTTTCACTCCCGTTTGCACTGAATTTTTTCAACTCTTCTTCAGCATTTTTAAGCATAAGTCTGCTTGGATTTTCTCCGCCCATAATTCGGGCAATCTCGTTTATTCTTCCGTTAAAATCAAGCTGAGTAACAGCGGTATAGGTTCTCTCGTTCACCGTATTCTTCTCTATCAAAAGATGATTATCTGCCATAACAGCCAACTGAGAGAGATGTGTAACGCAAAGCACCTGCCTAATTCGGCTTATCTGCTTCATCTTAACCCCGATTTTATGTGCAGCTCTTCCGCTTACACCCGTATCAATTTCATCAAAAATCATAGTAGGAATAGAATCCTTTTCAGCAATAACACTTTTAAGAGCAAGCATAATACGTGAAAGCTCGCCCCCAGATGCAATCTTTGCTATTGGCTTTGGATCTTCTCCCCTGTTTGCAGATATAAGAAACTCTATGCTGTCCATGCCGTTTATAGTCAGCTTGCCGACGTCATGCTTTATATCCAAAATAACATTAGGCATATCAAGAAAACGCAGTTCTTCTGTTACCTGAGAGATAAACTTAGCACTTGCTTCTTTTCTCATACCGGATAATTTTTTTGCCTTTTCTGTTACTTCATGCAAAAGGTTATCCTTTTCAATTATAAGTCTTTTTATATCTTCGTCAGAAAACTCTATTTCAGAGAGTTCCTTCACTGCTTCATCATACATTTCAAGCAAGCCTGCATAATCACAATTATATATCTTTTTGGCACGATTTATTTTATTGTAACGGGCAGTTATAATTTCAAATTTTTCCGGATCTATTTCAAGTTTTTCTCCTGCACGTGCAAGCTCTTCTGAAATGTCAGAAATTTCAATTACAGCAGCAGATATTCTCTCAGAAATACCCGCAAGCCCGCCGGAATAATCCGAAATACCAGAAATTTCATTTTCACATTCTGACATCATATCAATTATGTTATTATCATTCTCACCATTGAGAATTTCCCTGACAAGTTGAATTGACCTGGCAATTTTATCCGTATTCTGAATAAGCTGATAATCATTTTCCAACTGCTCGTTTTCGCCTTCACGCAGTTCCAAGGATTCAAGCTCAGCTATTCGTTCTTGAAGAAAAATTATTCGGTTTCTGCGCTGCGCACCTGTTTTTTTCATATTACCGATCTGTTTAGCAAGATTCTGAAGGCTGCGAAAGCTCTGCTTATAATCCTCAAGCAATTCCACGGTTTCACCAAATTGATCAATAACATTTAGATGATTTTCTGGAGAAAGTAAAATTTGGTTATCATGCTGACCATGAATAGTAATTAGAAGCGTACTTATATCCTTTAAAACGGTTACCGTAGTAACACGGGAATTTATTCTTGCAGTACTTCCTCCGTCTGCAAAAATTTCTCTTGTAACAGTTATTTCATCGTTATCATAAGAAATACCGTACTCCTCAAGTTTCTGTTTAACACTCTTATCAAGTCCAGTAAACAGAGCCGTTACTACTGCTTTTTTAGTACCTGTTCTTACAATATCACGAGTAACACGCTGTCCTAAAACAGCATTTATACCGTTTATAAGAATAGACTTACCAGCACCGGTTTCACCAGTAAAAACATTAAATTCTCCTGAAAATGGAATAATTGCCTTTTCAATAACTGCAAGATTTTCAATATAAATCTCTTTAAGCATTGCTCTGCCCCCGGATCATTCTATGAAATGTTCTGCAGAGCCTTTCAGCATCCGCCTCAGTTTTCATTAATACAAAAATAGTATCGTCACCTGCCAATGTTCCGACAATATTATCATAATTCATGGAATCAAGAGCAGCACAAGCCGCCTGCGCCATACCCGTATGGCACTTGACAACGATAGTATTCATTGCATAATCAACACCCATTACAGTGTCCATAAATATATTCTGCTTGATCTTGCTGTCTAATGGCGAAACATATTTATACACGCCGTTTTCATCAAGTTTCTTTATAAGCTTTAGTTCTTTAATATCCCTTGACACAGTTGCCTGAGTTACCTTGAAGCCATAATCCTGAAGAAGTTCCTGAAGCATTTCCTGGGTTTCCACATTCTGAAGCTTTATTATGTCAAGTATTTTATTATGTCTTTTATTTTTCACTTTTCAGGCTCCTTCCATAATTATTTTATAGGCTGCATAAGCTTGCTGTTTAATGCATTATAAAACAAATCTCCGGTCATGTCTATTAGCTTAACCTTATGCTCTGAACGTCTTATTTCTACTTTTACACCTTTTTGAAGTTTAACCGGATCATTTCCGTCAACGCATACAAAAACGTCAGTATTCATATCATTTGATGGTACAAAAGTAATTTTCTTTTCGGCTGAAATTACCATTGGTCTTGCAAAAAGGGAGTGAGGGCAAATAAGCGCCATCTCTATACATTCCATTTCAGGATCTATTATCGGTCCTCCGGCAGAAAGTGAATAAGCTGTTGAACCGGTAGGAGTTCCGAATACAACACCGTCGGCACGATATTTTCCTATACGGCTGTTATTGGAGAAAACTTCAAAATCGCAGATTTTTGAATACATACCAGATATAGTAACATCATTCAAGGCTGTAATAATACGACCGCTTCCGTCAAAAATTTCTGCTTCAATCATCATTCTTTCAACCACGCTGTAGTTTTTGCTGATTAGGTTTTCTAGAAGGTTCAACTGACCGTACTCCAGAGCCGCCATAAAACCAAGTCGACCAGTATTTATACCCATAAGACAGCTATTGCTTCCGTATTCAACAATTTGTTTTGCACATTTCAGAATTGTTCCGTCACCGCCAATAGCAATTATAATCTCAGCGCTGACAACAAATTCACTGAATCTTCCGAATTTTACAAAGGCCTTATCTGCAAATTCATTCTTATATTTTTCATCAATAAAGACATTAATACCGCTGTTATTCAGAATATCGCAAACCTCTCTTGCACATTTTAAAGCATTCTTTTTCTGAAAGTTCGGAAACACTGCCGTATTCATTATTTTCCTCCGGTTCTGAATCTGCCAAATGCATCATCTACAATCATTTTCAAGTCAAAAACTTCTGATTTTCTATTTACCTCACAGTCCATATAAATCAGATATTCTATATTTCCATCTCCCCCTGTAACAGGCGAGCAGCATAAATCTATGATTTTAAAACCAATCGTGACGGCAAATTCAGATATTTCATAAAGTATTCTTTCATGAACCTTTTTTGACTTTACAATACCATTTTTGCCTACGTTTTGTCTGCCTGCCTCAAACTGCGGTTTTATCAGCACTGCAGCCTGTCCGCATTCGCTAAGTAATTCATAAATATAAGGCAATACGAGCTTAAGGGAAATAAAAGACACATCTGCGGAAATAAAATCAATTTTATCTTTAATACTATCTTTTTTCAATTTACGAATATCTGTCTTTTCCATATTTAAGACTCTTGAGTCTTCAACAAGCTTTTTTGCAAGCTGACCGCTTCCCACATCTACCGCATAAACCTTTTCAGCGCCGTTTTGAAGCATACAGTCGGTAAATCCCCCTGTTGACGCTCCTACGTCCATGCATACTTTACCGCTCAAATCAATAGCATACTTATTGATTATTTTTTCAAGCTTTAAGCCTCCACGGCCAACATACCGTAATATTTCTCCTGTAAGTTCTATTAAATCAGTTTCATTTATATTTGCAGACGGCTTAGAGCAAATTTTATTATTAACTTTCACCTGATTATTTTTTATTAGTGTTTTCGCTCGTTCACGGCTTTCTGACAAGCCCTTTTCCACCATAAACAAATCAAGTCTCATTATTCTTCTCCAGTACAGACTTTACGTATTCCGTCATAGAATCACAATCAAGTTCATATTTTTTAAGGGAGCTTTTAACAGCCGCCTGTTTAATATATCCGTTTATACCTTTACGAAAATATTTTCCTGTATATCCTTTTTCCAAAAGAACAGAGGAGAAATGTTCAGAAATACCGCCGTTTAAGATACCTTCCTCAAAAAAAACTATATTTTTATATTTTAAAGCGTTTTCAGCCATATTTTCATCTATGGGAAATATTTTAGTTATTTTTAAAATATCGCATTTTATTCCTTCAGAATTAAGCAATACAAAGGACTTGTAAAGTTCATCGTAAATTCTTCCATAACTGATAAGAAGTACATCAGAATCTTCCTTAACAGTATATGTATACGATGTATTAAGGTTTTCTTTATTAAAGCTTGTACAGTCATTGCCTCTGGGATATCTGATGCAAACAAGCTTATCACATTTATAAATTCCTTCATCAAGGCACATTTTCAATTCTTCATAACAAGAAGGCGAATAAACCGTACTTCCAGGTATAGCCGTAACAAGAGGAACATCAAAAACTCCCTGGTGAGTTTCTCCGTCTTCACCTACAATCCCTGCTCGGTCAATACCAACAACAACATGATAGCTTCCAATTGATACATCATGAATCATTTGGTCAACCGTCCTCTGGAGAAAAGACGAATAAACTGCAAACACCGGAATTTTTCCCATTGCTGCAAGACCAGCGCTAAAAGTCATAGCATGCTGTTCAGCTATTCCCACGTCAAAAAACCTATTTTTGATTTCTCCTGAGAAATACTGAAGTCCTGTTCCGTATTTCATAGCAGCGGTGACAGCGCATACTCTATTATCTTTTTTAGCTATCTTTAAAAGCTCACGCCCGAATACAGTAGAATAACAGTCATCGGAAGACACCTCGGGATTTCCCGTCATAATATCAAATCTCGATATACCATGAAATTCACCTGGATTGCTTTCAGCAGGAGCATAGCCCTTACCCTTAACTGTATTGACATGGACAATAACAGGTCTGCGATAGCTTTTTGCAGTTTTTAAAGCTTCTTCAAGTTCTTCAAGATTATGACCGTCAACAGGACCAAGATAAATTAAACCCAGATCTTCAAAAATTGTTGTATCTTTTGCATTCCTGTAAATCGTATTCTTAAATGTATCCTTTGATGTTTTAAGAACCTTTGCAACCGGCTTTCCTAAAACAGGAGTATTATTTAATACTCTCTCCACTGCCCTTTTAGTTTTAACATACTTTTGAGTGGATCTGATTCCCATAAGATATTTTGCAAGAGAACCTACATTTTTTGATATAGACATATCGTTATGATTTAGAATTATAATAAGGTTGGTATCTGACTTACCGGCATTATTCATTCCCTCATACGCCATACCGCCGGTCAGCGCACCGTCGCCGATTACTGCAACAGCATAATTCCTGCTTCCGTTCATCTTCATAGCCTGGGCCATTCCATATGCAACGGAGATAGACGTGCTGCTGTGCCCGCTTATAAAAGAATCATGCTCTGATTCACTGGGTTTTGTAAAACCTGAAATACCGTTTTCTTTTCTTAAAGTAGAAAACTTTTCCAAACGTCCGGTAAGGATTTTATGTGTGTAAGCCTGATGTCCAACATCCCATACAATTTTATCATCGGGAGAAGCAAAAACTCTGTGAATTGCCATTGTAAGTTCAACAGCACCAAGATTTGAAGCGAGATGTCCCCCGTTTTTTGACACGGTATCTATAAGAATTTTTCGTATTTCACTGCATAACCGTTCACACTGATTATAATCAAGTCTTTTCAGATCCTTTGGAAGATCAAGACATTCCAGCATGACAAAATTATTATTATCATTCATATATATTAAGCACACGGTACAGAACCGAAATGCCTTTACAACTCCTTAAAGTTTATCAGTAATTTCTGACAAGAAGATATTCTGTCAGTTCTTTCAGAAAATAACCATTTTCAAATTTATCTGCAATTTTTAGAGCTTTTTCAGTATACTCCATTGCTTTTTCCCTTGCCATTTCAATTCCGAAAAGTGTAACAAACGTGGTTTTATTTTCTTCATTATCACTTCCAACCGGCTTTCCTAAAACATTTTCAGTACTTGTTACATCAAGTATATCATCAATAATCTGAAAAGCAAGACCGAGATTTTCTGCATATTCTTCTGCATATTTAATTTTTTCTTCATCAGCACTTGCAGACACGCAGCCCATAACGCAGGCCGTCTTAATAAGCGCTCCTGTTTTAAGCGCATACATCTGTCTTAGATTTGCTTCGTCAACACTGCTTCGCTGTTCGTTTTCCATATCAATTATCTGTCCGCCGATCATGCCCTCTGGTCCTGATGAACATGAAAGCTCAGAAATAAGACGAACTTTGATATGATCATTCAGGTATTTGTCATCTGCAATAATTTGAAACGGACGTATTGCAAGAGCGTCCCCTGCAAGAACAGCCGCAGCTTCACCGTATTTTTTATGGCAGGATGGCTTTCCTCTTCTAAGATCGTCATCATCCATGCAAGGAAGATCATCATGAATGAGCGAAAATGTATGTATCATTTCAAGAGCACAGGCAGGTGCAGCAGCTTTTTTATAATCTCCGCCGCAGATTCGGCAGAATTCAAGAACAAGCACCGGTCTAATTCTTTTTCCTCCGGCTTCAAGAGAATAGTCCATTGCTTCTGCTACACTTTTCTGTAGACCCAGCTTATCGCTTAAACTATAGTTTTTCAAAGAGTTTTCAATAAATTCAACATATTCCTGAAGTCTGCTTACAGCTTTAATATCCATGAAAATCTCCATTCAAAATTATTTTTCCTCAGTTATTTTTAATTTAGCGTTTTCCAGTTCCTTACGGCAGTCAGCAGATATTTTAATACCTTGGCTGTAAAGTTCTACTGCCTGTTCAAGGGCGATTTCACCTTTTTCAAGCTGTCCGACAATTTCCTCAAGCTTTTTCATATTTTCCTCAAACTTCATTTTCCACCGTTCTTTCTTTTATTTCCGCTGTAATACTGCCTTTATAAAGCTTTATATCTACTTCATCGCCTGATTTAAGCTCTGAACTATCGCTAATAATTCTGCCGTTTTTATAAACTAAAGAATATCCCCTGCACATTACCTTTATTGGACTCATTGCTTCAAGTCCAGAAACAGCGGTAATAAATCTTCTCTCCTTTTGGGAAATAATATTACCGAAAGACGATTCAAGTCTTTTAATAAGTTGATTCAAATGCTGTTCATCAAGTTTTAATCTGTAAACAGGAGAAAACCTGTTAAGACGTTCAGTTACACGCTCTAAATTATTCAGCCTTAAATCCAGATATTTTAAAGAAGCAGAAACAAGTCTTTTTCTGATAAAATCAATATCATTAATAAGCTGTTCCTTTGAACATGAAACAAGTTCTGCCGCCGCTGAAGGTGTAGGCGCCCTCATATCTGCCGCAAGATCAGTTAATGTAAAGTCTGTTTCATGTCCGACAGCCGAAACCACCGGAACTTTACAGTTATATACTGACATAACAACCTTTTCAGAATTGAATGCGCTTAAATCTTCAACAGAACCCCCGCCTCTTCCGGTTATAATAACATCACAGTCAGAATCCTCGGCATTTTTTATGCCTCGGCAAATTTCATCTTCTGCACCGATTCCCTGTACCTGTACCGGAAATATATTAAGCTCGCCAATAGGATAACGTCTTGATAAAATATTAATAATATCCTGGAGCGCAGCCCCGCTGCCGGAAGTAACCACACCGATTTTTTCAGGCATATACGGCAATGCCCTTTTATGGCTTATATCAAATATTCCTGCAAGTCTAAGTTTTTCCTTTAGCTGTTCAATGGCTATATGCACTGCCCCTGCGCCGTCAGGCTGAATGTCTGCTGCATAAATCTGATATATACCGTCTCTTTCGAAAACCGAAACGCTTCCAAGAACAATAACATTCATTCCGTTTTCCGGAGTAAATTTCACTCTGGAAGCCATACTCCTGAACATTACGGCTTTTACTGTACTTTCTCCGTCTTTAAGAGTAAAATAAAAATGACCGGAACGATGTGCCGTAAAATTTGATATTTCTCCCTTTATCATTACTCCCTGAAGTTTTTTGTCTTCCTTTATTTTAAAAGAAATATACTTATTAAGCTGAGATACTGATAAAACTACCATATTATAAATTCTGCCTTCTGTATTTTTCCGCTGCAATTAAAGCAGTACCCACTGCGTTATCACAAGAGTATTCAGGTTCTGCAAAATATGCATTATACTTTTTTCTGATTATGTCCCTGATTAAAATATCTGACATAACTCCTCCGGCAAAAACAACCGGAATATTACCTAATGCTTTTATTGCTTCATCCGTCATTTTTAAAAGCGTTTCCCCGATAAACGAAAGACAGAATTTTGCGGTATCACACGCTTCTGCTCCATTTTCATTCATTTTTTTGCACATATTCTCAAGACCGGACAGAGAACAGTCCTTCCCTCTCATAGACGGCTTTATTTTAAATTCGCTGCCGCTTTTTTCTGCAAGCTTTTCCAGTTCCGCACCGCATGGAAAATCAAGACCCAACATCAGACCTACTCTGTCAACTGCCTGTCCGGCTTTAAGATCAAGAGATGAAGAAAACAATTGCGCATTTATTATCTTCTCATCATCCGGCTGACAGTAAAGACATTCGGTTGTTCCGCCGCTTACATGAAACGCTATGAAATCATGATTCATAAGATCACTGTTTCCGCATGAGTAAAGCGCAGCCATAATATGTCCTGTCTGATGGGAAGTATAAAATAAATCAGCACCGCTCATAGCGCTCAGAAGTTCTCCGGCTGTTTTACCGGCAAGAAAGCACGGCATATAAGACCCTTCTGCAAATCTTGGAAATGCAGAAACTCCAATACCTTTTAGTGCTCTCAGTTCTGAAATTAAACCGCATGATACTTCAGATAACTGATTTACATGATGAAACAAAGCATCACTTTGTCTTAAACCAGCTTGTCCTGCCTTTACCGGCAAAAGCTTTCTTTTATGTTTTACTTTTCCGGTATCACTGTCATAAACTGCCGCTGAGGTTGTATAATTACTTGTGTCCAATCCAAGAAACTCAGGCATGTTCCGGAGTCTCCTCTAACTTTGGAAGCGTTTTTTCAAACGCACTTAAAACTCCGTTAACAAAGCTTGTATCCTCTTTAAAGGAATATGTTTCTGACAGAAGTACAGCCTCATTAATTGCCGCATTTACCGGAGTTTTATCATCATAAAGAATTTCGTATACTGCGATCCTAAGAATCGCAATGTTAATTTTAGCAATTCTTGAAAATCCTCTTGTCTTACTGAAATTGCTGATTATATCATCGAGCTCACAAGAATGCTCGGTAACGCCTTCAACAATTTCCTTTACCTTTTCATTTAATGTAATTTCTTCAACTTCTTCAGCCATTTCATACAAATCTTCAAGAGAATCATCTCTTAAAAGCTTCTCATAAATAATTTTAAATGCACTATCCCTTATTTCACGTCTTGTCATATAAATCTCCATTCTGCTTAGCATTCGCCATACTTTTTCTCAGACAGCCTTTTAACCAGAACATTGACTTTAGATACAGCAACGCCAGTCATATCCTGAATGCTTTTCTTAATACTGCTCTGAACCAGTTCAGTACACTGAGCTGTTCTGAAACCATATTCAATAATAACAGGCACTGTAACTTCTGCTACTCCGCCTTTTATTTCAATGGAAATATTATATTTTTTATCCGGAATAGTAATTCCCTCAATTTCATTTACAGCATTTTCTGCAATTTCAATAAGTACATTTTCTGAAATTTTAATAAATCCTGTGCATATATTTTCATTATTTTCCAAGTATCTCATTCCTTTCCGTATAAATAAACCGTTTTCGACGATTTCTCCGGTTGGGAGTACAGACAGCGGAAACTTTATATTTCCGTCTGTCTGCAAAAATCCATATATACATTATACCACAAATTTCAGAATAAACAAGTCACTATTTCATATAATTTTCAATATTAAATTATTTTACTTCAAATATCCGTATATTTTCAGCCGGAATTGTTACTTCGCCGAGAATAATATCCTTAATAGCAGCTGCCTGAGCCTTATCAAGTCCTTCAGTCTTAACAACTACCTTAGCGCTTTCGCCGTCAAGGTAAACTACGCATTCCTGAATACCCTGAGCTTTGATAAGGGATTCAATATTTCCCTCGCTTTCAATAAGTTTTGATACCTCTACGGCTTCAAGAGCATTTGTAACCATTTCATCATTAGTTATATCTCCTCCGCCCATAATAGCCTGAAGCGTCTGAACCGCTTCATCTCGATTCTCCATTTTTTCAAGGCGAGCCTGGGCAAAAAAATCTTCAGTATTTTCACCGCTGACAAATTTACTTTCACCATAATTCTCTGCTTCAGCTTCAACATCCTTTGAATCCTTATCATCTGATGATTTGCTGTCGTCTGCTTTTTTAGCGTTTACGTCTTTTACATTACCGCTGACTGAAATAGAATTATCTGCTTTTTTCAATTTTGTTCCGCTGTCAGTAACTGCATAATTAACATAAACTGCAATTCCCAGCATAAGGGTCAGGCAAGTAAGAATAATATGCTTCTTTCCGATTATAAGTGATGGCTTTTTCATAAAAAATCTCTCCTTTATTTCATTTTGATTTTGCTACAAAAATCTTATGAGTTGAAATATCAAACGCCGCTGATACGGCATTTATAACCTTTTCCTTGACAATATTGCTGTCACCTCCCTCACATACGACTACTACTCCGCTGATTTCAGGATTCTCAATTTTGCGCAGCAGCGCTTCCTTGCCGGAGTTACCGCCGATAACAACATATTTATTTTCCCTTGAAACACGATCGCCGCCTGTATCAGATTTCTCTTCTTCAGCGTATATGTATTCTTCTGTACCGCTGACAGTCATCATGACTTCGGCTTTGCCGACTCCGTCTATTTTTTCAAGCATATCGGCAAGACGTGCTTCAGTTTCTGAAACATAAGCCGCATATCCGGATTCTGAAGATATTTCAGTAACATTTTTTTCAGCAGTATTCTTTTTACCCCATAGAATGTCCGACAGAAAAATAACTGCTATTCCGGATATACCAAGTAAAACAATGAATTTAGTTCCTTTTATATTTTTAAGCTTAGCTAAAAATTCCTCTGCTTTACTCAATATTCCTCACCTCTGTATCTCCTATATTTTCCCGGATAACCTCTGCGGCACGTTCCGGTTCATCCCCTTTATAACCTATCTCATTAATATTTATGCGGCTGTCCTCTTCTATATTAATACTTGCCGTTATTTTTTCATAGCTTACTCCATTTTCATCTAAAACATTACGGACTGTGTCGGCTATTGACGATTCTGCTGAACTGATAACCGAACTTTCAGCAGCGCCGCTTATACTGTCATAAGTTTCTATGTTATCCGTATCAAAAGATAAATCAAAGCCTGATTCATATTGTCCGTTAAGAGCAGCTGTAAGAATACCGCAAATAAAAACAAGAGAAAAAATAAGTTTAAGCTGACTGCTGAATTTATCTCCAGGCTTTACCGAATCAGCAAGTGTTATTACAACGCTTATAAAACAAGCAGCCAAAATCATTTTTTTCATCAGTTCCGTTTTGACTCACTCCTTTCAGGAACAAACAGCCATTACCATAGCAGTTGAAATTATAAACATCAGATCAAAGCAAACAACAACACCAAGAGCCGCAGAAAGTACAGAGTTTATATTTTTAAATAGTTTACAAATACCGGACGTTCCAAATATTTCGGCAACAATACTTACTGCCGAAACAGAAAGCTTGTACATGATAAGCGATACTAAAGACGGCAATACCATTATAGCAAGTGCGGCTATGCCGACACCGCCAATACCGTTTTTAAGTAGAGAAAGACTTCCCTTTACAGTTGAATATGCGTCCGAAACAGCTCCGCCAACCACCGGAACACAGTTAGAAATAACATATTTCGCTGTTTTTGACGTTAATGTATCTGCTGAAGAACCCACAACACTTTGAATAGAAAGCAAACCGGTAAAAATAGTCATTATAAGTCCCAGCCCCCATGTAACAAGCTTTTTTATTCCGTTCAACAATCCGTCGAGAGAAACAGCATTGCAAACGGCGTCAACAATGGCAATACACATACACATACTAAGCATCGGCATAAAAATTCTGTCTGCTGCCTGAATTGCCGTATCTGCGGCTGATAGTACCAATACATTGTATCCTGTTGCCGATGTAATGTATCCTCCGGCTGCAGCTACTCCGGCAAAAACAGGAACAAACCCGGTCATAAACCTTGCTCCGTCAGCAAGAGAATTTGCCGCATTTGACAGCACTTCACTTATAGTACCTGATATTATGGTTACACAAACCAATGTGCATATCATGGTAAAGACTGCGGTAGTTCCGCTTTTTTTTATCGTGTCACCCAGACTTAATGAAACCGCCGCAAGAACGATTACGGCAAAAAGTGTAACAAAAAGAGTTAACGGACCCGTCAATTTTCCGGATATGGTATCCCATATCATATCCCAAACCATGGACGGCGAAAGAGATAGTACGCTCTCAGGATCACTAAAGCTTATCCCATTTTCCTCCAGTATTTCTCCGGCCGAAAGATTTCCAGCGCCGCTTGCCTCATACAGCCTGTCAGCAGTTTCCTCAGCGCTTACTGAACAAGGAGTAAAAATGAAGCACAATATGCATAATAAGCTTACAAGTATTTTTTTCATTCCAGCATCACCGCCGTCATATCTGCAATTTCGCCGAACATAGGCAGTGCAAGAAGAACAAGCTGAAGCTTTCCGGCAATTTCAGCAGCAGTTGCCATAGAATTTTCATTGCAGTCATGACAAATGTCTGATGCAAATCTTGTAAGAAAACATATTCCCAGCGCTTTGAATATCGTTTCTGCATAGGCGCTGTCAAGACCTGAGGCGCCGGCAAGATAATCGATTTTTTCTATTACAGGAGAAATTTCAGAAATCACGCTTATCAGGATAAGCGCACTGACCGCAATAACCAACAGCACTGCTTGTTCCTTTGAATGCTTTTCAGTAATTTTACAGATAAGTGCAGCGCATATGCAGATAACACATACAGAAACTATATTTACCATAATCCGAATACCGTTTTAACACTGTCGAATAAATTACCTATGCTGTCTATAACCATCATAAGCACAACAACTAATCCTATCAGCGTTGTCATCATCGCCTGTTCTTCTCTTTCAGCACGTTTGAGAACCAGATTCAAAACTGCAACAATTATTCCTATTCCGGCAATCTTGAAAATAAGATCAACTTCCATTTTATTCTCCGTTCCGCCGCTGAAATGCGGCTGAGATGATTTTTATAATGTTCCGCCCCTTTATATAAATAAAATCCCTGCCATTGCTCCGAAAAGCACGCCCAATGATCTGTACATTTTTCCCTTAGTATCATACTTTGTTTTTTCAGCAGACAGCATTTCATCAAACTGGTTACGATAAATATTAAGAACGGCCATTTGACCTTCCGCATCTGTAGTACCCAGTTCATATCCCATTTTTTTAAGAATATCCCTTTCCGTATTACTTAATGTCCTGTCTTTTTCAATACCACTTTTCCAGGATTCAGCAAATGGTATATACCTGTCGGCTGAAGAAGCATATTTAATAAATTCGGTTTCAGCGTAACCGGGAGATTCTGCTATCTGTGAAATTATTTCCCTTAATGTCAGTGAACGGTATCTAATTAGCGTAGATATATCCTCTGTTAGTTTTTTTTCGGTTTCAAGTCTTGTTATCTTACGCCTTATTGAAGTCGAAAATGAAAATCCCGCCCATGAAAACGCAGAAAATATCATTATAACCCCTAACAGCCTCAGCATATTACATCAACAACCTTTTTAACATATTTTATTTTTCCAGGAACAGTATCACCCTCAAGTACCGCCGCATATTCAAACATTCCAGATTCCGCAAGCTGTCTTATACCCTTATTGCTTAAAACAGCCTGCTCAGTGAATCCATGCATAGAAGCAATGATTTTTACACCTGTACTCACTGAATTTATAACCGCTTCACAATCATCATTACCCCCAAGCTCATCGCATACGATTATCTGAGGTGACATAACACGTACTGCCGATGTTATTCCAAATGCTTTAGGGTATCCGTCAAAAACATCAGTCATAAGTCCGACACTGTTTTGCGGAACTCCGTGATAAACTGCACCTATTTCTCCTCTTTCATCAATTACAGAAATTTTATATCTGCTGCCCAAGTTCCGGCATATATCTTTTAATATAGTGGTCTTGCCGCTTGACGGCGGTCCTACTATTAACATTGAACAAGGTTTTTCATTAAAGTATCGTTTGCAGATTTCATCAGCACATCCGAATGCCTGTCCTGAAATTCTGAAATTCAGTCCGCTTATATATTTCAGGGTTTTAATGCAGTTATTTTCAGTCACCGCAGTACCGCATATGCCGACTCTGTTTCCACCCTCGATTGTAATAAATCCCTCTGATATTTCACGTCCATAACTATGTACCGAATAATCGCATACTGCATTAAAGCTTTTTTCTATATCGCTCATATTTGCTGTAACTGCCATACCTTCACATTCCGTTAATCCACCGCTTTGAGTAAGAAATTTCTCCTTACCGCAAACTGATAAGCTTACTGGACGTCCCGTACGAAGTCTTATTTCACTTATTTGTTCTGCGTCAGCAGAAGTTATCTTGCTGACCGCAGAGCCTATTTTATCAGAAAAGTAAGGCGCAAGCTTCCTTATATTGTATTTCCTAATCATTTTAAACCTCCGTTAAGCATTTACAATTCCAAACCACTTGTCCGTTTCTATAATATACTATGAAAACAAGCATTGAATTAGAACAAAGCCTGATACAAAGTTAAAATGACATCAAAAAAGACTCATGTTAATCCCTCAAATCATTTCATTACTAAAATTGCATACTTAGTGGATCATATCATTATAAATAATTTTTGGGTAAAAAAATGCGCCCTGTTTTTTACAGAACGTATAAACTAATTATTCTATATAATAAAGTTGGGCTTCCCTTTCCTTCTGGAAGACTCTCTAAATAATTTACATAAGATTTTCTTTCTTCTACTGTCATACTATTATAATGATCCGTAATAGTTCTATATCTGGTTCCTCTTGGTATGCTTTTATAATAATCATAAATTTCCTGATTTGTCATTTTATTTTTCTCCTTAAATTAAGTCTAAAATATGGTTTAATACGTGCTTAAAGTCTTTAAACTCCCTTGATTTTCCATGATCATACCAAATTAATTTACCTGTACTTTTAGAAAAACATAGATATTGACCATCGCCGATAAGTTTACCAATATCAATATAATCTTCCGGCAAATATTGCTTACTATATCCAAACATATCTACTCCATAAAAAATAGCAGTGTCATGTAAAATTTGTGCATCACTTGAAAATTCTAACCATTCCTTATAGGACGGAGGAATAGTTACTCCATTTTCTTTTTCCCATTCTGAAATTTTACTTTCTGATTCTGGTGGATAAAACCATGAAGCTTTACTGCCAAATTCAGGAGCAAGCTTCTCACATAAACTTACAAGCTCTGTGATCTCCTCAGTCAAGCTGTTGTTTGGAATTTTTGGTACATTCATAAAAATTTCTCCTTTTCATTTAGTAAATTTATTTTTCCATTAAAATTATACGCCAAATTAACTTTTTTGTCAATATATACCTATCTGCAACTTCCTTACTGTCAACGCAAAATTCCCACTAAGCTTTGAATTTTATGGAGATGACATTAAAAACGGAAAAATTGACGATGTGCCGGATTTGACGCAGAATGTGGAAAAATCTATTTTAGCAGAAGAGCTCAAACTGTCCTGTACAAATGTTATGCTCCAATGCCTTGACACTGAAAGCAGATGTATCTTTATATTAGGTACGATGTTTAAGGTGGACAGCCGTATTGCCGGAGATATTTTGGGTATTACACCCGAAGCCTACCGCCAACGACTTTCAAGAATACGCAGCAAGGTAGCAGATTTCTTAAAGGAATACTGCGGCGAATATGGACACGGAAAGTGCCGTTGTGCAAACAGAGTAAATGCTGCGATGTTTTACGTTCAAATTAAGATTAGTTATGGTGCAGTAAAACATATGGCTGTATTAAGAAAAATATTAGTCCCGAATATCTACCAAACATAGAAAGCAGATTGTTGATAGAATTTCTTTCTTTAACGATAACGATCATTTCAGTCCACAAGCTTACTTCAGTTCGCTCCGCTTCCGACATTTCTTTAAGCGTTCAAATACCCAGTGTTGCAATTTCTCTGCTTTCGGAAGCTTGGAATGGATAATCAGACGGTATAAATCTCCTTCGGATATGTATTAAACAGACTGATTTCCTCCATTTGTAGGGGTGACCGTTTCAGTCACCCTTTTACAATACTTGGTACTACCCTTGCTGGATTTTCATGACCTAAAATCTTAGCTCACTGTGTAGCCGGAAACGTATAATTCCGGTAAATTATTTAACAGAAGTAAGAGCAAGTATGCCAATAGCAAAACTCTTTGGGGTTAGATGTCCTTACAGGTCATGATTAACTTCATGACCTGTTTTCAGTATATCACATCGATTTTTGTATATCAATCATACCTTAATTTTTTTACAGTATGTTCAGTGTTTTTTTAGAAAATAAAAAACAGAGGCATTTGCGTGTGCCTCTGCTTTTCCTTACTTTTGTTGCCTGACACGCAAAACGCAAAAAAGTGACAAGCAAAATATAAAAAAGAGCGTTTGAAGGCATATTTTCTTCAAACACTCTTTTAACCTAATTTAAACACCTTATAATCTTCAGATAACAAAAAAGCGGCAGTAATCCTCTGCCGCTTTTGTACTATTATTTAGAAGCTTTTTGCCTTAAAACTACAAGATCGAAGCTGTCTACAACTCCATCAAAATTTAAATCAGCTAAAACAGCATCACCTTTGCTTATAGAACCATTACCCAATAGATAATTTTGCAGAAGAGTTAAATCGGTTGCATTAATAATGCCATCTTTATTTAAGTCTCCTAACATATAATTAGATAAAGGAGCCGGACCTTCATCGTAAGTAAATAGATTTGAAGGACGATATAAAGCCCAGGACGAGTGAGCTCCACCTAACGCCTTCATTTCAGAATCACTTAAAAGGAAATAATCATATTTGCGATTCCCTACACCTATTCCGTCATCCCATGTAGCGTCAACATGAAAATAATGATCTCCCAGTTTTATTATGTTCCATGCATGTACCCCTTCTTTTTGAACAAGATATGATTCAATGCCTGCCGCTTTTGTTAATATATAATATGCTCTTGCATATCCGTCACATACCGTTGTACTATATAAAAAAGCTGAATAATCAATATGATTTTTTCGATCTAATGTTGTTTCATAATCATAATCAACCGCATCGCACAGCCAATCATGCAATGCTTTAGCTTTCTGTGTATCATTCATTGAACTGTTTGTACAATTCATAACTACTTTAGAAACATATGCATTTTTATATGTATTCATAAAACCAACATTATTTGATTGCAAAAAATAATTAGTTACAAAATCATGTAATTCCCCATCAAATTGAGGATAATAATTTTTAGGCGGGACAATGGTTACTTGTTTGCCATTAATATAATTTAGATTTGGGCACTCATCAAATGAAGAATAAGACAATGTGCATGTTAACGGCAACTCTATATTCATTAGATTTTTACAATTATAAAACGCCGCACCGCTAATATTAGTCGTTCCCTTAATGGTTACAGTAGATAATCTTTGACATCCTTGAAATACCTGACTGTTGATTTTAGTAACACTTGACGGAATTGTAATATATCCGATACCACTAGAACTAAATGCCCCATCTTTTATTTCCACTAATGTTTCCGGTAAAATAACTGTTTCTAAATTAGAACAAAATGCAAACATTCTTCCGTATAATATAGTTATCTTACTTTCAATTGTAACCTTTTTTATGTAAGTATTGCTTTGAAATGCACCGCCGTAAATATTGGTAACAGGATAACCGTTAATTTTTTCAGGTACTACAAGATTTTCAGCTGTTCCGTTATATTTGCTGATTGAAGCCTTTCCGTTATTGACGGAGTAAGTAAAATTATTATATTCATCCGCAGAAACAATCGTATCAGAAATTATTTCCGATAGTATTGCATTATCCGAAAATGATATTAAACAAAAAGTCATTAAAACCGCTAATACAATATGATATGCTTTTCTTAATCTTTTCATATAAATCACCCCATATTCAAGTATATAACTACTATACTTTATGCGTCAAAATATCTAACTTTCCCGCTTAAGTAATCATTTAAATGTGTGAGATCATCTTTGGTTACTCCAAAATCTGCATTAGTATCTGCTGCTCTTAATGCATTTCCGCTTAAGGAAGCTTTACCATTTAAATAATTATCGAGAAGTGTAGCATCAGCAGAATTTACTTTTCCATCCTGATTTACATCTCCTACCAATACATCATTTATTCTTATTCTGCTTGTAGGCAAATTTGTTCCGGCTGAATTACGTATATATTCGATATTAAGATCTACTACATCAAAAATACTATCAATACTGCTTGGAGCTATCATTGTAATTACTCCAAGTGTTCCCGCAACATTAAGATTGCCGGTAGCTTCATAGTACGCTTCTATACCGCAATAGATTCCGTTATTCATTATTACACTTAATGAACATGAATTATTAAGCATACCTTTATAAAATCTGCAAACATCTGTTACATCAGGATCGTAACGCAAATTAAGGCAAACATTACTTACTCCTGAGTTGGTTGGTACATCTACATAAATACGAAATGTCTCCTCTCCTGCGATAGCACTTGCTGTAAACATACTACAAAGTGATACTGCCGAAACAGCAGCAGTTGTTATAGCTGCTAAAACCTTTTTTAATCTTTTCATATAAACCTTCCCATAAAAAATAACTCAATTATATTATAAAATTATACTCTGCAATCTTTGTTAACCAAGCTTATGACTACCATACTTTTATGCATCAAAATAACTAACTTTTCCACTTAAGTAATCATTTAAATGTGTGAGATCATCTTTTGTCACTCCAAAATCTGCATTAGTATCCGCGGCTCTCAATGCATTTCCGCTTAAAGAAGCTTTACCATTTAAATAATTATTAAGAAGTGTAGCATCAGCTGTATTTACTTTTCCATCCTGATTTACATCTCCTACCATTACATCGTTTATTCTCAATCTGCTTGTCGGTAAAAATGTTCCGGCTGTATTACATATATATTCAATATTAAGATCTACTACATCAAAAATACTATTAATACTGCTTGGGGCTATCATTGTAATTACCCCAAGCGTTCCTGATGCAGTAAGATTACTGCTTGACTCATAATACGCATCTATGCCATAATAACCTATCTCATTATCAATTAATGCACTAACATAACATTCATTATTAAGTGTGCCTTTATAATATTTGCAGACATCTGCTATTATTGGATCATAACGCAGATTCAGACAAGTTTCACTTATACCAGAGTTTACCGGTACATCTACATAAATACGATATGTTTCCTCATCAACACTTCCTAACGCACTTGCTGTAAACATACTGCAAAATGATACTGCCGAAACAGCAGCAGTTATTAAAGCGGTTAAAATTTTTTTTAATTTTTTCATGACTCTTCTCCTTTTATTTATCTTACATCCATTTTTAGCTGATATAAAAATGCTCTCCGCATTTTCCTATATCCTCTCTTTGTTCTGCTACATACCTTAATACCATATCTGAATCTTCTGAAGAAATATATCCATCTCCATTAACATCGGCTGCCTGCGGTACAGGATTATTTGTATTTTCAAAATAGATAGCCGTTCTTGCAACTGCTATCCTCATAGGTAATTTTTCTTCTCCGGTTAATTCTCGGTATTTGTTAACCGCCTTGTTTATATTTATTATATCAATTACGTCTATTTTGCCATCATTGTTAACATCTCCGTATACATACCACGAACCTCTTGGCTGAACATTTTCTGCTCCTGCATTAAACGATACTGCACTTATCAACGCTGTGGCAGACGCAAAACCTGTAATTAGTTTGATAAATTTCCTTTTCATTTGATTTTCCTCCCTGATAATTTAATTTATATACCAATTATATCCTGTTTTTGCCAAAATGTCAACACAAATAACACATTTTCATCACAAATTTTATTATTATTTTTAGTTAAACTGCATAACCCCCCCCCCGATAGAGCATCCAAGCTCACGGCATATTTTATCTATATATTCCAACTTAAGAAAGGTACTGTTGTTATTGTATATATCACAAATGGTCGACGGTCTTATTCCTGTTAATACCGATAACTCAGCCTGAGTCAATTTATGCTCGTTCAGTATTTCCTATAATTTTAATCTTATCATTATGTCCTCCGATGGCATTTTTGTTAATTCGCAAATCTTTTGAAAATAATATAGAACCTCCGCCTCTGAATACTTCGATATACCTTTCAGCAAAACTTTATTCCCTTATACAGCAGACATCTTATTTCCGTGCGCACTCTTTGATAAGTATTATCTTTCATTCAAGAAAAATTTCTCCGTATATTTTTTCTCTATTAACCAAATATACTTAACTGTAAATCCGAACTATCATAATCAGCTACATAACTTCCGAAACAACTGCCGTTGCGGTTTTTGCAATAACCTCTTCCAAATTTACATTGTTTCCGTATGATCCGTTTTTTCTAAGTTCCGGAAGTACTTCATCAAACACCCAATGTTCAAATTTCTCTGCTGCCGGAAGCTTGGAACGGATAATCAAGCGGTATAGATTTCCCTAGCTTATATACTTAGTTTCTGTTATCTGTTGTGAGATAACGCCATGCTGATTAGTAGTATTGGAGACCACCTCGCATTTTACGCACCCGTCTGACGTACAATGTTTTCTAATCCATCATAAGGATTTTTGTATCCTAAAATCTTAGCACACTGTGTAGCCGGAAAATATTCTTTACCGTCAATTGTAAGAGCCCTAAGTTCTCCAAATTCACTATTCTGAAATATTTTTAAATACATGTTCTGTCCTCTCTTCATTATTTATTTGCTGATTAAACCTCATCAAAAATCTATCATGTATCTCATGCATATTGTTCATGTGCTCATCAAGCATTTTATTAATCTGCTTATTTTCAGCAAATGACATTTTATTTCACCTCAGTTCTATCTAACTTTTATTTCCTTTCTGTTTACAAGCAATTTCCTTTGTGATATAATTATCATACGTGTTATTGCCGCTTGTGTTATTGGTATATCAATATTATATACCGAATAAATCAATAGTAAAATACCGATTTATCAAATAGGAGATGATTTTTGTAAATTTTAGCCAAAGAATATCGACATTACTTATGGAAACTAACCACAGCCAAGCAGAATTATCAAGATTTATAGGAGTAAAAGCGAATACTGTAAGTGATTGGATAAACAAAGGAACAAGTCCTAAAATAGAACATTTATACCGATATAAATTTAAAGTCTATCATAGATGACAGCGGTGTTCCTGTTTTCAAGCACAGACAGATTTTGCGCCTGTTCTTTAGTTATCGGGATACCGTGAAACTTCATTACTATCATAAAGCATGACAAACCGCTGTCTTGTTTTTTTTCCATATTTCGACCTCCTCTTTCTGAAAAATTATGCAGCAGCATTTTCATGCCGCTGCATTTATTTTTACTGAACCTGTGTTCCTGCAAGCACCTGATTCATCATCGCTGTATCCTCTGTCGGATTCAGCACGTCTATACCGTCTGAAATATTTCCGTCGTCTGAGAATGCAGACATATTGTCTATAAGTATCATCAGCTGAATATCAGTCTGTTCTGCAATTTCGTCCGTTTCTTCCGTTTCCAGCGGACTGTCTGTTATATCGGTTATTACAGTATCACCTGATTCTGTGAGCAGCTCTGATACAGGACTTTCATCTGCATACATATCGCTTAGCATATCAGCCTGCTTCTGCACCATATCCTCCTCGGATTCTGCGTTTGCAAAAGGCTGATTCAATTCAAGTTCCCACGTATCCTTATTTACTGTTCCGACTGCTCCGTCTGCAAATTCAAAGGTAAATCCTCCCTGATTCCACTTGTAACCATTGATAGTTAGTTTATCGTTTGTACCGTTTACTGTCATTTCAAGTGTTGAATCCCAAAGATTAGTTATTGTCACATCACCGGAGTTTACGTCCTTGAATTTAACTGTACTGCTTCCGCCCCAATCTTCAATTGTGTCGTTGCCGTAGCCTCTGGCGAAGATATATGTATCGTTTCCGTTTCCTCCGTACAGCCAGTCATTACCTGCTCCGCCGTCAAGAACATCATCTCCGTTACCTCCGTAAAGCGTATCATTTCCTCCGTTTCCACACAGTGTTACTCCCGAATCACTCCATGCAGACATCCAGTCGTCACTGTCTGAACCGTTCAAAGCCGTAATAAGGTCATTTATCATTGTTCCGTTTATATTAAAGTTCTGGAACGCTGCTCCGTCAAAATACTGTTTGATGATAATATTATCAGCTCCGAATGAAATCTTTAAATCACTTCCGTTTATCCTCGACATTTCAGCATTTTCGATTGACAGTCCTGAAAGCAGTATTGTATTGTTTCCTGCCGCGTCGGAAATAGTATCCGTTCCGTACCCTGCCTTAAATACTATTGTATCGTCCCCGTGGTCGTCCTGAATATAATCGTCTCCCTCGCCCGGGTCGATATAGTCATTACCGCCTCCTGCATATATAATATCATTGCCAAAGCTTCCTTCTATATAACTACCGTCATCACCATCATAAATTACATCATCACCATGTCCGCCGTAAATCTCATTCTTTCCGTTTCCACCATATAAATGATCATTTCCTGTTCCTCCAAATATATAATCTTCATCATTTCCGCCATAAATGAAATCATCGCCCTCTTGTCCGTACATGATGTTTTTACCATTTCCTCCATGAAGAAAATCTTGATCATCTCCACCTTCTATATAATCATCATCATCTCCTCCGTAAATTTGGTCAACCCCATTTCCTCCAAACATTATGTTCTTACCGTTACCACCTTCTATGTAGTCGTCTCCGTTTCCTCCATCTATATAGTCATCACCTTCTCCACCATAAATTTTGTCATTACCTTCACCGCCAAATATTTTATCATTTCCGTCATCTCCATAAATCTCATCATTTCCGTCATCTCCCCAAATTTCATCATCCCCAGATTCTCCGTGCAATTCATCATTATCGGCTCCTCCAAAGATAACGTCATTACCGAAGCCACCAAAGATTATATCATTACCCTCATCACCGCACAGATAATCTCCTGTCATAATTTGTGCCAACAAATCATCTGACGTATCATCATCACCTCCATATATGATGTCATCACCTTTTCCGCCAAAAATTATATCACTATGAACTCCACCGTATATGGTATCATTTCCATTACCTCCAAATATATAATTTGACTGCGGCATATTTGCACCAAAATCATTTAAATCCATTGTTAATTCAAAATCTTCTCTATCGAAATTAATTTTTATATCACTTAACCGTGGCAGTAATACTTCGCCTGATAATGTAGGTTCTATATATTCATCACCATATATTATGTCATTTCCATCACCGCCATAAATATAATCGCTGCCGTTTCCACCTATTAATAAATCATCTCCGCCTTCACCGTATATGTAATCATTACCGTTTCCGCCATCTATAGTTTCCTGGAGAATCAAATTACCCAATACGAAGTTATCTCCTCCGCCGGATTCCACATATTCACCATTACCGCCAAAGATTACATCATCTCCGTCATTTCCATAAAGCATATCATTACCATTTCCGCCATATATAATATCATTTCCGGGACTTCCATTTATTGTATCTTCACCGCCAAATCCTAAAGCTATAATTGGTTCGTCATATGTTGAAAATACGTCACTCCACATTGTACCTTTTACAATCTTTTTAGGCGCTTTAGATAAATTAAGAGGATTAGATGAATTATTAATATCATATTCAACAGGACTATAACCATTAGCCGGTTTTATCCAAAAATCATTTACATCAAAGTTTTCATCAAAACTTTGTCCAAACTTATAAAGCATATACATATTAGCAACATTTAAGCCTACAGCCGCAACTATTGAAATCCCTAAACCTACTGGTCCAAAACAAGCCCCAACGCCCATGATACATGCAGAAAATTCACCTACAAGCCATGTTTCAGCTGTTTCAAATGCAAGTTTGCCAAATATAGTTTGACTTACTTCTACTGCATATTTTTGACCGCCAATTTCATAAGCATCTCTAATGTCATCCATGCCATTTATAATATCAATAAAATCATAAATATACCCAACATAAGGAATCACGTTCGCAATCTTCTTGGGTATTTTTTTCGTATAAGATGCCAATTTCATAAGCGCATTTGCCGCATCATCACTTCCGCTAAGTTTTCCATCCAACATTTTTATAGCCCATTTATCGAATATTCCGGCAGTTTCTTCGGTTTTTCCGATTTTAGATAAATATTTTGATTTCAAGGCGTCGTCAACTTCTATAGAATCAAGTATAACATTTGCCCGCCTATATTCCAATTCTAATTGGCGAATCTGAAGCTTTTCAAGTTCAGACAAGTTTTCAAAGTTAACGTCCGGGAAGAGTTTCGATATTTCCGCATCTGAAATATAATTTCTTATGTCTCCCATTGTTGTTTCAAAAACTGATTCATAAGGAGCTTTAATTGGATTACCACCTACAAAATCAGAAACATCTATGCCAATTACTTTTCCTCTTGAATTATAAAAAGCTTTGACATCATCAAAATATTCTGGCATACAAGTTTTCTTTACTTCAAAAAAAACCTGATCCAAAATATTTTGATCTAGCTTACTAGGATTGCTTTCAAATGAACCACCTGATATTTTTTTGTATGTATCAACAAACGTTTCTTTTGGTATTCCATTTATACTAGTTATCTTATTATTTGTTAAAACAGCACGCAACTCCGTATCAGACAAAACCTTATTTGTTGGGCAATCAGGAGCCCAAATTGTAACATCCCCCGTGGCGTTCTGTGCAAGTCTATTTGATACTCTGTCATTTATTGATAATTCCCCATCTACCACGTATGCATTACGTTTATCATTCACAGGATTTCCAAAAATCTTATCATATAAATTTTTGTCATAATCACATATTTCATTAATTTTCTTCTTTACCACATCATTATTCAATACACTTCCAGCCTCTGTTTGAGAAATAAAATAATACCCTTGTCCAGAGTTAGCGGCACCTTCGGCAATTTGCCACATTGGCACATCTCCATTCCATCCACCATACAATATCAATTTATTTGAACCTGTAGGCGGAACTATAGACAAGCTATCAATTTCAGCACCCAATCCTGACATAAACGATTTCAGCATGCCTGTGTCTGATGCATTAAGTGTTCCATTATTTCTAATCCACTCATTCAAAAAATTCAATAAATTATCCATCATTATTCTCCTTGTACATAATGTGGGGCAGATACATTTATAAACTCACTATAAATAATATGCCCTCCAAAATGAATATTTCCATATGATTCAAGTGCGGACATAGCTATTTTCTGTATATCAACATCTGTTCTTTTCAAATTAACAACAATACCTTCAATCTCCCAAGTAATTTTTATCCCTGTTTTTCCGTTACCTACAGTTTGATATCTGGCTTTGATATCAACAACATTGCCATTGACTATTAACTTATAATAATTAGGCGGATACTCTTTATCAAGTTCACCTTGCCCACCTAAACATATAAGGTAGTAATTATGCTCCTTATCTATTGACCATTCTTCTGGAAGATGTGCTAATTCATTCAATCTTCCGATTGGATTGTGAAATTTAAAAGAAGCTATGAACTCCTTATCTTTTTCAGTTAGTTTTTCGTTGATAAACGCCATAATAAAACCTCCAAGTTTTTAATAGTTTATTTTTTATAAACACAAATAAACATTAAACTTTTGCTTATTTCTATTTATAAAATAATTTTACAAGTATACCATTTACCCGCCTATATTCCAATTCTAATTGGCGAATCTGAAGCTTTTCAAGTTCAGACAAGTTTTCAAAGTTAACGTCCGGGAAGAGTTTCGACATTTCAGCATCTGAAATATAATTTCTTATGTCTCCCATTGTTGTTTCAAAAACTGATTCACTTGGCTTGACATAAGACGTTCCATTTATAAGATTTGAAGCATCCATTCCTACTACTTTGCCGTTCGTTCCATAATGCACTTTTACATTTTGTGTAATATCTATTGCTTTATTTTTAAGTAAGTTTTGAACGCTTTCTATTCCATTAGAATTATATACGGATTTCAATTCTGCAATTGTATATCCTCCAAAAACTTGATTTTCAGGTAAATATTTGAGTGCAGTTGGAATTTCAACTTGCGCCCATGTTCGTGTTAAATCTGCTTCAGCAGTAAGGCAAATTATCTCAGAACCAACCGGGGTCTCTTTAATAAATTGCTCTGATGCGATTGCCCATGCTCCTTTAGTTGGTTCGAATTTATATCCTTTACTAGCCAATTTCACTGCTTCAGATAGGCTTTCAGGTGTAAATGAATCAGCATCATCTAGTAATGTCAATAGTCTTTGATAGTCTTTATCTCTAAGTCCTTTTGCCACAGAAGATATGTCGAAATCTCCATTTTCCATTTCGTTGCGAATAGCTGATTCAAGAAGTTTGTTAAATTTTGATGTATCAGAATCGTCAGCTAAAAATTTACCAACAAATGTATTATCAATGATTCTTACATCACTAAGAGATGTTGCAATATCACCTGTTCTATATCCATTAATACTACCACTATATAAAATGGTTTTGGCATTATCTTTCACACCTGCATCGACAGATAATTTAGAAATTATATTGCTTACATCTTTTAATGAAACGCTGTCTAAATTAACATTAATTATTCCATCTATTGTTTCAAGTTCCATAATTTGATACCTCCATTATTCAAATTCAATAAAAGCCTTAACGCTTTGTACAATGTTAGGTTTTCCATTTACTCCATATGTTGTTAATGCATCAGCAAGGACATTACACAGTTCCTGATTTGTAATATTTAGAGTATCCGATTTAACATAGTCAAGGATTATCCATTTGGTTACCAAATTCACATTATATTCGTTTCTCAACATTTTTTCCTTTTCTTTTTCAAAATAATCTGCAGTAAGTGTTAGAACAATTAAATGTTCATTGTCCATTTGTTTATAAAAAAGTACGAAAGTTTCCTTATAATATTCATCACGGTCAGCAATACCACAATTAATTAAAATAATGTTATTCTCTCTATCGATAGTCCACTTATCTGGCATGAGATACTTCTTTGCTATTTGATAGCGTGGATCTCTAATCTTTGAAGCATCAATTATCTTTTTTTCCTCAACTGTTAAATATGCATTTACAAACGCCATAATAAAACCTCCAAGTTTTTAATAGTTTATTTTTTATAAACACAAATAAACATTAAGCTTTTGCTTATTTCTATTTATAAAATAATTTTACAATATTCATAATGAACAATTTATCTATATAATACAGTTGGAATCTTTCTTCCTGGAAGATTCTCTAAATAATTTACATAAGATTTTCTTTCTTCTACTGTCAAACTATTATAATGATCCGTAATAGTTCTATATCTGGTTCCTCTTGGTATGCTTCTATAATAATCATAAATTTCCTGATTTGTCATTTTAATTACCTCCTTAAATTAAGTCTAAAATACTGTTTAATACGTCTTTAAAATTGTCATACTCAAATGAATCGCCATGATCATACCAAATTAATTTACCTGTACTTTTAGAAAAACATAGGTATTGACCATCGCCGATAAGTTCTCCTATATCTATGTAATCGTCAGGCAAGTATTGACTATGATACCCAAACATCTTAGTTCCATAGAAACGTGCGGTTCCATTTAAAATCTGCGTATCACCAGCAAATTCTAACCATTCCTTAAATGAAGGAGGTATAGTTACCCCATGTTCGGTTTCCCATTTCATGATTTCGCTTTTGGGTTCTGGAGGAAAAAACCACATTGTTTTCTCTCCATAATCCGGAAATAATTGCTCACATAAACTTACAAGCTCTGTGATCTCCTCAGTCAAGCTGTTGTTAGGAATTTTTGGTACATTCATAAAGATTTCTCCTTTTCATTTAGTAAATTTATTTTTTCATTAAAATTATACACTAAATTTACTTTTTTGTCAATATATGCCTATTATTAATTTAATATTTCTATAATATTCTAATAAGCTCTTTCTATAAGTAAAAATTAACGGCAATACCTAGCAGCTAAACTTAGATATTGCCGTTAATTTCTTATTTCATCTATAAAACAAAGAGCTAAGGGTGTGTCCTTATTATTTACCATGGTTTTTGTTAATTGCAAATTATTAAGGTTATCACTCGACTTCAAATAGGTAATTATTTGTGCCCATTCCTTACCGCTTGCACATGCTCCATCTATCTCTGTATCTCCTAACGCTTCTAAATTTGAAATTGCAGTTTCATCAAACACTTGCAAAATTTCATTAATAGTCTTATTTTGAAAGACATTAATATCTATTTTAGAAAAATCAGACACTCCCGCGGCAGATGCCACATCACTATTAATATAACATAATTGCTCAAGCATTAAAAGTTCTTGATCTGTCAAATTCATACAAACAACTCCCCGTATTTATTTATTAATTATAATTTCTCCACTTGATTTTACATAACATAACAAGTCGAATTTAAGATGTTCTTTATCATAATAATCGGATAAATTAGAGTAATTAATATTTGGTATATCCACATTGAAGACGATATTAATTCTATTAGTGCTAACAAAATTATGTTCCTTCATCCATTCGGTGTAATCAGTAGCAAATTTAACAAGCATATCTTTAGAGCATAAATTGCTATGGATAAAAATCACATTTGTAGCAGAAATTTTTTTCTCTAACATCTCATTATCAATATTCTCAACGCTTTCAAGTGAAGTTTCTGTAACTGTAGAAAATACTTTTATCTTATCTGAATTAAAATAATCCTTGATATAATCCGTAATCATTTGCTCATAATAAGGTCTTACCGCAATATTAGGATAATCATCTGTAAATGTTCCGTCGTCTTCACGAGTAACTGTTACGGTATCTGTTTTTGCATTTCCTCCCTCCGGAATAGCTGTCATATATTCCTTTTCCAATATCTGCGGTCTTACATAACCTGTGTATTCAAAGCCTATTCCATACTTTTCCTCAAGATACATTATCATTTCATATATTGCATCTACTGATAACTGCTGGGTTATATTTAGCTCTGAATACTCTGTAGGCAATCCCTGCTCTGCTAAAAATTCTTTCTGCCATTCGTTTAACCTCGGCTCTTGTTTTACTTTCTCTTTTTTCATTTCACATCCATATCCTCCAATTATTAATGCCATTAGCTGTAATATTATTATTTTTTTTTTAATTTTATTCATAAAACCTCCAGTACCTTTTAGTAAATATATTTTTTATTAAAATTATACACCAAATTAACTTCTTTGTCAATATATACCTATTATTAATTTAATATTTCTACAATATTCTAATAAACTCTTTCTTTAAGTAAAAATTAACGGCAATACCTAGCAGCTAAACTTAGATATTGCCGTTAATTTCTTATTTCATCATTACTGAGATTATCAAAAAAATTTTCTTTGCACAGGGTTCATATCATGCATAAACTTTGTTAATTCATCAACACTAAGTGTGTTTAAATATGCTTTAAATTCTGATCCAGGTAGCTCAAATACATTTTCCATAACAAACAAATCCTTTCTTTTTAATTAGTACAAACATCTATAATGAAGTCTAAAATCTCATTAAAGTCATCATAGTCCACCGATTTATCTGAATATCGATAGAAAAAATATTTCATACTTTTTTTATCGAAACAAATAACATCAGATTCAAAACTTCCCAATATTAAGTATTCCTTGGGAACTAAACCTTTTGTATAGTCATATCCTACATACGGCTCTGGATCATTATATATTCCAAATAACTGAACACTTCCGCCAATCAAATATCCTCCATTGGATAAGAATAACCAATTCTTATAAGATTCAGGAATTTGCATATTATTTTCCTTCTCAAAATGTTCAATTTGTTCATAAGAAACAGGTGGAAAAAATTCCGCTCTTTTAAAATCTTCGTCAATTCCTTTTAGTTGTTCATAATACTCTTGCAAACTTTTCTTTGGGTTTTCCATAATCATTCTCCTTTTCATTTAGTAATTTTTTATTAAAATTATATACCAAAGTTAATAAACTCCTCAACAGTTTCAATTTCCTCATTACCACTTGCAATCTCTCTAAGATAAATCAAATTATCCAAAACCTGCCATTATATTTTCCTCCTATTAATTCTTCAAATCTTTTGTAATAAGTGTCATCATCTGACCACCAATTTCCTCCTTTCTGAAATTTATCAACTTCTGTAATATTAAATTCTTTTTCCACAGCAAATGTACAAAATATATTTCTGTATTGGTGTGTCCAAAAATATCGTTGATCCTTTTTCGATTTTATTTGATCATAAACCACTTCATCTACATAAACTCGCATTGTTATATGTCCCCGTATTCTTTTTTCTTGCATTGCAGATGAAATGGATTTTGTCATGGCAATGATATCACAGTCAGTCGCCTGACTTGGCAGTACAATCAAAAATCGCAATACATAGTAGGAAGAAGCTTTTGTTGATACATTTAAAAAATCCTCCAAGTTTTTACATTCATTATATTCACTTGATATGCGAAAGTCCCATTATTGATAAAAAATTTTTTCTGATTCATTTTATTATATTTACGAACCATTTTTATTCTGCTGCCAATAGACAATTGGCACAATAATTACAAAGCGTCTAAACGTCCGCAGACATGGCTTGCAAGAAAAGTGGCTTGTTCTAGCACAACGATAGGATTTGTTGTCTGGATAAATACATAAGTAGATATCCAGACTCTTTTTATACATATAATAACTGCTCTGTTGTAAGAATCAACTGCATAACAAATGATTTTTAATTTTAGATATAATTATAAAAGCAAATGTAATTGGAAATATAACTAGTTGTAAAGGTGTAAAATCATTGAGTATAACATTTACACTTAGAAGAGGGTTAAATCCAATATTTATTATAAATTCAGCACCAAGAAGATAAATCAAAACTGGAAGAGCAAATACAGCAAAGTTTATCAGTATTGCAGATGCAGCATTTTTGCATTTCATAGAAACCCATAACATAATCAAAGACAGAAAAATAAAAAATACAATTCTTATCAAACTTATTAATATTAAGTACTGAAGAACAGTCATATCAATAATAAAGTATTTAAAAAAGGCAATACTTCGTATGGATGCTTTCAGCCCATCTGAACCATAGTATTGAAAAATAGTTATAATATATGGAATTATCCATAAAAGCGCTGCAAATAAACCATAAACTGAAGCAACAGTTACATTTCTGATTATATATCTGTTTTTTCCTGAACTTGTAGAGTTTATTATGGAACTCATACGATATCTTTTATCATTTGCAGCAAGAGGAGATATTAAAAAAATACAAAGTAAAACTGCGGCAAATGCGTACTTCATATCGTCATCGTCATCCGTAATTCCAAACATTCGTCTGTACCCTGAATCATAGAAAATCTGAACCCCGTCAATGTCCTTTATTTCATCAATACGATTCTTAATTAAGTTAAATCCATAACTGGGGGCAAGAGCCTTATAAAGTTCATTTTTTTCTGAGGAATATCCTGTTTGATTAAAATTGTCAATTTTAAGCTGTATATCATCAAACAGCAGAGATTCATTATCAATAAAATCAAGTTTATCCTGTGTAATTTTTCCTTTAAGTGTATCAGCATAATATTCATAGTAAACGTCAGTAACATCATATTTTTTTATAAAATTTTGATTCATGAATCCTGAAATTGCAATAAATGCAATAACAACAATAAATCCTCGTTGCATTATTAATGACTTATAAAATGTATAATAAAGCTTTGAATGAATTTTATTATTCTTTTTTATGTTAATCTTTAATCCGATTTTATGAAACTCAAGATTTCGCTTTTTACTATAAAGAATAGCTGATAAACCGACGCAAATAGCTGCAATAGATAAAACAGCTATGATTGAAACCGGAATTAACGCAACTGGATAATTCCAAAAGTTTATATTTTTGAAATTGCAAAAAATATTATTAGTCTTTGTGAAAGAAATAAGATTAATATAACGAAAAATACTGTAAATTGATAATGGGTGAATTTTAATATATAAAATGCTTTCAATTATAAATATAATTGCAGATATGCCATAAAATGTTACAGTGTTTTTTGCGTTAACAGCTATTAGCGACAAAACAGATCCAATAGCAAAGATAGAAATAAACTTGAACAATATATATATAATCAAATATCCGGCTACACTTATTTTAAGATTGCAGCCAATAAATCCGTTAATAGACTGAACTGGTCTGAATAAGTTTCCTAGTCCATACAGTTGTTCTGAAATTATCAGATTTTCAGTATAAATAAGTAAAACTACCCCTAATATTGTTACTGCAGCTGCTGCAATTTTCATTAACAAAAGGTAACTGCGTCCTCGCTTTAAAGCAAAAAGCAATCCTGACATTCCTTGTTCACGATCTGAAATTATAACAGTTAAAACAATAAAAATCACAATAAATACACATAAAACATCTGTAAAACTATTATCAGTGGCAAGAATTATTCCATTTGAAATGTCAAAAGCAGGCTGAACATCCTGCACATTTTCATAAGCAGACGGAGTTATAGTAATACTTCGATAGTTGAATGTATCGGGCTTTGCAAAGATAGAAATGCTTTTCATTGATTTTGCCTGTGACTTAATGTTTTCAAGATAATCCTTATATCCTACAATGTTGGAGCATTCCTCATATAATTCAGACAATACATTACGATTATAAAGCTGATCTTCTGAAAAGTTATTTAGCTGTTTGTCAATCCAATCAATTTTTTCTGTATCACTCATATCAGATAATTCAGAAAATACAGCTTTATAGTCAGCAGGACTGGACTCTCCTGAATTGGCTGTTCTAAACATTAAATAAGCATTGAGAATCATTACAGCAGCAATTATCAAAAGAAATATTTTATTACCGAACAATTTCTTTAACTCGGTTGTTATTACCCTCATATTTAAATCTCCCCATAGTATTGCATATACAGATTCTCAAGAGTCTTTTCACCGATTTCAACCTTGTCGGTTAGATCAGTTATCTCACCGCTGTCTATCAGACACCCCTCTTTAATAAATAATATTTCTTTAGCAATCGTTTCTATATCAGAAACGATATGTGTTGAAATAATTATAATTTTTTCTTTGCCAAGATCAGATACCATATTACGGATTATCACCCTCTGTTTTGGATCAAGACCAGCTGTCGGTTCATCAAGAATTATTAGTTCAGGATTCCCCAGAAGCGCAGCGGCGATTAATGTTCTTTGCTTCATTCCTCCTGAAAAACCGCCCATTTTTTTATCAAGGCTGTCAGTAAGCTCTACACGCTCAACAATCTTAAGAATTTCCTTTTTTGCAGTATTTTTATCAAGGCATTTTAATGAAGCAATATAATTTAGAAAAGTATGAGCCGTCATATTATCATAAAGATTCTGCTGCTGCGGCATAAATCCTAACTGACTGCGAAATTTATCCTTAAGAACTTTTGTTTCTGTACAATTCCACAGTATTTTCCCTCCGTCCTTATCCGGAAGCAGATTATCTGTTATTATATTCATAAGGGTAGATTTACCCGCACCATTCGGTCCCAGCAATCCATAAATTCCGTTGGTAAATGTAAAACTAAAATCACATAAGGCATGCTTTTTCTTACCATAATGTTTGTTTATTTTATGAAGCTCAAGCTTGTTCATAGCGCTGATAACTCCTCTTCAGTTAGCTTAATTGTTTTTCCACCGTTAAGCAGTATGTAGCAGTTGTTGTAGTATGCAATTACATCATAATCTTCATACTTCCCCATGCTATGCTCAGATTTATCAGATAAATCATACCATTTTCTTTCGTATGGAACAAACAGCTTACCGTTAAATATTCTGGCATTGAGATTGGCGTCACAATCAATAGTATAGGTTTCTTTTCCGCTTAAAACTATACTTTGCTTTTTCTGCATATCGTAATAAACATATGAATCTTCATCCATATATGACGGAGGAGGGAGTTGGCTTTCCGTCAGTTCTTTAGTTTTCAGATCAAATTCGAAATTTAATATTGTAAATTGTTCACGTAAATCAACGTCAGCATATGCAGGATCAATGACGGTGTCTTCTTTTAAAAAACTATATTGAATATACATTTTCTTATTATAATAGCCAGCAATATGAGCTGAACTTGAACGTGATGCCGCGTCATATTCTTTATCACCATCATATATATTGCCATAATTTGTATACTTTCCTGTATCAAGATTAATGCTGCAAAGATAGTGAATACCTCCTGTACTTGAGTTATTTATATTTCCGTATTCATCTTCCTGCGGATTCATATTATCTCCTGTAAAGTATAACTCATTTCCATTAAGAAGATATCCGTCAAGTTCAACCGGTACACAATCGGTAAATTCAGATACAATTTCAGTTTCAGAAGAATCAAGGGAGGCTTTCATAAGCTTTGAATCAATAAAAAAATGTCTGCCGTCTGTTGTTTCATTTATATCTGATTTAGCACTAAAATAATAAATATTATCATTATAAATAACTGGAACATTACCGACAATCCGTGACAAGCAGCCTGCATTATTATGAACGCAGTTTGGTACTGCACATAAAGGGACTTTTTCCATTGTATCAAAATCCAAAAATGTTGCAGTTTCATTTCCGAAAATTACACCGTTAGCATAATAATCAGCGTTTACCTTTATATACTGAGGAACATTATTTACACTGGCATTTGTCTCGACATTACTTGAAACATTTGATTTATCTGCAGAGGTTACATCATTTGTCTTAGTGCAGCCAGCTGTGATTAAAACTGCTGAACATAATATTGTAGTTAATATTATTTTTTTCATCACTTGTCTCCTTTGATATATGATCTTGTCTCATTTTATAAGTATTTCGAATCCACTGTTATAAATAATTTTTTTATCTTAAATAATGTTATATCTTTTTTTACCCTAAGTCAATATAAAATCCCCCAACGTAGATTTTTAATCCCCCATGTTAGAAAAATCTTCTTTCATTAATTTTACACTTACTATTTTGCTATTTTAATTCCGATAATTTTAAAGTCACTCCGTCTTTAGCTGATATTTTCAGTATCATCTTATTCAGATAAGTTACAATTAACTGTACAGTTACTATCATTATAAAACAATAGTTTCAACAAATTAAAATTTACTTTTAGTTACTGTGGCAAACATAAAAAAAGACTGTTTTACATAATTTTTTAGCAACATGATTTAGACTCAGGGCAATACTTATAAAAAACCAAATAAATTTTATTTTGATTAGGCAGAACAATAAACATCCCCCGGCAAAGCCGGGGGTATTTCCGTAAATGCCCCATAGGGGCTCAGAATACAAGCCACGCCTTGAAAGGCGTACCAACACGGAC
>CAJUPO010000004.1 GCA_910588145.1 uncultured Oscillospiraceae bacterium | reverse complement strand
AGCCCCTATGGGGCGTTTACGGAAATACCCCCGGCTTTGCCGGGGGATGTTTATTTAAGAAATCCATTAACTATTTTATCTTCTGCTTCTTGTTCAGTAAGACCAAGTGTCATAAGCTTTATAATTTGTTCACCGGCGATTTTTCCTATTGCGGCTTCATGTATCAGCGCTGCGTCGATGTTGTTTGCTGTAAGTCCGGGCACTGCCTGAATTTTAGCGTCGTCCATAATGATTGCATCGCATTCGGTATGACCGCTGCATTTTGCATTTCCGATAATTTTAGACGAGAATATTTGGACAGATTCATTTTTAGCTACAGAACGTGAAACAACGTCAGCGCTTGAGTTATCACCATTTAGCTCAACATCGTAAATACTTTCGGCAACCTGAGAGCCGTGAGTCATAAGTCTTTCTCTTACGATAAGCGTTGCATCGGCATCAAGTTTAGCTATGCTGGTTCGTTTAGTGGAATCTACACCCTTTATCTGAACCATTTCCATTTCCATATAACTTCCGCTTTCCATATACACTTCCGTAACAGGATTTAAAATTCTTTTTCCGGTACCATCTCCGCCGCCGTAATGCTTTTCAACATATTTAATCCTTGCATTTTTTCCTACAAAAAATCTGTGTACGCCATCATGCTGGGAATCCTGAGAACCGCAGTTGCTGATTCCGCAGCCGGCTACGATAATAACATCAGAATCGTCGCCTATATAAAAGTCATTATAAACAACTTCACTAAGACCGCTTTCACTTATTACAACAGGAATATGGACGCTTTGTTTTTTTGTTCCGGGCTTTATTTTTATATCAATTCCCGGCTTGTCCGTTTTAGTTATAATATCAATATCAGCGGTTGTGTTCCGTTGAGCAAGCTTACCGTTTGAACGTATATTATAAGCTCCCTCGGGAACTTCGTGCAGATCGGCAACTTCCATTAAAAGCTGTTTCTGTATATCATCCATAGTTCTGTTTACCTCCTAATTTTAATTGGTGGTCATACCCTTGCAGTAGCTTTCTACTGAAGCGGTGCCGGTTATTTTGGGAAGTATTTCTTCTCTTTTACCGAAGCTTATTATTTCACCGTTTGCAATTACTGCAATTTCATCGGCAATATTTAAAATTCTTTCCTGATGGGAAATAACAATAATCGATCTTTCAGGATCCTTATGCATATTTTCAAATACCTTTGTAAGGTTCTGGAAGCTCCATAGATCGATTCCTGCTTCAGGTTCATCAAAAACTGAAATTTTAGATTTTTTTGCAAGTATCTGAGCAATTTCAATTCTTTTTATTTCTCCGCCGGAAAGACTGTCATTAATTTCACGGTTTATATAATCCTTAGCGCAAAGACCTACCTGAGAAAGATATTCACAGGCTTCTGAAACGCTTAAGTTTTTCTTTGAAGCGATCCTGAGAAGGTCTAAAACGTTGAAGCCCTTAAATTTTATTGGCTGCTGAAAAGCGAATCCCAGACCATGATTAGCTCTATCGGTAATGCTCATTTCAGTAATATCAGTGTCATTGAAATAAATTTTACCGCCGGTCGGTTTTTCAATACCCATTATAAGCTTAGCCATTGTTGATTTTCCGCCGCCGTTTGGTCCGGTTATAGCAAGAAATTTTCCAGCGCCGACAGTAAGATTTATATTTTTTATAATTTGTTTTTCACCATTTTCGCTGCTGACACTGAAGGACAGGTTTTCCAGTTTAAGCAATTTACTTCACCTCATTTTTTCAATAAAGCCGAATGTTACAATTGAAGATTCTGGATATAATAAAATTAGATTCTATTTTTCCGGCTTTTTATTTATAGTATTATTATACATCATTTTTACAGAAAAAACAAATTTTATGCTGTTAATTATGATATTATATTATTATACATTAAAAATACCGAAAAGTAAACCGAATTTTTAAATAAATTAGAGGATATATTTTACAGGGGAGTCAATTTTCATTGAATTTTCAGTCACAATGCAATCCATAACAATAATCTTTACGCCTTTCTGTTCAGCTGTGAGCAATGCCTGACCAAACTGCGGATGCGTAATATTATTAGGATGAAATTCACAAGCGCCCTTCATTTGAATAACGAAAAGCAAATATGCTTCAAATCCATCCTTAATGCAGGAAATCAGCTCATTGATATGCTTTATACCTCTTTCAGTGGGAGCGTCCGGAAACATGGCAATTCCGTCCTGTTCAAGGGTGACTCCCTTTACTTCAAGAAAAATTTTTCTGCTGCCGTCTTTTATATAAAAATCAAATCGGGAATTACCGTATTTTACTTCACGCTTTATCTCGGCATTTTCTGAAAAAAGATTGCTTTGTTTTAGCCATTCCATAGCGACATCATTTGGAATTTGCGAGTCCATATTTATAAGCAGGGGAGGACGGGCATTCCTTTCTTTTATAACAGCAATAATATCGTATTTTGTTTTTCTTTTAGGATTATCAGAGCATGAAAGATAAACCGTACAGCCTGGTATGAGAAGTTCACGGCATCGGCCGGTATTTTTTACATGAACAGTTTCAGTCTTTCCGTTAATAATTACATTCGCAATAAATCTGTTTGGACGGCTGATAAATTCAGCAGCTATAACTTTTTTATAATTCATATTTTTCTCCGTTTATATATTTGTCTTTATTATATAATATTTATTTTAAAATTACAATACAGTAAAATGTATTATTTGTTTAAGCGATTCAATAAAAAACAACATAAATATTTGCATAATCTCCATGAAAATACAAATACTAACATTACAAAAATTAAATTCAAGGAGATTTTAAATATGAAAGCTACTGGAATAGTAAGAAGGATTGACGATCTCGGACGTGTTGTAATACCGAAGGAAATAAGACGAACAATGCGTATTCGTGAAGGAGATCCTCTTGAAATATACACAAGCAATGACGGTGAAGTTATTTTCAGAAAGTACTCAGCCATAAGTGAAATGGGTGAAAGTGCAACTCAGGTTGCGGACATAATGTTCAAGCTTGCAGGATGCCCTGTTGTTGTATTTGACCGTGATCACGTTGTGGCGGTTGCCGGTGTATCTAAAAAGGAATTTAATGAAAGACGTGTTTCTCCTGAACTTGAAGATATGATGGAGTCAAGAGGACAGTTTTTTGCTGAAGAGGATAGTTCAAGGTCATTCATTCCGGCAGAAGGCGTTGACAAGCAGGCGCTGGCGTGTATGCCAATACTAAATTCAGGAGATGTGAGCGGCGCTGTTGTCTTTATGAAGACTGACGGTATGTCAACATCATCTTCACTTCAGAAGAGCCTTATTAATGCGGCAGCACAGTTTTTAGGCAAACAGATTGAAGGTTAATAAAAATCCCGGATGGTAGTATCCGGGATTATTTCTTATACAATTAAAAATAGAAGCTGTTATTTAATTTTATTTTGATTCCGCCAGTCTCTTGGAGAAATATTATAAATACTTTTAAATGCTCTGGAAAAATGCATGGAATTGTCATAACCAACTGCAAGACCAATGTCACTTATTGATAATGAGGTCAGTTTTAAAAGTTCAGCTGCTTTTGCCATACGGAAATTCATAAGAAATTCCTGAGGAGAAGATCCAACTGTATCCTTAAATATTTTTCCGAAATAGCTGCGGTTCAGACCGCATACCTCTGCAATACCTTCAATTGTTATATTGTTTTGGAAATTGTGTTCTATATATTCAAGCGCTTCATGAATATAAAAATCTCTTAATTTGCTTCCGCTTGCAATTTTTAATTCTGCTGATGAGCGTACGAGATAATCAAGAAACAGATATAAATGTCCTATTAAATGAAAAGGGGATGAATTTGCATTTTCTGTAATATATATCATTTCATTTTTCATTTCTTCCCTAAGTTCTTTCATTTTTGCATGGTATACGGGTGTGTCAATGGTTAATCCTGCCATTTCGAGCATGCCTTTTACACGAAGTCCGTCAAATTCAATCCATATATATTCCCATGGTGTGTCCTTATCTGCAATATAAGTAGCAATCTGATCCGGAAACAGCATAAATCCCTGCATACTTTTTATGTTATATGTTTTAGTTTTTCCGTTGCTGTCATTTGCCATAAGTATTCCCATTCCGGAAAGAACATAATGAAAAAGAAAATGGTTTCTTGCGGCTGGTCCGAACAAGTGTGCAGATGTGCATTGTTCTCTGCCGAATTGAAAAAGTCCGAGATCAATAAAATTTTCGTTAGGAAAAACTGAAAAAATGAGATCATTCATAAATTTAAGCTCCTGCGTGCATATTGTTTATTCATTATATCATAAAATATACCCTTATGCAATGTGATTTTTTTATATAGCACTAAAAATAGCAAAACGGTATAAAACTTGTTGTATCATGCTGTTTACAAGTAGCATTATGGATGATATAATGTAGTTAACAGAAACACAATTACATTTTTTAATATATAAGGAGGATATTTCATGAAAAAGAGTAGAATTACCGCATTAGCAATTTCCATATTGACAGCATCGTCGGCTGTGCTTTCTACAGGATGCAGCATAAATAACAGCCGCGAAGGAAAAACAGTTGTAAAAATGCTTCAATATAAACCGGAAGCAGTAGCTGCTTTTGAAGAAATTGAAAAGCGTTTTAACGAAACTCATGATGATATTGTTCTTCAGATATCATCACCAAATGAGGCAATGATTGTATTGAAAACCCGTCTTATAAAAGAGGATTATCCGGATATTGTAGGTATCGGCGGAGATATTGATTATTCTAACTTTTTAGACGCAGGTTTGTTCATGGATCTTTCGGATTTTGAAGGAACAGAGGATATCAAACCTTCATATATGCAGATTGAAAAAGACCTTGAATTTATTCCCCAGGACGGAATTTATGCTTTACCTTACGCAGCCAACTGCGCAGGCATTTTGTATAATAAGGATATGTTTGAGGAAAATGGCTGGGAGATTCCGGAAACCTGGACAGAGTTTATTGCTTTGTGTGAAACAATCAAGTCAAGCGGTCGGCAGCCATTGTATTTTGGCTTTAAGGATATATGGACTACGCTGGCTCCATGGAATGCATTGGCAGTAGGTCTTGCAGACGCAGATATATGTTCACAGGTGAATGCAGGCAAAACAACATTTACGGAGGGGTATGCAGAGGTAGCCGATAAAATAAAGCTTCTGCTTGATTATGCAGAGCCGAATCCCTATGCATACAGCTATAATGATGCGTGTACAGCTTTTGCAAGAGGGGAATCTGCTATGTTTGTAATCGGCAGTTATGCAGTACCTCAGATTCTTTCGGTTGAGCCTGATATGAATATAGATTCGTTTACATTTCCCGCTAATGAAAATGAAAGTGATAATGTTCTTAATTCAGGCATTGATCTTCAGTTTTCTGTTATGAAGGAATGTGAAAATAAAGAAGCGGCATATGAGGTTCTTAAATTTTTGTATGAAGATGAAACAATTCAAATTTATTTGGATAATCAAAATGCAGTACCTTGCAAAAAGGGCGATTTTAAACTGCCGTCCATGCTTGACGGAATGAAACCTTATATTGAGGCTGACAGAATGTCAGATTTTCATGACCATTATTATCCCAGAGAAATGTGTGCTGAGGCATTGATACAAACATATCTTATGGACAAAAATGATAATTCAGCGGAAGTATTTTTAAATCGTTTTGATAAGGAATGGGCAAGATATAATCGTGATTTAATTGAAAAAGTAAAAAAATATGAGGAGGGATTGAAATGAAAAGTAACCGGAAAATCAGAAAACCAATATCAAATAAGACAAAAACCTTATTGCTGATGCTTCTGCCGGCGCTGCTGTTATTTGTATTGTTCAATACTATTCCATTGATTACCGGTGCATTTTACAGTTTTACAAACTATCGGGGATATGGTTCTTACGATTTTGTAGGCTTTAGAAATTTCAGTGATTTGTTCAGGGATATCAGAGTAGGCAAGTCATATTTATTTACTTTTAAATATGCAATAGCCGGAACGATACTTGTAAATGTGATATCACTTCTTTTAGCAATGGGACTTAACAGTAAGATCAAGTTTAAAAGCACGCTTCGTGGCATGTATTTTCTGCCGAATATTTTAGGCGGATTGGTAGTTGGATATATCTTCAGTTTTATTTTCACTTATATTATTCCGACGGCAGCCAAAGCCCTTAATATTGATTTCCTGAGCAATAGTATTCTTGCAAGCGAAAGGTGGGCTTGGGTAGGTGTTCTCATTGTGGGAGTATGGCAAACAGTAGCTATGAACACAATAATTTATATATCCGGTCTGCAAACTATTCCGGCAGATATTTATGAAGCAAGCGCTATTGACGGGGCCGGAAAATGGTGTACATTTAAAAAACTCACACTTCCGCTTTTGCTTCCGTTTATTTCTACTAACCTGATACTTAGTACAAAAAATATGCTTATGGTTTTTGATCAGATAATATCTTTAACAAAGGGCGGACCTGCACAAAGTACGGAGTCTATTTCTTACCTCATTTACCGAAATGGTATGGAAGGCGGACAGTTTGGTTTCCAAAGCGCAAACGCAGTAGTATTCTTTATATTAATCGTTACAATTTCAGTGGTGCAGCTTGTTATAACAAGTAAAAAGGAGGAGCAGTTATGAGTTCTGAAAAATCTTTTGTTTCAAAAGCTCCGGATATACGTATAAAGCCGGCAAAGGAAATAAAAAAAGATAAGGACGGTAAATCAAAAATTTTACTGACAATAGTTTTAATACTTGGCTGTATAACAATACTTTTTCCGCTTTATATGACTGTTATAATTGCATTAAAATCACCGTCTGAAATGACAAACGATATTACGGGAGCATTAAGTTTTCCAAAAATTTTAAGCCTTGAAAATTTTGCAGAAGCAATGAGGGTAACGAATTTTTGGCATTCCCTGGGAAATAGTTTGCTGATTACGGGTTCTGCAATAGTGATTTCACTTGCAGTACATTCGATGGCAGGTTATGCAATCGGAAGAAGTATGGCGAAGCATAAGGGATTTAAGTTTATTTATTTTTATATTGTAAGCGGTATGTTTGTACCTTTTGCAATTCTAATGATGCCTCTTGTAAAAGAAACTGCTGTTATGCAGATTGATAATATGTTCGGTGTAATTTTGTTGTATGTTGTATTTTACATGCCAATGAATGTTATGCTATACAGCGGGTATCTGAAAAATATCCCCCTTGCGATGGAAGAAGCCGCTGAAATGGACGGCGCTTCAACATGGAAGACATACTGGAAAATTATTTTCCCTATGATGAAGCCAATGCACGCAACAGTTGCAGTTTTAACGGCTCTTGGTACATGGAATGACGTTATGACTCCGCTTGTTATTATGTCAGGTTCAGATAAAACAACACTGCCGCTTGCACAGCTTAATTTCCAAACGCAATTCGGAACTAATTATAACCTTGCTTTTGCATCATATTTGCTTGCACTTATTCCGATTCTGATTTTCTATATTATATGCCAGAAACAGATAATCGGAGGAATAGCAAACGGAGCAGTTAAGGGATAAATTAATCTTTATAAATTTTCAGTATCTGCGGTTTTAAGCCGCAGATATAAAATAATAACAGAGGTTTTTATTATGAAATTACAGAATAAAATTATGCTGATCACATATGCGGATAGTATGGGAAAGAACATCAGTGAGCTTCATACAATCCTTGATAAATATTACAGCAAAGCGGTTGGAGGGGTGCATATACTTCCTTTTTATCCGTCATCCGCTGACAGAGGTTTTGCCCCAATGAGATATGATAAGGTTGACGAAAATTTCGGAACCTTTGAAGATATCGATAAGCTCGGAGAAGATTACTACCTGATGTTCGACTTTATGGTAAATCACATATCTGCGCATTCAGAATATTTTCAGGATTTTCTGAAAAATAAAGATAACTCACCATATAAGGAAATGTTTATTCGGTATAAGGAATTTTGGAAAAATGGGGAACCTACCGAAGACGAGGTTAATTTGATTTATAAAAGAAAACCTCGTGCACCATATATTGAGGCTGAGTTTTCTGACGGAACCACAGAAAAGATATGGTGTACATTTTGTGAGGAACAGACTGACCTTGACATAACTAAGCCTGTAACCCAAAAATTTATCAAAAAAACTTTGCAGGATATGTGCAGTCACGGAGCAGCAGTTATTCGTCTTGATGCATTTGCATACGCTGTAAAAAAAGCAGGTACGAATTGTTTCTTTGTAGAACCTGACACATCGGAATTGCTTTATGAAATAGAAAAAACAGTTTCAGAATGCGGCAGCGAGATACTTCCTGAGATTCATGAGCATTATTCAATTCCAATGAAAATAGCGGAAAAAGGATTTTGGATTTATGATTTTGCACTTCCAGTTCTTACATTGCACGCACTTTTCAATCATACAGGAGAATATCTGAAAAAATGGCTTGAGATGTGCCCGATGAAGCAGTTTACAACATTAGATACTCATGACGGAATAGGCATAGTTGACGTTAAGGATCTTTTGCCGGATAAAGAAATTGATACAGTTAAGGAACAGATGTATCAGCGGGGAGCAAATGTTAAAAAAATTTACAGCTCTGAAGCTTATAATAATCTGGATATATATCAGGTAAATACAACATATTATTCGGCGCTTGGAAATAACGATGACGCTTATCTTCTTGCAAGAGCTATTCAATTTTTTGCCCCCGGTATTCCTCAGGTTTATTATGTAGGACTTCTTGCCGGTGAAAATGATATAGAGCTGATGGAACACACAAAAAATGGCAGAGATATAAACCGTCATTACTATTCAGCAGAGGATATTGAAAAAGAACAGAAACGAAACATAGTCAGAGAATTAAAGAAACTTATGGAAATTAGAAATAGTCATCCTGCGTTTGGATTGGACGGAAGTATTTCGGTTGAAGCCTTTGATAATAAATTGATTATAGTAAGACAATGCGGTGAAAATAAAATTACTTTGAATGCTGATCTTAAAAATTACAGTTTTGAGATTAAGTGATACAAGGAGCAAGCCATGGGAATTTACATTAATGAACAGGAAAAATTTTTTAGCTTAAAAACTAATAATACAGAATACCAGATGCAGGCCGATGAATACGGTGTCCTTAAACATATTTGGTATGGTGAAAGAGTAGAAAACAATATGTCATATCTTCTTGAATATCCTGATGTGGGTTTTTCAGGAAATCCATATGACGCAGGAAATGACCGTACCTATTCGCTGAACACACTGCCTCTGGAGTATGCTTGCAGCGGTATCGGAGATTTTCGTATTCCGGCTGTTTCAGTTAAACACAGCGATGGAAGCTGCGCATTGGATTTAAGATATAAAAGCTTTAAAATAAAAAAAGGGAAGTATAATATTACTGGAATGCCTGCTGTTTATGGAAACGAATCAGATTCCGAAACACTGGAAATAATACTATATGATACATCCGGAAAAATAGAAATAACTCTAAGGTATGGCGTACTTGAGAAATACGATATTATTACAAGAAGCGCAGTTATACGAAATTTGGGACAGAAATCCGTAATTTTAGAAAAAGCCGCAAGCCTTTGCCTGGATATTCCTCATTTTGAATGGGAACTGGTTCATTTTCATGGAAGACACGCAATGGAACGTTTATCCCAGCGCAGTCCGCTGATAAACGGCATACAGGAAATTGCAAGCACAAGAGGCACATCAAGTCATCAGCATAATCCTTCGTTTATTCTATGCTCTCCGGAATGTACTGAAAACAGCGGTGAATGTATCGGCTCATTTTTCGTTTACAGCGGAAGCTTCCAAGCACAGGTAGAACGTGATGAACTGGGACAAATCCGAGCTGTAATGGGGATTCATCCAGGGTTGTTTTCCTGGAATCTTAAACCAGGTGATATATTTGAAACACCAGAAGCTGTTTTGACATACAGCAAAAATGGTTTTTCAAAGCTTTCTTATAATTTTCATAAAGTTATAAGGGAGCACATTTGCCGAGGAAAATATAAGCTTGCAGAGCGTCCGGTGCTTATAAATAACTGGGAAGCAACTTATTTTGATTTTAACTCAGATAAAATTTTGGAAATTGCAAAAGAATCAGCAGAACTTGGAGTAGATATGCTTGTACTGGACGATGGCTGGTTCGGTAAGAGAGATGATGACTGTTCGGGTCTGGGCGATTGGTTTGTTAATGAAAAAAAGCTTCAGGGCGGAATTTATGAATTAGCGGAAAATGTAAAAAACATGGGAATGCGTTTTGGTCTTTGGTTTGAGCCTGAAATGATTTCAGAGGACAGCGAGCTGTATAGGGAACATCCTGAATGGGCAATAAGGATTCCAGACCGTCAGCCAACACGCGGACGTTATCAGTTGGTTCTTGATATGTCGAGAGAAGATGTTCAGGATTATCTTTATAAAGTAATCAGCAATATTCTTGACAGTGCAGAAATATCTTATATAAAGTGGGATATGAACCGCAGTATCTGCGACTGGTATTCGGGATTTCTTACAGCCGAAGGTCAGGGAGAACTTCCTCACCGTTATATGTTAGGTCTTTATGCTTTGCTTGAAAGATTGACTTCAGATTATCCTGAAATTTTATTTGAAGGCTGCAGCGGGGGCGGAGGAAGATTTGACGCAGGAATGCTGTATTATTGTCCGCAGATATGGTGCAGTGATGATACTGACGCTTATGAGCGAACTAAAATTCAGTATGGTACTTCATTTATTTATCCTGTTTCTTCCGTAGGTTCACATGTTTCAGTTGTACCGAATCATCAGACTGGACGTATTACGCCCATGGAAACCAGAGCAATTACTGCCATGGCAGGAAGCTTTGGATATGAACTTGATCTGAGCTCTTTATCAGAACAGGATAAGCAATCAGTTAAATTGCATATAAAAAAATTCAGGGAATATGCTCCGCTTATACACAACGGAAAATATTATCGTCTGAGCAATCCGATAAATGATAACTATGCTTTATGGGAATTTGTTTCGGATGATGAAACAGAGGCTTTGGTTCATGGCATGGTTTATCGTACAGAACCTAATATGAAAAGGAAATCCATAAAGCTCGAAGGTCTGAATCCAGATTATCAATATCAGGTAAACGGCAGTTCTGAGGTTTATTCCGGAGCAGCTTTAATGAAGGGCGGTATTTTGCTTCCAAAAGCATGGGGTGATTACTGTCCGGTAGAATTTCATCTTAAAAAGCAGGAGGGATAATTTATGCACGCAGAAGAATTTATAAAACAGCTTCATGACGGAGTATATGATTTACAGTTAAAACAGCTTTATGGTAATCAGGCTGTTGAAAAACAGAAGATTCGTTATGAAAATGCAGTACTGGAATTTAAGAACCAGTTTCCGCAGCAAATAAATTCTGATATTTCAGTTTTTTCAGCCCCAGGCAGAACAGAAATCGGAGGAAATCATACCGACCATCAGCATGGATGTGTCCTTGCGGCGGCTGTAAATCTGGATGTAATTGCAGTTGTAAGCTTTCATGATGACAATATGATATGTGTGAAATCTGAGGGTTATCCTATGGATAACGTCTGCATTGATAATTTATCCGTTAGGGAAAATGAAAAAGGTACTTCAGCTGCTTTAATAAGAGGAATTGCCGCTCAGTTTTCTGAAATGGGAGCTGTTATAGGCGGATTTAATGCATATACCACGTCCGATGTTGTTAGCGGAAGCGGACTTTCCTCTTCAGCGGCATTTGAAATATTAATTGGAACAATTATTAATAATAAATATTTTGATAAAAAGTCTGACGCAGTAAGATTAGCTCAGATAGGGCAGTATGCAGAAAATGTGTATTACGGCAAAAAAAGCGGACTAATGGATCAGATGGTCAGCGCCAACGGAGGATTGGTTTTCATAGATTTTAAGGATACCGTTAATCCTGAAATTCAGAAGCATTCTGTTGATTTGTCTCAGTTTGGATATGAAATTTGTATTACTGATACAAAAGGCAGTCATTCTGATCTGACAGACGACTATGTAGCTGTTTCTTCGGAAATGAAACAGGCAGCAGACTATTTTAACTGCTGTTATTTGAGGGAAGTAGCAGAAGAAAACTTTATAAATTCTATTCCAGAGCTCAGGAAAACCTGTTCGGATCGTGCAGTGTTACGTTCTTTGCATTTTTTTGAGGAAAACAGAAGGGCATATCAGGAGTCCGTTGCGCTTCAAGAAGGAAACATGGAGTATTTTCTGGGGTTAATGAAAAAGTCCGGAAGTTCTTCAGCAAATTTACTTCAAAACCTTTACTCAGTAAATAAACCAACGGAACAAGCCATTCCATTGGCAATAGCCGTAAGTAAAAAGATTTTAAACGGGGAAGGCGCTGTTCGTGTGCATGGAGGAGGTTTTGCCGGAACAATTCAGGCAGTTGTTCCAGCAAATTTAGTAGAATCTTATAAAGCCGGAATGGAAAAATTATTCGGAGAAGATTGTTGTTATGTTCTGCGTATTCGTCCATGCGGCGGTGTTGAACTAACAGGGGCTATGGAGGATGTGCAATGAGTATTCTTGTCTTAGGCGGTGCAGGTTATATTGGCTCACATACTGCACTTGAATTGATCCGTAATGGAAAAGAAGTTGTGGTAGTTGATAATCTTTCAACGGGGTACAGAAAAGCTGTTCCGGAACAGGCAAAATTCTACTGCGGAGATTTGCATGATTTTAATTTTTTAAATGATGTATTTCAGAAAGAAGAAATTGACGCCGTTATTCATTTTGCGGCATATTCTCTTGTAGGAGAAAGTGTAAATAATCCGCTAAAATATTATGATAATAATTTATGCGGTACAAAAGTACTTTTAGATGCAATGGTTAAAAATAAGATTGATAAAATTGTTTTTTCTTCAACAGCCGCAGTATATGGTGAACCACAGCAGATTCCAATTATGGAAGAGGATACTGCAAAACCAACAAATCCTTACGGTGAAACTAAACTCGCTATGGAAAAAATGTTTTATTGGTCATCACTTGCATATGGAATAAGATATGTTTCTTTAAGATATTTTAATGCCTGCGGCGCTGATGAAAGCGGTGAAATAGGTGAAGCTCATAATCCTGAAAGCCACCTGATTCCACTCATACTTCAAGTGCCGTTAGGAAAACGTGAGAAAATATCTGTTTTCGGTACAGATTACGAAACGCCTGACGGAACTTGTATCCGTGATTATATTCATGTAACTGATTTGGCACAGGCGCATATACTTGCAGTGCAGTATTTGCTGGACGGCGGAGATAATAATATATTTAATTTAGGTAATGGAGTAGGTTATTCTGTTCGTGAGGTTATTGATACGGCAAGAAAGGTAACAGGTCATTCTATTCCGGCAGAGGACGTTTTACGCCGTGCAGGTGATCCGGTACGTTTAGTAGCCTCCAGTGAAAAGGCAAAAAATATTTTAGGCTGGTGTCCAGTGCATAACAGTCTTGAAGAAATAATTGCTTCTGCGTGGAAATGGCACAAGCGTTATCCGGACGGTTATAAAGAATAGAGGTGCTTGACTATGGTATATCAGTGGATTCAAAGACTAATTGACTATGCCGTTTTTGTAAATCTGATTAAGCCGGATGACTGTATAGTAATACGAAATCAGTTAATTGATCTAATGCAGCTGAATGTTTGGAAAGATCAAGATATTTCAGATAAAATATATTCCTTGGATAATATTCTTGAAGAACTTGTTAACGATGCCTGCAGCAGAAAGATTATTAATGATACATCTGCTTCAAGAGATTTATTTGACACAAAAATTATGGGAGTATTAACCCCTTTTCCAAGAGAAATAATTGAAAAATTTAATGCAATGTATGCTCAGTCACCTGAACAGGCTACGAATTGGTATTATTCGTTCAGCAGGAATATAAATTATGTTCGGTCCGGCAGAATGGAAAAGGATATTAGGTGGAAATATGAATCGGAATATGGTTTGCTGGATATAAGTATTAACCGTTCTAAACCGGAAAAGGATCCACGTGATATTGCTGCTGCCATAAATGCTAAAAATGCTAATTATCCGAAATGCCAGCTTTGTCCGGAGAATGCAGGTTTTGCAGGAACATTAAGCCATCCAGCAAGACAGAATCTGCGTCCAGTGCCGGTAGTAATTAATAATGAAAAATGGCAGCTTCAATATTCTCCCTATGGATATTACAACGAGCATTGTATTTTATTTAATACTAAGCATACGCCTATGGTTATAGACCGAAGTGTTTTTGAAAAACTGTTTGACGCAGTAGAACAGTTTCCGCATTATTTTTTCGGCTCAAATGCAGATTTGCCTATTGTGGGAGGTTCTATTTTAAGTCATGAACATTTTCAAGGCGGAAGATTTACTTTTGCAATGGAAAAAGCCCCAGTTGAGTTTATATTTTCTGTAGCCGGATGTTCAAATGTTTCTGCCGGTTTAGTAAAATGGCCGATGTCTGTAATACGTTTGTCTTCAGAAAACCGATATGAATTAACTGATGCTTGTGAAATGATACTCAATCTTTGGAAAAACTATGATGATGCAGAATCTGGGATTTATTCACATACAAATGGTGTTCCTCATAATACCATTACACCTATTGCAAGAAAAAATGAAGAAAAGTATGTATGCGATTTAGTTCTGCGCAACAATAGAACAACAGCTGAAAGACCGTTGGGGTTATTTCACCCAAATCCGGCTTTACATCATATTAAGAAAGAGAATATTGGTCTTATAGAAGTTATGGGTCTTGCAGTACTTCCGTCAAGGCTTGCAGGTGAAATGGATATTCTTAAAAATTGTATGTGCCAAAGAGGAAATATTTATGAATATCAGGAAGCAGCTGAACATGCACAATGGGTAGAAGAGGTTTTAAAGAAGCATCCTGAATTTTCAGAAGAAAATGCTGAAAAGATTCTTAAAAAAGAAATTGGTATGGTTTTTGAACAGGTTTTATTCGACTCTGGAGTTTTTAAAAGAACTGAAAATGGAAAGTCTGCTTTCCTGAGGTTTGTTGACAAAATTATGGGGGATAGTAAGTAATGAGTAAATTTGATGTTTGCGCTTTGGGAGAGCTTTTGATTGATTTTACTGAAAATGGTATAAGCTCTCAAGGGAATCCAGTAATGGAGGCGAATCCAGGCGGGGCTCCTTGTAATGTTCTTGCTATGCTTTCTAATTTGGGATATAAAACTTCTTTTATCGGAAAAATAGGTAATGATATATTTGGCAGACAGCTAAAGCAGGCAGTATCAGAGGCAGGTATTGATGTTTCAGGCATTGCAGTAGATAATTCAGTAAATACTACACTTGCGTTTGTGCATACATTACCTGATGGTGACAGAGAATTTTCGTTTTATAGAAATCCTGGGGCAGACATGATGCTCAGTGAGAATGAAGTAAATGAAGAATATATAAAAAACAGCAGAATTTTTCATTACGGATCGCTTTCTATGACGAATAGGATCTGTGAAGCAGCTACGAAAAAAGCAATTGCAATAGCTGAAAAAAATGAAGTGTTATGTTCCTTTGATCCCAATCTACGGGAAAATTTATGGAGCAGTATTGAAGAGGCAAAGGAAAAAATAATATTTGGATTAGAGCATTGTGACATTCTTAAAATTTCTGACAATGAGATACAATGGTTAACAGGAGAAAAAAATCTAAATAATGCAGTACAGAAGCTTAAACAGCAATACAATATACCGCTTATATTTTTGTCATGCGGAAAAAATGGAAGCATGGCCTTTTCTGAAAGCAGTTCTGCATTTTCACCGGTAATCCCAGTTAAAACTGTTGAAACTACCGGTGCAGGAGATACATTTTGCGGATGTGTCCTGGGTGAAATACTCAGGCGTGGATTCAAAGATTTTTCAAACGTTGAGCTTACTGAAATATTGCATTTTGCTAATGCAGCGGCAGCTATAATCACCACAAAAAAAGGCGCTTTAAGAGTTATGCCTAAGTTAGGCGATATAAATAAATTATTGGGTAAAGAAACAAAGCAGGACAGCTGTATATAAGGCTGCCCTGCTTAATTATTTTTTATTCAATTTTTTGTACTGACTCGGCCATATCAATTAGTATATTTTTATCTATATTTGAACTAAGAGAAATAATATATTCTCCGTTATCCCATATCAAATGATGGAAATTTTTAGTATCAATAAAATAAACAGCTTCAAATTCATTGATTTTTATATTTTCTACTTCTGTTTTTTCTGTATTCCATATTTTGATATACTTAGTTTTAACATGCTGGCAATAGTCAATTAAAATATTATCCTTTGTATAAGAAATATTGTGGAATTGACTTTCATTTTTTATAATTTTTGAGGAATAGCCGGTCAGATTATAAGTGATTTCATATTTGTCTTCAATAGTGACAGGTGCTTCGTCGTCATAAATAGACTGAACAATAGAAAACATTTCACTGGTATTGATAAAAAAGTTAAAGAAAACGTTTCTGATAGCGTCGACACTCATCAAAGTAATAGAAGATGCTATAACAGTTCCAATAGCAATACAAGCTACCTTTTTACCTACCGTATTAATTATAAAATAATACGGCTTTTTGTGAATGTTAATCAGCTTTTTCATTTTCTTTTCAAATTTTGATGAAAAGATATGTTTTTCCTTTATCTTTATAGAATTTTCATATTCATGTGCCAGAGCTTCAAATATCGCCTGCTTGAATTTATCATTTTGCATATTCTATACCTCTTTCCAATATTTCCTTTAGCAATTTTTTAGATCGCTCTATTCTTTTCCACACATTATCAATTGAAATATTAAACATTTTAGAGATTTCTTTCGTTGTAAATTCTTGGAGATAATGTAAAAATACAACGTCCTTATAAATCTGAGGTAGTTTTGATATTGCTTTTACTAATTGTTCATATTCATAATTTTCAAGAAGGTTTAAATTTACTGATGCTTCATTATCGTCAAATTCAGCTCTTAGGTAAAATCTTCTTTTGTTTTTATTATAAAGATTTATAGATGTGTTTCTAATTATAATAACAATATAGGCTTTGACTTCCTGACAAGGAATTTCTTTTATTTTATCAAAATTATCTGCAATTGTTATAAATGCATGATGAACAGCATCTTCAGCGTCCTCTTTATTGTTCAAAATGCTATATGCGACAGCATACATATCCTGACGAAATTCTATATAAAACTTTTCAAATCTGCTTTTGTATTCGTAAGTGTCCAAAGCTGAGAGGTAAAGGCTTATCATTTTGTATTCTCCTTGTTCTACGTGTATATATTTATGTAATAATAAATGTTTTAATGGAAATATCTGTAATTAATTATACATCATATTAAAAATCAATTCAATCATTTTTTAGTTATATATTTTTAAATAATTTATGAATTAATAATACTTATAGTAAATAAAATTAGATTTTTTATATAAATTTATGTATATTGCTTAGGTTTTTGCAGTAATTGGTAATAAAATATGAAAGTTTTATTAATAAAAAACCGTTTAAGAATTAAAAAAAATCCTTAAACGGTAACTTTTTATTTTATATTTATTTGTCTGAAGCTTCTATTTTTGCAGACATTTCATGCTTAGGAAAATTAAATATCTTGGAAATCCATTTAATTTTTCCTGCTTTAGAAGCCAGTATATCATATAAACAGCATAATCCATATGCTGCAAAGCCAGTCATTATTATATAATATGGAATAGAATATTGTGATTTAGCTTCTGAAATCAGATGGTATAAAAATCCTCCCAGTATTATCAGGGGAAAAATTGTACTAAAAAGATTTTTATTACGTGTGCACATAATAACTCCAAATAATACTGCCGCAAAAATAAGCTGAGTATATAAATCCATAAATGCTGATACTGCACTTTCGCCCTCATTGCAGACCCATGATGCTAAAGCACCTTTTTCAGCATATTGACCACGAACCTTGTTTGTCCATATACTCTGATAAGTTGTTTCATTCCATTGTGAAACTATTTTTTCATAGAAAAAGTCGTTGGCATACTGAGGATCACTTATAAAGTAACTAAGCCGTTCTTTTATGTTTTCTATTGAATCCTTACTTGCTTCACTGCTGTTAAAATTATTTTCTTCAAAGTTTGTTACAGTACAGGAATAATTATACCATCCAGGAGCACATCCGGCGAAGGAAGGTTCATTCATGCCCATTGAAATCCAGGATACATATGGAATAGAATCACCAAGATCTACGCCGCTTTTGCTTTCATACATTGATTTTACTGCTGGAGTGATTGAAACTGCAAGAACTCCGCATAGAACCATATAAACAATATCTTTTATATATTTCTTTCGGCTGAAAAGCTTAACAAAAGCCATAGCAAGTATTGCAATAAGAATAATATTATAATTAGACTTAATCATAACTGCAAGCGCTATGAATACTGCGGAAAGAATTGCTTGATAAATCTTACTTTCCTTAAGGTATGATATTTCAAAGTAAACAGCCCATACTGCAAACATAAGTCCGGGAATTATTCCATAAAGAAAACTGCTGAAGAGAATGGGCTGAAAGCTAAACAGCAAAAGAAAAAATGTAAGATGACAAATGCGTTTATCATTAAAAATCTTATTATTTATAAGAAGTATTCCTGCATATACAGCAGCAAGAAATATAACATTGAGAGCTTCAAGAAAAAGTAAGTTTTGTACTTCAGTGAAAATTGATGCTATTCTTATAAGGATTTCATTAAAAAATACATATCCCAATTGAAAAGAATAATTTTTAAAATAACCTTCATTTAAAGATGAAAAATTGTTGTCAGCAAATAATAATGAGGCATTTGTAACATGAAACGAATCTTCAGTTGGAGCAGACTGGGATGAGTATATCCAAATAAATCCAAGTATTATGGTCCAAATGCAAATAACAGCTATTTCAATCCAAAGAGGCATTTTTTTCAGCAGAGGCATTATAATTAAACATATTGCCGCACTGAGTGCTAAAAATAAAATATTAATATAAAAATTATCATTTAGGTAGCTTACCGATTCGATTTCAGGTACAATGTCCATACCCGTTGTATGCAGAAGACTGACTATTGTCAAAAATCCCATAATCAAGATCATAAAAATGCTGATAACAAGACGAGCAGTCTTTTCCAGTTTATTTTCGTGATAATTTTTTAGGTTTCCCGCCGCATTCATTTTTTAATATTCCTCCAGTATTTATATTTTATTATTTGATGCTTTTTATTATAGCATTTATTTTTAAAAAAGTAAATGCTTTTTGTATATTATAACTACAAAAAGCATTTTTAAAATATAAATTTATGTTTTAAAAGTATAGAAAAATTAACATATTGGGAGTAAGTATAAAAAATAAAAATTAAAATAATTACATATAATGATATTTATTCTTCATTTTAAAAATAAAAGTTACTGTAATAAGCATTGACATAAATTCAGCGGCGACAACTGAAATCCATATACCATCAATTCCGAGTATAAGCGGAAGAATCAAAACGGCAGAAATCTGTAAAACCAATGTTCTTAAAAAAGAAATAAGCGCAGAAATAAGTCCGTTGTTCAGTGCAGTAAAAAATGATGAGCCATAAATTGAAACGCCTGAAAAAAGGAAAGCAAAAGAGAAAATTTTAAATCCTCGCAGGGTAAGATTAAACAGTGATTTATCGTATCCGACAAATATTTCTGCAAGCGGTCTTGATAAAACTTTAGCAAGGATCAACATACATACTGCAAATATTCCGATTATAACAGAACTCTTTTTCAGTATATTTTTTAGTTCAGCGTGATTTTTCGCACCGTAGTTATATCCGGTAATAGGTGCTGTACCGATAGAATAGCCTATAAATAATGCAAGAAAAACCAAGTTAACATACATCAGAACCCCATATGCTGCAACGCCGTCTTCTCCGGCATATTTCATTAACTGAATATTATATAGCATATTTACTATTGACATTGAAATATTTGTCATAAGCTCAGATGAGCCATTTGTGCAGGCTTTAATCAAAGATTTTTTATCGAACTTCGTTTTGGTAAGCCGCAAAAGACTTGAATTAGGACGGCAAAAATAAATAAGAGGTATTATTCCTCCTATTGCCTGTGTAAAAGCAGTAGCGGCAGCAGCTCCGACAAGACCCCAATGTAATACTGCGGTAAATAAGGCGTCCAGTATAATATTTGTTAATCCTGCTGCAAGTGTTACAAAAAGACCAAGCTGTGGTTTACCTGAAGTTGCAAAGTAACTTTGAAATTCAAACTGAAGCATAAAAAACGGCATTGCAATAAGTATTATTCTTCCGTATGTTACGCAGTTTTTAAGCATTTCTCCTTCTGCACCTAAGGCTGCGGCTATTGGATGAATAAAAACCATTCCTAAAGCAGATATTATAATACCGCATATAATCGTAACATATATAAATAATGAAAACAGTTGATTAGCTTTATTTTTGTCACCTTCTCCCATGGTTTTGGAAATTAATGCACTTCCACCTGTTCCGAACATAAATCCTATTGCACCGATTATCATCAAAAAAGGCGTTATAAAATTTACTGCGGTAAACGGAGTTTTACCTACATAATTTGAAACAAAAAAACCGTCGACTACGCTATAAATTGAAGTGAAAATCATCATTACTATGGACGGTAAAGTAAACAGAAGAATTTTTTTATATGTAAAATGTTCTGAAAGCTGTATCTTCATTTTTAATTCCTCCTAAAAATTATTTAATTGTTCCTAAAAGGGCAGTTTTATTTTTAAACGCTTCAAGATATCTTTGAGTTAATTCAATATACAATTTTCTTTCTTTTGCAGACCATGATCCGAAAATTTCGTTTTCAATTTCTATAACTTTTAATACTGTATTTTCAACTAATATTTTGCCTTTATTTGTAAGGTATACCGTTTTCTTTCTTCCGTTAGCTGTTCTGAGATATATTATCTCGTCTTTTTCAAGTTTACGGACAGCAGAATTAATAGTTTGTTTGCTTATTCCGGACAAGTGGTAAATGTCGCTAAGCGGACAGTTTTCGCCGTTGTTGCAGACTGTATAAAGAATAATCATTGCACTGTCTGAAAGCTCAAGCTTTAATGCAGCGTCATGATAAGCTGATTCAATTTCATTGTTAAGATAATTGAATCTTTTGAAGTCAGTAATAATTTCGTTTTTCATGTTGCATCTCCTATGTACGAAATCGTACTTGTATTATACTGCTTTTGAGACTTTTTGTCAAGCGTATTAAAAAATAAAAAACCTTCCATGGATATTATTTGCCATGGAAGGTTTCATTTAAAATTAATGTTTTCATAATTATTAATGCGGTTCCTTTTTATTTACTTTTGCAAGCTCTTCATATTTCTTTTTGGTTGCTAATCCGCCTCTGATATGACGTTCCTGTTTGTTTTGTTCAAGAATTTCCTTGACGGGAATATAAAGTTGCGGACGGATTTTAGGCAGTCTTTCACTTACGTCTTTATGCACAGTGCTTTTACTTATTCCAAATTGTTTTGCCGCCGCTCTGACGGTGGATTTATTCTCTAATATGTACTGTCCCAGAATAATTGCTCTGTCGTTTGGCTGAACCTTCAATCTACTCACTCCAATATGGTTTTTGTAAATTATATGCCGTCCCCCAACTTTTTATTATACAATTGTGCAGATAATGAGAGATTTAACCGAAAAAGAATAAAGCAATAAATTGCCGTAATATGCAGAAAAATGTCTGTATATTTACAAAACTGCATTTTTATGATATAATTATATTTAAAGTTTATAATTTTTCATGCTTATTCTGCATGGAATTATCAGAATCAGGAGGTATAAAATGGAGTACTGGGATATTTATGACAGCAATAAACAAAAAACAGGACGAACAATGAAACGTAACGACTGGATTTTGAAGGATGGTGAGTATCATCTTTCTGTTCTGGGGGTAGTGAAACGTCCTGACGGAAAGTTTCTGATAACAAGAAGAGTCATGACCAAAGCGTGGGCACCTGGTTGGTGGGAGGTTTCCGGCGGAGGAGTTATGGCAGGAGAAGAGTCACGTGAAGCCGTTATTAGAGAGGTTAAGGAAGAAACCGGTCTTGATGTTTCAGAATGCAAGGGCGGATTTGTTTTTTCTTATCACAGGGAAAACCCAGGTGAAGGGGATAATTACTTTGTGGATGTATATCGTTTTGAAATGGATTTTGACGAGAGCGATGTAAATATACAAACTGCCGAAACCCTTGAGTTTAAAATTGCAGATCATAATGAAATAAAAAAGCTGGCTGAACAGGGGATTTTTCTGCATTATGACAGTATTAAGGAAGTTTTTGAAGATTGAAAGAAGGCGTTTTAATGGAATCAGTTAAAGTTAATCCGTTGGCATCGGCTCCGGTATCAAAGCTTATGATTAAATTTGGTATTCCGAGTATCGTTGCAATGCTTGTGGGAGCGCTTTATAATATAGTGGATCAGCTTTTTATTGGTAATTCGGTAGGAACTCTGGGAAATGCCGCAACTAATGTAGCGTTTCCTCTGTCAATTTCATGTATATCCTTGGCGCTTTTGTTTGGTGTTGGAGCTGCAAGCTGTTTTAATCTTCATATGGGCAGCGGCGACAAGGAAAAAGCTCCCTATTTTATAGGAAACGGGACAACTATGCTTATTGTCAGCGGAATATTGCTGATGTTAGTTACTAATTTTTTTCTTGATCCTATGCTGAAAGTATTTGGTTCTCCGGACGATGTTTTCCCATTAGCAAGGGAATATGTAAAAATTACAGCATATGGCTTTCCGTTTCTGATTCTTACAACCGGCGGCGGTCATTTAATGAGAGCGGACGGAAGTCCTAAAATGACTATGATATGCAGTCTGCTGGGCGCTGTGATAAATACGGTCCTCGACGCTCTTTTTGTTATGAAATTTGGCTGGGGAATGGCGGGCGCCGCTTATGCTACCATTATTGGACAAATAATTTCAGGCATAATGGTAATTGTTTATCTTTTCAGATTTAAAAGCGTTACCCTTGAACTAAAGCATTTCATGATAAAATTTAATTGCATATTTAAAATTATGTCTATTGGAATGGCGTCATTTATTAATCAGATAGCAATGATGATTGTTCAGATTGTTCTTAACAACAGTCTTAAAAAATATGGTGCGCAGTCTGAATTTGGTGATTCTATTCCGATTGCCTGTGCTGGAATAATTATGAAAATAAGCCAGATAGTATTTGCAATTATTATTGGTCTGGGACAAGGTGCACAGCCTATTGAAAGCTTTAATTACGGTGCTAAGCAGTATAAAAGAGTTCGTGAGGCATATGGTCTTGCAATGAAGATAGGTGCAGTTATAGCTATTGCTTCATTTGTTGTTTTTCAGATTTTCCCTGAACAGATCATTTCCTTTTTCGGTAAGGGTTCTGAGGAATACTATCGTTTTGGTGTAAGCTTTTTCAGAATATTTTTGTTTTTTATGTGGCTTAGCTGTATTCAGCCTATTACATCTATATTCTTTACTTCGATAGGTAAACCGGTTAAGGGCGCAGTTTTATCTCTGACAAGAAATATAATTTTCTTTATTCCGCCGCTGCTTATTCTTCCGCATTTCTTTGGAATAAACGGTATTCTTTATACCGGACCAATAGCTGACTTTTTGGCGGCAGCTGTAAATGTAATATTGGCAGTCTGGGAATTTAAAATTATGAAAAAGCAGGAGCAGAAATTACTTTTATGTTCATGAGTTAAATTTAAAATATTGTTTTTATTAGGACGGCTTTGCAGCCGTCTGTTTTATTTTTAAAAGTGTTGCTATTTTATGCAAAAAAGTATATAATATAAAGGTATGCATTAAATTGACGGAGGTATCGGCATGAATAAAACAAAACGTTTTTTTGAAAGTATAAAAAATAAAAAAATTGCATTTATCGGTGTTGGAGTAAGTAATACCGGCGTAATAAAAATGTTTCTTGAAAAAGGGATGAACGTAACTGTATGCGACAGGAAAAGTCAGGAAGCAATGGGAAATACTTATGATGAATTAAAATTATTGGGAGCAGAATTTATCCTCGGAGAGTCCTATCTTGATACACTTGAAAACTTTGATATTGTATTCAGGGCTCCCGGTATGTATTTTAATAACCCGTCTCTTGTACGTGCAAAGAGGAACGGAGTGATTATAACTTCTGAGATGGAAGTGTTTTTTGATCTTTGTCCATGCAAGATTTATGCGGTTACCGGCTCGGACGGAAAAACTACTACTACTACTTTAATTGCTGGACTGCTTGAAAAAACAGGAAAGAAAGTTTATAAAGGCGGAAATATCGGAAAAGCACTTCTTCCGCTTATAGAAGAAATAAAAGAAGATGATGCCGCTGTTGTAGAGCTGTCAAGCTTTCAGCTTATATCTATGAGAAAATCTCCGGATGTTGCGGTAATTACTAATATTGCCCCTAATCATCTTGATGTTCACGGAACTATGGAAGAATATATCGACTGTAAGAAAAATCTCATTCTTCATCAGAATGCGTTCAGCCGAACAGTATTAAATTATGATAATGAAATAACAAATAATCTTGAAACTATGGTGAGAGGAAAATTAATAAAGTTTTCCAGAAGAAGTGTTCCGGAATCAGGAGCATATCTCGACAGTAATGGATACCTTTGCTATAACGATTATGGAACTGTGACTGAAATCATTCATAAGGATTCAATAAGAATACCGGGAATACACAATGTTGAAAATTATCTTGCAGCTATCAGCGCCGTATGGGGAGAAGTCAGCATTGAAAATATTAAGGACATGGCTGAGAATTTTGGCGGTGTAGAACACAGAATAGAATTTGTCAGGGAATTTGACGAAGTCAAATGGTATAATGACAGTATAGCTACAAGTCCTACAAGAGTTCTTGCCGGTCTTAATTCTTTTAATGAAAAATTAATTGTAATTGCAGGTGGATATGATAAGAAGATTCCTTTTGAGCCTATGGCTGATACAGTATGTGAAAAGGTAAAGACGATGATTCTTATGGGGGTTACGGCAGAAAAAATTGAAAAGGCTGTTACAGCGTCAGAAAAATATGATCCAGAAAAACTTAAAATATATCATGTTTCATCTATGGAAGAGGCGGTTTTAAAAGCAAGGGAAATCTCTTCAGCGGGTGATATTATAACGCTTTCACCGGCTTGCGCAAGCTTTGATATGTATCCTAATTTTGAAGCACGAGGAATTCATTTTAAAAATCTGGTTAAGGAGCTTTCGTGATATGGACTTAAAAAAGATTATTTTTGAATTATCAGAAGCAAAGGGTGTTTCGGGAAGTGAGGAAAATGCGGCACAAACTGCTTTAAAATATCTTAAGAACTATACTTCCGATTGCTTAATTAAAAACGGAAATGTAATCGGTCATTTCGGCAAGAGAAGTGAAAATGTTCCGCATGTTATGATAGACGCGCATATTGATCAAATAGGATTGATTGTCACCGCTATAACAGACGATGGATTTATAAAAGTTTCAAATGTAGGAGGAATAGACAGACGGCTTCTTCCGGCGCAGCGTGTTGTTATTCACGGAAAAAAGGATATTAAAGCTGTTGTTTCTTCTGTTCCTCCGCATCTTGCAGGAGCAGAAAAAGGCAAAGCTTTAAAAATTGAAGATATATGCATTGATGCCGGAATGAGCAGAGATGATCTTTTATTATATGTAAGTCCCGGAGATAAAATAAGTTTTGATACAACTTGCCGTGAGTTGCTTAATGGACGTATAACTGGTTCAGCTCTTGATGACAGAAGCGGTGTTGCTTCTGTTCTTTATGCTCTGGAGCTGCTTGATATGGATAATTTATCTTGTAGTTTTTCAGTTGTTTTTTCAACTCAGGAGGAACTTGGCGAGCGTGGAGCAAAAATTGCGGCATATGAAATAAACCCTGATATTGCTGTTGCTGTAGATGTTAGTTTTGCCTATACCTGCGGAGATAAGGAATATGAATGCGGAAAGCTTGGCAATGGACCAATGATAGGTATTTCTCCGTCGCTGTCAAGAGAAATATCAGAAAAGCTTATAGATGTATGTTGTGATAAAAATATACCGTTTCAGAGAGAAGTTATGCACGGCCTAACTTCTACTAATGCTGACCAGTTCAGCGTTAACAGAGAAGGCTGCAAGGCATGTACGGTTTCAGTACCGCTAAAATATATGCATACACCGTCTGAAGTTATAATGCTGGAGGATGTAAGGCATACTGGCGAGCTTCTTGCTGAATTTTTAAGGAGGTGCTGACAAAATGATGAACCATTTAAAGAATTTATGTATGATAAACGGAGCTTCCGGTGATGAGGGCAGCGTCAGGAATTATTTGATAAGCAATCTTGACAGCAAAGCAGAATATCATACTGATAATTTAGGAAATCTGATTGTATTTAAAAAGGGCAGGAAATCCCCTTCAAAAAAGATTATGCTGGACGCCCATATGGATGAGGTAGGATTAATTGTCACTTCCGTAAAGGAAGACGGTACATTAACAGTTAATGAAGTCGGGGGAGTTGATCCCTCGGTGGTTACTGGAAGGCAGGTTATTATTGGTAAAAATGGATTGTCAGGTGTAATCGGTTCAAGAGCTATTCATAATCTTTCGGCGGAGGAACGTGAAAAGGTTCCGTCAATGGAGTCAATTTATGTGGATTTTGGGGCTGAAAATAAAGAAGACGCAGAAAAATATGTTTTACCGGGAGATTATATTTATTTTTTACAGCCCTATGAGGAATTTGGTGATGGATTTGTAATGTCCAAGGCTATCGATGACCGTTTTGGATGTGCACTTCTTCTTGAGCTTATTAATTCTAATCTTGAATATGACGCTTATTTTACTTTTTCTGTTCAGGAGGAATTGGGTCTTAGGGGAGCAAAAACTGCCGCATATTCAGTAAAGCCTGACGTTGCAATAGTAGTTGAAACAACAACAGCATCTGATATAAACGGTGTATCCGGCAGCAAGCGTGTATGTGAACTGGGTAAGGGAGCAGTGGTTTCTTTTATGGACCGCAGTACAATGTATGACAAGGAGCTTTATAATATTGCTTTCGAAATTGCAGAGAACAAGCATATACCATGTCAAACCAAATCAATGATAGCCGGCGGCAATAACAGCGGAGCTATTCATGTTACCGGATGCGGTGTAAAAACTATTGCTGTTTCACTGCCTTGCAGGTATCTGCATTCACCGTCATGCACTGCCAAAATATCAGATATGAAATCCTGCCTTGAACTTGTATCAGAACTTCTTGCAAGGGCGGCTGAACTATGATAAAAAGGCTTGAAGATGAACGTTTGATTAATATAGATATGCTTATGCAGTCTTGCTGCGGAAGACGTATACTTGCCTACCTGGACGCTTATGGTACTAGTTATGATTTTTGCCGTTTTTATATATCAGGCGATTCAGGAGTTATTCTTTTGATAAATTCTACTATGATAATTTACGGAGATGACTTTGATCCAGATGAATTAAAGAGCTTTTCTGAAATGAATATGCCGTTTAGGATAGAAGGAAGCTGTACTGCTCTTGATATGATAAGAAATCTTGAGCAGTATAAGGTTTTACATAGAACGATGTTTCAGCTTGTAGGCGGAAATGACTGTGATGTAGACCAAAAGGATATTAATTTCACCCCGTCTCTGGATGATGTTTATGACATACTTCATGAAGGATTTCCTAATTTGAATGATTATCCTCTTTGGCTGACAGATACATCTCATAGGGTACGCAGGGGAATAAGCAGTGTTATTACTTATAATGATACAACAACTGCATCATTAATGTATGACATAAACGGCTATGTTTTAGTCGGACAGGTTGCAACAAGGGCGGCTTCAAGAGGAAATGGCTATGCACGCCGATTTCTTAAATGGCTGGCGAATTACCTTGAAAGCCATGGTAAAATTTCTTATTTATATGCTCTTGATGTCAGAGAAAGTTTTTATCGTGAAATTGGATTTAAAGAAATTGAATCGCAGTATGTTTTAGAACGGATTAGTGATAACACGGAAAGTGAAATGAAAGGAAAGCTTCAGTAAATGAAAAATTTTTTTAATTTTGATGAAAAGCTCATAAAGCTTGCAGAAAAAGCTGAACAGCTGTGTGATTTTAAGAAAACCGAAAAAAATGCTGAATATAATGGACAAAAGGTTCTTTCAGCATTTATACATAATAGAGTAAGTGAACAGTGTTTTTATGGAAGTTCAGGTTATGGTTACGGCGATATTGGACGTGAAACGCTTGATAAGGTTTATGCAGAAGTATTTGGTGCAGAAGACGCATTGGTACGTCATAATTTTGTATCCGGCACTCACGCCCTTTCGACAGCATTGTTCGGTGTTCTCAGAACAGGTGATAAAATAGTGTCATTAACAGGCAAACCGTATGATACCCTTGAAGAAGTAATTGGAATAAGAGGAAGCAGCGGCAATGGTTCTCTTATGGACTTTGGAATAAAATATGATTGTGCTGAACTTAAGGAAGACGGCACAGTTGATTTTGACGTGATTTCTGAAAAAGTAAAGGATGCAAAAGTTGCATATATTCAGCGTTCAAGAGGTTATTCCCTCAGAAGTGCTTTTACAATTGCTGACATTGAGCAGATGTGTCAAGCTGTCAGAAAAGTTAATCCTAATGCTGTAATTATGGTTGATAACTGTTACGGAGAATTTGTTGAAGCAAGCGAACCGACTCAGGTTGGAGCAGACCTTATAATCGGTTCTTTGATAAAAAATGCCGGCGGAGCTATTGCCAAAACAGGCGGATACATTGCCGGTCGTCGTGATCTGGTTGAGCTTTGTTCATATAGACTTACTTGTGTAGGTATGGGTAAAGAGGTCGGATGTACGCTTTCACAAAACAGGGAAATGTTTATGGGGCTTTTTATGGCTCCGGATGTAACTGCCAATGCGATAAAAACAGCTGATTTTGCATCAATGCTTTTCAGTCTTTTAGGTTTTGAATGCAGTCCGTCACCAGAGGAAACAAGAGGAGATATTATAACTGTTCTAAAGCTTGGCAATCCTGAACTGCTTACTGCTTTTTGCTGCGGTATACAAAAGGGGGCACCGGTTGATTCGTTTATTACACCTGAAGCATGGGATATGCCCGGCTATGACAGTAAGGTTATTATGGCAGCAGGTGCATTTACAATGGGGGCTTCTATTGAACTTTCAGCAGATGCTCCAATGAGAGAACCTTTTGCAGCATGGATGCAGGGAGGTATAACATATTCAAGCGGAAAAACCGGCGTTATGTTAGCTGCCCAAGAAATGGCAAACAGGGGACTTATAAGTTTTTAATTCTTATTCAAATTACTACAAAATACTACATGGTTTATTGATAAAATATTAAAAATGATTACAGAATTAATACAATTCTTTGGCAGATGGATTTTATATTGCCTAAATCATTGACATCTTTTATTATAACTGATAAAATAAATAAGTAAATTTATAAAAATGAAAACTGTTTACGGAGGGGAAGCAATGGTTGAAAATAAACTGTGCATGGGATGTATGGAAAATAAGGGCACAGCAAAAGTTTGTCCGCATTGCGGCTATGCCGATAATACGCCGAATCTTCCGTCGTATATAGCTCCTGAAACACTGCTTCACGACAGATATATTGTGGGAAGATTACTTCACGCAAATGGTCAGGGAGCATCTTATATAGCTTATGATACGGCTGTAAGCTGTAAGGTTATTTTAAACGAATATATGCCGGAAGGACTTTGCGTAAGAGTAAAGGGCAAGTCTATTATTTCTGTCAGCTATAACAATCTTGCCCAGTACAAGGCGCTTATGGCAGAATATACAGAACTTAATAAATCTCTTGCTAAAATGAGAAGCCTTAGCAGTCATTTGTCTCCTACGCTGGATCTTTTTGCGGTTAATAATACTACATATGCGGTTTATGAATATATTGACGGGTTAAAGCTTGTAAATTATCTTAAGGAAAATGCCGGAGAACTTACATGGAGTGAGGTTTCTGCAATGTTTCCTCCTTTATTTACTACCTTGAGCCTTGTTCATAATGCCGGAGTAATTCACCGTGGAATCAGTCCTGATACCATTTATGTAACTGACAAGGGAGAATTAAAACTGACTGACTTTGGTATCTCCAGTCTTAGAACAGTTAGTACTGAATTAAAACCAGAGATTTTCCACGGATATGCTGCACCAGAACAGTATTCTGCTGCTTCAAGGCAGGGAACCTGGACGGATGTGTATGCAATCTGCGCCGTTTTATACCGAATACTCACCGGATCAAAACCTGATCCGGCTAATGAAAGAATTCAGAGTGATAATCTTTATACTCCTCAGGAGCTTAATCCTAATATTCCTAAGCATGTTTCTGATGTTATTATGGAGGGTATGAGAATTTCCGGAGAACAGCGTATTCAGACTATAACAGAACTTGTAACTCGTCTTTTTGACCAGCCGTCTTCCGGGCTTGGTCAGACAATGACTATTTCCCGTGATGGAATAATCGAAACAGAGCAGCGCTATAATAATTCATATAATAATGATGAATATTATGAGGATGAGTATGATGATTACGATGACGAATATGCTGATCTGGATGAGGAAGAAATAGAGGGCGGAGATAAAATTTCTACCCTTGATCGTATAAAGATTCCGATAATTATAGGCGTACTTCTGATAGCAATTATTATGGTTATTGCTATAATACTTATAAAACTGTTTACTGGAAGCGATACGAGCCGCATCAGGGAATACAGCAGTGTTGAAGATGACAGTTCAGTAGTGGAAATTATTGAAGAAACAACTGAAGAGAAAAAAGAAACAAAGCCTAAAGAAAATAAAAAGAAAATGCCTGATCTTATTGGTCAGTATTATGAAGAGATCAAGGATAAAATAGAAAAAGAAAATGATATTAAACTGGATGCTGACTTTGAGTATAATGATGAATATGGTTATGGAATAATTTTTTGGCAGGAAGTTAAAAAAGGTAAACAGCTTGATAAGGGCGCTACAATAAAGGTAAGAGTCAGCAAGGGCACTCCTACCTCTGAAGTACCTGATTACACCGGTTACGAACTTGAAGAATATAAGTCATTATTGGATGAGCTAAATATTGAATATACAGAAATTTCTGAAATTAATATGGATTATGTAAACGGATATGTAATTCGTGTAGATCCAGAACCTGGAACAGAGATTGAGCTTAATTCAGGAGTAATTGTAACTATTTATTATGCAAGCAATCCTGAACCTACTGAGGAACCGACAGAAGCTCCTACCGAAGCACCTACAAGTGAACCTGATCCAATTGATTCGGATATTGACAGTACAGAACCAGAAGAGTAGAATATACTAAAAAGAATTGTCCCTTTAAGGGACAATTCTTTTTGTTAAATTATGAATAAAAGAAAAGCGGACTATCTTGTCCGCTTATATAATTTATGTATAATTACTTAATTAATTTTCTTCGCTGTTTTCATTTGAAGAATTTTTCTGAATAGGTCTCATAGTAGGGAAAAGAAGAACATCTCTAATGGAAGAACTGTCCGTAAGCAGCATAACTAATCTGTCAAGACCAAGTCCAAGACCGCCGGTTGGAGGCATGCCATATTCAAGAGCGGTTACAAAATCCTCATCAACCTCAGCATTTGCACCTTGGGCACGCTTTGCTTCTACCTGTTTTATAAAACGTTCTTTCTGATCAATAGGATCGTTTAACTCAGAAAAAGCATTTCCCATTTCACGGGCATAGATAAAGTATTCAAATCTTTCAGTAAATCTTGGATCAGATGGTTTTCTTTTAGCAAGAGGAGAATTTTCAACAGGATAATCATAAATAATTGTTGGCTGTATAAGCTTATCTTCTACAAATTCTTCAAAGAAAGCAATAAGGACATGACCCTTTGTAGCCTTTTCTCCTTCTTCAACCTCTACGTTCTTTGCTTTTGCACAAGCTCTTGCGTCTTCATCCGTGTTCCATTCGTTATAGTCAACACCGGCATACTTCTTTACTGCTTCAATCATTGTAAGCTTTTCCCATGGAGCTTTCAAGCAAATTTTTTCTCCCTGATAATCAATAGTTGTATCACCGCAAATCTTAAGAGCAAGCTGTTCATACATATTTTCAATAAGCTCCATCATGCCCTTATAATCTGTATATGCCTGATACATTTCTATTGAAGTAAATTCAGGGTTATGAGAAGTATCCATACCCTCATTTCTGAAAATACGACCTACTTCATAAACCTTATCAAAACCGCCGACAATAAGTCTTTTTAAATAAAGCTCTGTTTCGATTCTAAGGTACATATCCATATCAAGAGCATTATGGTGTGTCTTAAATGGTCTTGCCGCAGCGCCTATTTCAAGAGTATGCAGAACAGGAGTGTCTACTTCAATATATCCAAGACTGTCCAGATAATTACGAATTTCACGAAGTATCATGCTTCTCTTTACAAAAGTATCCTTTACGTCAGGATTAACTATAAGATCAAGATAACGCTGTCTGTATCTTATGTCCTGATCCTTTAGACCATGCCATTTTTCAGGAAGCGGAAGCAGTGATTTTGATAGAAGAGTTACTTTAGACGCATGGATTGAAATTTCACCTTTTCTGGTTCTGAAGACAAAACCTTCAACTCCGATTATGTCACCAATGTCCCATTTCTTAAATTCAGCAAATTCTTCTTTTCCGATATCGTTCATTCTTACATAAACCTGGATACGGTCTGAATCATCTCTTACATCTATAAAGTTGGCTTTTCCCATATCACGCCAGCTCATAATACGTCCGGCTATGGTTACAGTTCTTTCTTTGATTTTTTCAAGTCCGGCAGTAAATGCTTCTTCATCATCTCCAGCGGAAGCCTTTAATTCAGCTTCTTCAGCTTCATAGCCTGATTTCAGATCAGCATTTTTAGCTGTAACGTTATAGCTTGTTATTTCATAAGGATCAGCGTTTTTAGCTTTAAGCTCATCAAGCTTTTCGAGTCTGATTTTTTTTAGTATGTTCATATCCTGTTCAGAGGATTCTTCAATATTATGATTCTGAACTTCACTCATTTTTTTATCACCATCCGTTATTTAGATATTTCTATTACTTCAAACCTGAGCTCGCCGACTGGAGCTTCAACAATAAATATATCACCGATTTTTTTCTTCATAGCCGCTTTTCCGATAGGGGATTCGTCGGAAATTTTTCCGGTAGCAGCGTCGGCTTCAGTAGTACCAACAATCTGAAGAGTTTCGATTTTATCATTATCCATACGCTTGATTTTAATTATAGAACCTACGCCGATTTCATCAATTGAGATCTGATCGTCGTCAACGACTTCAGCGTTTGAAATGGTTTCTTCAAGTTGGGTAATTGTAGCTTCAAGCATAGCCTGTTCGTTTTTAGCTTCATCATATTCAGCATTTTCTGAAAGGTCGCCAAAAGCTCTTGCTTCTTTAAGTTTCTGAGCAACTTCCGCTCTTCTTACAGTAACAAGTCTTGTATATTCTTCCTGGAGCTTTTCAAAGCCCTCTCTGGACATTTGTTTTTTAGCCATAACAATATCTCCTTTATAAATAAAAATCATATAAAAACTTAAACATTCTATCAAATTATTATATCTTATTTTCATTATTTTGTCAATGGAAAAGTATAAATAAACCTTAATTATGCAAAAGCAGCGGCAGTTATTAATCTGCCGCTTTATAGGTTATTCGCTTAACTCAATTATTTCATCAAACATATGGTCAATCTGTTCTTTAAGGGTGTTTATTTCGGTGCATTTGCTATTCATAAGTACGAAATCTGAATATACTTCTTCTTGGGTTATTTCCATCTGAAGAGCATTAAGCATTTCCTGTTTTTCATCAATTTCCTTTTCAAGTTCCTTTATCCTGTTGCGTCTTTTAGCTTCAGCGCTTCTTTGTTCTTTGGATTTAAATGCAGCAGTCTTTTTTTCAGCAATATTTTTAGCTTCTTCAGCTCTTTTTAACTCATTTGCTGCAAGCTGTGCAGCAATTTCTCGTTTTTTATTGACATCAAGATAATAGTCAAAATCGCCGTTATATATTTCTGTTCCGTCTTTTCTTATTTCCAGTATTTTATCTGATATTCTATTGAGCAGATATCTATCGTGGGAAACAAAAATAATTGTTCCGTCATATTCTGCAAGAGCTTCTTCAATTGCTTCCTTTGCAGTTATATCCAGATGGTTAGTAGGTTCGTCCAAAATAAGCACATTACCTTTTTCAAGCATCATAAGAGCAAAACATACTTTTGCTCTTTCACCGCCGCTTATAACTCCCGTTTCCTTAAAAACATTTTCACCTGTTATACCTACACTACCTAGAAGCGAGCGTATTTCCAAATCTGTCATAAGAGGATAATGTCTGTGAAGTTCGTCTATGACAGTATTATGGGGATCAAGATTAGCGCTTTCCTGTTCAAAATATGATATTTTAATATTTGACGCCCAGCGTATTCTGCCTTCATGGGGGATAAGTCCCTGTAAAACTTTTAAAAAAGTAGATTTTCCGATTCCGTTATCGCCGATTATTCCAAGCTTTTCGCCTCTTTTAATTTCAAAAGAAATATTTTGTGCAAGTACTTTTCTGGAATTGCCGCTGCCAACGGAAATATCTGCGTCCTTAACATTTAATATATCAAATGGCGGCTGAAGCTTGTATTCAAATCTGATTTTAGCATGGTTAAATGCCGAAACAGGTTTGTCGATAAGTTCCATGCGTTCAAGAGCCTTTTCGCGGCTTTTAGCACTGTTTGCAGTTGAAGCACGCACTTTATTACGGGCAATGAAATCTTCAAGCTTAGCAATTTCACGCTGCTGTGCTTCATATTCTTTTTGCTGTCTGCTGACAGCGTCTGATTTAAGTCTTGTGAATGCTGTATAATTACCTTTATATCTTGAAAGGCGTCCATGTTCGATTTCGCATACTGAAGTTACGACTTTGTCAAGAAAATATCTGTCATGGGATACTATAATGAGAGCGCCTTTGTAATCCTTTAAATAATCCTCAAGCCAAAGAACAGTTTTAAAATCCAAATGATTGGTAGGCTCGTCCAGAATCAATAAATTTGGCTCTTCAAGAAGCAGTTTTGCAATAGCAAGACGTGTTTTTTCTCCTCCGCTGAATCCCGAAATAGCTCTGTCATATTCTTTTTCAGTAAAACCCATACCATTTAGTACAGTTTTTATTTTAATATCAGTATTATATCCGTCATTTGATTCATAATATGATGAAAGCTTTGCATATTCTTCAGTAATCATCTGCATTTCACTATGCTCAGAGTTCATCAATTTTTCAAGTTCACGCATACGTTCAGCGGTTTTATTCAGATGATTAAAAACTGCTTTCATTTCTTCGATAACAGTATTTTCTCGATCAAGACCGGACATCTGCTCAAGATAACCTATTGATGTTTTTGCGGCATAAGATATAATACCGTCTTTTTCAGTAGATCGGTCAGGAAGTTCCTTTTCAGTTAAGATACGAAGGAGTGTCGTCTTACCGCAGCCGTTTATACCGATAAGACCTATTCGGTCTTTTTCGTCAATGGTCAGGTTTATATTTTTCAGAATTTGTTTTCCGTTATAAAATTTATTTATATTTATAAGATTTAAAAGCATAAAATATGTCGCTCCAGTTTGTTTATTTATAAATCAATAATCAGTATATCATACAGAACGTGTAAAATCAAGTATCGCTACTAAAAGTTAAATGAATTAAAAATAATAAAAATATGTGGTATTTACAGACATAATATGCTATAATATTCTTTAATAATTTTTTACTTAGAATGTTTAAGCAAAAATAAAAGCCATTTTTACTGGTGGATTTATCGGAGGCGTTTTATGATAAAGATACAGATACCGGCAACTTCAGCGAATTTGGGTGCAGGATTCGACGCTTTGGGTCTTGCGCTTTCATATTACAATTATGTTGAAATGGAAGAGTCAGACTGTATTGATATTTCATCAACAGACGAAGTTCGTGTTCCGGAGGACGAGAACAACCTTATTTATATCTCTGCAAAGGATTTGTTTAATGTCTGCGGAAAAAAATTTGATGGTTTAAAAATCCGTCAGACTAATAATATTCCGATGGCAAGAGGGTTGGGTTCAAGCTCTGCTTGCATAGTTGCAGGATTAGTGGGAGCGAATACTCTGCTTGGCAATCCGCTGAATCCTGATGAAATTGTTGATCTTGCGGCACAGATCGAGGGGCATCCCGATAACACTGCTCCTGCGCTTCTGGGAGGAATTGTAACGGCAGTTTTTGACGGAAAAAAGGTTCACTGGGTCAAGCAGGAGGTCTATACTAAATTAAAATTTGCTGCAATTATACCTGACTTTGAGCTCAAGACTGAAAAAGCAAGAGCATGCCTGCCGTCAGAAGTAGCTCACAAAGACGCAGTATATAATCTTTCAAGAGCTGCGCTTTTTTCTGCGTCTCTGCTAACCGGAAAATTTGAAAACCTGCGTACAGCAGTTCATGATAAGCTGCACCAGCCTTATCGTATGGAGCTTATTCCTAATGCAAGAGAAGTCTTTGATATTGCCTATAACCATGGAGCGTACGGAGTATACATCAGCGGTGCAGGACCTACAATCGTGGCAATTGCTGATGAAAACAATACATATTTTGCGGGGAAAATGAAGTTTTCACTTGATAATGCCGGGCTAAATGGATGGCAGGTAAGGGAATTTCATATAGACAATAATGGTACTCAGGTGATTTCAGAATAAATTTTATTTACTGATAAAAAATATAATGATAACATGATATAAAATATTGCGATTATCGGAGGAATCCAATGTTATGAACTGGGAAAAAAAGAAAAAGAAAAAACCTAAAAGGGTAAAAAAGATTTTTAATATAAATGCGCTTATTATACTTATTCTGGCTGTTCAGATGACATTTATAGTATTTTTGCTGCTGAATGTATGGCAGAAATCTACTCTGATTTACGGTGTACAGATTCTTCTGACACTTCCGTTTGTCTGCTATGTTGTAAATAAACAGTATATGAATACTTCATATAAGCTGGTTTGGATAATATTAATACTGCTTATACCAATGGTAGGCGCAACGCTGTACGTAATACTTCATGCGCAGCTTGGTACTATTACTTTTAAAAATCATAAAAATAAAATGCTCAAGCTTTCTAAACCAATGATTCCTCAAAATGAAGATGTTGTAAATGAACTAAAGGATGAGAATATTTATATTTCTCATCTTGCTGATTATGTAAATAATTACGGATATTATCCTATTTATAAAAATACAAGTGTTGAGTATTTTAGCTCAGGAGAGGAAAAGTTTGAGGCGCTTATCCGTGAACTTGAAAAGGCTGAAAATTTTATCTTCATGGAATATTTTATAATCGGTTTAGGACGAATGTGGGATACAGTACTTGAAATACTTGAAAGAAAAGTTTCTCAGGGAGTAGAAGTCCGGCTGATATATGATGGCATGGGGTGTCAGTTCACGCTTCCAAATCATTATTGCAGGTATCTTGAATCACTCGGCATTAAATGCAGGGAATTTAATGAATTTCGTCCTTTTCTGTCAACTGCCCAGAATAACAGGGATCATAGAAAAATTGTTGTTATTGACGGACATACTGCCTTTAACGGCGGTATTAATATTGCAGATGAATATATAAATGAAAAGGAAAGATTTGGTCATTGGAAGGACACTGCAGTTATGCTTAAAGGTGAAGCGGTATGGAGCTTTACCGTAATGTTTATCCAAATGTGGGAATGGAAAACAAAAAATTTAAGCAATTATGAAAAATACAGGATAGAAAATGCATCTGTTGAGGCTGATGGGTATGTTATGCCGTATGGGGACAGTCCTACAAACAATCAGTATGTAGGAAAATATGTTTATATGGATATTATTAACAAGGCAAAGGATTATGTCTATATAACAACTCCTTATCTTATAGTTGACAGTGAAATAGTATCGTCCCTTGAATTTGCCGCTAAAAGCGGAGTGGATGTAAAAATAATTGTACCCCATATACAGGATAAATGGTATGCTGGTTATGTTGGATGGGTATATTATAAAGAGTTTACCCGGATGGGAATAAAGGTTTATGAATATATGCCGGGATTCATACATGCAAAAAACTTTGTATCTGACGATACTACGGCGGTTGTAGGAACAATAAACCTTGATTTCAGAAGTCTTTATCTTCACTTTGAATGTGCGACTTTTATGTACAAGACCCAGGCAGTTGGAAATGTAAAATCAGACTTTCTTGATACGCTTGCTAAATGTCGGGAAATAACCTTAGAGGACTGGAAAAAAAGGCGAATATGGAAAAAAATACTGGGATATATTCTTAGAATGATAGCGCCGTTGTTTTAAAATAATAACAGTTAAATCGGCTGTTAGAAATATAAGCAGTTTTCTTTAATACGGAACGGAGGTAATTTATGAGCGAATGTACACATGAATGTTCATCATGCAGCCAGGACTGCGGTGAAAGGGACAAGCAGAGTTTTCTTGAAAAACCTAATGAAAAGAGCAATATCAAAAAGGTTATTGGAATTGTCAGCGGCAAAGGAGGAGTTGGAAAATCTACAGTTTCTTCAATCTTAGCTGTAAATATGAAAAGAAAGGGTTATAATACGGCAATTTTTGACGCTGATATTACCGGACCTTCAATTCCTAAAGCATTCGGAATCAGTCAAAAAGCAGAAGGCTCTGACGAGGGTATTTATCCGGTCAGCAGCCGTACGGGAATTAAAATAATGTCGGTAAATCTTCTTCTTGAAAATGAAACTGATCCGGTTATTTGGAGAGGACCGGTTATTGCAGGTGTTGTAAAACAGTTTTGGACAGATGTTATCTGGGAAGACGTAGATTATATGTTTGTAGATATGCCCCCAGGAACCGGAGATGTTCCGCTAACTGTTTTTCAGTCTATTCCGGTTGACGGAATTGTAGTTGTTACTTCTCCGCAGGAGCTTGTTTCTATGATTGTAGGTAAAGCTGTTAAGATGGCAGAAATGATGAATGTACCTATTTTAGGAGTAGTCGAAAATATGAGTTATGCAGAATGTCCTGACTGCGGAAAGAAAATTAATATTTTTGGTGAAAGCAAGCTTGAGGAAGTAGCGGGTGAGTATGGACTAAATGTACTTGGGAGGCTTCCTCTTAATCAGAAATTATCCGCTGGATGTGATAGTGGAAAAATTGAAGATTATGAGGGTAATTGGCTTGATGATGCTGTTAAAGCCGTAGAAGCATTATAATATAAAATATAGATCAGTCGGAATTTTTCCGGCTGATTTTCTTTTATTTGACAAAATAATATAATAAGAGTATAATTATAAGGTATTGCGGTTACAGTTAACGCTGTATTAAAAGGGAATGCGGTTAGAATCCGCAGCAGTCCCCGCTACTGTATGAATGACGAATGTCTGCTTGGCGCAAAGCCGGTCACTGATTTATTTTGGGAAGACCTTGCAGGCTATTAGGTTGATTTCGAGCCAGGAGACCTGCCTCAGTACATAAAAATATAGTTTTATCGGAGGAATAAACATGAGAATGAAGAGAATTGCAGGAATTTTAACGGCGCTGGGTATGATTTCGGCACTGGGTACATCGGTTTGGGCAGAAGAAGCAGCTTCAGGAAGTCCAGCAGGGTATGCGACTGTTTGTATTGAGAAGTTTACTATCGGACAAGGTTACTTAATGGATCCGGTTAAAGTACCTTTTTATGATGGTGAAACTGGTTCGGATCTGATTGAAAGAGTATACGGCGCTGAACATATAAACGGTGGCAAAGGAGTGGGCTCGTATATTTCAAGTCTTGACGACGAAGATAATGCCAAGCCCATTATACCGGAATTCATTGCGGCTGCTGCTAAAGCTGCTAATATGGAAATTGATGATTTGCGTGAGACAGACGGCGCACTGAGTTCATATGATTTCTGTGCTATGTCAGGATGGATGTATCTGATAAATAATGAGTCAGTATCATTATCACTGGGAGAATATTTACCAGATGATGGAGATGTTATCAGATTTGTTTTTACTGTTTACGGATATGGCTCTGATATGGGACTTGACACTTCATATATGTCTGAATGGGGAGGAACAGAACCGCTTTGTCCGGTTACAAACCGTGACGTTATAACCGAATCAATTGCGGCATATCCTAAGCTTGTTGGGACAGGCGTGTACAAGAGAGCTGTTGCTAAGGCGGCTGATTTAAATTCCGATCAGGATATCCTTGATAAGGCAGTACAGGAAATTGAATTTGTAGGCAAGAATGATCTTTCTATGGGTGATGTTAATCAGAATAATGAGGTTGACGTATTTGATGCGATTGCTGTTGCACAAAGTACTGTTGGCAAAAGAATTTTAACTGATAACGAAACTATACTTGCTGATATGAACGGAGATTTTGCAATTGATGTTTTTGACGCAATTGCAATTGCTAAGCTTACTGTTAGTAAATAAAATGAAAAAGTTACCGACATTTCTTACTATTATGCTTATTGTTTCCTTGTTTTCATTTTCTGACAAGGCTTTAGCAGATGATTATGATGATATAATAGAATCAGCCCTGTTATACAGAGGAGATGTTACTTCAGCGGTGGGAACAACTGAAGGCGACTGGGCTGCATTTGCTTACGGAAGATATTATAATTCGGAGATGCCCGGCTATTGCAGCGCTCTTTCACAAGATGTGAAAGAGCGCTATAAATCAGAAAATAAGCTGAGTGCCGCTAAGTCAACTGAATGGCATCGTATAATACTTTCGTTATTAGCAAACGGCAAAAATCCGTTTTCTTTTACCGAAGAAAATATAAATCTTATGGCTGACGGTACATATAATAGAGGATATACAATATCCCTTGGCAGGCAGGGAATAAATGGTTGGATATGGAGTCTTATTGCTCTTGATTCTGTAAATACTGAAATCCCTGATAATGCATATTATTCCAGAAATGATATTATTATTGAAATAATTAAGCAGCAGACTCCTGACGGGGGATTCGCTTTATCTGGAACAGTCGGAGATATTGATATTACAGCAAATGTTATTACTGCGCTTGCTCCATATTACGGAAACAGTGCTTTATATACATTTGAATTAAATAAAACTGGTGATTCAGTGACCAAAAGTGTCAAGAATATTATCGATGAGGCATTGATATTTCTGTCAAATTCTCAGTTGGCAACTGGAGGTTATAGTTCTTTCGGTACTGAGAACTGCGAAAGCTCTGCTCAAATTATAACTGCGCTGTGTACTATGGGGATAGATATTTACAGTGACAATAGGTTTATAAAAAATGGAAAGAGTGTTGTGGATGCGGTTTTAAGTTATAGAAACTCTGACGGCGGTTTTTCACATCTTTCCGGAGGTGTTTCCAGTATCCAATCAACGGATCAGGCTGCTATAGCTTTAATAGCGATTGACAGGCTATACAGCGGAGAAACGCCGGTATATGATTTTTCAAATCTTGATTTTAGCAACGGTAATCCTAACGATGATGAAAATATTTCAGATAATCAAAATAATACAAGTTCAACACTGCCTAATGAAAATAATACCAATAAACCATCGCATACAATTACTTCTGTAATTGAACAATATGAACCCATTTTTGATAATAATTCTGACAATAATGAAAATAATTATTACAGTGAAATTTACACAAATCAGATAAATAGTAATATTACTACTACTTCTGTATCTTCAAACATTGTAATTAATTCAAATGTTACAGAAAGTTCTATGAAATCTGAAATATCTGATAAAAAATCAATTTCTAAAAATAATACTACAACAGTGACCTATACAACCTATGTAACGGAATCAAACAGCGGTCAGGAAAATAAAACTAAAAGCAAACTGCCTTTATTTATAATTATACCTACTACTGTTTCTGCGGTTTGCGGTGCTGGACTGATAGTTTATCAGAATTTTATGATCCGAAAGGAAATAAAATGAAAAAATGTTTTATATCATTTATTGTTGCTTTTGTAACTTTATTTTCAGCATGCAGTATTAAATCGAAAGAAGAATACTATAATTATTCGGAATCAAATATAAGCGGCGGTGACTCCGTAACAATTGAAATAACTTGCTTGTCTGTTTTGGATAATATGGATATGCTGGATTCTGGACTTGAAGATTATATTCCGGAAGATGGAATTATACTTGAAAAAACAGAATATCAAATAAAAGAAAACGATACTGTATACAGTGTGCTTAGCAGGGCTGTCCGTGAAAATCAAATTCAGATTGAAGTACAAGGTTCCGAGGAAAATGCATTAAGTACAGTATATGTTGAGGGAATAAATTATTTGTACGAATTTTCATGCGGATCTGAAAGCGGCTGGATTTATAAGGTAAATGATGAATACGCTGATAAAGGGTGTGATTCGTTTAATCTTAAAGACGGAGATGAAATTCAGTGGATATATATTTGCAGTCAGGAGGATTTTAACGGATGAAACTTTTCTCCGGTTTACACCCAATTGCTTTAATTGTGTTTTTTTCTGCGGTAATTGGAATATCAATGTTTACAATGAATCCGATTCTTTCGATAACTGCAATTGCTGGAGGACTTATTTTTAAATTTATGCTGATAAGAGATTTATCTTTTATAAAGGAAATATTATGTTATCTAATAATCGGGCTGGTTGTTACAATAACCAACCCGATATTTTCACATAATGGAAAAACAGTTCTATTTTTTGTAAATGATACCCCAGTTACGAAAGAATCAATTATTTATGGAGGCTGTGCGGCTCTAATGCTGATTTCTGTACTATGCTGGTTCAGTTGTTTCAGTTATGTTATGACCTCAGATAAAATTATATATCTTTTTTCTGGTGTTGCTCCTGTTTTGGGATTGGTTATATCTTCTTCATTAAAATTTGTACCTGCTATGAAAAAAAAATATCATGAAATATACAGTGTACAAAAAAACTTGATTAATGAAAACAGCAAAAATTTATCAAAACTACTGCTTGCAGTAAAATCTTTTTCATCTTTGGTAACGTGGGCAATAGAACACACAGCAGATACATCTTCTTCTATGAGCAGCAGGGGATATGGACTGAAAAATAGAACTTCCTTTAATCTTTTTCGTTTCAGATTCATTGACTGCTTAATTATATTTTTCGGCGCTGCATCTTTTATTTATTTCATTTTTATGATTAGGTATGAAAATATTAACTTTATATTTTATCCCGAAATAATATATCCCAAGAAGAATATCGGTTATTTAATTTTCTGCATTATATGGCTGTTAATTGTTTCAATGCCTGCATTTACAGAAATAAAGGGAGAAATAAAATGGAAATTATTAAGATCAAAAATTTAAGCTTTACATTTGAAGGCCGTGAAAAGGCAGTACTTAATAATATTGATTTTAATATAAAAAAAGGTGAATTTGCTGTTCTTTACGGTCCGTCTGGATGCGGAAAAACTACGCTTTTGCGGCTTATTAAAAAGGAAATGAATCCGGAAGGAAAAATCAGCGGCAGTATTCTTTATAAAGGAATTAATATTTCAAAGCTTGATAAAAAAACTTCTGCATCTGAAATAGGTTATGTAATGCAGAATCCAGATTCGCAGATTATTACAGATAAGGTTTGGCATGAAATTGCCTTTGGATTGGAAAGTCTGGGTCACAACAGAGATTTTATAAGAAGAAGAACCGCCGAAATATCAAGCTTTTTCGGTATTAATTCATGGTATCGAAAAGAAACCTATAAGCTGTCCGGAGGACAAAAACAGCTTTTAAATCTTGCTGCTGTTATGGCAATATCGCCGGAGGTTATAATTCTTGATGAACCTGTTTCACAGCTTGATCCGTTTGCCGCAAGAACTTTTACCAGTATGATTGAAAGACTTAATCGGGAATTGGGCATTACAGTAATAATGGCGGAACATAATTTGGAAAATATTTTTTCTATTGCAGATAGTTTAACTGTAATTGACATCGGTAAAGTTATATATTCTGGAGCGCCAGTAAACTGCGCAGAAGCTTTGAGCTGTAACAGTAAAATTATAAAGGGATTACCGGTTTATGCTCAACTTCATAGTATGCTGAAATTCAATGAACCTTGTCCATTGAATATCCGTGAGGCAAGCAATATGATAAGAAAAAATTTTTCTAATAAAATAGACGCTATTGAAGATAAAAATAATAAAATAAATTTTGAAAATAAGATAATTGAACTGAAAAATATTTGTTTCAGGTATGAAAAAAACGGTCCTGATATTCTTTATGGGTTAAATATGAGCGTTAATAAGGGAGAAATTTATGGTATCGTCGGAGGCAACGGAAGTGGTAAAAGTACTCTTCTATCAGTCATTTCCGGACAAAACACTCCATATTCCGGAAAGATTTTAATTACCGGAAAAAAAATAAAATCTTTTTCTAGTATATCTGTACTTCCTCAGAATCCTGTAACTGTTTTTACCGGTGAAACAATAGAAGAGGATTTTCAGTGGTATGCTAATTACCTCGGAATGGATAAATCTGATAAACGGATAAAGAATTTAATCTATGATTTTGATTTAACTGAAATTCTAAAAAGCCATCCCTATGATTTAAGCGGAGGTGAATGTCAGAAAGCTGCAATTGCTAAAATTCTGATGAAGGATCCGGATATTATTTTACTTGACGAACCAACTAAGGGAATTGATGCTTGGTCAAAAGAAAAGTTGATACAAATCCTCAGAAATCTGGCTGAAGGCGGAAAAACTATAATAATTGTAACACACGATAACGAATTTGCGGCAGAAACAGCAGACCGATGTGCATTACTTTTTGACAGGGAAATTATTTCTCAGGACAATACAAGAGAATTTTTCAGCAGCAATGAATTTTATACTACTTGTGCCAAAAGCATGACACGTGGTTTTTATAAAAAAGCAGTCACCCTTAAAGATATTATTGATCTTTATAAGGCTAATGGTGGAACCTTATGAAAAACAGAATAATTCAAATTACTGTATTGATAATTTCAGGTATGTTAGCTGTATTTAATATTTTGCTTTTTGGAGGAAAGCATTACAGTGCCGCAACATTACTTGCAGCATTTTTAGCCTGCTTGCCGTTTTATTTTTCCTTTGAGCGTCAAAATTACGGTAAAAGCAAAGAAATAATGATGATTTCAATTATGACAGCGCTTTCTGTATGCGGAAGAATAGTATTTGGCTTTATACCATTTTTTAAACCGGTAACAGCTATTACTATTATCAGCGGTATGTATCTTGGGTATTCTGCTGGGTTTGTTACTGGTTCATTTTCAGCTCTAATATCAAATATATATTTCGGACATGGTCCATGGACAATATTTCAAATGTGTAGCTGGGGACTAATTGGTTGTTTAGCAGGTGTTATTGGAAAAAAATTGGAAAATAAAATTTATATTATTTTTTTCAGTATATTTTCCGGAACTATTTTTTCAGTAATAATGGATCTGTGGACTGTTTTGAATATAGAAGGTAAATTTTCTTTATCAAGGTATATGGCAGTTTTTATGTCAGGGATTCCGGTTACGGTAACCTATTCAGTATCCAATATAATTTTTCTTATGCTGATGCAAAAACCTTTCGGACGTAAATTAGAACGAGCAAAATTAAAATATGGGATTTTTAAAAGTAAATGATTAAGCCTTTCCTTTAAAGGAAAGGCTTTTTTGTATATTATATTAAAAAGTGACAAAATAATATTATAAAAATATTCTTGACAAATACCCCAAGGGGGTATATAATTGGTATTAAGAAAAATAGCGAAAGCAGGTGGAATATGGACAACTGTGAATGCTGCCGTCAGAAAAACACTCCCCGTGACGAAAGGACTCTTAGATCATTAAAAAGCAGACTTAACAGGATTACCGGTCAATTGAACGGAATTGGAAAAATGCTTGATGATAACCGTTACTGCGGAGATATACTTATTCAAATTGCAGCGGCTGAAAAAGCGCTTCAAAGCATAGGATATGTTATCCTTCAGGAACATATGAAAACCTGTTTGACAGAAGAAATAAAAAAAGGAAACAATGGTATTATGGATGAAGCCTTGGAACTAATAAAAAAGCTTAAATAAGGGGGGCTTATGAAAACAGAAAAGTTTAAGATAACTGGTATGACCTGTGCTGCGTGCCAGGCTAATATAACCAAAAGTGTAAGCAGAATAGACGGTGTTGATAAGGCTGATGTAAATTTGCTTGCAAATCAGATGATTGTAAATTATGATGAAACTAAAACTGACAGTAATTCTATTATTGATATTGTAGAGAAAACGGGGTATGGAGCTTCCTTATATGAAAATACTAAGTCAGAGGAAAACTCCTTTAAACGGGAATGGAGTGAGCGAAAGCAGCAATATATAGATTCTCATAAAAAGTTAAAAAAGCGTTTGTTATTATCTGTAATCCTTCTTATCCCTCTTATGTATATTGCTATGGGGGAAATGATGGGGCTTCCTGTTCCGTCAATATTTATCGGAATGGATAACCACCTTATATCTGCTATTACACAATTTTTGATTTCTCTTGCAATTATTGCGGTGAACAGCGATTTTTTTACAAAGGGATTCAAAGCTCTTTTAAAACGTTCGCCTAATATGGATTCCTTAATCGCAGTGGGGTCATCAGCGGCGCTGATATACGGTATATTTGCCATATACAGAATGGCATATGGATATGGTCATGGTAATAATGAAATTATTCATCATTATGCACATCAGCTTTATTTTGAATCTGCCGCAATGGTTCCTACTCTTGTTACGGTAGGAAAATTTCTCGAAAACCGATCCAAATCCAAGACAAGTGACGCCATTGAAAAACTGATGAATTTAACGCCTAAAACGGCGGTTGTTATTAGAGGCGGTAATGAAATAACCATTCCCTCTGAAAAGGTAGTTAAAGATGATATTTTAATAATACGTCCTGGTGAAAGCATTCCGGTAGATGGAATTATTACTGAGGGGCAAGGGTATGTGGATCAGTCTGCTGTGACTGGTGAAAGTATTCCGGTTGGAAAAAACGTCGGAGATGAAGTTATATCTGCTACAATCAACAAAAACGGAACTTTCAGAATGAAGGCGTCTAAAGTCGGAAATGATACAACTATTGCTCAGATAATACGGCTTGTAGATGAAGCTGGCAATTCCAAGGCTCCGATCTCACGTTTGGCAGATAAAATAAGCGGTTTTTTTGTTCCGGCAGTAATGCTTGCTGCATTAGTAGTAATCGCTGTATGGTTGTTTGCAGGAGAATCCTTTGAATTTGCTTTTTCATGCGGAATTTCCGTACTCGTAATTTCTTGTCCATGTGCCCTTGGGCTTGCCACACCGGTTTCTGTTATGGCTGGTACGGGAAAAGCAGCGGAGTACGGTATAATAATTCGTTCGGCAGAGGGGCTGGAAAATCTTCATAAGATAGATACTATCGTTCTTGATAAAACCGGAACTATAACTACAGGTCATCCATCGGTCACTGATATTATAGTATCGGATAATAAGCTTACTAAAGAAAATTTTGCGGCATTGGCGGCAGCTGCTGAATACGGAAACAATCATCCTATTGCTGAAGCAATAACAGAATATGCAGCAAATATAGGTTTGAAAGTTCCTAACGGAAGTAATTATAAAACATTTATCGGTGAGGGAATTTCGGCTGAGATTAATGGAAAAAATATTTTTGCTGGAAATATGTTTTTTATAAAGAAAAATGTACTTGAATCAGATGATGAAAATAAAACATCTGAAATAGTCAATAAGCTTGCAGATGAGGGAAAAACCCCCGTTATATTTTCAGATGGCAGAAAAATTATTGGCATTATAGCAGTTTCAGATACTATAAGGAAAACGAGCATAGAAGCTGTTCGTATTCTTAAAGATATGGGTATCAGAGTTGTAATGCTTACAGGAGATAACAGCAGAACAGCAAATGCCGTGGCTAAACTAATAAATGCCGACGAAGTTATTTCTGAAGTACGTCCGGAGGATAAAGAAAAGTATATTCGTAAACAGCGTGAACAGGGATATTTTACTGCAATGACAGGTGACGGAATAAATGATTCTCCTGCACTGGCCGGCGCTGATGTTGGAATTGCCATAGGTTCCGGAACAGATATTGCCATAGATTCAGCAGATGTTATTCTTATGAAGGATTCTTTAATGGATGTTGTTAACGCTATTGATCTCAGTAAGGCAGTAATGAGAAATATTAAAATGAATTTATTCTGGGCATTTTTCTATAATATTCTCTGTATTCCACTTGCAGCAGGGGTATTTTATCTGCCGTTCGAAATCAAGCTTAATCCTATGATAGGTTCAGCGGCAATGAGTATCAGTTCAGTCTGCGTAGTTTTAAATGCCCTTAGGCTTAGATTTTTCAAAATTAATTCTCAGAATGCAAATTATCCGGAAAATAAAAATGTTTTGACGGATAGTATTAATACAAATAACAATAATAATGAAAAAGGAGTAAATGCAATGAAAAAGGTACTGGTTGTAGACGGCATGATGTGCGGCCATTGTGTTCAGCATGTGCAGAAAGCACTTACATCTTTAAGCGGTATTAAAGATGCAGAAGTAAATCTGGAAAAGAAAACTGCTGAAGTAGTAATGGAATCCGACATATCAGATGATATTCTTATTAATGCAGTTACTGAGGCTGGATATACAGTTTTGAGCTGTAATAAGGCGTAGGAAAACCAAAAAACCCTGTTAAAACAGGGTTTTTAGTTTATTAAATATTTAAAATAGGAAAGGAAGTTTAATATGAAAAAACAGGCGTATAATCCATTTCTTCCTTTAGAAGAATATATTCCTGACGGTGAGCCTCATGTTTTTGGGGATAGGGTTTATCTTTACGGTTCTCACGATAAGGAGGGCGGTGATACTTTCTGTATGCTCGATTATACCGTTTATTCTGCTCCGGTTAATGATTTGTCTGACTGGAGATGTGAAGGTGTAATTTACCGTGCTCAGCAGGATCCGGATTATCATACCTCAGATAGAAAATATATGTATGCCCCCGATGTTGTTCAGGGGAATGACGGCAAATATTATTTATATTACTGTATGTCTGGTAAATTTGGAAAAGGCGGATATTTTGGTCCAATTAGCGTTGCAGTATGCGATACACCGGCAGGGAAATATGAATATCTTGGATTTGTTAAATATCCTGATGGAACACCCATGAAAAAGTACGTCTGCTTTGATCCCGGCGTAATAAATGATAACGGAACAATTCGTATTTATTATGGAACTCAGTTTCCGCAGGAAAAGAGTGAAAATCCTCAGGACAGCGAAAGATACATTTCCGAGGAAATGGAAAGCTTTAATAAAAGCAGTGAAGAAATGCTGAATACTCCGGGAGGCGTTATGGGACCATGTACGGTTACCGTATGCGATGATATGATGACAGTCAAAGATGAACCCAGACATATTATTCCTTATGAAACAAAGGGTACAAGCTTTGAAGAACATCCTTTCTTTGAAGCAAGCTCCATGAGAAAAGTCGGAGATAAATATTATTTTATTTATTCTTCGTGGCAGAATCATGAACTTTGTTATGCAACAAGCGACTATCCGGACAAAGATTTTGTTTATGGCGGGACGATAGTTTCAAATGGTGATATTGGTTTAAACGGAAGAAAAGAAGCTGACAGACTAAATATGACTGGAACTACACATGGAAGTATTATAGAAATAAATAATCAATGGTATATTTTTTATCATCGTCTAACTCATAAATCTGATTACAGCAGACAAGCATGTGCTGAAAGGATTGAAATTCAGCAGGATGGAAAAATAAAGCAAGTTGAAGTTACTTCCTGCGGATTAAATGGTAAGCCTTTAGAAGCAAAAGGCAGTTATCCGGCTGCTATTGCGTGTAATATAACAAATGGAAAAATGCCGCACGGATCAAATAAAATTTATACTGAAAGTTTCCCTAATGTAACTCATAGAGGAAACGATAGATTTATAGGTGAAATTAAAGAAGGCACATTGATTGGCTATAAATATTTTAATTTTACAGACGTATCTGAAATTTCAGTTACTGCCAATTGCAGCGGAAACGGTTATTTTAATGTATACAATGAATTAGGCGGAAATATTGTTTCAAAAATTAAGATTGATTTAACAGAGGAGTGGACAAAATTTTCTGCTGCTATTAATATACCTGACGGAATTTATCCAGTTTATCTGATATACAGCGGAAGCGGTGAAGCTGAACTAAAGGAAATATCATTTAAATAAAAACAAGCCTGAGATTGATTTCTCAGGCTTTATTTTTATATTACTGATGCTTTGAAAGAAGTGTCTTGATTTTTTCATGAGGATCAAGCACAGTGCTTATAGAAACATCATGATTAATTGAAGCTATGAAATAAGCTATATACTTTGATACATCAACTTCATGGAACCAAGGACGTTCAAGAAGCTCAGGTGAACGATATGTAAGATTTGTACCGAATACACCGGAAATATATCCTTCTTCATATGCCTTATCAAATTTTTCAAGACCATTTGTATACAGAGCATATGTGCAGTATGCAAAAAATCTTCTTGCGTTCTTTTTCTTAAGAGCATATGCAATATCAAGTACTGATTCTCCGGAAGAAATAATATCATCTGCTACAAAAACGTCTTTTCCTTCAACAGGATTTCCAAGATATTCATGTGCAACAATAGGATTGCGTCCGTCTACGATTTTGGAATAGTCTCGTCTTTTATAGAACATACCCATTTCTACACCGAGTACAGAAGCGTAATACATATTTCTGTTCAGAGCGCCTTCGTCAGGGCTTACTACCATAAATTCGTCTTTATTTACTGCAAGATTATCAATGCTCTTGAATAATGCTTTAAGAACCTGATAAGACGGAATAACATTATCAAATCCCATAAGCGGAATTGCATTATGAACTCTTGGATCATGTGCGTCAAATGTAATGATATTTGAAACGCCCATTGCCTGAAGCTCCTGAAGTGCGCAAGCGCAGTCAAGAGATTCACGGTAGCTTCTTCTGTGCTGACGTCCTCCGTAGAGAATAGGCATAATTACATTGATTCTATGAGCCTTGCCAGAAATAGCCTGGATAATTCTCTTTAAATCCTGATAATGATCATCCGGTGACATGGAATTTTCTTTTCCGAACATTTTATAAGTGCAGCTGTAGTTTCCTACATCTACAATAATGAAAACGTCACGGCCTCTTACTGTAGATTCAATAAGACCCTTACCGTCTCCTGAGGCGAAACGGGGACACTGATTACCGATAAGAAAAGTATCGTAATTATATCCGCCTTTCTTAGCCCATTCAACCAAATAATTATTTATCTGGTTACCCAGTTCCTTGGCGCCTTCAAGAGCAATAAGTCCCAGAGGAGCCACGCTTGATTGTGCATTAAATAGCACTTCGCTTGCTTTTGCAGTCATTAGCTGTTTTACCATCCTTCCAAAAATTATCATTATTTACAGAATTTATCAATGTAATGATCAATATCGGCTGAAATAATATTTTTTGCGCTTTCGGCATTTTCAATTTCATCAACTGCCGTTGTTTTATTTTCAAGTTCCTTATACACCTTGAAGAAGTGAATCATTTCTTCAAAAACATGCTTAGGAAGCTCATCAATATCATGATACGTATTATAGTTCGGATCATCAAAAGGGATAGCTATTATTTTATCATCATGATGTCCGCTGTCAATCATCCGAATAACACCAATAGGATAACATCTTACCAATGTCATAGGATAAAGTTTTTCAGAGCAAAGCACCAGAACATCAAGCGGATCTCCGTCATCTGCAAATGTTCTTGGAATCAGTCCATAATTTGCAGGGTAGTGAGTAGACGTATAAAGAATACGATCCAGTTTCATGAATCCGGTTTCCTTATCAAGCTCATATTTAATTTTACTTCCCTTAGGAATTTCAATAACAGCGATAAAATCTTCCGGAGTCACTTTTTTTGGACTTATATTGTGCCAGATATTCAAATTAGTCACCTCTGAATTAAAAATTACGAAATTATTACTCTATTAGTATACCATTTTTTTTATTTTTGTCAATTGCATTTATGAATTTTGGAATAAATTATAAATTTATATATGTATACAAAACTTTTTTCTATCCTTATGTAATTTAATCAGAAAATATGATTGAATTTGTTAAATAAAAATGATATAATAGAATAGATATATGTTTTTGAGAAAGGATTAATAAATGAATAAGGAAACAATGTATGCTGCTTCAAGAAAGATTGAAGATGTTATAAGTGAAGTGAAAAAAGCTGTCATCGGAAAAGATGAAGTTATAATAAAAGTAATGCTTGCATTGCTTGCCGGCGGACATATTTTAATCGAAGATATTCCGGGGGTAGGAAAGACAACAATGGCGCTTGCATTTTCACGGGCTCTGTCACTTGAATGTAATCGTATGCAGTTTACGCCGGATGTACTGCCTACTGATATAACTGGATTTTCCATGTACAGAAAGGATACCGGTAAATTTGAATATAAACCGGGAGTTGCAGTATGCAATTTATTTCTTGCAGATGAAATTAACCGTACGTCATGTAAAACGCAGTCCGCATTGCTGGAAATTATGGAAGAAGGAAGCATATCGATTGATGGCAAGAGATTTGCTTTGCCTAAGCCTTATATGGTTATAGCAACACAGAATCCTGCGGGTTCTATCGGTACTCAAATGCTGCCTGAGTCTCAGCTTGACCGTTTTATGATAAAAATCAATATGGGTTATCCTGACGTCAAAAGCGAAGTGTATATCATGAAATCTAAAAAAAATAATACACTTGATAAAGTAAAAACAGTTGCCGCTTCCGGTGATGTAGATATTTTGCGCAAACTTACCGAAAATATTTATACTGATGATGGAATTTATGATTATATGGCACGCCTTGCTGCTGCTACAAGGAATAATGCCATGATAAAGCTTGGAATAAGTCCGAGAGGAACTTTGGCGCTTGCTGCAATGTCGAGAGCGTCGGCCCTTTTAAACGGAAGAACATATGTTATACCTGACGATGTTTCCTTTGTTTTTGCTGATACAATATGCCACAGGATTATACCGGATAATAAAGCCAAGCTAAGCGGAATGTCAAGAGAAAATATAGCTTCTGAAATTCTTGCATCAACTCCGGTGCCAAGAATAAGAAACTGAAGGGCGCAATTATGATAATTAATAAAATTTTATATTTTTTACTAATTATAGTTTCTGCTTTTTTTTACCTTTTATATATTGATAATCTATCGTTTTTTATATTAATTTTTATTTTAGTGCTTCCGGCAGCGCTTGGTTTAATGTTAATAATATTTAAACTTACAGTTAAGCTTGATATAGAAGCAAAGTCCTGCGCAGTTAGTAAAAGAGAAAGAATAATTTTTTCAGCAGTAATTAAAAACAGAACCTATTTTTCCTTTTCAAATAGTCTGATGACTATTGAATATTTTAATAAACTAAGCGGAACCAGTGAGATTATGACTGTTTCAATTCCTATTCATTCAAAATGTACAGAGAAAATTGAAATAGGTTTATCTTCAGATTACTGCGGTATTATTGAAGCAAGAATAAAATCACTTAAGGTATATGACTGTATAAAGCTGTTTTTATGCCGTATCAAATCTGAAAGCACTGCTTCGGTATATGTTATGCCCGAAATTCACGAAATAAAAAGCAGCTGTAATGTTAGAAGCATGGAAGCTGATGACAGTGAAATTTATTCAAAATATAAAAGTGGAGATGACCCATCTGAAATTTTTGATCTTAAAGAATATTCGGTAGGTGACAAGCTGAATCGTATCCATTGGAATTTAAGTCTGCGGCTTGATAAGTTTATTTCAAGGCATTACAGTCAGCCGATAGATTCTTCCGTGCTGATAGCAGTTGATTATATGAAAATTCCAGAAACGCATAATCTTCAGCTTCTTGATTCAATTATGGAAACAGCGGCAACAATTTCTGCATTTCTTATCAGTAATGAATCATTTCATAATTGGGTTTTTTATAATAAAAGTACCGGCAGTTTTGAAACTTGCGTTATAACCTGTCTTGAAGAGCTTCAGGAGGCTGTCATGAAGATGTATAAAACCGGAGCTTATAAGGGCGAAGCTGAATTTCCGGAATATATTAACGGCGGTAGATCAGAATATTCAAAGATAATATACATTACTTCAAATGATGATTTTGATTTTATTAATGAAGATTCTGACAATTCAGTTTCAGCAATATTAATAAGCGAAAATATTGAAAATTATAAAAAACTGCGGTCTGAATGTTCTTATATTTCAGTTATTCAGACAGGAAAAGTTGCTGAATGTATAGATAATATTTATTTATAAGGGAAGTCTGATGAAGAAAAATAATAAAATAAATGAATACAGCGGAATAAGAGTAACAGATAATATAAGCTTTATTGTTCCTAAAAGAAATAATTATCTGAATACCATTTCAGTTTTGTGCGCAGCTTTTTTAGGATTAATAGGAATTGTTTTTTCCTTTATGACTATGTTTGACATTGCTGTTTCTGATTGGAAAATTATTTTAACTTATGCCGTGTTTTTTTCAGTGTTATTTTCCATTATGTATATTATTCCAGGAAAATTAAGACTGGGGCTTATACCTATATTTCTTTTATATGGTTTTATTGTATACCGTAACTGGGATGATATTGTATATGGGTTCATGGTTGTATCCAATAAAATATACAGCCTAATAAAACCTAAAAAACCGGAATGCTTTAAACTTGATGCTGCACTGATTTCAAAGGATGAAGCTGCTGTTATTTTTTTGGTAACTGTAATTTTTATAATTGCTGCCATAATAGGTTATGCGACAGTTTTAAGACCTAATTTTTATATAAGTTTTCTTGTGACTTTTCCTTTTCTTGAATTGGGCTGGTATTTTGGGCAAGCTCCTAAACATATATTTGCTTTTATGGTGATAATCTATTGGGTATGCATGATAGTTCTGCAAAATTCGGGATACCGTCAAAGAAAAAAAAGCAAGACAGCAGGTTTTTTCAGAAAGGGAAGTCATTTCTCAGCAAAACCGGGAGTGAGATTTTCAACAGCAGGTACGTCTTGTTTCATGATACTGATGGTATCTGTTATTATTATAAGTCTTACTTCAGCCGTACTTAAAATGACGGATTATAAGCGTTCAGAAAAGCTCAATATAACAAGAAATAATATGAAAGAAGCAGTAAGCCAATTTACATTTGATGATTTAGGGGCAAGTATCAAACGTTTTTCTACTGTAATCGGAATGGGTGAATATCGCTCCTATTCCCATAAGCTTGGTAATCTGAAATCTATTACCTTTGATAATAAGACTGATCTTATTGTGAAAAGCAGCGCTTATTCGGAAAATAATATTTATATGAAAGGCTATGCAGGTTCCGTTTATGACGGAAAAAGCTGGAATTCATTTAATAATTCTGTTTATGATGAGTATGAGGATATGTTTGAAATATGCAGGGAAACAGGGGAATATCCTCAGAATATGATAAACAGATATATGACAGACAGTGAGATTGCTAAAATCAGCGTTAATACCAAATATAAAAATGAAAGATATAATTATGTTCCTTACGGATCAAGCCCACGAGGAAAAATAACTTATATATTTGATGCAGTAATTGAACTGGAAAACAAAAAACAATATGAATTTATAACTCCGCTGAATCAAAGATTTGAATATTTATTCGAAAATACAGGTTCGGAAGTTTTAAATGAATTTGAAATACAGTATACTAAATTTGTTTTCGATAATTATTTATCCGTTCCGGATAATGCAGAAATGGAACAGCTCCGAGAACTTATAAATGATCAGGAATATAGTTCTGATCTGCAAAAACTTAATTTTATAAAATCAGTACTTGCAGAAAATGCCGAGTATACTTTAAAACCTGGAAAAACCCCATCAGACCGAGATTTTGTTAATTATTTTCTTCTTGAAAATCATAAAGGCTATTGCGTACACTTTGCAACTTCTGGTGTTATACTTGCACGAATGATGGGTATTCCGGCACGCTATGCCGAAGGTTATGTAATTTCAAGAGAAGATTTCTGCGATTCAAATAAGCAGCCGGATGGAACCTATAAAATTGAAATAAAGGATAATCGTGCTCATGCGTGGGCAGAAATATATATAACCGGTAAGGGATGGGTTCCATTTGAATTTACTCCATCTTCTGCCGCTGCATTCAGTACATCGGATGAAACTGATACTACTGATCCTGATTTAAATCTTCCTGTTTCTTCGGAAACAACGACGGCAAAAGAAACTGAAGCTTCTGTTCAATCAGATACTTTTACTGAAACAACTTCAGCTTCTGGTGAAACTAAAGCACAAGTAATTACAGATAATAGCGGTGTTCATGAAAGCAATGATTCTGTAAAAGTGGATTTTAATAGCTTCCTTATTATAACTGTTATAGTGTTTATGTTAATGTTAATTTTCTTTATTATATTAAGAAGATACATTGTAATCAAAAAGAGAAGCAGACATTTTCACAATAAAAATATTCCTTCAGCGTTAATTTATATATATGAATATACACTTGATTTGCTTAATGTATGCGGATTTAATCTTGGAAATATGCAATATCTTGAATTTGCAGAATTTACTGAAAAAAGATCTGAGCTATTCAAATCAGGAGATTTTGTGAAAATGACTGAAATTGTTTTGTGCGCAAAGCTGAGTAAGGAAGTAATGCATGAAACTGAACGAAAATTTATGATATCTTCCTCTGAAAAATTACTAAGTACAATCTATAAAAGACAATCCTTATTAGGAAAAATAAAAATGAAGTATATTAAGAATTTATGCTGATAAAAAAGGGGATTTCTATGAGCAAAAAATATTTCGGAATACTTTACATGATTTTATCAGCGTTCTGTTTTGCTTTAATGAACGTTTTTGTCAGGCTTTCGGGTGATATACCAACTATTCAAAAAAGCTTTTTCAGAAATTTAACAGCGTTGATTTTCGCATTTTTTATATTAAGAAAGAATCATATACCCGCAGGATGGAAAAAAGGAAATTTAAAATACTTTCTAATTCGTTCTGCGGCTGGAACCATGGGAATACTATGTAATTTCTATGCGGTAGATCACCTGGTTCTGTCTGACGCTTCAATGTTAAACAAAATGTCTCCCTTTTTTGCAATACTTTTTTCATTGATTTTCTTAAAGGAAAAAATAAGCTTATTTCAAATAAGCGCTGTTGCTGCTGCATTTTTTGGATGTATATTTATAATAAAGCCAAGCTTTATAAATATGGAATTGATTCCGGCAATTGTAGGTTTCTTAGGGGGAATCAGCGCCGGCGGAGCTTATACAGCAGTACGGTATCTTGGAAGCAAAGGAGAAAAAGGACCTTTTATAGTTTTTTTCTTCTCGGCATTTTCATGTATAGTTACTCTTCCGTATCTGATTTTGAATTACCATAATATGACCCTTAATCAATTTGCTTTCCTAATGCTTGCAGGACTTTCTGCTGCGGGAGGCCAGTTTTCAATAACCGCTGCATACTGCCATGCGCCTGCTAAAGAAATATCAATTTATGATTATTCACAGATAATTTTTTCTGCGGTTTTGGGATTTGTTATTTTTTATCAGACTCCGGATAAATGGAGTATTTTGGGATATATTATAATTATAGCTTCAGCAGTTCTAATGTTTATATATAATAACCAAAAAGAAAAAGTCAAAAAATGTTAAGAAAAATTGACTTTAAAAATATGCTGTGATATAATATATACAGTTGTTTGAGGAGGTTTTTTATGGAAAATTCAGCATTATTCAATATTAGCTACGGTCTATATTTATTGACTGCAAATGAAAATGGTTTTGATAACGGAAGTATAATTAATACCTTAGCGCAGGTGACTTATTCACCTGATAAAGTAAGCGTAACGGTGAATAAAAGCACAAAAACGCATGAAATGATTTTTAATACTAATAAATTCAATGCTTCCATTCTTACTGAAAAATGCCCTTTTGAGCTAATTGAAAGGTTTGGGTTTCAGAGCGGAAATGAAACAGATAAGTTTAAAGGCTTTGATGGCTGTAAAAGGTCTGAAAACGGAATTATGTATCTAACAGATTTTGCTAACTCATACTTGTCTTGTGAAGTTGTAGATAAAACTGATTTGGGATCACATACTTTGTTTATTGCAAATATTAATAACAGCAAAGTTACTTCAGATGAAAAATCACTCACTTATGATTACTATCATAAGAATATTAAGCCGAAAAAATGGGAAAATACTTCAACATCAAAAACGTATTACAGATGCATAGTGTGCGGTTATATTTATGAAGGGGAAGAATTGCCGAAAGATTTTATTTGCCCATGGTGCAAACATGGAGTCGAAGATTTTGAAAAGGTTGTAGAAAATGAATAAATCTTTTATCAGGCGCAAGTATTAGGATAAAAATTTATGAATGGAGAATTAAAATGAAAGATTGTTTAATTACTGAGACTGTTAAATATATTGGTGTAAATGATAAGACTCTTGATCTATTTGAAAGTCAATATATTGTGCCAAAGGGAATTTCATATAATTCATATATTATTCTTGATGAAAAAATAGCTGTTATGGATACTGTTGACCAGAGAGCGTCCGATGAATGGGTAGAAAATCTTGGACGTGAACTTGATGGCAGGACTCCTGATTATCTTGTTATTTCTCATATGGAACCTGATCATGCAGGTACAATAAAAAAATTTACTGAAATGTATCCGTCGGCAGTACTTGTAGGAAATGCTAAAACATTTGCTATGATTCCAAATTTCTTTGATACTATTGAATCAGAAACACTTACTGTCAAAGAAGGCGAAACGCTTTCACTGGGAACACACACACTTCAGTTTATAATGGCTCCTATGGTTCATTGGCCGGAAGTAATGGTTACATATGAGCAGACTGAAAAAATTCTTTTTTCTGCTGACGGTTTCGGAAAATTCGGCGCTCTGGATGCAGATGAGGATTGGACCTGTGAAGCACGCAGATATTACTTTAATATTGTCGGAAAATACGGAGCTCCGGTACAGGCATTGCTTAAAAAGCTTTCCGGTTTTGAATTACAGGCTATATGTCCGCTGCATGGACCAGTTTTAAAGGAAAATCTTTCTTATTATTTAGATAAATATAATACTTGGAGCAAATACGAACCGGAAGATAAGGGTGTTTTTATTGCATTTGCCTCAATTCATGGGAATACAGCCAAAGCAGCAAATATGCTTGCTGACATTCTAAGAAAAAAAGGTGAGCAGAAAGTAGCGGTAGCTGATTTATCAAGGGACGATATGGCTGAAGCAGTAGAGGATGCTTTCCGGTATGACCGTATTGTTTTTGCAGCGGCAAGCTATGACGGGGGAGTATTTCTTCCTATGGAGGATTTTCTTGTTCATCTTAGGGCAAAAGCCTACCAGAATAGAACCGCTGCCATTATGGAAAACGGTTCTTGGGCTCCGTCAGCCGGAAAGGCCATCAGAGGTTATCTTGATAGCATGAAAAACATCAATGTGCTTGAATCAACTGTAACTATCCGTTCGGCAGTAAAGAAGGATACTGAAAAACAATTAGAGGATTTTGCGGATGCTATAATCAGCGCAGTTTAAGAAAAACATAAATAATGACGGCGATATGGAAAATAACCAGCAAGGGAACTGTTATATAAAATTTAGGATGCTTGGTTTTATGCCTAAAAACTTTCATTGCAGCAAAGGCTCCTAAACTTCCTCCCAATGCGGCTATGAATAAAAGAGTAGCTTCCGGTATGCGCCAGCGGTGTTTTATAGCCCTGGTTTTATCGGAAAAATACATAATAAAAGCGGTTAAATTGATTATCAGCAAATAAATTATTGCAATGCTTTTAGTAATATCAGAAATCATAAAATTAATCCTTTCATTTTTTATGATTATAGCATATGGAAAATAATTTGTCAAAATCTATTGTATCTATTAAAAAAGCTTTAAAATACCAAAAAAATCTTGACATAATAATTAATTTATGTTAAAATAATAAGGCCGCATGTGTACGGTTTAAAAGCTGTTTGTCAGCGCCGTATCACAGCGAGTTTTGATGAAAAGGCAGGTGCCGGAAAATGTACGCAATTATTGAAACAGGCGGAAAGCAGTATCAGGTAAAGGAAGGCGATACCCTCTTTATTGAAAAGCTTAACGTTGAAGCTGATCAGACAGTTAGCTTTGAGAAGGTTGTTGCAGTTGGTTCAGATAATGGTCTGACTGTTGGTGCTCCTTACGTAGAAAACGCTGCTGTTGAAGCTAAGGTTCTCAAGAACGGTAAGGCTAAGAAGATCACAGTTTTCACTTACAAGCCTAAGAAGGGCGAAAAGAAAAAGCAGGGTCACAGACAGCCGTATACACAGGTTAAAATTGAAGCTATTAAGGCTTAATTATGATCTATGCTGAATTTTTCAGAAAAAACGGCAATTTCTGCGGATTTGAAGTAAAAGGACATGCGGGCTTGGCTGAAAGCGGAAGCGACATTGCTTGTGCAAGTGTTTCATCCGCAGTTCAGATGTCTGCAAATACTATAACTGATATTTTTAAGTTTAAAGCTGAAGTATCAGTAGGTGAAAATACAGTTTTACTTAAAACCGCAGTATGTGATGAGATACTTCAAAAGCTGTATGACAGTTTGCTTATGCAGCTTGAGTTATTGTCACAAGAATTTAATGGGACTATTAATATTGAATTTACGGAGGTGTAAACTATGATTAAAATCAGCATGCAGTTTTTTGCTCATAAAAAGGGTGTTAGTTCAACAAAGAACGGACGTGATTCCGAATCCAAAAGACTTGGCGTTAAGAGAGCTGACGGTCAGTTTGTAAAGGCTGGCAATATTCTCGTACGTCAGAGAGGTACTCACATTCATCCGGGTGAAGGCGTTGGCATTGGTTCAGATGATACTCTATTTGCTCTTGTTAGCGGTAAGGTTAAGTTTGAACGTGTTGGACGTGACCGTAAAAAGGTTTGTGTTTACACAGAACAGTAATCGGATTACTTATTACCGATAAAAATCCCGGGCTTACGCTTGGGATTTTGTTTTATGGAATATAACGTTAAACGTTTAATTTACGAGGTATTTATATGTTTGTAGACAAGGCAAGAATAAAAATCAAGGCTGGTAACGGCGGAGACGGCGCTGTTTCATTTCATAGAGAAAAATATGTTGCTTCAGGCGGACCAGACGGCGGAAACGGCGGCAAGGGCGGCGATGTAGTTTTTGTTGCAGATGATAATTTCTCATCTCTTATTGATTTCAGATATAAAAGAAAATATGTAGCTGAAAATGGTCAGAATGGGGGAGCACAAAGATGTACAGGTAAAAATGCTCCGGATTTAATAATACGTGTTCCAAGAGGCACAGTTGTAAAAAATGCCGAAACTGGACGTATTATGGCTGATATTTCTGGAGATGAACCTGAGATCCTTGCAAAAGGCGGAAGAGGCGGAAAAGGCAATAGTAATTTTGCCACGTCTACAAGACAGATACCCAGATTTGCGAAACCTGGTTTTTCTGGTGAAGAGTTTGACGTTACCCTTGAACTTAAGCTAATTGCTGACGTTGGTTTGGTGGGATTTCCAAATGTAGGAAAATCTACTCTTATTTCTGTCGTTAGTGCAGCTAAGCCTAAAATTGCAAATTATCATTTTACAACTCTTACTCCTGTTCTTGGAGTTGTAAAAACCGGAGAAGAAAAGTCTTTTGTTATGGCGGATATACCCGGATTAATTGAAGGTGCAAGCGACGGTATAGGTTTAGGTCATGAGTTTCTTCGTCATGTGGAAAGATGCCGTCTGATTGTTCATGTCCTTGACGTTTCCGGTATTGAGGGACGTGACCCAATAGAAGACTTTGAAAAAATAAATAAAGAGCTTTTGAATTTTAGTGACGAGCTTGCAAAATGTCCTCAGATAGTAGCAGCCAATAAATGCGATATGGCAACTGAGGAGCAAATTAATAATCTGAAATGCTATATAGAGAATCAGGGATATTCATTTTTCTGTATTTCTGCTGCCACAACTGAGGGGACAAAAGAGCTTGTTGGTAAAATTGCAGAAGAACTTGATAAGCTTCCGCCAGTTAAAAAGTATGAGGCAGAACCAATTACAATAGAAGAACTTGAGGATAAAGCACTTTCAGATTCTAAATTTGAAGTAGCCGTTGAAGACGGAGTTTATTTTGTTGACGCTAAATGGTTAGAGCCAATAATGCGTACTGTTAGTATGGATGATTACTCTTCACTGCAATATTTTCAGCAAGTACTCAGAAGAAGCGGTATTATAGACAAGCTTGAAGAAATGGGAATTGATGAAGGCGATACCGTAAATATCCTTGGTTTTGAATTTGATTATTTAAGGTAAATTAAAATGGAAAATAATTTGTCTGAAAGAGAAGTTAATCAATACAGTCCGCTTACCCTTGCGTTTCTCGGCGACAGTGTTTATGAGGTATTAGTAAGAAGAAAAATTCTTATGGCAGCTAATCTGCCGACTGCTAAGCTTCATAATATTAAAATAAGAAAAGTCTGTGCAGCGTATCAATCATCTGCTGTCGATGTTATTTTACCTTTACTCAGTGAAAAGGAAGAAGCAGTGCTTAAAAGAGGAAGAAATGCCACTGGAAATACTGTTCCTAAGCATTCTAACGCAGTAGAATACAGACGGGCAACAGCATTGGAATGTCTGTTTGGTTATCTTTATCTACTAAATAAAAATGAACGTATAGACGAGTTGTTTCAAATCATCTGGGATATGGAAGAACTTGTTATTTAATAGATTAATTGGGAGTTGAATTTATATGTCAGGACATTCAAAATGGAATAATATTAAAAGAAAAAAAGAAGCCACGGATGCTGCTAAGGGGAAGATTTTTACTAAAATCGGACGTGAAATTACTGTTTGCGTTAAAGAAAGCGGTCCGGATCCGAACAATAATGCCAAGCTTCGTGATCTTATTGCTAAGGCAAAATCTAATAATGTTCCAAATGATAATATTGAGAGAGTTATAAAAAAAGCAGCCGGCGGCGGTGATAAGAACAATTACGAAAACATGGTATATGAAGGATATGGTCCTAATGGTGTAGCAGTAATTGTAGAATGCCTTACTGATAACAAAAATAGAACAGCCGGAGATGTACGTCATTATTTTGACAAATTTGGAGGAAACCTTGGTACAAGCGGATGTGTTTCCTTTATGTTTTCTAAAAAAGGTATTGTAATTGTAGAAAACAATAATATTGATGAAGATGTTATAATGGAAGATGCATTTGAGTTTGGCGCAGATGATCTGTCTGTTGAAGAGGAAGCAGTAGAAATTTCATGTGAACCGTCTGAACTCGGAAACCTAAGGGAAGGATTGACTTCAAAAGGTTATAATGTTCTTTCTGCTGAAATTGATCAAATACCATCAAATTATACTACTCTAACTGATGAAGAGCATATAAAGAAAATGAATCTTCTTTTAGAACATCTTGAAGATAACGATGACGTACAGAATGTATATCATAACTGGGAAATGAATGAATAAAAATGTAAAGCACTTTTTACCGATTACAAGTAAAAAGTGCTTTATCAATTAATTTATAGTTTTATGGTTTTCGCTAAATTATATTTTAGAATATCCGTAACTATTTACAATAGCATCAACCTTCTGACCGTTTTGACATAACTCGCATGAATGTGAGCCCATTGTTTTATAATTTGGGAGATCATCAGACTTAAAAATTGAATTTACAGGTAGTCCATTATACTCATTTATTGCGCTGAAAATAGATGAAATACCAGCAAGCTGTCCATTATAGTACTGAAGGCAGTCTACTGTGCGTATAATAGTTTTACCGGTTGAAGCAGATGAAATGAGAAGAAGTATTTGTTTTCCAAAAATATGCTTTTGAATATTATCTCTGAAAATCATCTGATTATTTGCGTTTGTTTCCGGAGTAATAACACATATATCTTTACCGCTGTTTATAGAAGTATGTCCTTCTTTTGCAAGTTCTCTTGCAAGAAATGCGCCAATAATTTCAGTTCCCTCAAGGCATATGATAGTATCAATTGACGTATTTGAAATATATGCTTTTGACAGTTCACGTGCTGTTTCTTTAGCAACCATATGATGGGTTTTAATTTTTGTCATATCAATATAATAGTTGACGTGTGAGTGGTTTGTTGCAAAATGTCCAGGAATGATTCCAATTTTTATTTTTCCGTTATTTTTGGATTTAATTTCCTGCTTTCTTGTTTCCATGTTTATACCTCCGCATTTTTTAATATAAATTATTATAACATTTTAAATGAAATATGTCAATGAAAAGTTTGTGATATTGTATATAATGAATATATTAAAATAAAAAGTATTTTATTTGGTTCTATGTCAATTTATATATGATTTTATATTTACATTTTATTTTTTTTATGTTATGATTAATAGTAATAAGAAAAAGGAGAAAACTTAATGAAATCAGTACTTAAAAACATCATTATTATTTTGGAATTTTTAGTTATATTAATGCTGTCTGTTTTGGTTATTTTTGTTTACAGAAATAATGGAAAGGGTAAAACTGTCGAAACCCTGGCAAATGCAGAAGAAAAAAAAGAAGCAATAGACTATGAAAAAATTGAAAGAAAAGTAAATGATAATTATTATAATTTGAGCGGAAAAAAAATTCTTATGTCTGACAGTACATTCGGTGAAATTTGGATTCCAGTAATAGAGGGCGTTCCCGAATTTTCTAAAAACAGGGAACAGATAAAAAATCGTAATGGAAGAATGTATTATGTAGAAAATGCTGAAATCGATTCTATACTCGGCGTAGATGTATCTGTTCACCAAAACGATATAGATTGGGAAGCTGTAAAAGCTTCTGGAATAGATTTTGCTATGATAAGATTAGGATTCAGGGGATATGGTTCAGGAGAACCAGGGATAGATGATAATTTTGTTGCCAATGTAAAAGGAGCGAGGGCAGCCGGACTTGACGTAGGAGTTTATTTTTTCTCACAAGCAATTACGGCTGAAGAAGCAGTGGAAGAAGCTCAGCTTGTAATAGATAACCTTAAGAACCTTGATATTACATATCCCGTTGTATATGACTGGGAAATCATTTACGATGACACTGCAAGAACAGACGATGTACCGGTTGATATTCTTACAGACAGTTGTATAGCATTCTGTGAATCTGTAAAAGAAGCAGGTTATACTCCGATGATTTATCAGAATAAAAAAACAACCATGTTTAAGCTTGACTTAAATAGACTTACTGACTATGATTTTTGGCTTGCAGAATATAATTCTGAACCTACATATTATTATGATTTTACCATGTGGCAGTATACAAGTACAGGCTCAGTTCCGGGAATTGAGGGTGATGTAGACCTTAATATATGCTTTAAGGACTATTCTAAAAGTTAAAATAATAGAATGAGGTATGTAAAAATGAAAATATTGTTATTTTGTGCTAAAGGCTTTGAAACCATGGAATTCAGCGTATTTATAGATATATTTGGGTGGGCAAGAAATGATTATGGATATGACGTACAGATAGAAACTTGCGGCTTTAATAAAAAGGTAATCAGCGCATTCGGTGTACCTGTAATGGTTGACAAGCTGATAAATGAAATTGACATAGAAGAATATGATGCATTAGCTATTCCAGGTGGATTTGAGGAATTTGGATTTTATAAAGAAGCATATAATAAAGAACTTTTAAGCATGATACAAGAATTTAACCAACAAGGAAAAATTATTGCTTCTGTTTGCGTTGGTGCATTACCATTAGGTAAAAGCGGTATATTGAATGGGAAAAGAGCTACAACATATCATCTGAATGATGCACATCGGCAAAAGCAATTGTCTGAATTGGGAGCCTCAGTAATAAATGAAAGAATAGTTGTTAATGAAAATATTATTACTTCATACTGTCCTGAAACGGCGCCAGATGTTGCATTTGAATTATTAAAAATGCTTTTGGATCGTGAAAAGATGATAAAAGTAAAGCATGCTATGGGATTTTGTTAATTTAGGAGATATAAAAATGACTATTTCAGAAGTAAGTAAAAAATATGAGTTGTCCTCTGATACTTTAAGGTATTATGAGCGTATCGGACTTCTTCCGCCGGTTCCAAGAAATCAAAGCGGACTGCGTGATTATGATACTGAATCATGTAATTGGGTTGAATTTATTAAATGTATGAGAAATGCCGGATTACCTATTGAAGTCTTAATTAAATATGTTCAGCTGTTCCGTCAGGGAGATGAAACAATTACAGCAAGAAAAGATATTCTTATAGAGCAGCGTGAGATTTTGCAAAATAAAATTAATGATATGCAGCAAACACTTGAACGTCTTGATTATAAAATTAAATTATATGAAAATGAAGCAATTAAAATATGTGAGAAAAAACTTATAAAAAATTAAAAAAGCCGCTGATATAAAAACAGCGGCTTTTAAATTCCCTCCAGGTTAAAATCAGGGGTATACAATGAATCAGCAGAAGATCGACTTTGGGTATAGCCTTTAAAGCCAAGATCAGCTGCATGGGCAGTTACTGAATTGTATTCAAAAGTAGTAATTCTGCGATTTATTTCTGGATATTCTTTGCATTTATATGTCGGAGTAAATTGACTCATTAGACTTAGCAGAAAAGAATCAACTGGTAAATTCTCATATAACCAATTTAAAAGTTTAAGCGAATCATGTCTGCAACCTGGTATAACCATATGACGTATTATTAATCCGCTTTTCATAATATTACCATTCATTGTAATCTTTGATTGTTGACGGTGCATTTCTTTAATAGCTTTGGATGCATATTCAAAATAATTTTCCGCCTTTGAATATCTTTCAGATATTTTATTATCCATATATTTAAGGTCCGGAAGATATATGTCTATGTATCCTTTAAGCAATTCTAAAGTTTCAATTTTTTCGTATCCTCCGCAGTTATATACAATAGGTATTCCTTCAAGCTTATCTTTCACATTGTCAAGTGCGGAGATTATCTGAGGTACAAAATGTGTAGGGTTTACTAAGTTAATATTATGAGCGCCTCTGTTTTTTAGTTCAAGAAATATTTCTGACAGCCTTTTAATATCTATATTTTTTCCTTCATTCTGATGGCTAATATTATAATTCTGACAAAAACAGCATTTTAATGCGCAGCCTGAGAAAAAAATTGTTCCAGAACCGTTTGTGCCGCTGATACAGGGTTCTTCCCAGTAATGAAGGGAAGCTCTTGCTGCTATTACCATTTCCCCTGATCTGCATACTCCGTTTGATTTAGTACGGTCAGCTTGGCAATTACGAGGACATAAGCTGCAATTATTAATGTCATACATCATGATAATCTATTTTTAAAATCTTCATAGCCAAATTGCTTGACCAATTCAAACTCTCCGGATTCTTTAAGAATGCCTATTGACGGCAGGGGAATACCATTAAAAGTATTATTCTTTACCATAGAATAAATTGCCATATCACAAAATATAAGTTTTGATCCAGGCAAAATAGGTTTATTAAAAGAGTAATCTCCTATAATATCTCCTGCAAGACAAGTATTTCCGCCAAGACGGTAATTATATTGTTTTTCGTTCCATTTACCGCTGTCAACGATATACGGTCTGTATGGCATTTCAAGTACATCCGGCATATGACACGCAGCCGATGCGTCAAGTATAGCTATATCAATTTCATTGCTGACAACATCAAGAACGGTTGATACAAGATAGCCGGCATTAAGGGCTACTGCCTCGCCTGGTTCAAGATAAACTTTAAGATTATATTTATCCTGAAAATAATTAATACAGCTTATCAGTTTATTAATATCATAATCTTCACGGGTAATGTGGTGTCCGCCGCCAAAGTTTATCCATTTCATATTTTTAAGATATCTGCCAAATTTTTCATCTACTACTTTGATGGTACGTTCAAGGGTATCTGAATTTTGTTCACACATAGTATGAAAATGCAGACCGCTGATTCTTTCAAGAGCAGTATCGTCAAAGTTTTCTAAAGTTACACCCATTCTGGAACCGGAAAAACAGGGATTGTAAATATCTGTTTCAATTTCAGAATACTGCGGATTAATACGAATGCCGCATTCAGGGGAATGGGGGGATTTAATAATTTTATCACGATATTTATTCCATTGACTGAAAGAATTGAAAACTATATGGTCACATATTCGAATAATTTCATCCATATCCTTATCAGGATATGCAGGAGCAAATATATGATTTTCTTTTCCCATTTCTTCAAAGCCCAGTTTAGCTTCAAATATTCCGCTGGCAGTTGTGCCGGAAATATATTTTTTTATCAGCGGATAAACAGAAAACATAGAAAAAGCTTTTTGTGCAAGCAAAATTTTACATCCAGTTTGATTTTGAATTTGCTGCAAAATTTCGAGATTTTTGATAAGCTTTTTTTCATCCAATATATAGCATGGAGTCTGAAATTCAGGATTTTTCATAATAAACTTTTCTATCATTATTGACACCTTTTTACAATTAAATTAATGCCGCACAGTATTTATGCGGCATTTACTTTTTATTTTTTATCAGATAAACTTTACAGCCGTGCCGTAAGCAATAACTTCGGCTGCTCCCTGTACAATTGCAGATGAAGCATAACGAATATTTACTATTGCATCAGCTCCCATAGAAGTTGCTTCCTGTACCATTCTCTGAGTAGCAAGCTCACGAGCTTCATTCATCATTTGGGTATATGACTTTAGTTCTCCGCCTACCATATTTTTGAAGCCCTGAAGTATATCCTTACCCATATGCTTTGATTGTATAGTAGAACCCTTGACAAGTCCAATCATTTCAAAATTTTTTCCAGTAATATAATCGGTATTAACTAAAATCAATTCTAATCACCAATCCTTTATATTAATAAGATAATTAATCTACCAAAACCGGTTCAAAATTTTCAGTCCATGGAAGTCCCCATTTGTTAAGTTCATCCATAAATGGATCCGGATTAAATTCCTCTACATTATAGACTCCGGGCTTTTTCCATTTTCCAGTCAGAACCATAGAAGCTCCTATCATTGCAGGCACACCTGTTGTATATGAAATTGCCTGAGAACCAACTTCTTTATAGCATTCCTGATGGTCGCAGACATTGTATAAATAATAATTTACTGGTTTTCCATCTTTCTTCCCCTGGAATATACAGCCTATATTGGTTTTACCTACTGTTCTTGGACCCAATGTAGACGGATCCGGAAGCACAGCTTTCAGGAATTGAAGAGGAACAATAGATTTTCCCTCATATTCTATAGGTTCTATGGAAGTCATTCCGACGTTTTCAAGGCATTTCAGATGAGTAAGGTAACTTTGACCAAAAGTCATGAAGAATCTAATACGTTTAATGCCTTTTATATTAATGGCAAGAGATTCGAGTTCCTCATGATGAAGCAGGTACATATCCTTTTCGCCAACCTGATCAAAATTATAAGTTCTTTTAATTTCCATAGGCTCAGTTTCTACCCATTTACCGTCTTCGATATAGCTGCCCTTAGCAGATACCTCACGGATATTTATTTCAGGATTAAAATTTGTTGCAAAAGGATAACCATGATCTCCGCCGTTGCAGTCAAGAATATCAATATAGTTTATTTCATCAAAATAATGCTTTTGTGCATAAGCAGAAAAAACTCCTGTAACACCGGGATCAAATCCGCAGCCTAAAACAGCAGTTATCCCAGCCTTTTCAAATCTTTCTTTATAATCCCACTGCCACTTATATTCAAACTTAGCGGTATCCTCCGGTTCATAATTTGCTGTATCAAGATAATCAACCCCTGTTTCGAGACAGGCGTCCATAATATGAAGATCCTGATAGGGAAGAGCCACATTAATTACAATATCCGGTTTATATTCATTTATAAGTGCAACAAGCTCCGGTACGTTGTCAGCGTCAACCTGAGCAGTAGTAATTTTAGTAGTTGTTTTATTTTGAAGTTCATCCTTGAACTTATCACATTTTGATTTCGTACGGCTTGCAATACATATTTCAGTAAAAACTTCACTGTTCTGACAGCACTTATGTATTACAACCCCAGCAACGCCGCCTGCGCCGATAATTAAAGCTTTAGACATAGTTAAATGTCCTCCTTTTTTGTTTTTTGTTTTTCTTAGTAGCAGTCCCAGTTATATATTACATCACTGAAATCGCATTTTTTAAGCTTTTCCCTATTTATAAAGAAATTACAGATTCCTGAATCTCCCCACATAATTTTAGTATTATCATTTTCATAATCACTGTCAAGCTGAAGAAGCAGAAAATCATATTTTTCGTCATCTCTGGGATCAGTCTGGGTGAATCCGGGATAACCGCCAATTTTATGTAAAAAGGCTTCTAAATTCATATCATCCATAATATCATTAAAATTTACATCAAGCTCATATGTAGATTTGATAGTTTGATCCGGCATTAAGTGATTAAATTTTTCACAGAATATCTCTTCAAACCTGAAATCATAAAAAGACATAGAATCCTTTGAATTGGTAAAGCTTATACCATATTCACCGTTTAGCGGGAAATCATTCTCATCATTTTCTGTATTCTTAAGGAAAGTTACTTTTTCTTTTATTTCATCTTCAGTAACGGTATAGTCAATAGTTTTGTAATAAATAATGCGGAAAGTATTCTGCCTGGTGCTGTCGTCAAAATCAAGACCATATACATCATTAGCTGCAATCCAGAATTGCAGCAAACCAGATTTAGGAAATTCTTCAAGTTTAATTTTATCACATTCAAGCTGTACTAAAAGTTTAAGCTGGTTTCCAGAAGAATCAACAGGTATTTTACTCTCTCTGGGCACATAACCTATACCTCCGGCTTTACTTTCAAAAACAGATGTTTTATGGTCTGTAAGTTCGATTTTTATACAAGGTATTTCAGTTTCTGATACAATTTCATCTAATACTTTTTTTACAGTTATTTCATAGTTGATTTTATCATCAGTTTTACAATTGGGGGATAAATCAGAATCATTCTTTTTTTCTTTATTTCTAAAGAATTTAAATATACCCATTGTAATTACCTCCGATTTACTTATAGATATAAAGAAGAATTTCTCTTAACAGCTTACAAGCAAGAGCAGTTGAGGCACCGCTTGAATCAAGCATTGGAGAAAGTTCGTTTATATCAAGTCCAACGATATTAAGTTCTGATACGGTTTTAACTGCATTAAGCAGTTCAACAAAGCCTACACCGCCGGCTTCAGGAGTACCCGTACCCGGAAAACAAGACGGGTCAAGAACATCGAGGTCAAGCGTAAAATATACAGGACTGTCTCCGATAATTTTATAAAGGTTTTCTATTCCGGAAAAATCAAATTTATTAGTTGTTACATGGTTCTTTCCCCAGTAAAATTCTTCACGGTCTCCGCTTCTTATACCAAACTGAAAGATTTTTCCGTCTCCTATAAGCTCATGACATCTTCTCATAACACAGGCATGAGAAAGCTTTTGTCCCAGATAGTCGTCACGCAGGTCTGCATGAGCGTCAAAATGAATAATATGTAAATCTGGATACTTTTTATAAGCTGCTCTTACAGCTCCTAAAGTAACAAGATGTTCTCCGCCTATCATAAGGGGGATTTTTTGGTCATTTAAAATTTGTGCTGCGCAGCTTTCAATATCACACAGAGCAGATTCAGGACTTCCGAAGCAAAGTTCAAGATCACCCCCGTCAAAAACTTCAATATCCTCAAGATCCTTGTCCTGATACGGACTGTATGTTTCAATACCGAAGCTTTCATTTCTCATTGCCGAGCTTGCAAATCTTGTACCAGGACGATAAGATGTTGTGCTGTCAAACGGCGCTCCGAATATTACAATTTTACTTTCGTCATATTCGTTGTCGCAGCCTATAAAAGTATGAATATTTTTTTCTGTTCTCATAATTATTCTCCTGATTCTCTAAGCTGATCCCGTACGTTATTAGGAATAGCAAAGCATCCGGTATGCAGAATCGTATTATAATATCTGGTTTTTATACCAAGACTGTTCCACCATTCTGATTTAAGATCTTTTCGTGGATCAAATGTTTTAGAAGCAAATCCAAAAAGCCAATGTCCTGACGGATAAGTGGGTATATGAGCCTGATAGACAAGTGAAACAGGGAAAATTGACTTAATTCTGCTATGTGCTTTTTTCATAGAGTTTGCATAAGATTTATAAAAAGTACTTTCATGCTGATTAACTAATATACCGTTCTCTTTCAGCGCCATGTAACAGTTACCGTAAAACTCCCGTGTAAAAAGTCCTTCGCCTACACCGAAAGGATCAGTTGAGTCAACTATAATAAGATCATATACATTCTCTTTTCCTCTGACAAATCTCAGTCCGTCCTGATAATAAAGACTTACTCGAGGGTCTGAAAGCCTTCCTGAAGTAGACGGAAGGTATTCTCTGCATACCTCTACAACCATTTCATCGATTTCTACCATATCAATATGCTCAACATGATTGTATCTTAACAGTTCTCTGACAGTTCCGCCGTCACCTGCGCCGATTACCAGAACATTTTTAATGCCGGGATTTACTGCCATAGGTACATGGGTTATCATTTCATGATAGATATATTCATCACTTTCAGTAACCATTAGGTATCCGTCAAGAGTCAGCATACGGCCAAATTCAGCAGATTCAAAAATATCAATACGCTGATATTCGCTTTGAACGCTTTTTAGATGTTTATCTACTCTGACAGAAAATTTAACATTTTCTGTATGATTTTCAGTATACCATAAATCCATAAATACCTCCGTTAAACTACAATATTGATGTTTTCAATATTTATATCCTGAGTTCCAGTCATAAAGCAGCCTTTTTCTTTGGCATAGCTGATATAATTAAGAATGTCATCGGTTATTTTTTCTCCAGGTGCCAAAATTGGTATTCCCGGAGGATAGCACATGACAAACTCACCGCATACCTTGCCGATACTTTCAGCGATAGGAATAGAAAGCTTCTGACTGTAAAATGCTTTCTGAGGAGGCATTATTACTTCCGGACTAATATATTCATGATCAAACATACCAGCTTTATCTTTTGAGTAAATACGCTTGATTTCATACAATGCTGATATAAGGCGTTCAATGTCAAGAGCTCTGTCACCGGCAGAAATAATAGCAAGAATATTTCCTATATCTCCAAACTCTATTTGAATATTGTATTCATCACGTAAAATATCATAAACTTCAATTCCGGCAAGTCCAATATCTCTTGTATGAACAGATAATTTGGTACTGTCAAAGTTATAGAAGGAATCTTGGTTGCACAATTCTTTGCCGAATGCGTAATATCCTCCCAGTTTGTTTATTTCACCTCTTGCATATTCTGCGTACTGCACTGTTTTTCTAAAAATTTCCCGACCGTTAAGAGCAAGATTTTTTCTGGCAATGTCAAGTGAAGAAATAAGAAGATAAGAACCGCTTGTAGTCTGGGTAAGATTAATTATTTGCCTTATATAATCACCGTTAATGTTTTCTCCGCACAAGAGAAGAGAACTTTGAGTAAGAGAGCCGCCTGTCTTGTGCATGCTTACTGCCGCCATATCTGCGCCTGCTGCCATAGCCGATATCGGCATATCCTCACCGAAATAAAAATGAGTACCATGTGCCTCGTCTACAAGGGCAAGCATATTATTCTCATGTGCAAGCTCTACAATTGCTTTCAGGTCAGAGCATACACCGTAATAGGTAGGATTGTTTATAAGAACAGCCTTAGCGTCCGGATTATCACTAATAGCCTGTCTTACATCATCAATTGACATTCCAAGAGGAATACCGAGTTCCTTATTAGTACCCGGATTAACATAAACAGGTACAGCTCCGTTTACAACAAGAGCGTTAATAGCACTTCTATGAACATTTCTCGGCATAATAAGCTTTTCGCCGGCTTTACAGGCCGCCATTATCATAGTTTGAACAGAACCGGTAGTACCGTTGACTATAAAAAAAGCATTTTTAGCTCCAAAAGCTTCTGCGGCAAGTTCCTGAGCTTCTTTTATTACCGAAACCGGATGACAGAGGTTATCAAGTGGTTTCATTGAGTTTACATCTGCTCTGAGGCAGGAAGAGCCGAGGAAGTCTGTTAGTTCTCTTGTTCCGCGTCCGCCCTTATGCCCCGGAACATCAAAAGGTACAACACGATTTAAGAGATGTTTGTTCATAGCTTCCAAAACCGGAGCATTGCTCTGAGTAAATTTCATTCCGGCACCTCCCATCAGTAAATGTTTGCGCCGCTGAAAATTTCAATCATTTCACGTCTCAGACTATTTGTGATGTCGAGCCTTTCCTTCGGATGAAGCTCATATACATCAGTATTGAAAAGATAATTCTGAAGCTTGATTTCTTTTATCAGCATTTTGGTGTGAAAAATATTTGACTGATACACATTTACGTCAATAGCGTCGTATTTAGTGAGCGTTTTTTCGTCGATATAATTTTGTATTGATGTTATATCATGGTCGATAAAATATTTTTTACCGCACATATCTCTTGTAAAGCCTCTTACTCTGTAATCAATTGTTATTATATCAGAATCGAAGCTTGAAATAAGATAATCAAGGACATTCAAAGGTGAAATCTCACCGCAGGTAGCGACATCAATGTCAACTCTGAATGTACATACGGCATTTTCGGGATGGGATTCAGGAAAAGTATGAACAGTAACATGACTTTTATCCAGATGAGCATGAACGGTATCGTTATGAAGAAATTTTATTCCCTGATTACATGACTTGTCTATATTATCAGCAGAAACATGACCTTCGGCAAATAAAATATTAACGGAAGCTCCCTGCGGTTCATAATCCTGCTTTGAAATATTCAGCACAGTAGCGCCTATTGATTTTGTTACATCGCATAGGATTTTAGTAAGACGTTCCGAGTTATACTGTTCGTCTATATAGTGTATATAGTCTTTCTGTTCACGCTCACTTTTAGCATAGCAGACATCATAAATATTAAAGCTAAGAGTTTTAGTAAGGTTATTAAAACCATACAATGCCAGCTTTTTTTCCAACCCTAACATCACAGCCTTTCAGTAAAATAAAATATAAGTTTACAGAAACTTATTTTATCATATTTTGTAAAGAATTGCAATGATAAATACTCTTTTTCACAGAATTTTTTTACAGATTTTAAAAAAGGTTATTGACAAAAGTCTAATTCATGTTATAATAAGTGAAAGAAAACTGTTATCGGGCTGCGAGGAGCATATTCTGAGCAATCGGATTACAACATAAATTTGATAGGTTGTGGTGCGTCCGTTCGTTTCTGAACGGGCGTTTTTATTTTAAGGAGGCGTTTATTTGGAAAAGAGAATAGCTGTTATAGGAATAATTATTGAGGAGATAGATTATGCAGAGTATGTCAATGAAATTCTTCATGAGTATAATTCTATTATCATCGGGAGAATGGGTATACCTTATCGTGAAAGAGGCATTTCAGTAATTTCTCTTGCTGTTGATGCAGACGCTGATACAATAAGCGGTCTTACCGGTAAACTCGGGAAAATAAACGGCGTATCAGTTAAGGCAGCAATATCCAAAAGATAACGGAGGTAAATTATGTTTGACAGTAAATCAAATTTAGCTGAAAATTTTATCAGCCATGATGAAATAATAAAAGTACTTGATTTTGGCAAAGATCACATGAATGATACAGAAATGGTGAAGAAAATACTCAAGAAAGCGGAGTCTCTTTCAGGCCTGGACCGATATGAGGTTTCAGTTCTTCTTCATGCTTGTGAAAATAAGGATAACCAAGCTCTGCGTGAAGGTATTTTTGCAATGGCAAGAAAAATAAAGGAAAGAATCTACGGAAAAAGAATAGTAATGTTTGCGCCGCTGTACGTTTCAAATTATTGTATAAATGGGTGCAAATACTGCGGTTACCATACCGGTTCCGGCATTTGCAGAAAAAAACTGACTCAACAAGAAGTTGCGGAGGAATGCAGAGCAATTGAAGCAATGGGGCATAAAAGAATTGCTCTTGAAGCAGGGGAGGACCCTAAAAATTGTGATATAGACTATATCATTGAATGCATGAAAACTGCATATAGCACTAAAAACGGAAACGGAGAAATAAGAAGAATTAACGTAAATATTGCCGCTGCAGATGAGGATATTTATAGAAAACTAAAAGAAGCGGGAATAGGAACTTATATACTGTTTCAGGAAACATATCATAAACCTACCTATGAAAAACTGCATCCGTCAGGACCAAAAAGCGATTATGAATATCACACTACCGCACATGACCGAGCAATGAGGGGCGGCATTGACGATGTCGGAATAGGCGTACTTTATGGTCTGTATGAATATAAATATGAAGTTATAGGAACGATGCTTCATGTTAAGCACCTGGAGGATACATTCGGGGTAGGACCGCATACAATATCAATTCCAAGAGTTAAAATGGCTGAAGATGTTGACCTTAGTCTTTTCCCAAATATAGTTACAGATGAACAGTTTAAAACTATAATTGCTGTAATTCGTCTTGCTGTACCTTATACAGGAATGATTATTTCTACAAGAGAAGAACAGAATTTTCGTGATGAGATTATTTCACTGGGTATTTCCCAAACCAGCGGAGGTTCCTGTACTGGAGTAGGAGGTTACGCAAAAAGAATTAAATGCGGGGAATGTGACAGTGGTTCGGACGATCAAAGTACCGCTCAGTTTAAGGTATCAGATGTAAGATCAGAAGCGGAAGTTTCAAAAGCTCTGCTAAAGAACGGATATATACCGAGCTTTTGTACTGCTTGCTACCGTGCCGGAAGAACAGGGGACAGATTTATGCAGCTTGCTAAAACAGGGGATATTTCCAACTGCTGTCTGCCTAATGCCATGCTTACACTTGCAGAGTATGCTCTTGATTACGGTGATGATGAGTTTAACAGGCTTACTTTTGATGTAATACAAAAAGAACGTGAAAACATACTGGACGAAAAGGTCAGAAATAAATTTGACGAATATATTTCATTAATAAAATCCGGCCAAAGAGATTTCAGATTTTAAGGTGGTTTTATGATTTCAGATTTTAATCAAACTCCTAAGGGAATAAGAATACATATCGGAGTTTTCGGAGATACAAATGCCGGAAAATCTACATTTATTAATGCTATAACAGGTCACGAAACTGCACTGACTTCACCGATTGCCGGAACAACTACTGATCCTGTATTTAAGCCGATGGAACTTTTACCGTTGGGTCCTGTGGTATTTATAGATACAGCCGGACTTGATGATAAAAGTGAACTTGGAAATATTAGAATAAAGAAAACAATGGAACAGCTTGCATTATGTGATGCGGCTGTATTGGTAATAAATTCTTGTTGTGATAACATTATGCGTCAGCAAAAGTATATTGCAGAAATTTCAGCAAAAAAAATTCCTCTTTTAATTGTTATAAATGAAATAGATGGACTAAAATCCGATTTATATTTTGATAAGCAGAAGACAAAGGTTGTTTCAGCAAATATAGAAAGCAAATCAGGTATTGATAAAGTAAAACAAGCTTTAATAGAAATCATTCCAACAGCAGAATCAGAGCCGTCACTTACAGGTAATCTTGTGAATGAAGGTGATTTTGTATTGCTTGTTGCTCCGCAGAATGTTCAGGCGCCTAAGGGAAGACTTATATTACCCGAAGTGCAGGTTATCAGAGATCTTCTGGATAATAATTGTGTCGTTATAACAGCTGCCCTTGATAATATAACCAGTGTCATGGAAAAATTCAAATGCAAACCGACTCTTGTTGTAACGGATTCTCAGATTTTCAAAGAAGTAAACGCTATTATTCCAGAAGATATTCCGCTTACATCTTTTTCAGTTTTAATGGCTAAGGTTAAGGGAGATATATTAGGATTCATTAGAGGCGCTGAAAAAATAGATGAGCTATGCGACGGTGATAAGGTACTTATAATGGAAAGCTGTTCTCATCATGCTATGAAAGACGATATAGCAAGAGTAAAAATTCCATCTTTGCTGCGTAAATATACAGGTAAAAATATTGAAGTTCAAATTGTTTCAGGGCAGCAATTTAATTTAAACTTTTCTGAATACAAACTGGCAATCCATTGCGGGGGCTGTATGATAAACAGAAAAGCTATGCTGGAAAAACAGCGAATTTTGAAAAGCAAAGGGGTTCCGGTAACTAATTTCGGAATTGCAATTGCCTATATGAACAAAATACTTGGCAGGGTATGCTTTTAGTTTTTTATGCAATATGTAGGAAAATGTATTGACAATTAAAGAGCATTATTGTATAATTTATATTAATGATATGGTACTGAAAGTTATGCCGAAAGGAGGATATTATATTGTAAAAGTATAATATATTTTTATGAAAAAACAATTTATTTCTTTTTTTACTGCATTAATTTTTAGTGTTTCAATGATTTCTGTTTCTCCTATTATTAATGGCATATCGGCAGCAGCATTTGAGATAACCAGTGAGGAAACCGGAATTGATGAAACGCTTCAGCTTACAGAGGAAGTCTTAGAGCAATATAAAGTTGATGTTCCTGGCTGTACTTATTTATTAAATGAAGAAACTTACAGATTTTACGATCAGTTGGATACAAATAACAAAGCCTCTTATAAAGCCATGGAGGATAATTGGATTAGTCCGTCAGTCAATGAACTGGAAATAAGTTTGACTGAAAGTCTTACGTTTAACAGGTCAACTTCTGATATAAGTCAATGGAGCGATGATGAAAAAAATGAATTTTGGCAGGAAATTTTAAATTCTGTTTACAGCGCCAAAAATGCATTTATGTTTGATTATCCGGAAGTATTCTGGATAAATGAAAAGTCAATTAGTTTAACGTGCAGTGATGTAAAATCCTCAAGAAAAATATTTGGCGGATATACAATTAAGGTATTTGGTATAAAAATATTGACTGAAATAAAAGATGAATTTATTGACCCAAAGACAACAGAATCTTGCCGGATTCAATTAGAAAAATCACTTGAAGATTTTACAACTTTAGGAGATAATAATTATAGCAAAGTAAAGTATATACATGATATAATTGCTCAAAAAGCTGTGTATAATATTAACGGTACATACAGAGACTCCGTATATGGATTTTTCTGTGATGAAAATTCAGAAATTGTTTGTGAAGGTTATGCAAAGTCATTTAAACTTTTATGTGACAGAGAAAACATTCCATGTGTTATCGTCGTTGGAAATTTTGATACTGAAACTAAAATTGCTCATATGTGGAATTACGTTCAGATGGATGACGGTGAATGGTATGGAATTGACTGTACTTGGGATGATACAGACTTAGACACATCTCCGATAAAATACTCTTATTTTCTAAAGGGTTCAGCAAATTTTGTACGGCATACACCGGATACAGAATATATTACTCCTGGCTTTGTTTATCCAGAACTTTGTGAAAAAGATTATATATATGAAAATACAGAGCCTGATACATCCGAAACAGAACCGACAGCTACTTATGTCAAAGGTGACTATAATAAAAATGGCAATATTGATTATGATGATATAGAAGTTATTAAAAACAAGCTTGTAAATATCAGTAAAATTACTGAGGACGATCTCAAGCATGATATGAATAATGATAAAGTAATAAATGTTTATGATTATATTTTAATGAAAAGGTATTTTGAAAGGGGAATTAAATATTGAATTTGTTAAGCTTAATGGCGGCAGCTCCGAAAACAGGAGATGAAAGGAATGTTATTCTTTATGCAGTACTTGCGTTGGCAGCGGCTGCGCTTATTATAATATATATTATATTATCGCACAAATCCAAAAAAAAATAAAATTAACGCCATCGAAAATCGGTGGCGTTTTATATTAATGAACTGATTATACTATTAGATACAAGGAATCCTTTAGGCGTTAGATTTAAATAATTATCCTTTATTTCCAGTAAACCAGCCTTTTCTAATGAATATGACTTTTTTAAAATATAAGATTTTCTTTCAGGAAAGTCATCTAAGCATATTCCTTTTTTTAATCTTAATCCCAGCATAATTTTTTCTTCCTGTTGTCCCGGGTTATTATCCGTAATAAATTCATTTTGTTTATCAGCTTTTATAAATGCTTCTAAGTCATTTGTCACTGCATATCTGTTTCCATTAAAGTATGAATGAGCAGATGGACCGAATCCTATGTATTCTTTACATTCCCAGTACTTTAAATTATGCTTGCTTTCAAATCCGTTCAATGCAAAATTTGAAATTTCATATTGATAAAAACCAGCTTTATTTAATTGTTCAGTCATAAAAAGATACAAATTTGCTGTTGTATCATCATCAGGAATAATATCTGAAACTGAATCATGATAAAATTTTGTATTTTCTTCAATTTTCAGTATATAAGAAGAAATATGCTGTATAGGCAAAGCAATAAATTGTTTTATTGTATAGTCAATGCTTGCTTCTGTCTGATTAGGTAAACCGATCATCATATCACATGAGATATTTTCAAATCCTATTTCAGCTGCATCTTCTACTGCTGCTTTTGCTTTTTCATAATTATGCTTTCTTCCAAGGAACTTAAGCTCATCATCAGACGCTGACTGAATACCCAAAGAAAGTCTATTAACTCCCGCTTTTCTGTATTCGTATAATTTACTCCTGTTAACAGTACACGGATTTGCTTCTAAGGTTATTTCCGAATTATGCAGATCGAAATGATTTGATATACTTCTGATTATTTCGGTAATAAACTCTGGCGGAAGAAGTGAAGGTGTACCGCCGCCGAAATAAATTGTATCTGCTTTAATTCCGGCAGGATACACCATGATATTCCTGATAATGGCATCTTTAAATTGAGTGATTTTATTTAGGCTGAAATTGCATGAATAAAAATCGCAGTACGGACATTTAACGGCGCAGAATGGAACATGAATATAAATTCCTGTCATTGATTGAGATCCATTCTCAAACTAACTGCGAGCGGATAGAAAAAAGCATCAAAAAGCCGTGTTAAAATGAATCCGGAAACCAGTGATATAGAAATTACAGCAGCGCTGATATTAAATTGACATTTAATATAGGATGTTACTGAAATGAGTAAAACAATTAAAGAAATAATGCATCTGAACACTGATGACTGCATTCCGTTTGTGCAATGAGTCCCGCAATTGGGACATTCTACTCCCTTAGACTTTTGAGTTCCGGCAAAAGCTTTTTTTAAAGGAGTTATTGTTTTTTCACCGCAATGAGGACATTCATATTTTTTCATACTTAATCTCCGTTCCGCCGCAAATAACTAAATGAAAGAATTTTCCATTGCGGCTTTATGGAAAATTCTTTAAAAATGTATTTATTCATCAAGCTTCAAAACGCTCATAAAAGCTTCCTGCGGAACTTCGACCGTACCGAGCTGTCTCATACGTTTTTTGCCTTCCTTCTGTTTTTCCAGAAGTTTCTTCTTTCTGGTAATGTCACCGCCGTAGCATTTTGCAAGAACGTCTTTTCTCATGGCTTTAATAGTTTCTCTTGCAATAACTTTTCCGCCGACCGCTGCCTGTACAGGTACTTCAAAAAGCTGTCTTGGAATGTTTTGCTTAAGTTTTTCAACCATTTTTCTTGCTCTTGTATAAGCGCTGTCACTATGAACGATGAATGAAAGCGCATCAACTATATCTCCGTTCAGGAGAATATCAAGTTTAACAAGCTTTGAAGGCGAATAACCCATCATTTCATAATCAAATGAAGCATATCCCTTTGTTCTTGATTTAAGAGCGTCAAAAAAGTCATAAACAATTTCATTAAGCGGAAGTTCATAGTGCAAAGTGACTCTTGTTTCGTCGATATACTTCATATCCTTAAAAATTCCACGACGTTCCTGACAAAGTTCCATGATATTGCCTACAAAATCAGACGGAGCCAATATTTCAGCTTTAACCATCGGTTCTTCAGCACATTCTATCAATCCTGGATCAGGATAATTAGTAGGATTATCAATATATTTTATTTCTCCGTTAGTAAGTTTAATTTTAAAAATAACTGATGGAGCAGTAGTGATAAGATCAAGATTATATTCACGCTCAAGACGTTCCTGAATAATCTCCATGTGAAGCAGCCCAAGAAATCCGCATCTAAAGCCAAACCCAAGGGCGATGGAAGTTTCAGGTTCAAAAGAAAGAGAAGCATCATTAAGCTGAAGTTTTTCAAGTGCGTCACGGAGATCGCCGTATTTTGCGCCGTCAGCAGGATAAATACCAGAGTAAACCATAGGATTAACTTTTCTGTAACCTGGAAGAGGTTCATCGCATGGATTATCGGACAGTGTTACGGTATCACCTACCTGAGTATCGCCTATACTTTTAATTGACGCTGAAATATAGCCTACTTCTCCGGCAGTAAGAGAACCTACATTTATATGATTGCTTGCGTCCATATATCCGGCTTCAACAACAGTAAATTCTGCGCCTGTAGCAATAAGCTTTATTGTATCGCCGATTTTTACTGAGCCTTCTTTAACTCTTACATAAATAATTACGCCTTTATAAGCATCATAGTAGCTGTCAAATATCAGGGCTTTAAGCGGTTTTTCAGGATCGCCTGAAGGGGCGGGAACAGCGGTTACGATTTTTTCAAGCACCTGTTCAATATTTATTCCTGATTTAGCAGAAATTTTAGGCGCATCCATTGCCGGTATTCCGATAACATTTTCTATTTCTTCGCAAACCCTTTCAGGATCTGCTGAAGGAAGATCTATTTTGTTTACAACCGGAACCACTTCAAGGTCATGTTCAATTGCAAGATAAGTATTAGCAAGGGTCTGAGCCTCTATTCCCTGAGAAGCGTCAACAACCAGAACCGCGCCCTCGCAGGCTGCAAGAGAACGTGAAACTTCATAATTAAAGTCAACATGTCCTGGGGTATCAATTAAGTTAAACACATACTCTTTACCGTCATTTGCTCTATAATTCAAGCGTACGGCACGTGCTTTTATTGTAATTCCTCTTTCACGTTCTATATCCATATTGTCAAGAAGCTGTTCTTCCATATCACGTTCTGCAACTGTATATGTTTTTTCAAGAATACGGTCTGCAAGAGTAGATTTTCCGTGATCAATATGGGCTATAATGCAAAAATTGCGGATATTTTCTACTGACAATTTTTGTCCCTCCGATTTCATCTTTATACTAAGGTATTATATCATAATATGGCATTTTTGTAAACTGAAAATTAAAAAATAAAAGGGAAGACTTTTATAAAAAAGTTTCCCCATGAGATATAATATTATTGTTTTTCTAAAGTTCCGTGTGAAAGCGATTTAAGATAAGCATTTATGAAGCCGTCTAAATCGCCGTCCATTACTGCGTTGATATTGCCGGTTTCAAAATTTGTTCTGTGATCCTTTACCATTGTATAAGGCATGAATACATAAGAACGGATCTGAGCGCCCCATGCAATTTCTTTCTGAACACCTTTTATATCGGATATTTTTTCAAGGTGTTCACGTTCCTTTATTTCAATAAGCTTTGAACGAAGCATCTTCATAGCAAATTCTCTGTTCTGGAGCTGACTTCTCTGTGTTTGGCATGCAACTACAATTCCGGTAGGAATATGAGTAAGTCTGACAGCAGAAGAAGTCTTGTTAATGTGCTGACCGCCTGCGCCGCTTGCACGGAACACATCCATTTTAATATCTTCCGGTCTAATATCAACATCGGTATTATCGTCAATTTCCGGAATTACTTCAATAGCTGCAAATGATGTATGCCTTCTGCCGGAAGAGTCAAAAGGTGATACTCTTACAAGTCTGTGAACGCCGGATTCTGATTTAAGATAACCATACGCATTAGGACCTTCAACAAGGAGGGAAGCGCTTTTCATACCCGCTTCATCACCGTCAAGGTAGTCAAGGAGATTAATTTTAAAATCATGGCGTTCAGCCCATCGGTTGTACATTCTGTAAAGCATTTCTGCCCAATCCTGAGCTTCAGTACCGCCTGCGCCGGCATGAAATGTTACAATAGCGTTTAGATTATCATATTCTCCAGTCAAAAGAGTTGCAAGCTTTTCGCTTTCAAGCTTTGCTTTAAAGGACTCAAGTCCCTCTGAGATTTCATCAGAAGAGCTTTCGTCGTTTTCTTCGATACAAAGTTCAGTAAGCGCAATAAGATCTTCAAGCTGAGACGACAGCTTTTCAAGACTTTCTATTTTATTTTCAATGGCTTTTGTTTTCTGTAAAACCTTTTGTGAGCGGTCGAGATCGTCCCAGAATCCAGGCTCAGACGCTTTGTTTCTTAGTTCTTCAAGTTCAATTTTTGAGTTTTCAATGTTAAGTACATCGGCAAGCTCTTTGATTTCCGGCAGGTATGAAACCAATTCATTTTTTAGTTCGTCGAGTAATATCATATTAATCTCCATTCTGCCGTATATATGATTTAAAATAAACGGCGGTATAATTAAAAATAATCAAAATTAAACGGATATAGATTTAATATGCTCATTTTTAAAAGCATGTATTTTATTATACTACAAAAATCAGATAACTGCAAATTTTTTTTAAAATTTTGCAAAAGTATTTGAAAAAAATAAAAAATGTGGTATAATAAACGTAGTATATTTGAAATCGGATTATATAAAATCTGGTTTTTTACTAAAAAATCATACACTAACCGGAGGAAATAATGGCAAGCTATAATGGTGCAAAATGTCTTATATGCGAAAAGGAATTTTCCGAAAGTGATGATATAGTGGTATGCCCGCAGTGCGGAACTCCGTATCATAGGGAATGTTATTTTGAAAAAGGGGAATGTATTAATAATGCTCTGCATGAGAGCGGCGGAACTTGGAAACGTGAAGAAGCTGTTAATTCGGAAGAGTCAGCAGATAGCCGGCATGAACATAATAAAATCTGCGGCGAGTGCGGCGCAATAAATAAAGCACATTCACTGATATGTGAACGCTGCGGAAATTCGCTGCTCAATGATCAGTCCAAAACAGAAGCGGGACAGGAGGGCGGATTCAGAAGAAATGATTTTCCTTTCGGAAGTATGGAAGGAATGGGGATTAATCCTGAAGATAAATACTGCGGTATGAATCCTGACGAAAAATTTGAAGGAACTCCGCTTTCAGATGTTTCAGAATTTGTCGGAAAAAATCGTTTTTATTATCTGCCTTTGTTCAAAAGAATGAAAGATACAGGAAAAAAGATTTCACTTAATTTTATTTGTCTTTTTTTTCCTCAGTTTTATTTTGCAAATAGAAAAATGTGGTTATTTGCAGCATTTACAACAGCAGTATCTTTTATGCTTTCATTGCCGACCCTTATGTATTATATGGTCGAAATGAACATGGCTGGGGGAATACTTCAGAATTTAAATACTGAAAGTGTGGCTTTCCAAGCCGTTTCAAATCTTACTTATTACCTGAATATTGCTTATACAATTTCGATGTTTTTGTTTTCAAATTGGCTTTATTACCGGCATGTTCTAAAGAAAGTAAAGCATATCAAGTCGGAAAATGCTGATAATTCAGCAGAAGCTATACGTAAATGCGGTGGAACAAGTACGGCAGGAATTGTAATTACTTTACTTGTTCAGGGAGTAATGACATTATTATTGATGTTTATTTTTAACGTTTATTAAAATTCGGAGGAATATATGAAAATTAAAAAAGCTGTTATACCAGCAGCGGGACTCGGAACAAGAGTCCTGCCTGCCACTAAAGCGATACCAAAAGAAATGTTTCCGATAGTTGACAAGCCGGCAATTCAATATATTGTTGAAGAAGCTGCTAAAAGCGGTATTGAAGATATTATGATTATAACAAGCCGCGGTAAATCAGAAATGGAAGACCATTTTGACCGTAATCCTGAGCTTGAGAACAAGCTTATTGCCGGCGGAGAGGCAAAGCGTCCGATGCTGGAACAGGTTGTAGACGTAACACGTCTTGCTAATATAACATATGTGCGGCAAATGGAGCAAAAAGGTCTTGGACATGCAGTTTTACAGGCTAAGAAGTTTGTTGGCAGTGAACCTTTTGCAGTACTTTACGGCGATGATGTCATTATAGGTGAAGATCCATGTATCGGACAGCTCATACGTGCATATGAAGAAACAGGTCTTTGCGGAGCAGTTGGTATTAAGGAAGTTTCAGAACAGGATATACAGAAATATAGCTCAATGAAAATTGAACCGTATAAAGACAATATTTTTAAAGTAACTGATATGATTGAAAAGCCAAAACCAGATCAGGTGTTTTCTCTTTATTCTATACTCGGAAGATGTGTTTTGCCTGCCGATATATTTGAAATACTTGAAAATATTCCGTACGGCGCCGGAAACGAGCTTCAGCTTACTGACGCAATGAAGATTCTTGCGCAGAAAAGCGGTATCGCCGGCGTTGATTTTACAGGAACAAGATATGATATGGGCAATAAGCTGGGCATTCTTAAAGCTTCAGTAGAAGTCGGACTTGAACATCCGGAAATAGGGGATGAATTTAAAAAATATATAAAGCTTATGGCTGAAAAATTATAAAAAATACTTGACAAGTTCAAATAAAGGTAGTATAATTATTTTGTTATCCTTGCTCATGCATAAAGTAATGAGCTAATCCAGGAGGAGGTGTTTGAAATGGCAAAGGTATCCGCTAAATATGAAGTAATGGTTGTTTACAGCATCGCTGCGGGTGAAGAGAATGTAAAGGCTCTTATGGAAAAGTTTAAGTCTCTTATTGAGAAGAACGCTACTGTTGAGGACGTTAATGAATGGGGCAAGCGTAAGCTCGCTTATGAAATCAACGACGAAACAGAAGGCTATTATGTGCTTTACACATTCGAATCAAAGCCGGATTTCCCGGCAGAACTCAACAGAGTGCTGAACATCACAGAAGGTGTTCTTCGTTCATTGGTTACTGTTAAGTAACATGGACTAAACAGGAGGACTTCATAATGCTTAATAAAGTTATACTTATGGGAAGGCTTACAGCTGATCCGGAACTTCGGCAAACTCCGTCCGGTATATCATCATGCCGGTTTAGCATTGCTATTGACAGATCTTATAAGTCAAGGGATACCGGAGAAAGACAGACTGATTTTATAAACGTTGTTACTTGGAGACAAACTGCTGAATTTGTAAGCAGATATTTTTCTAAGGGAAGAATGATTATCGTAGAAGGCAGTCTAAGGAATAATAATTACACTGATTCAAACGGCGTAAAGCATTATTCAATGGACGTGCAGGCTGATAATGTTTCATTCGGTGAATCAAAGGCAGCAAGTGCTGCTAACAGCGGAATCGGTGACGTCAATGGTTTTCAGCAGCCCTCAGAGTATCAAAATAATAGAGTACAGGAAGCTCCTGCAAAGTCACAGCCGGCAGATGATTCTATTCAGCTCGGCGATCTGGGAGATTTTGAAGAAATTCTCAGTGACGGTGAAGTACCGTTCTGATAAACTTTGTATTTAAGGAGGTTTACTGTTATGGAAAAGGAAAGAAACTTTCGCGGTGCTAAAAGACCACGCAAGAAGGTTTGTATGTTCTGTGCTGACAGAGTCGAAGAAATCGACTACAAGGATATTGCAAAGCTCAGAAAGTGCATGACTGATCGTGCAAAGATTTTGCCAAGACGTGTTACTGGTACTTGTGCATATCATCAGCGTCAGCTTACAGTTGCTATCAAAAGAGCAAGATACATTGCACTTTTACCTTATGTAAGTGACTAATTATTGTAAATCAGGAGAAACTTAACAGTTTCTCCTTTTTGTTTATATGGTAAATAAAAAAACCGCTAAAATCAGCGGTTTTTTTCTTATTTATAAAATAGTTGACGTTAGGCTGTGAAAATGGTATAATTATAAAGAATTAATATTAAATAAAGAGGTTTATTGTTTTGAAAGTAACTTTAATACAAAATACTCCGAATCCGGAAAAAATAATTGCGGCAGCCGCTAAACTTTGTTATTCAGACTCTTCATGTGAAAATATTATGAATGGACTAACAGATGAAAAAACTAATAATTTTATAAAAATGCTGGCTGATCTGGGACATGAAAGCCCTGTGGAACACGTAACATTTACTTTTGGAATAGAAGGAGTATCCAGAACATTGTTGGCTCAGATAACAAGACATCGATTAGCTTCATTTTCTGTTCAGAGTCAACGTTATGTTAAAAAAGATAATTTTATTTTTATAACTCCTCCTTCAATATCTTCTAACCCTGAAATAGAAAAAATGTATATTAAATCTATGAATGACTCATTTACAGCATATAATATAATAGCAGATAATCTTTCAAAAAAATACTACAACGAATATCTTGAAGCCGGAATTAATGAAAAACAAGCAAAATCAAAAGCTGAAAAAAAAGCCATTGAGGATGCAAGATTCGTACTGCCTAATGCCTGTGAAACAAAAATGGTTGTAACAATGAACGTAAGAAGCCTTATGAATTTTTTTAAACTGCGGTGCTGTAAAAGGGCACAATGGGAAATAAGGGCGCTGGCAATGGAAATGTACAAGCTTTGTATTAAAACTGCACCATTGTTATTTATTAATTCTGGACCTTCCTGTGTTTGTGGAAATTGCTCAGAAGGAAAAATGAGCTGCGGAATGTCAGCTCAGGTGAAAGAAGAATTTGATAAAATAAAGGAAAAGGCTAAAAATAGGTAATCAAATGCTTAATTTTCGTGAAATTAATATAAATGATCGGGACTGGATAAACAAACTTCTTACAAAATCAGATTTTATGGGGTGTGAATATAGTTTTGCTAATAATTTGGCATGGCGGCGTCTAAATGATTCGCTGATATGCCGATATAAGGATTTTTATATTATCAAATCAGAAGATGAAGAATATGAAAGTTTTACATTTCCTGCTGGTACAGGGGATTATAAGGATTTATTCAGCACTTTAAGCGCATTTGCTAAGTCTGAAGGTAAAAAAATAATGATTACCGGAATAACTGATTATGGAATAAATATTTTAAAAAATATCTATGGTGAAAATCTTATTCTGAAAAAATCCGATGACTATTGCGACTATATTTATCTTGCTGATGATCTTATTAATTTAAAAGGCAAAAAATTTCATAATAAACGTAATCATCTTGCTAAAATGAAACACTGCAACTGGGAGTTTCATCCAATGGCAGAAGAAGATTTTGAAGCTTGTACTACATTCAGCGCAATGACTTATAACAGTAAGAACGGATATGACGATCATTCAGCCATTGTTGAACAGTATGCTATTCATACTTACTTTTCATATTTTAAGGAACTTGAACTTAAAGGCGGAGTAATAACTGTTGATAATGAGGTAAAAGCATTTACAATTGGGGAGAAGCTTAATAGTAACACTTTTTGCGTCCATATTGAAAAAGCTGATCCGTCAATTAATGGTCTATATGCAGCGATTAATAACGAATTTGCACGTTACGCCGCTACTGGATTAAAGTATATTAACCGTGAAGAGGACCTGGGAATAGAAGGATTAAGAAAAGCAAAACGGTCATATAATCCAATTTTTATGCTTGAAAAATACACGGCTGTTTTGCCGTTTTAATTATAAGCCGTAAATACGGCAGAACGGAGATAATCATGATTTATGTATTCCTTGCTGAGGGATTTGAAGAGATTGAAGCTATTACGCCTATAGATATGCTCAGAAGATGCGGGCTTGACGTTGTGACTGTAGGTATAGGCGGTAATTATATTACTGGTTCCCACGGTATAACAGTAAATACAGATATTGAAGATAGTAATATTTTACTCGACAAAAATATTGAAATGATAATTCTTCCGGGAGGAATGCCTGGAACTTTGAATCTTGAAGCTTCGGAGCACGTCCAGAAAGCCATCGACTACTGTACAGAAAATAAAAAGTATATTGCTGCTATATGTGCAGCGCCTTCAATTTTAGGTCATAAAAATCTACTGCATGGTAAAAATGCGACTTGTTACAAGGGTCTTGAAGATCACCTTATTGGTGCAAAAATCGTATTTGAAGATGTAACTATAGATGGAAATATTATTACTTCAAGAGGCGCAGGAACTGCCTTGCCGTTTTCATTTGCACTAATAAAGTTGCTTATTTCCGAGGAAAAGAGTGAAATGCTCCGTGAATCTATTATTTACCATGAATGAAATTGATGTTAAAAAATTTGATTTAAGAAAAAAATATAAAAATCAAAGATTAAAAGCTGACAATAAATATAAAATGAAGGCCGATAGTCTTATTCTTGAAAATATAAAAAATTGCAGCGCATTCAATAATGCTGAAACAATTTTGATATACAAATCCACGGATATAGAAACTAATACTGATTTGATTATCAAACATTGTTTTTATGAAGGAAAAAAAATTGCACTGCCCAGATGTGGTGCAGAACATAGCATGAATTTTTATTATTATAATGATGGTGAAACACTTGAAATTTCAAGATACGGAATAGCTGAACCATTTCAAAATGAAAACAGAATAGTAACTGATTTCAGCAAATGCGTCTGCGTAGTTCCGGGACTTGCTTTTGACAGATCAGGTTATCGTCTTGGATATGGAGGAGGTTATTATGACCGCTTCCTTTCTGTAAATAATATTATTTCAATAGGAATCTGTTATTTCCGGTTTATTGCCGATATGCTTCCTCTTGACAAATATGATAAAAATGTAGATTTTCTTGTTACTGAAGAATTTTTGGAGGGTTATAATGGATAATAAAGAGAAAAACTCTGACAAGGACAGAATGCTGGAGGAAATTCTCGGACAGTTTAATAATAAAAATATTAGTAATCATAATAAAAATAACAGCGTTAAAACCGTTTCGGATATAAAACGAAATGACAAAGGTCAATACAGAAGCGAACCAACGGGCAGGGTATACAGTACAGATAATAACAATCGTGCATATACTGAAAATCTTCCTAAAACTGGTCATGTCAATACAAGAAGTATTAAAACTGATACAAGCAATACTGAAAATATTTATAATACTGCCAAAAAGGATAAGTCCAGTCCTTATAATTCAAAGGATGGTACAAGAACTGTCAGACAAGTTTATACTGAAAACCCTGAAGATAATAAACAGGGACGGGAAAGTAATCCAAGGAAAAGAAAAAAGAAACGTTCTGTCAGACTTCAGGTTGTACTTATACTAACTGTCATTATATTTACAATTGCAATTTGTCTTTCTGTTATGATTATTTCAGTGGGAAAGGACATGCTTGCAATCGGTAAGGAAGAGTCTTATAAAATCGTTACCATTCCCGAGGGAGCTGATGTTAATGAAATTTCTCAAATTCTCTATGATGAGGGTATTATTAAAATTCCAAAAGCATTTGCAATTGTGGCAAAAATGGGGGATTATGGAACTCAATTCAAACCAGGAGATTTTGAACTGAGTCCAAGTTTTGCATATGAAACTATAATTACTAAGCTAACTACTGATGAATATGAGGAAAGTGAAACAGTTGATGTAACTTTTATTGAGGGTGTCGATTTATATACTGCCGCTAAACAGCTTGAAGAAGCAGGTGTATGCGACGCTGATAGATTTATTTACTATTTCAATGCCGGAGGATATGATTGTAAATTCGAATCTTCACTTCCGGAATCCTTTTCATCTAAATTTTATAGGATGGAAGGCTATCTTTTCCCTGATACTTATACATTTTATGTAGATATGGAACCTGAATTGGTTTGCCGTAAGATTTATAAAAACTTTGACAACAAAATTACTGCTGAATTATATACACAAATGAAAAAAGCCGGACTGACTCTTGACGAAACTATTACTTTAGCTTCAATAGTTCAGGCAGAAGCAGGTGATACAGATTCAATGAAAAAAATTGCTTCAGTTTTTCTTAATCGACTGAATAATCAGGAAGAATTTCCAAAGCTTGAATCTGATCCTACTGGTAAATATGTGAATGAAGTAATAAAACCTAATATTGAAATACAGTCTGACGCAATTTTTGACTCTTATGATACATATATATGCAACGGACTTCCGTCTGGAGCAATTGGCAATCCAGGTATGGACGCAATTTTAGCAGTTTTAAATCCAGCGGATACGGATTACTATTTCTTCTACGCAAATCTTGATACAAAAGAAACATTCTTTGCAGAAACTTTAGAAGAACATGAAGAAAATGAAAGAATGGTAAAAGAGCAAAGAGAAATGGCTAATAATGAAAACAATGAGGAAGATGAGGATTATTAATCTTGGATAATAAAAAAACATTGGAAGTTCTTGCACCCGCAGGAGATTTTGAAAGATTTAATGCTGCTGTTGATTACGGTGCTGACGCTGTTTATCTTGGCGGCAAAGGATTCGGTATGAGAGCGTCACCTGATAATTTTAACTTCGATGAATTAAAAAAAGCCGTAGAGATTGCTCATAAAAAAAATATTAAAGTATATCTTACCTGCAATACGCTGCCAAGAAATAATGAAATTCCGCAATTTGGTGAGTTTATTCTAAATACTCAAGAATGCGGAATTGATGCAGTAATTGTTGCTGATCTTGGTATTATGACTCTTGTAAAAAAGTTTACTCCTAATATGGAAATTCATATGTCTACTCAGACGGGTATAGTAAACTATGCAGCTGCTAACCAACTTTATGATATGGGCGCTAAAAGAGTAGTGCTTGCCCGAGAACTTTCTCTTGAAGAAATTGCAGAAATAAGAGCAAAATGCCCTAAAGACATGGAAATAGAAGTTTTTGTACACGGAGCTATGTGTGTTTCTTTTTCCGGCCGATGTCTTTTGTCAAGCTACCTTGTTAACAGAGATGCTAACAGGGGAGAATGTGCGCAGCCATGCAGATGGGGTTATCATCTTATGGAAGAAAAACGTGAAGGTGAATTTTATCCGGTATTTGAAGATGAAAACGGAACATATATTCTTAATGCAAAAGATTTATGTATGATTAATCATATTGACAAGCTTGCTGACGCAGGCGTTACAAGTCTTAAAATAGAGGGACGTGCTAAATCATCTTATTATGTTTCTGTAATTACAAATGCATACAGGATGGCAGTTGACTGGCATTTAAAAAATCCAGGTATACCGCTTCCTTCATGGATAAGTGATGAAGTTTTCAAAGTCAGCCATCGAAAGTATTGTACAGGATTTTTCTTTGGTCATCCAAAAGATTGTCAGTATTATGAAACCGGTGGTTATATAAGAAACTACGATGTTGTGGCTGTTATTGACAAATACGAAAACGGCAGAGTTTATGCAACGCAAAGAAACAGATTTTTTTCAGGAGATGAAATAGAAATAATGGTACCGGGAAAACAACCTGTTACTATAAAGTTAAATAAGATTTTTAATGAGAATGGGGAACCTCTTGAAGTACTTAATCATGCTATGATGAAGTTCAGTTTTTTAAGTGAGATGGAATTTCCGCCAAATTCAATTATAAGAAAAGCAGTTAAATAACTAAAAACGACAGGTTTTATTACCTGTCGTTTTTAATTTATATAACTCAGCATAAAATCGGCTGCAGTTGTTTTTTATTAAGCGCTGCTTCAATTGTTTCCTGAACTCTTGTGAAATCACATATGGCCGAAGTAGGTTTTCCAGTATAATCATCCTGATAGAACGGAACAAAATAATAATTTTTCATATTCATAAGTAATCCTAAATTTTTCATTGAACCTGCAAGAGAATCATTAGACGCAAGAGCAATAACAACAGGATTTCCGTTTCTTATATGTGACTTAACAGCCATAGTAACAGGTGAATCAGTTATACTCATAGCAAGCTTTGCACAAGTATTTCCTGTACATGGACAGACTACAATAATATCCGCCATTTTTTTCGGTCCGAACGGTTCAGCCTCTTCAATTGTTCTGATAACTTTATTATTACAAATTGATTCTAATCTTTCTATGTGATCTTTAGCGCTTCCAAATCGTGTATCAATAGACGAAGCATTAAATGACATTATAGGAATTATTTCTGCTCCAGTCTGCTTCAATGCCTCTGCCTGAATAAAAGCACGTTCAAATGTACAGAATGATCCTGTTAAGGCAAAACCTATTTTTACCTGCGACAATTCAGTCATCTGATTTTCCCCTCTCCTTAAGGATATTAAGAACAGTACCAGCGATTATTTCACCGGAGCTTACCGGCGCTACTTTTCCCGGAAGAGACAATGCCCATATTACTTTAAGACCAAGCTTTCCGGCAATATCAAAGTCAACTCCTCCCGGTTTAGAAGCAAGATCAATCATAAGTGTATCTTTTCTCAGCTTATTAAGCATATATTCATCAAATAACACTGCCGGAACAGTATTGAAAATTATATCAAATTTATCTATACATTCATGCAGTGAAGATGTATGAACCGACTTGCATCCATATATTTCAGCCCATGCCAAATCAGAATACTTTCTTGCTGTTACAGTTACATTTGCTCCCATACCGTTAAGAATTTTAATTAAAACCTTTGATATACGTCCGAAACCTGTTATCAGTATGTTTTGTCCGTAAATAGTTGAAGCAGTTTCTTCCATTGCTATTTGAACTGCACCTTCAGCAGTAGGTACAGCATTAAGTACGTTCAGTTCTTCTCGATCGAAATAATCTATGGTTTCTATTCCGCTGTTAGTGAAAATCTTTTGGGAGGCGTCATCAAATTTTCCTCCGAAGACTATACCTCCGTTTTTGATATGAGGAATCAGTTCTGAAGCGGCTATTTTTCTACTGCTAAAAGGAGCGTTTATATATTCACCGTCCTGTGATACTGGAAGAGGAAGAATTATATGATCAACCTCATAAGGAACATCATCAATATTTTCAATTAAATTTATTTTATCTGTATTTATATGATTTTTGCTCAGTCCGAGAGCATATACATTGTACTCCTGTGAAAGAGCTTTTGCTGTATAGACCTGTCTGAGATCTCCGCCTGCAATCAGAAAATTTATTTTTTCGTTCATAACGAGCCCTCATTTCAATTAAGATTTTCTTAGTTCATATTATGCAATACCAATACTTAGTGTTAATATAAAAGGTGAGTCAATGAATAAATCCCCGCATATTATTGCGGGGATTTTAATACTTTATGGTTTTTTAAAACTTAGCCTTTGATAATTTTATAAAAGACCTTTTTACCCTTTTTAATTATGACTTCTCCATCAATAGCAATCTGTGCCGACGGATCAGTAATTTTTTCGTCATTTACGGAAACTCCGCCTTGCTGTACCAATCGTCTTCCTTCACCATTTGAAGAAGCAAGTCCGGCTTTTACTAAAAGTGTGAGGATGCCTATTTTGCCATCGTTTAGATCATCTTCAGAAATAGAAGTTGAAGGCATATTTGATTTGTCGCCGATCCCTGAAAATAGAGCATATGATGTTTCCTTGGCTTTCTCTGCTTCATCTTTGCCGTGAACCAATGCAGTAAGCTCATAAGCAAGAATTTCTTTTTTCTCATTAATGCGGTTGTCTTCCCAGTTTTCCATAGCTTCAATTTCTTCCATAGAAAGAAATGTCAGCATTCTTATGCATTTCATAACATCAGCGTCGTTTACATTTCTCCAGTACTGATAAAATTCAAAAGGAGAAGTCTTATTGGGATCAAGCCATACTGCACCATTTGCAGTTTTTCCCATTTTCTTTCCTTCGCTGTTCATCAAAAGAGTAATGGTCATAGCATATGCATCATCGCCTTCCTTACGACGTATAAGATCAGTACCAGCAAGCATATTGCTCCATTGGTCGTCACCGCCGAACTGCATATTGCAGCCGTAATTGTTATGCAGATACCAGAAGTCATAAGACTGCATAATCATATAATTAAATTCAAGGAAGCTTAAGCCTTTTTCCATACGCTGCTTGTAGCATTCTGCACGGAGCATATTATTTACTGAAAAGCATGAGCCAACATCACGAAGAAGGTCAACGTAATTAAGTTTCAGAAGCCAATCGGCATTATTGACCATAATAGCCGCATCATCACCAAATTCAATAAATCGTTCCATTTGCTTTTTAAAGCAGTCACAATTATGCTGAATTGTTTCTGCCGTCATCATCGATCTCATATCAGTACGTCCTGACGGATCTCCTACAAAGCCTGTACCGCCGCCTATAAGTACTACCGGTTTATTACCTGCCATCTGCAATCTTTTCATAAGACAAAGAGCCATGAAATGACCCACATGAAGTGAATCAGCCGTCGGATCAAATCCTATGTAAAAGCGTGCTCCGCCATTGTTTATCAGATTACGAATTTCAGGCTCGTCAGTGACTTGAGCTATTAAACCTCTTGCTTGTAACTCTTCATAAATATTCATTTTTATCCTCCGTTAAAATAAAAATCCTCTGCCCGTAAATGGACAGAGGACGATAAAATTACCGTGGTACCACCTCAGTTTATCGAATAAAATAATATCCGACCTCAAAGCTGTAACGGGCTTACCCGTAAGTCCCTACTTATTTTCAGGAATTAAGCTCAGGGGCGTATTCACATTAAATCATGCTGTTTTCTTTCACCTGCCGAAAACTCTCTGAAAGCTTTAATTAACGCTACTATTCCCATCAATGCTTTTTTATATAATATCATATAAAAATACAAATGTCAATAGCAGGGAATCCTAAATTCCGTAAGTATTTCTGTATTCAAGCATTTTATCAAGGTACTCTTTTCCTGGAATAACATCATTTTTAATAGCTTCAATAATATCTTCCATTGTTACAATAGAGTATACGTTTATTCCGAAATCTTTTTTTACTTCCTGCACTGCTGAAAGCTCTCCCTTTCCTTTTTCCATTCTGTCAACGGAAATAATAAGAGCGGTAATATCAACATTTGCCTGTTCTTTCAATATTGGCAAAACTGTACGTATTGCAGTACCGGCAGTAATAACGTCTTCTATAATTGCAACTTTTTCTCCGTCTTGCATCTTTTTGCCTACAATAACTCCGCCTTCACCATGGTCTTTAGCTTCTTTACGGTCAAAAGCGTAGTTTACATTTTTACCATACTTGTTTGAAAGAGCGATACTGCACGCTGTTGCAAGAGGGATTCCCTTATACGCCGGTCCAAAAAGAGTATCTGCTTCAACGTTATTTTCTATAATACATTCAGCATAGTATTCTCCGAGACGTGCAAGCTGAGCTCCCGTATTATAATTTCCGGTATTTACGAAATAAGGAGCTTTTCTTCCGCTCTTAAGTGTAAATTCTCCGAAAGTAAGAACACCGCTTTCAACCATAAATTTAATAAAACTTTCTTTGTAAGTCATTTTTATTCCTCCGATATATGTATTTATGTATTAATACGGTAATACCGTATTAAATATTTAAATTAAAGATTTTCAAGTTCGTCAAGCCATACCTTAGCAGAAGCGTCGCTGGGCATTCTGAAATCGCTTCTTGGAGAGAGAGTAACTGTACCAACTTTAGGTCCATCTGGCAGGCATGAACGCTTGAATTGCTGAGAAAAGAATCTTCTGTAAAAAATTTTTTCCCATTTTAGTATAACTGCAGGTTCATATGTTTGGCTAAAAGCCTTTAAAGCCATTCTATATATCTTTGAAGGACTAAATCCATATCTCAGCATATAGAATAGGAAAAAATCGTGAAGTTCATAAGGACCGACCAAGTCTTCGGTTTTCTGCGAAATAGATCCGTTTTCGTCCGGCGGTAGAAGCTCAGGACTAACCGGAGTTTCAAGAATATCTTCAAAGATACTTTTAAGCGGTTTATTGGAGCACTCAGCTTCGTACGCAACGAGATAGCGCACCAATGTTTTAGGAATAGAAGCATTAACCGCATACATAGACATATGATCTCCGTTATATGTTGCCCATCCGAGAGCAAGCTCTGAAAGGTCTCCGGTTCCAATAACCATACCACCGCATTGATTTGCAATATCCATAAGAACTTGTGTACGTTCTCTTGCTTGTCCGTTTTCATAGGTAACATCATGAATACTTTCGTCATGACCTATATCCTTGAAATGACTCCTTACACTTTCCTTTATATTTATTTCACGCAATTCTGTACCATATGCCTCTGCAAGACGGCAGGCATTTGTATAAGTCCTGTCGGTAGTACCGAAACACGGCATAGTAACAGCAGTAATGCCTTTAGCGTCAAGATCAAGCATTTGAAACGCCCGTACAGTAACTATAAGAGCCAATGTAGAATCAAGCCCCCCTGAAAGTCCTATTACTGCGTTTTTACAACCGGTATGGCGCAGCCGGGTCATAAGTCCGACAGCCTGCAATTTAAAAATTTCATCGCATCTTTCAGAAAGTTCAGATGGGTTACCAGGAACAAAAGGCGCCGGAGAAATATAATTGTCAAGTTTAATTGTTTCAGGAGACAAGGAAAATTCAATTTCAAGAAACGGATTTTCCGGAGTCTGCTCATCGTTCTGAAAGGTATTTGAACGGCTGCGCTCTGTATTGATTTTTTTTAGGTCAGCGTCAAAAGTTATTATTCCGTGTTCAAACATTTTTGATTCAGCGGATAAGGCTCCATTTTCAGAAATAATACTATGACCAGAATAAACCGTATCCGTTGTAGATTCTCCGATTCCAGCATTTGCATATGCATAAACACAGAGTAAACTGCCGGATTCAGCTCTGATAATAGTACGCCGATAATCAGCTTTTCCTATAATTTCATTACTTGCTGAAAGATTGATTATAAGGGTAGCGCCTTGCTTGACAAGATTTACTGAAGGAGAATCGCTTACCCAGAGATCTTCACAAACTTCTGCGCCTAAGATGAAATCCTGCATATCTGTACATTTAAACACACAGTCAGTGCCGATATGAACTGATGTACCGAAAAAATCGGCAGAACCTTTTGGAATTCCGGGAGTAAAATGTCTTGCCTCATAAAATTCAGAATAATTAGGAATATGCTTTTTAGGAACAAGTCCCAGAAGCTTTCCCTTACAGCATATCGCTGCACAGTTATATATTTTTCCTTTATGTGCAAACGGAAGCCCAACGGCAAAAATCATTTCATAGTTTTCAGATGATTCAATAATTTTTTTTAAAGCAGTTTTGGCTGCCTCAAGCAGACTTGTCTGAAAAAAAAGATCACCGCAGGTGTATCCTGTTATAGATAATTCAGGAAAAACACAAACTTTAACGCCCTTTTCATAAGCGTTTTTTAAATAACTGATAATTTGCTCACTGTTATATGTGCAGTCTGCCACCTTTAAATCAGGGGTGACGCAGGCTACTTTGACAAACCCGTCCTTCATAACTTGTCAATACTCCTCTACAAGAATAATTCATATTTAATTATAACCCAAAAATTTACTTAATGCAACAATAAATTATTTTCTTTTATTCCTATAAAATGTTTTTATTGATCCATATAAAATAATAATACATGATGGAATTATTATTATATTTCCTGTAAATGCATAAATGCTTAAGTTTTCCATCATGCAAAATTCTGCTGATACTGAACTTTTTGTATTTTTTTCAGTTTCAGCAAGGATTTTTCCATAAGGTGTTACTACTGATGAAATGCCAGTATTTGTGCTGGTAAGGACATACCTTCTGTTTTCTACTGCTCTGATAATCGAATGAGTATGATGCTGATAAAGGGGTATACTTGCTCCAAGCCAAGAATCATTTGAAAGTATAGTAATAACCTCAGCGCCATCCTCTACACATTCAGAAACACTATCAGAAAATATCGATTCAAAGCAAATAACACTGCCTATTTTTCCTATATCGGTATTAATTGTTACACATTCTTTACCAGCCGAAAAATCTGAAGATATAAAAGTAAATATTCCGAAAGGATTATATTCTCCGAATGGTACCAAAATTTGCTTCCGGTATATGTCTGGGTGTATTCCGCCCGAAGTTATAACTGCACAGACATTGTAAATTAATTCTTCATCCTTCAATTGAGCGCCTGTAATAATAGTAGTGTCATGCTTAACGCAAAAATCCGTCAGAACCTTAAGAAGGGTCTGATCCTTAAAAATATTTGCTGAAAGCGCTGTTTCAGGAAAAATTACAATATCAGGGTTATCACTCATTTTACTTTCCGCTATTTCTATATAAGCTTTGACTATCTCCTCAGGAACATGATTCCACTTTTCCTTTTTCGGATAATTTCCTTGAACAAGCAAAACGCTATGATTTTCTTTTTCAGGAAATTTATTATTCATTACCGCATACCCATAAATAATATTAACTAAAAAAATTGACATAGAACATAAAATTGCAAGTATGCTTTCTTTAAATTTTTTACGGATCAAAAAATGTAGAAATATAGACAGATAACCATTGATGCATAAAATGATCAATGATAAAAATAATCCTCCTAAAACTGATGCAGATTGAATAAACGGAGTAATCCCGCTTACTATATTGCATAATCTGTTCCAGGGAAAAGCAATTGGCGGAAAGACACCGGTAATCCATTCTCCGAAAATATATATAAAGCTCAATAAAATGACATTTACTTTTATTTTTTTTCTGCTGACAATATATTTATATATTGAGAAGGGGATTGAATGAAATAATGCCAATACAAAAGACACCAATAAAATAATTGTTAAAGAAATAAAAAAAGCATGTAGCTTATTATCGGTAAGGTCATTACCTATATTCATAAACCATATATCAGAAGTTAAACTGAATGCAAAAGAAAAAATAAATACTGAAGAAAATGCCGAATTATTATTGCAGTATAGAATACTGTAAAACAGCGGAACTATAGAAAAAAAGCATATAAATCCAAAATAAGGTATAATAAAAGATATTCCAGTTAAAAGTCCTGATATTAATGGCAGTAATAATTTTAAATTCTTATTTGACATATATATATTTTGCTGAATTTAGCAAGTAATATTCACATTAAGTAAAAAAATAAGGTTAAAAATGTTGATTAATATGCCGATTTACAATAAAAAGAAAATATAACTTGCATTTTTGCTCAAATTAGTGTATTATATAGTTGTATTGTTATGTGTAAGGGAGCATAAATATGAAACTAATTTCCATAATTGTGCCTTGTTATAATGAGCAGGAAGTTCTTCCGCTTTTTTATAATGAGATTCAGAAAATTATCAGCGGAATGCAGTCTGAACATAAGGAACTTGAGTTTGAATTATTATTTATCAATGACGGCTCAAAGGATAATACCTTAATGCAGCTGCGTGAAATGGCAAAAAACGATGAGCGTGTACGTTATATTTCCTTTTCAAGAAATTTTGGTAAGGAAGCCGGAATGTACGCTGGTCTGGAAAATGCTAAAGGCGATTACGTTGTAATAATGGATGCGGACTTGCAGCATCCTCCGAAATTTATACCAGAAATGTATAAATATGTTACAGAACAAGGGTATGATTGCGCAACTACGAGACGTGTAAGCAGAAAGGGAGAATCTAAAATACGTTCATGGTTTGCAATGAAATTTTATAAAATCATGAATAAAATCTCTCAGACTGAAATCGTGGACGGAGCTCAGGATTTTCGGTTCATGACACGTCAGATGGTGGACTCCATACTTTCAATGAAAGAATATAACCGCTTTTCAAAGGGGATATTCAGTTGGGTCGGATTTAATGTCAAATATATTGAATATGAAAACGTTGAGCGTGCGGCTGGAACAACTGCATGGTCATTTTGGAAACTGTTCAAATATTCACTTGAGGGAATATTTGCATTTTCAACAGCTCCGCTCGCACTTGCTTCATTGCTTGGAATATTAAGCTGTCTTGTTTCGTTTATTTGGATAATAGCAATTGTGATTAAGACTCTGGTCTTTGGAGAAAATGTGCAGGGATTCCCTACAATTATGTGTGCCATATTCTTTATCGGCGGACTTCAGCTTTTCTGTACTGGTATTCTTGGTCAGTATCTTTCTAAAACATATATGGAAACCAAAAGGCGTCCCATTTATTTAGCAAGCGAAACAGAAGAATCAGTGCGGAAAAATTTAAATGAAGAAAATAAATAAGATTTTTGTAACAGGAAAATCTGAAAAATCTAACCGTTATCTGAAATGGATATTTGTTTTTCTTTTTGCTGTACTTATTGCTTTGTCAGCCGCCTTAATAAAATTTTATTTTGACGTAAATAAAAGTACTGAAAAAAAGGAACCGGATCATGGCATTATTACAGATTTCAGCTCAAGCGCCAACGGTTACAGAACATTTACCAGCGAATACGGAGGCGTAGGTGTAGTTAATGATGACGGAAGAGTCATTGTTGAACCAGAATGGAATAGTATTCATTTCTTGAAAGCGGACAGGTTTATCGTTTCTCAAATGTTTAACGGTATAGAAAAAATGGGAATAATTGATATTGACGATAATATTATTACTCCGTTTATCTTTCAGAGCTTTGATCCTGTCGGACAAGGTTTAGTAAAAGGCTACGTCAGTGAAGAAGATGGATTTATAATTTTTGATGTTTCTGGTAATCTTCTAAGCGGTTATAAATGGGACAGTGTGAGTCTGCGTGACGATAAGATTATTCTTACTAAAGATAAAGACACTTTTTCAGCAGTCGTCTCTAATGGTCATATAGAAATAATTACTGCTGATATGATAAGAGAAGCAGACGGTCACCTTATCTATTTTAAAACAGAAGATAAGAAGCTTTTGTCTCTTGTAAATGAAAAAAAACTTTCTGAAATTATGAATATTTCATCTATTTATTTAGATTCGCTTATTAAAAACGATAAGAAAACTATTGCCGGGTTAACTGAAAAACAGTATTATTCCGCGCTTGCTGAAAATAACATCTTTGATAACTGCAGTCTAAATAATTTTACCACCTGTTCTATTTCAGTAAAAGAAAATTCTGATTCGTTATCTTATGTTTTCTCGGCAGTTGCCGATTACGATTATAAAGTAGGGGACACTGAAATAAAAAATATTATATCAGAAATATCCCTTAATATAATTAATGATGAAAAGAGCGGAAAGCTCATTCTTAAAAGCATTAACAAAAATGAATTATAAATTAACCGGCAGCGCCGGATTTAAAAAGGAGAAATTTTTATGAGTAAAAAAGTTGCTGTTATAATGGGAAGCGACAGTGATCTGCCTGTTGTAAAGGGAGCTGTTTTAAAGCTCAAGGAATTCGGTGTTCCTTTTGAAGTTCATGTAATGTCTGCTCACCGTACACCAAACGAAGCTGCTGAATTTTCTGCAAATGCTGAAAAGAACGGATTCGGCGTTATTATTTCCGCAGCAGGAAAAGCAGCTCATCTTGGCGGTGTCCTTGCTGCACATACAATTCTTCCGGTAATCGGAATACCAATAAAATCCTCTACTCTGGACGGCCTTGACGCTTTGCTTGCAACAGTACAGATGCCAAGCGGTATTCCTGTTGCAACTGTTGCTATTGACGGAGCTGCGAATGCAGCAATTCTCGCAGTACAGATCCTTGCACTTTCTGATCCGGAACTTGCTGAAAAACTCATTAATATGAAAAAGAGCATGGCTGAAGCTGTACTTGCAAAAGATAAGGCTATTTCAGAAGAAATCAATAAATTTTAATTTATGTTAAAATCAGCGCATTGCGCCTGACTATAAATTTTTGGAAAATTTATGCCGTATTGGCAGAATGGAGATTATCATGGAAAATTTAGAAAGAAAAGAACAGCTTTATGAGGGAAAAGCAAAAAAAGTATATGCTACAAATAATCCCGATTATGTAATTGTTGACTATAAGGATGACGCTACTGCTTTCAACGGCGAAAAGAAGGGAACAATTTCAGGTAAAGGCGCAATTAATAATAAAATGACAAACTTTATGTTTAAGCTGCTTGAAAAGGAGGGTGTTCCTACACATCTCGTAGAAGAAATATCTGATAGAGAAACAATTGTAAAGAAAGTAGAAATTGTTCCGCTTGAAGTTATTATAAGAAACGTAGCAGCCGGAAGCTTCTCAAAAAAACTTGGTATAGAAGAGGGAACTCCGCTGAAACAGCCTACACTTGAATTCAGCTACAAAAATGATGACCTCGGCGATCCGTTTATTAATAAGTATTATGCTCTTGGTCTTGATCTTGCAACAGAAAAGGAAATAGAGGATATTACTAAATATGCATTTAAAGTCAATGAATTTATGCTAAAATTTTTCAAGGAAATCGGTATTGATCTGATTGATTTTAAAATTGAATTCGGAAGATTCCATGACCAGATTATTCTTGCCGATGAAATTTCTCCTGATACCTGCCGTTTCTGGGATTCCAAAACTCATGAAAAGCTTGATAAGGATAGATTCCGCAGAGATATGGGCGGAGTAGAGGAAGCATATCAGGAAATGATGAAAAGAGTGATGGGAGAATAATTTATGGGAGGATTCTTTGGAGCAGTTTCTTCAAACGACTGTATTCAGGACGTTTTTTTCGGTACTGATTATCACTCTCATCTGGGCACCAGAAGAGGAGGAATGACCTCATATGCCCCTGAACTGGGTTTTCAGAGAAATATTCACAGCATAGAAAATTCGCCTTTTAGAACTAAATTTGAAAAAGATGTAGAGAAAATGAGAGGCAAGGTCTGCATCGGATGTATCAGTGATACTGACCCTCAGCCTATTATGGTTCGTTCAAAGCTCGGACTTTATGCTGTTTGTTCTGTTGGCATAATCAGAAATGCTGAGCAATTATCAAAGGAACTTCTTGAAAAGGGCTGCGCTAATTTTGAAACTATGAGCAGCGGTGCTATAAATTCCGCTGGTCTTATTGGGGCTTTAATTGCTCAGAAAGATACTTTTGTTGATGGAATCAGATATGCTCAGGATAAAATACAGGGAACAATGTCACTGATTATCATGACTGAAGATTCTATTATATGCGCAAGAGATAAGATGGGAAGACTTCCTATTATTATCGGAAAGCGTTCTGACGGTTATTGTTTCTCATTTGAATCATTTGCTTATCAGAAGCTTGGCTATGAAACTTGTCATGAACTTAAGGCAGGAGAGATTACTAAGCTTACAAGAGATGGCTATGAAATAATGGCTGAGGGAACAGATAATATGAAAATCTGTACATTCCTCTGGACTTATTACGGTTACCCTAATGCCAGCTATGAGGGAATCAACGTTGAAACTATGAGAACCCGAAACGGCGAAATCATGGCTGAAACAGATATTAAAAACGGAAAACTTCCCGACGTGGACTTTGTATGCGGCGTACCTGATTCAGGTGTACCTCATGCTATTGGATATGCAAATAAAAGCGGTATTCCTTTTGCTAGACCGTTTATAAAGTATACTCCTACATGGCCGCGAAGCTTTATGCCTACCAACCAATCAATGAGAAATAAGGTAGCAAAGATGAAGCTTATACCTGTCCATGAACTTATTGAAGGTAAAAAGCTGCTGTTTATCGACGACAGTATCGTTAGGGGTACTCAGATGAGAGAAACAGTTGAGTTTCTGTATGAAAACGGTGCAAAGGAAGTGCATATGCGCTCAGCTTGTCCGCCGATTATGTATGGATGCAAGTACCTTAACTTCTCAGCAAGCCACTCTGAGCTTGAACTTATTGCAAGACAGATTATTGAAGAAAACGAAGGCGTTGAGGGAGTTGCATATATTGATGAGTACAGTGATTCCAATACAGAAAGAGGAAAACTGCTGAGAGACGAAATTTGCCGCAGACTTAAACTTACTTCACTTGAGTTCCAGTCTCTTGAGGGAACAGTAAGAGCCGTTGGTAAACCTGAATGTCAGCTTTGTACATACTGTTGGAATGGAAGGGAATGATTTCATTTGAAAACGGGAATTCATGAAGAATGCGGAGTCTTTGGTATCTACAGCAAAGAAACTACTGATATTGCTTCTGATACATATTTTGCTCTTTACGCACTTCAGCACCGTGGCCAGGAGAGCTGCGGAATTGTTGTCAATGACAAGGGTCTGTTTTCTTATCATAAAGATTTAGGACTTGTTCCGGAGGTGTTTAATGAGGAACAGCTTAATAAACTCGGAACAGGAAATATTTCTATCGGACATGTTAGATATTCGACAACCGGTAATTCAAATCGTTCTAATGCTCAGCCGCTTGTTGTAAGGCATATTAAAGGTCCAATGGCTATTGCTCATAACGGAAATTTAATAAATGCAAGAGAGCTTCGTGAAAAATATGAGCTTAAAGGAGCTATTTTTCATAATACAAATGATACTGAAGCTATTTCTTATGCAATAACTGAACAGCGGCTTCTTCAGCCGTCAATTGAAAAAGCTGTTGAACAGGCTATGTATAAATTTAAGGGTGCATATTCACTTGTAATAATGTCGCCTACAAAACTAATTGCAGCACGTGATCCAAACGGCTTCAGACCCCTGTGTATGGGTGAAACTCCAAACGGCGCCGTGGTTTTTGCTTCAGAAACCTGTGCACTTGACAGTATAGGCGCTAAGTTTATCAGGGACGTAGAACCTGGTGAAATTATAGTTGTTGACGGTGATGTTCATTCTATAAAAACACATTGTGGGGGGAAAACTTCCATGTGTGTTTTCGAATATGTTTATTTTGCCCGTCCGGATTCTGTAATAGAAGGAGCTTGTGTACATCAGGCTCGACTTAATGCCGGAAAAATTTTATGGGAAGAACATCCGGTTGAAGCTGATGTTGTTGTCGGTGTTCCTGACAGCGGACTTGATGCGGCATTGGGTTTTTCTAAAGCGTCAGGAATTCCGTATGGAGTGGGATTTATAAAAAATAGATATGTAGGCAGAACTTTCATTCAGCCAACTCAGGCACAGCGTACAAATGCAGTCAAAATAAAGCTTAATGTTTTAAAAGACGTTGTAAAAGGAAAAAAAGTAGTTCTTATTGACGATAGTATTGTAAGGGGTACAACCAGTGCAAGAATTGTTAATCTGATAAGAGAAGCCGGTGCAAAAGAAGTTCATATGAGAATTTCAAGCCCGCCTTTTACAAATCCATGTTACTTTGGTACCGATATAGACAGTAAGGAAAATCTTATTGCATGTAAACTGCCGGTTGATGAAATAGCAAAAAAAATAGGAGCTGACACACTTGGATATCTGAGCGTAGAAGGCGTCAAGAAAATTGCAGAGGGAGCAAACTGTGATTTTTGCGTCGGATGCTTTACAGGAGAATATCCAGTTAAAGTTCCAAAGGAAATGCCAAAGGATAAATTTGAAAGAAAAATCGGCGAATAGTAGTATTATTTTGGAGGATTAATTTAATGAAGAGCTATTCTGAAAGCTATAAAAAAGCGGGCGTTGATGTTACCGCTGGATATAAGGCTGTAGAGCTTATGAAAGTTCATGTTGCAAGAACAGTAACAAGCGGAGTTCTTTCCGGAATCGGAGGATTCGGCGGACTATTTGAGCCTGATCTTACAGGCATAAAGAAACCGGTTTTTGTTTCAGGAACAGACGGAGTAGGCACTAAGCTTAAAATTGCTTTTCTTATGGACAAGCACAATACTATAGGTATTGATTGCGTTGCTATGTGCGTTAACGATATAATTTGCTGCGGAGCAAAACCTCAGTTTTTCCTTGATTACATTGCAGTAGGAAAAAATTATCCTGAAAAGGTAGCTGAAATTGTATCTGGTATAGCTGACGGCTGTGTTCAGTCCGGATGCGCGCTTATCGGCGGTGAAACAGCTGAAATGCCTGGTTTTTATCCGGTTGATGAGTACGATGTAGCCGGATTTTCAGTTGGTGTTGTTGATAAGGAAAAAATTCTCAAGCCTGATGAACAGAAGTCCGGTGACGTTCTTATCGCTATAAAATCAAGCGGTGTGCATTCAAATGGATTTTCACTCATTAGAAAAGTGTTTACAGTTAATGAACAAACACTTGCAAGACATTTTTCTGATCTTGGAACAACTCTGGGTGAATGCTTGCTAACTCCTACTAAGATTTATGTTAAACCTGTTTTGGAACTCCTTGAACAAGTTAACGTCAAGGCAATATCTCATATAACAGGCGGCGGATTCTATGAAAATATTCCTCGTTCACTTCCAAGCGGAATCACTGCAAAGATTGAAAGAAATGCAGTAGAAGTTCTTCCTATTTTTGATCTAATTGCAAGAACAGGTAATATTCCTGAACGTGATATGTTCAATACATTTAATATGGGTGTTGGAATGATTGTTTCAGTTGACAAAAATGATGCTGATAAAGCAGTGGAAGTTCTTAACGCATCCGGTGCTGAGGCATATGTTTTAGGTGAGCTTACTGAGGGTGATGAAGGAGTAATTATCAGCTGATAATTAAATTTTCTGCTTAACGGAGGTTAAATATGAGTTTAACTCATCAATTAAAAAATATTGTTGTACTTGTTTCCGGCGGGGGAACAAACCTTCAGGCGCTTATTGACGCTCAGGAAAGAGGAGAGATTAAGGATGGAATGATATCCTGCGTTATTTCCTCTAAGCCCGGCGCTTTTGCTCTGGAAAGAGCCGAAAAACATGGAATTCCATCAAGAGTAATTTCACGAAAAGAATACAGCGATACTATAAACTATAGTAATGCTATACTTGAGGCGCTTAAAGAGGAACAAGCAGATTTAATTGTACTTGCAGGTTTTATGACTATCCTGAGTGAAGATGTAGTAAAAGCTTATCCGTATAAAATTATAAATGTACATCCGGCGCTTATTCCATCTTTTTGCGGAAACGGATATTACGGATTAAAGGTCCATGAAGCCGCTCTCTCATATGGAGTAAAGATCAGCGGTGCAACAGTGCATTTTGTGAATGAAGAAGCTGACGCAGGTGCAATAATATTGCAGAAACCAGTTGAAGTGAAAAATAATGATACTCCGGAAACATTGCAAAAGCGAATAATGGAACAAGCCGAATGGAAAATACTTCCTGAAGCTGTTGCTCTGTTTTGCAGTGACAAGATAAAAATATCCGGCGGCAAAGCGTTTGTAATCAAAGATTAGGAGGTCCAGATGAAAAAAATTGACATATACAGTGAACTCGAAAGTAATTCATATCCAGGAAGAGGTATTATTGCAGGCAAATCTGCTAATGGCAAATATGCTGTTACTGCTTATTTCATAATGGGACGCAGTGAAAATAGCCGTAACAGAGTTTTTGTTGAAGATGGGGAAGGTATTAGAACACAGGCATTTGATCCTGCAAAGCTTTCAGATCCAAGTCTTATTATTTATTCTCCTGTAAGAGTACTTGAAAATAAAACTATCGTTACTAACGGCGACCAGACAGATACTATTTATGACTTAATGAAAGAGGGAAAAACTTTTGAGCAGTCTCTCAGAACCAGAGAATTTGAACCGGATGCTCCAAACTATACACCAAGAATTTCATGTATAATGGAGATCGAACCTGACAAAATTTATAATTATTCAATGTCAATACTGAAAAGTGCTGATGGCAATCCTGATTCATGCAGCAGATTTACTTATTCATATAGTAATCCTATCAATGGTGAAGGTCACTTTATTCATACTTATATGGGTGATGGAAATCCGCTTCCAAGCTTTGAGGGAGAACCAAAATTAATTTCAGTTCCGGATGATATCAATGAATTTGGCAATTCTCTTTGGAATAGTCTAAATGAAAATAATAAGGTTTCTTTGTTTGTAAGATATATTAATTTATCTGACGGTACATATATGTCTAAAATTTATAATAAAAATTAAGGAGGACTTCTAAGATGTCAACTGAAATGTCTTTAAAGTACGGCTGTAATCCAAATCAAAAACCTTCAAGAATATTTATGGAAAGCGGAGAACTTCCAATAGAAATTTTAAACGGAAACCCGGGTTATATAAATCTTCTTGACGCTTTTAACGGCTGGCAGCTTGTAAGAGAACTCAAGGCGTCAACTGGACTTTGTGCTGCTACATCATTTAAGCACGTTTCACCGGCAGGTGCCGCAGTAGGACTTCCTCTTTCAGATACTCTAAAGAAAATATATTTTGTAGATGACTTAGGCGAATTGTCCCCAATGGCTTGCGCATATGCAAGGGCAAGAGGCGCTGACAGAATGTCCTCTTACGGTGATTTTGTTGCTTTGTCTGATACATGTGATAAAGATACAGCAATAATGCTGCAAAGGGAAGTTTCAGACGGAATAATTGCTCCGGATTATACTCCTGAAGCACTTGAGATACTCAAATCAAAGAGAAAAGGTACCTACAACGTTATAAAGATTAATCCAGATTATATACCGGAAGATATTGAAAGGAAACAGGTTTTTGGCGTTACATTTGAACAGGGAAGAAATAATCTCTTGATAGATAATGATATGCTTGAAAATATTGTAACAGAAAATAAGGATATTCCGGAAGATAAAAAACGTGACCTTATAATTTCTCTTATAACATTAAAATATACACAGTCAAATTCTGTTTGCTATGTTAAGGACGGTCAGGCAATTGGTATTGGTGCAGGTCAGCAGTCAAGAATTCACTGTACAAGACTTGCTGGAAATAAGGCTGATATTTGGTGGCTTCGTCAGGCACCTCAGGTTCTTAATCTTAAGTTTGTAGACGGAATCCGTCGTCCGGACCGTGACAACGCAATTGACATATATATTTCAGATGAATATATGGACGTTCTTGCCGATGGAGCATGGCAGAATATTTTCAAGGAAAAACCACCGATATTTACCAAAGAAGAACAAAAGGAATGGCTCGCAAAGAATACTGATGTTTGTCTGGGATCTGACGCATTTTTCCCATTCGGTGACAATATTGAAAGAGCTAAAAAGAGTGGTGTTTCATATATAGCTGAACCAGGCGGCTCCATCAGAGATGACCATGTTATAAGTACATGCAACAAGTATAATATGGCTATGGCATTTACAGGCATCAGATTATTCCATCATTAATTAAAGGAGATATTAAAATGAAAAAATTATTATGTGCGCTAATGGCAGCTACAATGCTTCTCAGTCTTGCAGGCTGCGATAAATCAGATAAGGATAAGTCCTCAGCAGATTCTTCATCCGCTTCTGCAGTTGACAGTGATTCCAAGGATGAGAGCAGTGACGATGAGTCCAGCGAAGAAACAGAAGATGAAAGCAGTGACGATGATTCAAGTGATTTAGATTCAACATCTGAAATTCAATCCGGACTTCAGGGAAATGTATATGAAACTGAAGACTATAAAGTGGAAATCAATGAAAAATGGACTCTTAATGAATCTGCCGGTGATGTTCTTGATTGTACTTTTAACTATACTGATATTGAAGATGAAAATGAAGCTGCAACATGCTTTGGCATTCAGACAATCGATTATGCAATTACTCCTGAAGATATGGTTGACCAGATGGTTTCAACATATGAAAGCTATGGGTATAAAGTTTTAAGTACTGAATCAGTTAAATTTAATGGAAATGATGCGCAGGAAATAATGATGGAAATGGAAAGCCTTGGAATTAAGCTTATTATGAGACAAACGCTTATCTCTGATGGTGAAAAAATTTTTGCAATAAATTCTACTGCGGTTGAATCTATTTACGATGAGATGATTGGTGAAATTGACAAAGTACTTGCCTCATTTGAATTTGTCTAATAAGTACTGAAGGAGAAAATGTATGAATATTCTTGTAGTAGGCGGAGGCGGCCGTGAACATGCAATAATCATGAAGCTGGCAGAAAGCAGTAAAGTTGATAAGCTTTACTGCACTCCCGGTAACGGAGGAATATCAAAATATGCAGAATGCTTTACAGTTAAAGCAACTGATATTGAAGGTGTAGTTGAAACAGCTAAAAAGATTTCAGCAGATATGGTTGTAGTTGCACCTGATGATCCTCTTGTAATGGGAATGGTTGACGCTTTGAATGAAGCAGGATTTCCGGCATTCGGTCCGGATAAGGCGGCAGCTATCATTGAAGGCAGTAAGGTATTTTCAAAAAATCTTATGCTAAAATATAATATTCCAACTGCTGGATATCAGGTTTTTGATAATTCTTCTGAAGCCATTAGTTTTATCAAAAAGGAAAACAAATTTCCTACAGTTATAAAGGCTGACGGACTTGCTTTAGGAAAAGGCGTTATTATTGCTCAGAATTTAAAAGAGGCTGAAGACGCTGTAAATTCCATTATGGAAGATAAAATTTTTGGAAACAGCGGTTTAAATGTTGTTGTTGAAGAATTTTTAACTGGTCCAGAAGTATCAGTTCTTTGCTTTACAGATGGAAAAACAATAAAGCCAATGGTTTCATCTATGGATCATAAAAGAATAAATGATAATGACCAGGGACCTAATACCGGCGGTATGGGAACTGTTGCTCCGAATCCGTATTATACTGAAAATGTAGCTGAACAATGTATGAATGAAATATTTATTCCTACAATTGAGGCTATGGCAACAGAAAACAGAAAATTTAAGGGCTGTCTTTACTTTGGATTAATGCTTACACCTGATGGTCCAAAGGTTATTGAATATAATTGCCGTTTTGGTGATCCTGAAACTCAGGTAGTATTACCGCTTCTTAAAACAGATCTTGTCGATATATTTGATGCTGTTATAAATGAAAATCTTAGTGAACTGAATATTGAATGGAAAAATGAATCAGCTGCTTGTATTGTAATAGCAAGCGGGGGGTATCCTATAAAATATGATACTGGAATTGTAATTGATGGCCTTAACGAAAAAGGTCAGCTTGACGATTATATCGTTTATCATGCAGGTACTAAATATGAAGACGGCTGCTTTAAAACATCAGGAGGACGTGTACTGGGAGTGACAGCAACTGCTGCTGAGCTTAAAAATGCTCTTGATAAGGCATATTCTGCTGTTAAACAAATTAATTTTGACAAAATGCATTATAGAAATGATATCGGTCAAAGGGCTTTAGCATATAAAGCATAAGGATTAAAAGCTTATGAAAGCAGATTGAATACTGCTTAAAATTTGAAAGTTTGGGATGAGTTTATAATGTTATTAGACAGATACTTGCCACGCATTGATTTTGAAAACTACGAAGACTTCAAGAAAAATTATAAGGTAAATGTGCCTGATAATTTTAATTTTGGTTTTGATATTGTTGACGAATGGGCAAAACAGGAACCTGATAAAAAGGCTCTTGTATGGTGCAATGATCATAATGAGGAAAAAATTTTTACTTTTGCTGATATTTCCAGACTCTCAGCAAAAACAGCGAATTACTTCAAAAGTATAGGAATAAAAAAAGGTTCAGTTGTTATGCTGATTCTGCGCCGCCGCTGGGAATACTGGATATGTGCAGTTGCATTGCACAAAATAGGAGCAATTCTCATCCCAGGTTCTCTTCAGCTTACACGCAAAGATATCGTTTACAGAGGAAACGCCGCTGAAATTTCCGCAATTGTTTGTGTTAATGATCAATTTGTAATTGATCAGGTTAATGCAGCCGCTGCTGATATTGAGTCCCTTAAAACAAAAATTATAGTAGACAAACCTTGTGACGGATGGGAATTTTATGAAGAAAAGATCGAACTCTTTTCAGAGGTTTTTGAACGTCCGTCAGGCAATGAAGCAAATAAATGGGATGATATAATGCTCATTTATTTCACTTCAGGCACAACAGGAATGCCTAAAATGGTTCAGCATAATTTTGCTCATCCTTTGGGACATATTGTTACAGCAAAATACTGGCAGCAGGTGCAGGAAAATAAACTGCATATGAGCGTATCAGATTCCGGATGGGCTAAGTTTGGATGGGGAAAAATCTATGGTCAGTGGATATGCGGCGCCGTTGTGTTCGCTTATGATATGGATAAATTCATTCCGCTGAATCTTTTGAAAAAAATAACTGAATATAAGATAACAACATTCTGCGCTCCTCCAACAATGTTTCGCTTTATGCTTCAGGAAGATGTAAAACAATTTGATCTGTCTCATATAGAAAATTGCTGTATTGCCGGCGAACCGCTTAACCCTCAGGTATTTAATGACTGGTACAAGCTTACTGGATTAAAACTTCGTGAAGGTTTTGGACAAACAGAGGGAACAGTTCTGATAGCAAACTTTAAATGGTTTGAACCTTCTGCTGGTTCCACTGGTAAACCTGCACCGCTTTATAATATCGAACTTTTAGATGATGACGGGAATCCCGTAAAGCCTGGTGAAGAAGGAACCATCGTTGTTTCAGGCGTTAAAGAAAACCCGCCAGTGGGCTTATTTACCGGATACTATCAAAATGAAAAAATGACGCAGACTGCACTTGGCGGAAAATATTATAATACAGGCGATATGGCTGTTCGTGATAAAGATGGGCATTATTGGTTTATTGGAAGAAACGATGATGTTATTAAATGTTCAGGATACCGTATCGGACCTTTTGAAGTTGAAAGCGCCATGCTTGAACATCCGGCTGTTGTCGAATGTGCTATCACATCTGCACCCGACCCTATAAGAGGTCAGGTGGTTAAGGCAACTGTTGTTCTTTCAAAGGGATACAGTCCAAGTGACGAGCTGACCAAGGAGCTCCAAAATCATGTAAAGAAGATTACTGCTCCATATAAGTATCCAAGAATAATTGAATATATGGATGAGCTTCCTAAAACCCTCGGCGGTAAAATTAAACGAAAAGAAATCCGTATAAAAGATAATCAAAAATAAATTTATTCCCGGAGGATCGTATGAATGAACGTTTATCATTTCTTCAACAAAAAACTTCAAAGCTTACGCTTTCTCCGGGAGTTTATCTAATGAAAGATGAATCAGGACATATTATCTATATAGGAAAGGCAAAAAGCTTAAGAAAAAGAGTTACAAGTTATTTCCGAAATAATCCAGACCACCCGCCAAAGGTATCTAGAATGGTCGAAAATGTCTATGATTATGATTTTATTGTTACTGATAGTGAATATGAAGCACTTATTTTAGAATGCAGTTTAATAAAACAGCACAGACCTAAATATAATATACTTCTTAAAGATGACAAAGGATATCATTATATAAAAATATCAAATGAAATGTATCCTAAAATAACTGCTGAAAAAAAGCTTGATAACAGCGGAGAATTTATCGGACCCTATATGAGCGCTTTTGTTTCTAAGCAGACAGTGGATGAAGTTAACAAGGTTTTTAAGCTTCCTACCTGCAAAAATAAGTTTATAGGAAATTCAAAAAAATCTCGGCCTTGCCTCAACTTTCATATTAATCAATGCATTGGTGTCTGTAACGGAAACATTGATTCTGCTGAATACAAAGAAATCATAAATCAAGCTATTGAATATATAAAAAACGGCAGCGAAAAGTCAGTTGACCGACTTAAAAAGGAAATGGAAATAGCTGCTGAATCATTGGATTTTGAGCGCGCTGCACGAATAAGAGACCGTATCCGAGCCATTACCAGGGCTGCTGAAACCCAGAAAATACTTGATGATAATCTCATGGATTGTGATGTTCTTGCTTCTGCAAGAAGTCCTAAAGGTTCGTGTGTTTCTGTTCTTATGTATAGAAACGGTAAGCTATATGATAAAATGATACATTCATTTACTGAAAATGAATGTGAGGATAATCTTACTGAATCATTTATACCTATGTATTATCTTTCTGCACCTGATATTCCTAAAACTATATACGTAGATACAGAACTTGAAAATAATGATCTTGTCCGAAAAGCTTTGATTGATAAATGCGGTCATAATGTTAAGATTTTATATCCTCAAAGGGGGCATATGCTTAGATATGTTATGATGGCTAAAGGAAACGCTGAAGAATATCTTTCTATAAAAAATGACAGAACTGGAAAGGAACTTGCTGCGCTTGATGAATTAAGCCAAATTTTGGGTATGAAAAAACCTCCAGAATATATTGAAGCTTACGATATTTCAAATATATCTTCATCATCAATGGTTGCTGGAATGATTGTTTTTAAAAACGGCAGACCATATAAAAAAGCTTATAAGCGCTTTTCAATCAAAGATAATTTAATACAAAATGACTATGGCTGTATGCGTGAGGTTTTTGAAAGACGATTCAATGAATATCTAAAAGGCAAAGATGAAGGATTTTCTGTACTTCCTGATTTAATTTTTGTTGATGGAGGCAAGGGACAGGTAAATGCAGTTTTACCTGTATTAAAAAAACTGAATGTCGAAGTTCCGGTTTATGGACTGGTTAAAGACAATAAGCATAGAACCCGTGCTATCTCCACTGGCGGAGGAGAAATATCAGTTTCTCAAAACAGAGCTGCTTTTGTTCTTATTACAAAAATTCAGGATGAAGTACACAGATTTTCAATTTCTTATATGAAAAGCCGTCATACAAAAAGCAGCTATTCATATGAACTTACAAAAGTCAAAGGCATAGGTGAAAAAAAGGCTCAAAAACTGATTTTAAAGTATAAAACAAAAGATTCTCTTAAAAAGGCAAGTCCTGAGGAACTTTCGTCAGCAGTTGGAATCAGTGCCGAAACAGCTAAAGAACTATATAAACTTATTCAAAATATGTAAATTCAAAGGAAAATAATATGAGAGTAATTACTGGAACTGCCAAAGGCAGAAGGCTTGATACATTAGAAGGAATGGACGTTAGACCAACGGCTGACAGAGTAAAAGAAGGAATGTTCTCTTCAATTCAATTTGAGTTAGAAAACTCTCTTGTGCTCGATTTGTTCGGCGGAAGCGGTCAGCTTGGAATTGAAGCTTTAAGCCGCGGTGCGAGGGCAGCTGTTTTTGTGGATAAGTCTAAAAAGTCAATAGAAATTATTAAATCCAATTTAAGAAAAACAGGATTTGAAGAAAAATCTCTTGTTTTTAATATGAATAGTGAAGATTTTCTAAAAATTACTGATAAAAAATTTGATTTTGTATTTCTTGATCCTCCGTATAATAAAGGAATTATTGAAAAAACAATACCGTTATTATCAGGAAAAATTAACAAAAATGGGAAAATATTGTGCGAACATGAAAAAAAACTTATTCTTCCTGACGAAATTAATGAGTTTAGGTTGAAAAAAAATTATAAATATGGTAAAATAGAAGTGACATTATATAGTGCTGACAGAAAGGATGATTAAAGTGGAAAGAATTGCAGTTTGTCCCGGCAGTTTCGATCCTGTTACTTATGGTCATCTTGATATAATAAAGAGGGCATCTTTGCTTTTTGACAAAGTTATTGTTCTGATTTCTGCAAATCCGTCAAAAAAACCAAGTTTTTCAGCTGCAGAACGAATGATGATGATTGAAGCTAATATAAAAGGGTACGATAATGTTGTCATTGATATTCTCGATGGATTACTTGCTGATTATGTCAAAAATGTCGGTGCTATTGCAATAGTAAAAGGTCTTAGAGCGGTGAGTGATTTTGAATATGAATTTCAGATGGCTTTAGCTAACAAAAAATTATATTCGGGGGCTGAAACAGTTTTTTTGACTACATCATCTGAAAATATGTATCTTAGTTCAAGTGTCGTAAAACAGATTGCTCAGTTTGGCGGAGATATAAATCATTTTGTTCCCGAATGCGTACTTGATTTTATATCGCAAAGATTAGTTGTAAAGGAGAAATCTAATGAATAAAATTGATGAAATTCTGGACGAGCTTGATGAAGTGCTTGATAGGGCAAAGCCGGTTCCATTCGGTGGTCACAGATATGTAGCAGATGTAGAGAGATTAAGGGAACTTACTAATGATGCAAGATTGCATCTTCCTCAGGAAATTAAACAGGCGAGACTGATTGCTTTTGATGAAAAGAGAATTCTAAATGAAGCTAAAGCCAAAGCAGAGGATATCATAAGTCAGGCTGAAAAAAGGGCTGCTGCAATTGTTTCGCAGGACTCCATTATTAAGGAAGCCAAGAAAAAAGCTTATGATATTCTTGCTAAAGCACAAGCAAACGCAAAAGATGTAAAAAGTGCTGCTGATGCTTATGTAGATAAAATCATAAATAATACAGAAAAATATCTTACTATCTCTCTTCAGGAACTTAAAAAAACCAAAAGTGGTATTGCAGAAAACAGGAGAAGAAAGTAAAAAAGTTATTACGCAAAGGAGCGTACCTTTTTAGGTATGCTCCTTTATTTATTATTAAATTTTTTAAGGATGAAAAGTTATGGATAAAATTGATGCTAAATTAATTACATTACTTCAGGAGAATGCAAGGTACCCATTAAAATATCTTGCTTCTCAGGTATTTCTTTCCGCACCAGCAGTTTCTTCAAGAATAGAAAAGCTTGAAAAGCAGGGAATAATACAGCGTTATAATGCAGTTATTGATAAACAAAAGTTAGGTTTTCATATTACTGCTTTTATAAATCTTGAAATGAAGCCAAATCAGAAAAAAGAGTTTTATCCGTTTATACAGGAATGTCCGAATGTACTTGAATGCAACTGCGTAACAGGAAGTTTTTCTATGCTAATTAAAGTAGCATTTCCAAGTACGCAGGAACTCGATACGTTTATTGGACATCTTCAATACTTTGGAAATACCTCAACGCAAATAGTATTTTCTACTCCAGTTGTACATAGGGAAATAAGAATAACTGATGAATAATGTATAGTCATAGCAAAAAAGAACCGTCTAATATGACGGTTCTTTTTTGCTTTATAAATTATCCGGATTTAAAATTAATCTTTATCCTTTTTATTCTTTCCAGGTGTTATCATATCAGAATTTTTTGACTTAGCAGCCCTTGCAGCTTTTGCCGCCTCAGCTGCCTTTTCAGTCATTGTAAGATTTTCCTGAACAGCCCAAGACTTTATTCTAAGCTTACTTTTATCTCCGCCTGTTTCAATTACAACAGTATCTTCATTTTTTCTTACAACTATACCAACAATACCTCCGATAGTCATAATCTCATCGCCAATTTGGATACTTTCACGCATGGCTTTGGATTCCTTATCCTTTTTCTTTTGAGGTCTGATAAGGATAAAATAGAAAAATATAATAATAATTGCAAATGAAATAAAAGTAAAAGCTAAACTTCCGCCAGCCTGATTATTGCTCATAGAAGACAGATTTGAAATAGTATTAATCATTAAATTTCCTCCGGTCATTTAGATTTTATATATTCATCAATGGATTCAGCAGCTGTTTTTCCGGCACCCATTGCAAGAATAACAGTTGCAGCGCCAGTAACAGCATCTCCTCCTGCATAAACACCTTCCTTGGTAGTAAGCATGTCTTCATCAACTACAAGACAGCCTCTTTTATTAGCTTCCAGACCAGTAGTAGTTGTTCTGATAAGAGGATTTGGAGATGTACCTATTGACATTATTACAGTATCAACCTCAAGTACATAATTTGAATCTTCTACTGCAACCGGACGTCTTCTTCCGCTTTCATCAGGTTCACCAAGTTCCATTTTAATGCATTCCATGCCGCAAACTCTTCCGTTCTCATCACCGATAATTTTTACCGGATTATTAAGTGTAAGGAACTCAACGCCCTCTTCCTTAGCGTGATGGATTTCTTCTTTTCTTGCAGGCATCTCAGCTTCAGAACGTCTGTAAACTATGTATACATGTTCAGCGCCCATTCTAAGAGCGCTTCTTGCTGCGTCCATAGCAACATTACCGCCGCCGACAACAGCAACAGACTTAGATTTTATAACTGGAGTATCGTATTCTTCAAGATAGCCTTTCATAAGGTTAATTCTTGTAAGATATTCGTTAGCAGAGCAAACACCTATCAGGGATTCGCCTTCAATGCCCATAAACCTTGGCAAACCGGCACCTGAACCAATGAATATAGCTTCATAGCCCATTTCCATAATTTCATCGATTGAAAGTACTTTTCCTATTACCATATCATGCATTATTTCAACGCCAAGTTTTTTAAGCTTACTGATTTCCTTCTGAACTATTTCCTTAGGAAGTCTAAATTCAGGAATACCATACATAAGAACGCCGCCTGATGTATGAAAAGCTTCAAATATAGTAACCTTATAACCGAGCTTTGCAAGGTCTCCGGCACAAGTGAGTCCGGAAGGACCAGCGCCTACAACAGCTACCTTATGATTGTTTGATACCGGCAATTCAGTTTCAGCCTGTTCTTCTTTCATCATGCAGTCAGCTGCAAATCTTTCAAGACGTCCAATACCGACTGGTTCTCCTTTAATACCTCTTACGCATTTTCCTTCACACTGATTTTCCTGAGGACATACTCGTCCGCATACAGCCGGCAGGGAATTAGTAGAAGTTATAATTTCATAAGCCTTTTCTATATTTCCTTCAGCAATTTCAGAAATAAATTCCGGTATTTTAACTCCTACCGGACATCCGGCAACACAAGGTTTATTTTTGCAGTTAAGACAGCGTGAAGCTTCTTCCATCGCCATTTCCTTAGTATATCCAAGAGTAACTTCCTTAAAATTTCTTGCTCTTTCCTTTGGATCCTGTTCAGGCATTTTTACCTTTTCCAATGCCATATTAGCCATTATTTTATATCCTCCGTTTATTTCAGGTTTTTCATCATACGGCAGTCATGTTCCTGCCCTCTGTATGTTGAATTTCTTTTCATAAGTTCATCGAAATCAACCTGATGACCGTCAAAGTCAGGACCGTCAACACAGGCATATTTTGTTTCACCGCCTACTGTAACACGGCATCCTCCGCACATTCCAGTACCGTCAACCATAATTGGATTAAGTGAAACAATAGTTTTAATTCCATAAGGTTCTGTAACCTTACATACAAACTTCATCATAGGAACCGGACCAATTGCGATAACAGCGTCATATTTAACTCCGCTGTCAATACGCTCTTTCAAAGCGTCTGTAACGAATCCTTTTTTTCCGCAGCTTCCGTCATCTGAACACAGAATAAATTCACTGCAAACCTTTCTAAATTCGTCTTCAAGAATAACAATATCCTTGCTTCTGAATCCGGCAATTACATCTACTTCAAGACCCTTTTCAAAAAGAGATTTTGCCTGCGGATAAGCAATAGCGCATCCTACTCCTCCGCCTATTACACAAACCTTCTTAGCATCTTCAGCAATATGAGTAGGTATTCCCAGCGGACCGGCAACATCAAGTAAAGCGTCACCTTCATTCAGCATAGAAAGCTTTTCAGTAGTTTTTCCTACAATCTGGAAAATAATTGTTATAGTGCCGTTTTCTCTGTCATAATCAGCAATAGTCAGAGGAACTCTTTCGCCTTTTTCATCTATTCTGAATATTATGAACTGACCGGCCTGAGCCTTTTTGGCAACAAAAGGTGCCTCAATTTCCATCAGAGTAACTGAAGAATTAAGAACACTCTTGCGAACAATTTTAAACATTGATTTTCTCTCCTTAAATATTTCAGTGAAAAATATTATAACATAAATAAGCAATAATTGCAAGCAAAAGCTTGATTAAAACGTATAATTTTACTTAAATTCTCGTCTGAGCCAATCAACGGCAAGATTAAACCATTGAGAACAGGTTCTGTTTATATGTTCATCCCGAGCAGCAGTTGCTTCATCGCATAAAGCAAGACCATGACCTCCGTAAGGAAAAATATGCGCTTCAAACGGTATATGCTTTGAGCTAAGCTCTTCAATAAATTTCAATGTATTCTCAATAGGTACACAATTGTCATCTGCACAGTGCCAAATAAACGTCTTAGGAGTATCATCGCTTACTTGCTTTTCAAGAGAAATAAGATCAAGCATTTCCTTTGTAGGAGTCTTTCCCAAAAGACTTTCAATTGAACCCTTGTGACCAAATTCTCCGGAAGTTATTACTGGATATGAAAGAATCAAACCGTTTGGCCTGGATAAAGATGTATCCCCAATAATATTTTTTAAATAACTGTTTTTCCAGAGCGTTCCTAAGCTTGCCGCAAGGTGACCGCCGGCAGAAAAACCGCATAAAATAATTTTTTCAGGATCAATGTCCCATTTTTCAAAATTATTTCTAATAAATTTAACGGTTTCGGCAATTTCAAGCAAAGCAGCCGGAAAAGGACTGCTGATACTGTAATTTAAAATAAAAGCATTTATTCCGTAAGAAGCAAATCTCATTGCAACGGCTTCACTTTCTCTGTCAGAAAGATACTCATATCCGCCGCCGGGGCATATAATAACAGCAGGACGTTTACGCAGTCCTATTTCATCTGATATTTTCAGAGTGACGCATTCAACGTAAGCATTAAATTTATGTGATTCTAAGCCTGCTGATTCGTAATCAGGCTTAATTATATATTTTTCCATAATACTGCACCTTTCTTCTTTATATGTATTATTATAACATTACTTTAATTTCTGTCAATATTTTTCTGTTTTTTTTAAAAAATATAGTGATATTTTTTATAAGATATGGTATAATATTCTTTTAAGAAATAAAATAATGACGAATTATGTAAGAGGTATAAAAAAATGAGAATCAGATGTAAACCATGGGCAAAACCTGAACTTGAAGCATGCGAATTTTGCATAAACGAACCAGAATCATTGAAAGGCAGATGGGATTCAGTATTTACCAAAAAATCTCCTTTATATCTTGAACTTGGATGCGGTAAAGGAGGATTTATTTCTCAGGTAGCTTCAGCAAATCCAGATGTTAATTTCATTGCTGTTGATATAAAAAACGAAATGCTCGTTTTGGCAAAAAGAAAAATTGAGGAAGCCTACAATGAAAAAAATCTTAAAACTGAAAATATAAAAATTTTTATTAAGAATATAGAACAAATAAACGATGTTTTCGGAGATGGAGATAAAATTGATAGAATATACATAAATTTTTGCAATCCATGGCCGAAATCAAAACATAAAAAACGCAGACTAACACATTTTCGTCAATTGGAAAAATATAAAGACTTTCTTAACGGCGAACTATGGTTCAAAACTGATGACGATGAACTTTTTAATGAATCATTTGAGTATTTTGAGCAATCCGGATTCAGTATAAAATATAAAACCTATGATCTTCATAACAGTGATTTTAAAGAGAATACTGTTACCGAACATGAAAGAATGTTTATGGAATCAGGAAAGAAGATAAAGTTTCTTATTGCTGTTCCGCCTTTAAAATAATAGGAGTGATAGAATGAACTGTATAATGAATATTATTGTTGACGGAAAAACGATAAATATTAAATCTAATTGTAATTTTAAGGGGATCGGAATAGAAATTTCTGAAAACACTCCGCAATTACTTATGAATTATAAAAAAAGTTATCCGGAGATTTACCATGACATTATGGCAGCACTGTTTCAAAAAAATTATGGCGCAGGATTCAGTCACATAAAAATAAAACTTAATAGTTACATTAATTCATTATCAGAACATTCATCTGAAAAAATTTTAGCCGCCGGATATTCAAGCTTTGTTTTTGCTGCTGATGCAAAAGCTATTAACCCTGACATTTCAATAATCTGCAGTGCAGATATTAACGATATGAATTATTCATATCGTTATATTGCCAAAAAGGTCTATGAACTTTATGGAATAAAATTCGATTATATTAGTGATGAAGATAATTTTGCTGTCGAATATAAAACGCTTGACCAAGTCATAACAGCTGAAGAACCTTGGTCCGGATATTACTCAATAGGTTCTGAATTTTGGCAAACTGCACATTTAACACATTTTATCGATAATCAATGGAAATGCCTTTCTAAGGATTATCCGAACTACAGTGTTTATATGTCAAATGAGGACGACTATACATTAATATTTAATAATAAGGATATACATTCAAAAAAATATAAAATAATATTAAAAAATTTAAAACATTCTGAAAAAATTCTAAATTATATTGAATCAAAAAGTCCGGATTCAGACATGACTTTTGAGGATAATTGGTTTAAGCTGATTAACAGAATAACCCCCAGTGAAGATAACGGCGAATATAGTTTTAATATAGAAGTGAAACCGTTTTCAATTCTTACTGTAACAACCTGCAGCGTTGATAATGTTAATGGAAATAAAACCATAAAAGTTCCCGATAGAAAAAGTAAACATCTTTATCTTCCTTATTTTGATAATTTTAATTATTCAAATGAATCAGAAATAATTCCGTTATACTCATCTACCCTTGGAGGAATATTTAATATAGTATCAGACGTCGGAGTAAATGTTCTTGAACAAGGCTTAACTTCTGAATTTTACGGCGAAACACCAGTAATTACTATTGGTGATAATAAATGGTGCGATTACACAATGAGGGCAGAAGTAAAATTTGACAATAATTGCGCTGACAATTATACGGCAATAGGCATTAGGCATAATAATTCTGAAACTGAATGCGGTTATCAAATAAGAATTTTTCCGGATGGAAAATGGCAGTTTAAATACATGAATAATGTTATAGAGTCCGGATTCGAAAACAGTATTTCATCAGATTGCTGGAATCATCTTAAAATATCCGCAGAAGGCCGTCACATAAAGGCATATGTTAATAAAGAGCTTGTATGCGATTATTTTGCCTCATCTCCAATGATTACAGCTGGAAAGGTAAGCCTATACAGTGCATTATATAAAAACAAATTTAAAAATATGGCGGTAATTCCAGTTTTAGGATCTCCTGTATACTATAAAAGAATAGACTGTTTGTCAGGAAATATTTCTTATTCCGAAGGATGGTTAAAAAATACAATTGAAAATAACAGTCTTTTCTATAATGGAAGCAGCGTTTCTGCAAATAAAAATTATGAATTTTTTTCTTTTAATTTTTGCGGAGAAAATTTTTCACTTATAGGCGTAGCTGAAAATCTGAAGCTTAAAATCGAAGTAGATGATAAAATCCTTGCCGCTGGATTCTTTATAGAATATTGTGATGCAAAGCAGTCGTTTTATAGCAAACGAGGACTGGGGCATGGAAATCATTATGTTAAAATAACGGTCCTGTCCGGAAGTTTAAGCTTTGATTCAGTTGAAATATCAGAAAATTCTCATGATATTATAAAGTTTCATAAGAAAAATCAAGAAAAAGAACATATTTCAGAAAAGATAGGAAGCGGAAAAAAGCTTAAAAAAAGTACTCTTATCTTCGGCGCTGGTATTGCCGCAGCCGGGGCAGGTTTTTTGATAGCAATGAAAAAAATAAAGAATTTTTCGTTGAAAAAACTGGACAAATGAAAAAAAATGTGGTAAAATGTAATTTAATGAGTCCTTTAAGTTGATCCTGTGAGGTTGACAAGGCATTGTTTGGTAAATAAAGCTATAATTATATGCTTATGAACTTAGCAGCGCTTATCTGTCGGCAAGGATAAGCGCTTTTATTTTAGGTGGTGTGTATTTGGAAAGAAAAGCTGTAATAATGGACAAGAATGCCATGAATCGTGCATTGACAAGAATTACCTATGAAATAATAGAGCGTAATAAAGGTGCCGAAAATATTTGTCTTGTGGGAATAATTTCAAGAGGCATAGCTCTTGCAGAAAGAATCGCAGCTAAAATCAATGAACTTGAAAATATATCTGTTCCATGCGGCGCACTTGATATCACACCGTTCCGGGATGATATGAAGCCCCTTGAATCGTGTGACCGTACAGTTATTGATTTTGAAATCAAAGATAAAAAAGTGGTTATTGTTGATGATGTTATTTATACCGGAAGAAGTACCCGTGCAGCCATTGACGCTCTAATAGAAAGAGGACGTCCTGAAGCTATTCAGCTCGCTGTTCTTATAGACAGGGGACATAGGGAAATTCCTATTCGACCGGACTATGTAGGTAAAAATCTACCTACCTCAAGGGAAGAAGAGGTCAATGTTTTCGTAAAGGAAATAGACGGAACAGATAGTGTGGCAATATTCACTGATATAAGGGAGGTAAAATGAACTCAATACTGATTAAAAATATCCGGACAGTTGATTCCAATATGAATAAAATATGCGATATTTTTATTAAAAACGGAATAATCAGCAGAATAGAAGAACATATTACCGAAAAGGCTGATAGGACAATTGACGGAAGTAACTTAACGGCTTTTCCTGGTCTCTTTGATATGCATGTACATTTTAGAGATCCTGGTTATACGTACAAAGAAGACATTGTTTCCGGAACAGCTGCAGCGCTTGCCGGCGGATTTACAGGAGTTGCGTGTATGCCGAATACAAATCCTGTAACAGATAATGTTGAAACAGTAAATTATATTTATGAAAAGTCAAAAAATACTGGCGTTGACGTGTATCCAGTAGGCTCTATTACCATCGGACTAAAAGGTGAAGAATTATCGGATTATAAGATTTTAAAAAAAGCCGGAATCATTGCAGTATCTGATGATGGGCGTCCGGTAGAAAATCAGGGTATGCTTAAGTACGGCATGATGGCAGCTGAAGAAGAAGGATTACTCACCATTTCTCACTGCGAAGATCTAAAAATAATAAATGACGGAAAAATTAATAAGGGAAAAGTTTCTGAAATGCTTGGAGTGCCAGGAATGGACAGGCTGTCAGAGGACAGCATTACCGCCCGTGAGATTGTAACCGCTCAAAAAACAGGATGCAGGATCCATATTGCTCATGTCAGTACAGCTGGAAGTGTAGATATTATCAGAAAGGCTAAGGCTGAAGGCGTTAAAGTTACCTGTGAAACCTGCCCTCATTATTTTATGCTGACTGACGAAATGCTTCTAACAAAAGATGCAGATTACAGAATGAATCCGCCGCTTAGAGAAGAAGCGGACAGGCTTGCAATTATTAATGGAATTTGCGATGGTACAATAGATTGTATAGTAACTGATCATGCACCGCATTCAAGTGAAGAAAAATCTGATTTTCTTTCTGCCCCCAACGGAGTAGTAGGACTTGAAACTTCGCTTGCCGCAGTTCTTACCGGTTTGTATCATACAGGTAAGATTTCACTTGAAAAAATAGTTGAATTAATGGCTGAAAATCCAAGAAAAATTTTAGGATTGCCTTATTCCGGAATTAAAGCTGGAGTAACTGCTGATTTAACTTTAGTTAATACAGAACTTGAATGGACAGTTGAACCTGAAAACTTTAAGTCCAAAGGAAAAAATTCGGCCTTTAAAAATATTAAACTAAAAGGAAAGCCTTTGGCAGTGATTTCAAAAGGCGTTCTAAAATTTTCTGAAATAAAGTAACATAAAAGGAGTTAAATAATGTCATTTGACAGGCTTATCAAAAAAATAATCGAAACTAAAAATCCGACAGTAGTCGGACTTGACCCTAAGCTTGAATATGTTCCAGACTATATAAAAAATGAGTTTTTCAATGCAGACGGTATGACTCTTAAAGCAGCTGCAAAATCAATTTTTCTTTTTAATCAGCTGATTATTGACAGTATCTGCGATATAGTTCCGGCTATCAAGCCTCAGGCTGCTTATTATGAAATGTACGGACATTATGGCGTAAAGACTCTTGAAAAAACAATACGCTATGCAAAGCTAAAGGGAATGTTTGTCATAACCGACGGAAAAAGAAATGATATAGGAGCTACAATGGAAGCTTATACATCAGCACATCTGGGAACTGTAATGGTAGGTGATACTGAATGTGAACCATTTGCAGCAGACGCACTGACTGTTAACGGATACCTCGGAACTGACGGTATCGATCCGCTTCTAAAAGTTTGTGCAGAAAAGGACAAGGGAATATATGTTCTTGTTAAGACTTCCAACAAGTCAAGCGGAGAACTTCAGGACAAGCTTATAGACGGTACTCCTGTTTATGCGGTAATGGGAGATATGTGCGAAAAATGGGGCGAAAACCAAATTGGTGAATACGGATATTCTTCTGTTGGAGCAGTAGTAGGGGCAACTTATCCGGAACAGCTTTCAGAACTGCGAAAAAGACTTCCGCATACAATGTTTCTTGTTCCTGGTTACGGTGCACAAGGAGGCGGCGCTGAAGGCATTGCAGGTGCATTCGATAAAAATGGTCTTGGCGCTATTGTTAATTCATCACGAGCAATTATGTGCGCATATAAAAAGGAAAACTGTCCTGAAACTGAATTTGCTGAAGCTGCAAGGCGTGAAGCAATAAGAATGAGGGATGATATAACATCTTTTATTAATCTTAAATAGTTAATAGAATCTGTGAAAGGAATGGTAAGATGTCTATATTTAATCAAAGTGAAAAAGCTTATCTGCTTTTAGCCGACGGAACTGTTTTTGAAGGACGCAGTTTTGGCGCAAAAGGAACTGTAATAGGAGAAGTTGTTTTTACAACAAGCCTTACAGGTTATCAGGAAACATTAACTGACCCCAGCTATTACGGTCAGATTGTTACCCAGACATTTCCGCTTATAGGAAATTACGGTGTAAATGACGAGGATTTTGAATCTGCAAAATCTTATGTCAGCGGATATATTGTAAGAGAATGGTGCAATACACCTTCAAATTTTCGTTCTCAGGGAGATATTAACGAATTTCTTGTAAAACACAATGTTATTGGAATCCATTCCATTGATACAAGATGTTTAACAAGGAAGATACGTGAAGTCGGGGTAATGAACGGTGCTATTACAACAGAAAATGTAAACGAAAAGAAAGAAGAGCTTTTAGAAAAGATAAAAGCCTATAAAATTACAGACGCTGTTAAATCAGTAACTGGCACTGAAATTAAAAGTTATTCTAATGAAAATCCTGAATATAAGGTTGTACTCTTTGATTTTGGATATAAAAGGAATATAAGAAATGAACTGGTAAACAGAGGCTGCGAGGTTATCGTAGTACCGGCTGACACAACAGCTGAACAGATCAAGGAAATTTCTCCAGATGGAATAATGTTTTCAAATGGTCCTGGAGATCCAGCTGAAAATACTGAAATTATAAATAATATTCGTGAAATTTCAAAACTCGGTATTCCTATATTCGGAATTTGTCTCGGACATCAGTTAATGGCTTTAGCTCACGGAGCCAAAACTGAAAAACTTAAGTACGGTCATAGGGGAGCAAATCAGCCTGTAATCGACAAGGTTCTAAGCAAAACATTTGTTACAAGTCAGAATCATGGCTATGCAGTTGTAGGTGACAGTATTGATCCGTCTGAAGGAACAGTATCTCATATAAATGCTAATGACGGAACCTGTGAAGGTATGAGATACAGCAAGGAAAACGCCTTTACGGTACAGTTTCATCCTGAAGCACATGGAGGTCCTCAGGATACAGCTTACTTATTTGATGAATTTATTGATATGATGAAAAAGGAGATGCACTGATATGCCTTTAAGACAGGATATAAAAAAAGTACTTGTAATTGGCTCGGGACCTATTATAATTGGTCAGGCTGCTGAATTTGACTATGCTGGAACACAGGCATGCCGTGCGCTTAAGCAAGAAGGACTTGAAGTAGTTTTGATAAATTCAAATCCTGCTACAATTATGACTGATAAGGCAATGGCTGATAAAATTTATATTGAACCGCTTAATCTTGATGTTGTAAAGAGAATTATTGAGATTGAAAAGCCGGACAGCCTTCTGTCTACTCTTGGAGGTCAAACAGGACTTACTCTTTCTATGCAGCTTGCTGAAGAAGGATTTCTTGATTTACATAATGTAAAATTGCTCGGCGCTGATCCGGAAACAATACATAAAGCAGAGGACCGTCAAGCATTTAAGGATACAATGGAGAAGATTGGAGAACCTTGTATTCCTTCCAAGGTAGTTGAAACTATTGAAGACGCTGTTTCATTTGCTGGTGAAATTGGTTATCCTGTTATTGTCCGTCCGGCATTTACCCTTGGCGGAACAGGAGGCGGAATAGCAGACAATGAAGAACAGCTGCGTGATATTTCAAAAAATGGACTCAGACTTTCTCCTATTACTCAGGTTCTTATTGAAAAATGTATAAGCGGTTGGAAAGAAATTGAATTTGAAGTTATCAGAGACAGCAAGGGCAATGTTATTACCGTGTGCTCTATGGAAAACTTCGATCCAGTAGGAATCCATACAGGTGACAGTATAGTAATTGCTCCGGCAGTTACTCTTTCAGACCGTGAATATCAGATGCTTCGTACAGCGTCCCTTAATATTATATCAGAATTAAAGGTAGAAGGCGGATGTAACTGTCAGTTTGCTCTTCACCCCGAAACATTTGAATATGCAGTTATTGAGGTAAATCCTCGAGTTTCACGTTCATCAGCTCTCGCTTCAAAAGCAACTGGTTATCCGATAGCTAAGGTTGCGACAAGAATAGCAATTGGATATACTCTTGATGAAATAATAAATCAGGTTACAGGCAAAACATATGCCTGCTTTGAACCTGCACTGGACTATGTAGTTGTTAAATTCCCTAAGTGGGCTTTTGATAAATTTGTTTATGCAAAGAGAACACTTGGAACTCAAATGAAAGCTACCGGTGAAGTAATGGCAATAGGTACAAGCTTTGAACAGGCAATCATGAAAGCTGTACGCTCTACTGAACTTGGCGTCGACTCTATGAATATGAAGAAATTTGAATCAGTATCAACTGAAGAACTGCTTGAAAAAATTCCTAGGGCAGACGATGAAAGAGCATTCCAGGTTTATGAACTGCTAAAACGCGGAGTTTCGGTTAATGAACTACACAATATTACAATGATAGACGAATGGTTCCTGGACAAGCTTAAGAACCTTACAGAACTTGAAAGATGGCTGACTGAAGGAGAATTAAGTGAAGAAAAATACCTTACAGCAAAAAAATTCGGTTATCTTGACAGTACAATTGAACGTTTTTCCGGTCAAAAATGTCCAATAAAAAAGCATTCCGTATTTAAAATGGTTGACACCTGTGCGGGCGAGTTTAAAGCCGAAACACCTTATTTTTATTCTACCTTTGATGAAGAAAATGAAGCTAAGCAGTTTATTGAACGCGTAGATCAGGGTAAGAAAAAGGTTATTGTTTTCGGATCTGGTCCTATAAGAATAGGTCAGGGTATCGAATTTGACTACTGTTCAGTACATTGCGTCTGGACTTTAAAGGAACAGGGATATGAAGCAATTATATGCAATAATAACCCTGAAACAGTTTCAACTGATTTTGATACAGGCGATAGACTTTATTTTGATCCGCTTACTAAAGAAGATGTAGAATCTATCATTGAAACAGAACAGCCTTATGGAGTAGTTGTACAGTTCGGAGGTCAAACAGCTATTAAACTTACACGTCATCTTGCAGATATGGGAGTAAATATTCTTGGTACTTCCGCTGACAGCATTGACGCAGCTGAAGACAGAGAAAGATTTGACGAACTCCTTGAAAAATGCGGCATCCCTCGTCCAGACGGATATACTGTCATGACAACCGAAGAAGCCGTAGAAGTTGCTGGTAAGCTGGGATATCCGGTACTTCTTAGACCATCTTACGTACTCGGCGGACAGAACATGATTATTGCTCATTCTGAAAAAGACGTAGTTGAGTATATGGGAATTATTACAAGAACCATGATTGAAAATCCTGTTCTTATTGACAAGTATATGATGGGTAAAGAAGTAGAAGTTGACGCAATCTGTGACGGAAAAGATTTTCTTATTCCAGGTATTATGGAGCATATTGAACGTGCAGGCGTACATTCAGGAGATTCAATTTCTGTTTATCCGGCACAGACACTCTCTCAAAAGATAGTAGATACTATTATCGATTATACTAAAAAGCTTGCTGTTGAACTTAATGTTATCGGTCTCGTTAATATTCAGTACGTTGTTTATAATAATGAAGTTTATGTTATAGAAGTTAATCCGCGTTCTTCAAGAACAGTACCTTATATTAGTAAGGTTACTGGCATTCCAATGGTTGATATTGCAACTAAAATTATGCTCGGATCAACTCTAAAGGAACTCGGATACGAAAGCGGTCTTTATAAGAAGAGTAAATACGTGGCTGTTAAGGTTCCGGTATTCTCTTTTGAAAAACTTCAGGATGTCGATACAATGCTCGGACCTGAGATGAAATCTACCGGTGAGTGTCTTGGCATAGCAGAAACATTTGAAGATGCTTTATTAAAGGGTCTGGTTGCTGCCGGATATGATTTAAAACGTGAGGGCGGAGTACTTATTTCTGTTCGTGATCAAGATAAGCAGGAAATTATTTCTATTGCCGATAAGTTTTCACAAATGGGATTTGAACTGTATGGTACAAGCGGAACTGCAAGTACTCTTAACAAAAATATGATTGCTACTAATCTTGTAAATAAAATTTCTGAAAAAACAGAACCTAACGTTCTTTCATTGCTTGAAAGCGGAAAAATCCATTATGTTATTTCAACTTCAGAAAAGGGAAGACTTCCTGCAAGAGACAGCGTTAAAATGCGCCGTAAGTCAGTAGAAAGATCTATATGCAGTCTTACTGCAATAGATACTGCAAAAGCGCTTGCAAACGTTCTTCTGACAGAAAGAACTATTTCTGATGTGGATATGATTGATATTACAACAATATAAGATAATTACGGGCGGAATATTTTCCGCCCGTATGAATATGATAAATTATTTCTCAGGAAATAAGAAAGGAATCCTTATGAAATATAAACAGGATAATTATAGGGTTATTCAAAAGGATACTCTTGCTAAAGATGTTTTCAGCATTACAATAAACTGTCCTGAAATTGCAGAAGCTGCCCAACCAGGACAGTTTGTACATATTCTTCCCCCTGGTCATACCTTAAGACGTCCAATATCAATTTGCGGAATTGACCATGAAAAGGGTACATTACGCATTGTATTCATTGTTAAAGGAGAAGGCACTAAGGAAATATCAAAGCTGAATGAAGGAGACTGCATTGATATGCTGGCGCCTTTAGGTCATGGATTCTCTCTAAAAAAGAATTATAAAAAAATTATTCTTATCGGAGGCGGTATAGGTAATCCGCCCATGCTTCCGCTTGCAGAAAAGTACGGCAAAAATTCTATTGTTATTTCCGGGTTCAGGAATGCAGAAGCTGTTATACTGCAAGAAGATTTTATTAAAACCGGAGCACATACCTTTTTATGTACAGATGACGGAACTATGGGACAAAAAGGATTTGTTACTGATATTCTTAAATCAGAACTTGAGAAAGAAAAAGCTGACGCAATTTATGCCTGCGGTCCAGTGCCGATGTTGAAATCAGTTTCTGAAATAGCAGATAAATTTGGTATTTACTGTGAGGTTTCGCTTGAAGAAAGAATGGGCTGCGGAATCGGTGCTTGTCTCGTCTGTGCCTGCAAGGTAAAAAAAGACGGAGAAGAACATTTTGCACATGTCTGCAAAAATGGTCCAGTATTTAATTCAAAGGAGGTAATCTGGTAATGGCAGATTTATCTGTTAGTATTTCAGGTATAGATTTTAAAAATCCTATTATTCCCGCATCCGGTGTATTTGGATATGGACGTGAATATTCTGAACTTTTTGATCTATCACGTCTTGGCGGAATAGCTACTAAGGGTACGACTATAACCAAAAGAAATGGAAATCCTTCACCAAGAATAGCTGAAACGCCGTCAGGAATGCTTAATTCTGTTGGATTGCAAAATCCGGGAATTGATAAATTTATTTCAGACGAACTTCCTTTTCTTATGAGTAAGGATACGGTTATCCTTGCCAATATTGCCGGGTCTACTTCTGAAGAATGTGTTGCAATTGCAGAAAAACTTGAAGAAACCGATGTTCATATGATTGAACTGAATATATCCTGCCCTAATGTTAAGCAGGGAGGAATGGCTTTCGGTGCTTCGTGCGAAGGCGCATCGTCTGTTACAAAAGCAGTCAGAAAAGTAACTAATAAACCACTTATTGTAAAATTATCCCCTAATGTTACAAATATTGCTGAAATTGCCAGATCAGTTGAATCAGAAGGTGCAGACGCAGTTTCTCTAATAAATACGCTTCTGGGTATGAGAATTGATATTAATACACGACGCCCTGTTCTTAAAAATAATATGGGCGGTATGTCCGGACCAGCAGTATTTCCTATTGCAGTCAGAATGGTATGGCAGACAGCAAACGCTGTAAAAATTCCTGTTATCGGAATGGGAGGAGTTTCTACCGGTAAAGACGCTGTCGAAATGATGATGGCTGGAGCTTCTGCGGTGCAGGTGGGAGCAGCAATATTTACTGATCCATATGCACCAATAAAAATTATCGAAGAAATGAACGAATTTCTGGACAAACAGGGCATAAAATCTGTTAAAGAAATTATTGGCTCTGTCCAGCCATGGTAAGGAATATAAAATGAAAATTTTAGCTGTTGATTTTGGAGATACAAGAACTGGACTGGCTATATGTGATAAAAATGAAATGTTAGCCTCTCCGTTAGGAGTCATCACTGAAAGAGATTTCAATGAATGCATAAAAAAAACTGCACTGGTTGTGCAGGAAAATAAAGCGGAACTTATAGTTGTAGGTTACCCAAAAAATATGAATGGAACTCTTGGTGAAAGAGCTGAGAAATGTTCTCTTTTTGCCGATGAACTGAAAAAACTTTCAGGTAAAACAGTGGAACTATGGGATGAAAGATGCACAACTGTTTCAGCCCATAATTTTCTTAATGCTACTAATACAAGAGGAAAAAAACGAAAGGCTGTTGTAGACGCTGTTGCAGCTACTATTATACTTGAAAGTTATATGGGATTCCGAAAAAATTCCGGTAAGGGAATTGATGAAATTTAATTTCTTGTTTTAGTAAAGATTTCTCTGATACCTGCAAAAAATACAAGTACAGCAAATAATTTTGTAAGAATCTTATTGTCCATACCTGAAGCAAGATATGCGGATAATCCAGCCGATATAGTACCTAACAAAATTGCGGGTATTATCTGTTTCCACCTTACAAGCTTATTTTTTGTATGGATTATTAATGACAACAGTGCAATTGGTATAAAAAATATTAGATTAATGCCTTGTGCTTCGAATTGAGCCATGCCGGCAAATATTGTCATATATAATATCAGTATCATACCGCCGCCTAAACCAAGCGAGGCAAGGATACCAGTAAGAAATGCTGCGGAATACAATAAAAATAAATTCATTTTAAAAACAACCTTATACCAGAAATTATAAGTATTATGCCGAACGCTTTTTTAAGATAAGTGTTCGGCAGTTTTTTCATTAGCATTCCACCGAGAAAAGCTCCGGCCAATCCGGAAATAATCAAATAGATAAGGTTCATATCAGTAAAACTGAAGCTTCGCATATAAAAAAAGCAGCTGGTAATACTGAGAGGAAGAGTAAGCGCCAGTGAAGTAGCATGAGATTCTTTTGTGCTCATACCAGATTTTTTTAACATAGGTACTGCAATTATTCCTCCTCCGGACCCAAAGAGTCCATTTGTAATACCAGTAATTATACCAAGAATGCAAAAATACAGTTTTCTCACACAAACCTCCGTATTATTTAACCAATCATTGAAGAAAAACAGTCAACTGCGCTTCCAATTGCCTTAATAGCTTTTCCTGTACTTCTCTTTAAAGTACGTTTTTTTCTATCAGGTGATTTTGAAATCATATAACAAGCGGTACCAACGGCAGCTCCGATTGCAGCACCTTTAATCATAGGTTTAATTTCCATGATACATCTCCTTTTCATTTTATATTTATATTATTGATATAAAAAAATCAATTATTTGAAGTAATTTTTTCCAAAGAAAAAAACTCCTTAAAAAGGAGTTTTTATTTATCTTAGTTCTGAAAAAATAAGAGTTGCAATCTGAAAATATATGAGCATGGAACAAGTATCCAAGATAGTGCTAATTAATGGATTAGCCATAATTGCTGGATCTATTTTAAATTTCTTGGCAAGCAGCGGCAGCGTACATCCAACAAATTTTGCAATAATTATAATTCCGATCAATGAAAGAAAAATTACCGCTGAAAGCCTGAAGTCTTTATACATAACAAGGATCCTAAGACTATTTGTCAAGGATAGTATAAGGCTCACAACAATGGATATTCTAAATTCCTTGAATGCTACTTTGAAATAATCCTTAAACTGTATTTCTTCCGTTGCAAGACCTCTAATAACTGTAGTGGAGCTTTGTGAACCGCAGTTACCAGCTGTTGACATAAGCATTGGAATAAAAGAAACGAGAAGCGGAATTGTCTGAAATGACTCTTCATATTTTGTAAGAAGCGTTCCAGTAATGGTAGCTGACAGCATTAAAACCAAAAGCCAAAGTATTCGATTTTTGACATGGATTAGCACCGGCGTTTTAAAGTATGACCCTTCTGTAGGCTGCATGGCTGCCATTTTTGAAAAGTCCTCTTCATTTTCTTCCTGAATAACATCCAATACATCATCAAATGTAATAATTCCTACAATACGATTTTCATTATCTACAACAGGCATAGCTAAAAAATCATACTTTGAAAATTTCTTTGCAACAATTTCTCTGTCTTCATGAGTATTGACGCTGATTACATTTGTATCCATAATGCTTTCAATGACAGTATCCTCATCAGCAGTCACTAAATCAAGAATAGTAACATATCCTATTAATTTTCTTGATTCCGTAACATAACAAGTATAAATAGTTTCCTTAACAACACCAACTTTTCTTATCCAATCAAGGGCGTCTTTGGAAGTCATATCCCTATGGAGATAAACATATTCCGTAGTCATCAGGCTTCCGGCGCTGTCAGCAGGGTAATTAAGTATAGTATTAATTTGTTTTCTGGTTTCTAAATCCGAGTTTTTAAGGATTCTTGCAACTACATTGGCAGGCATCTCTTCAATAATATCGACAGTATCGTCAACGAAAATTTCATCAAACATTTCACGGAGTTCTTTATCACTGAATCCGCTTATAAGGTGCATTTGTGTATCACTGTCCATATACGTGAATGTTTCAGCGGCAAGTTCCTTAGGCAGCAGCCTGAATATCAAAGTAATATCCCGAGGTTCCAACGACTCAAGCAAAGCAGCCAAATCAGGAGGTATTATATCCTTGACTGTTGATTTTATTTTTATATAATTTTTCTGCTCAAGAAGCTGTAAAATATATTCAGTCATAAACTTACCTCCATGATTATAAAGTAGCATAAAAAAACCGTGCAGCAAATCGGCACGGAAAAATAACCTTCCGTTCAAGCTTTAGCTTCGCAGGGCATGAAATTACATTAAAATATGCCTTCAAATTTTCGACACATTCTGCTAACCAGCTGATAGTGTCTCCACTATTTCGCGGCAGTAACCCGTATCCCTGTGGTAGCCTTACCTACCGGAATATTGAATTTAATATTATAATACACCATTTTTCTCATTTTGTCAATACGTCATCAGTTTATATTATTAAATTTTCATATTATATTTTGTGTAATATATATAAAAGTAATCATTCATTTTTTTATATATCAGAGAATTTATAAGAAAATATTAAAATAAGGTTACAATCTGCGGCGAAATATGGTATAATAAATTACGTTTTGTAATAAATATTTATAGAGCAGGTGAAATCAATGAAAAAAAAGGTAATTAAATTGATAACTGCGCTTATTTCTGCCGCAGTTATGGCTTCATATGCAACGACAGTATTTGCAGAAACATCTACGGAAAGTAATATAAACAATGACATTCAAGCATATCTTGATTATAATCCAGATATTAATGCTTATGAACTGACAGATCAAAATGGTAATATTATAGACGAGTCACTTACATATGATAAAAATGATGAAATACCCTCAACTACTGAATATGAAAAAACTTCTGAAACAGTAACTAAAGTGTCTGAATCTAAAGTTACCACTTCTATAACAACGTCGGCAGCAACAAAAACCACAACAACTTCCGTTACTACTACTGTTGTGAAAGTAACAAGAATTACGGTTCCGCCGTATGTAGCAAGATATCGTAAAGAAGCTGAAGAAGATGGAAAACTTATAACTAATCCGGTATTGGTAACCTCAAAGACTACTACTAAAAATACAACTGTTACTACCAAACCAGTAACTACAAAACTTACATATAAAGGAATAGACGTATCAAGACATCAGGGAACAATAAACTGGCAGAAAGTAAAAGCTGCTGGAATTGATTTTGTAATGATACGAGCGGGCTACGGAATGGAATATGATCAAGTAGACGCAAATTTTCATTCAAATATAAAAGCTGCTCAGGCTGCTGGAATTGACTGTGGTGTTTATTGGTACAGTTATGCGCTAAACACTGCTGAAGCATTAAAAGAAGCAAAGGTTTGTTATGATACCATAAAAGGGTATCAGCTGAGTTATCCAGTTTCATTTGATATTGAAGACCCAACTCAAACTAAGCTGAGTACTGCGGCTATATCAAATATGATAAAAGTTTTTGGTTCTTATCTCGAGGAAAGAAAATATTACGTTTCTGTTTACAGCTATGCAAGCTTTTTAAATGATAAATGTGACAGCAGCGTATTTACAAATTATGATGTATGGGTAGCACACACAGGAGTTGCTAAACCCTCCTTTAACAGAAGCGAGTACGGAATGTGGCAGTATAGTCATACCGGAAGAGTAAATGGAATAAGCGGAAATGTTGATCTTAATTATGCCTATAAATACTATCCAGGTATAATGAAAAAAAATAAATTAAACGGTTATAAATAATTAATAGGGTACTGATTTAATCAGTACCCTATATTTACTAAAGGAAATAAAAATATGGTTAATTTTATTTTAGGCGGCGCTGGTTACGGTAAATCTGAATTAATGAATAAAAAAATAAAAGAATTTGCTGAAAGCGGAAAAACAATTATAGTCATAGTTCCGGAACAGTTTTCATTTGATTCTGATAAAAAGCTTTATAATATTCTTGGCAGAAAAAATTTCAATAAAATATTGTCACTTAGTTTTACATCACTTGCAAAGGATATTTTCGAAAAATTTGGCGGACGATCCGGGGAATATGCCGAGGATATTGAAAAGTTTATAATAATGAATAAGGTTTTATCTGAACTTACTTCATCAAAAGCATTAACTTATTTCGGCAGGCACGCTGAAAAAATAAGTTTTTCGCAAGAAGCATTAAAACTAGTAACAGAATTTAGACAAAGCGGTACAGCTCCGGATACAATAATGGACAAGTTAGCTTCTTCTAATGCAGCGTTAAACGAAAAGATTGCAGATACAATATTAATTTATTATACATATGACAAAATGCTTGCAGACAGCGGATTAAAAGATAATCTTACAGATATTTCTGAATCCGCTGCAATTGCCAATGCAAGTGATTATTTTAAAAATACAGTTGTATTCTTTGATGAATTTGAAAGTTTTACTTATGACGAATACGATATGATAGATACGGTAATATCCCAATCTGATGATGTTTATATATCTTTAAGACTTGAAAATGAAGGAAATAACAAATATACTATTTTTGATTCAGTAAACAACACCTGGAAAAGGTTTGTACAAACAGCAGAAAAATACAACAAAAAAACATCAACTATTCATCTTGAGAGACCAGTTAAATATAAATCAAGCGATCTTGCACATTTAAATAAATTTATTCTTCGTCCTGAAAGGCCGGTTTACCCAAATTCGGATAATATAATTTTAACAGAGTGCCGCGATATGTATGAAGAGGCTGATTATATCTGTTCTGAAATTAATAGATTAGTTAAAGCCCAAAACTATAAATACAAAGATATTACAGTTATGTCAAGACGCATGAATGATTATATTTATGTTTTTGAAGCAGCATTTAAAAAGTATAATATTCCATATCACCTTAATATAAAAAAAAGTGTAATGCATACTTCGCTGATGCAGCTGATAATAAGCGTACTTGATATCATAAGTACAGATTTGCCGTCATCTGAAAGTATATTTAAATATGCAAAAAATCAGCTCAATGATTTTAAGACAGAAGACATTTCAAGACTTGAAAATTATTGCTATGAATGGAATATCGACGGAAAACAGTGGTATGAACCATTTATCTATGATTCAGAATTTTGTAATGATGCAGAAAAAATTCGCAATGAAATTATGCAGCCAATATTAAAACTAAAGAATAATTGTAAGTCAAATAAGGGAGCAGATATTTGTTCAGCTTTGTATAATTTTCTTAAAGAAACAAATGTTCCGGAAAATGTCTATAAAGTTTGCAGTTACTTTGAAGAAAAGAACATGATCTATATGTCAAAGGAAATGAAACGAATATGGGATATATTTATTGATACACTTGAAAGCGTATCAGATTTGTATAAGGATATAAATATCAGTAAATTTCGTGATCTTTTCCTAATGCTGCTGCGCCAAATATCATATTCCGTACCTCCCCAAACACTGGACGGAGTAGATATTTTATGTGCAGAAACTGCCAGACCAGATTCTCCTAAAGTTGCTTTTGTATGCGGAGTAAATGAAGGCAGTTTTCCAGCAGATATTAAAATTGATGGTATCTTAAATGAAAAGGACAGAATTAGGTTGGAAAGCATTGGTCTAAATCTTTCCAGAACAACTGAAGAACTGATAGCAGATGAAAAGTTAATTGTATATAAAACTCTTACCCACGCAAGTGATAAATTATATGTTACATATCCTCTTTCATCATTATCTGGTTCATCTCTTTTCCCAGCGTCTATTATTACTCAGATAAAAGAAATGTTTAAGAACAATATTTTGGAATATGCCTCACAAAAAGATATCATTTTTTATTCATCAACAATTCAGGCTGCCTACTATAACTTTATTCGTCACTTTAATGAAAAAAGCGCTGAAGTTGAAAGTCTGAGAAAATATCTTGAAAAGCATAAATACTATAAAAATAAAATAGAATTTTTAGAAGAAATAAGCCATGAAAAGAGTTTTCAGATAAAAAATAAAGAATTAATAAGAAAAATTTACTCTGACAGACTCAGAATCTCAGCAACAGGATTTGAAGAATATAATTTATGTCATTTCAAATTTTTCTGCAATACTGGACTAAAACTCAAAGCTATTAGAAAGCATGAAATAAACAGACTTGAACAAGGCAATTTAATACATGACTGTCTTGAAAAAATATTAAGTTCCTGTTCAACAAAAGAAGAATTTGATTCTTTAACTTCCGAAAAGATTGCTTTTGCTGTAAGAGAATGTACAGAAAAATACTTTGAAGAAAATCTTGGCGGGAGTTCAGTTAATGATACCAGGGCAAAGCATATTCTCGAAAGAATTAATAACAGTATTGAAACTCTTATTATTCACTTAAAAGAAGAGTTAAAACAGTCTGAATTTCGTCCAGCAGAGTTTGAACTTAGTCTCAGTAAAGGGGACGGATTATCTGTACTTAAAGCTGAAAATGGAATAGAGATAATTTTAAAAGGAGTAATTGACAGGGTAGATGTTTATGAAAACAACGGTCAGAAGTATCTAAGAGTAATTGATTATAAAACAGGTGAAAAGAAGCTTTCAATGTCATCTCTGTACTATGGTCTTAATATGCAGATGCTCATTTATATGTTTACTGTAACCGGAAAAAAGGGAAAATATAACGGATATAAAACAGCCGGCGTATTATATATGCCATCCGGTGAAGTAAAATGCAGCAGAAACAGATTTGAAGGTACTGAAATAAAAAAAACATTAAACTCTCATTATAAAATGAACGGATTGATCCTTAATGACAGAATGGTACTAAATGCAATGGAAAAGGATATTATGGGTATATACATTCCTGCATCTGTTTTAAAAACTGATAAAGGTGAAGGGACACTTTCTCTTAGTAAAACATCGTCAGTTCTTTCATCAGAACAATTCAGTAATCTAAGAAAATATACAAAAGAACTTATGCAAAATATGTGCATGGAGCTTTACAATGGAAATATAGACGCTGACCCACTTATTTCTTCAGTAACCAATCCATGTTCGTACTGTAATTACTGGTCCGTATGCGGAATAACAGAAACCGATAAGCATCGTGAATTTGATAAGGATGCAGAAAAACTAATGTTAGAAAAATTATCACTGGAGGAGGAATGAACATGAACAGATGGACAGACGAACAGACCAAAGCCATTACAGCATCCGGATGTTCAGTTATAGTTTCAGCAGCGGCAGGAAGCGGTAAAACTTCTGTTCTTGTCGAAAGACTCTTAAGAATTATATCAAACAGTAATAATAAAATTCCTGTAGAAAAAATGGTTGTCGTTACATTTACTAACGATGCAGCGGCTGAAATGAAACAAAGGCTTTCAGATTCTATTGCTGCTCTTATTCAAAAGAACCCTGGAAATAAGTGGTTAGCAAGACAGTATTCAATGATAGGAAGCGCTGCTATTTCTACCATACATTCTTTTTGTTTTGATTTAATTAGAAATAATGTTACACTGCTTAATATTTCATCTGATTTTAGGATTATTGATGAAACTGAAGAAAATCTGTTTCGAAATGAAGTGCTAAAAAATATTTTTGAAAAGTTTTACAAGGAAAAACCTGAATGTATAAAATTATTGTCAGATAATTTCTGTTCCGGAAATAATGATACTCCAATTGAAAATTTAATATTAAATGTTTATAAAAACGTATCATCTATACCTTTTTTTAAAAATTGGCTAAAGCTTGCATATTTAAAATATGATACTAATTTATATAAGAATTTCTATATTAAATATTTAAACGATAACTTTAATCAAGCTGAAAATCTGCTTAATTCTGCTAAGGAAAAAGCTGAACAAATAGAAAATACCAAGCTTATGGATATGCTGATAGGAGATAGTCTACTTTTAAATGAGTTAAAAGAAGCAGTCTTTAAAGGAGATACATCAATGCCGTTTCCTAAAATAAAGTTTGCATCTTTTCCAAGATTCCCTAAGTCATCAGATCATGAAGAGGATAGAATATTGATTAAAACTTTCCGTGACTCAATGATTGATATTGTAAAAAAAGTTTCTCCAACAGCTTATGAAGTGCTTGCTTTTGAAAAATCTGATGTGTTAATGAATAAACAAATAATTGAAGCTTTGACATCAATTATAATAGAATTTGATTTTGAGCTTAGAAAATACAAGGATAGAAAAAATTCCATTGGTTTTGATGATGCAGAGCAGCTTGCTCTTGAACTTCTTGCAGAATGCGATGATAACGGTAATGTATCTAAAAAGGCGCTTGCAGAAGAATTGTCAGATTATTATAAAATTATAATGGTTGATGAATTTCAAGATTCAAATAACCGTCAGGATATGATATTTAGGTTACTTTCACATAATGGCAACAACGCTGAATATGGCAGCAACCTTTTTTTTGTGGGAGATGTTAAGCAGTCAATTTATAGATTTAGGTTAGCAAATCCGGATAATTTTATAAATGCAGTAGAAAAATCTGTTCCGTACTGTCAGGGAGAAAAAACTAATTCTTTTATAAAGCTTAACAAAAATTTTCGCAGTTCAGCAGAAGTAATAAATTTCGTAAACAATATGTTTTCAAGGATTATGTTTAAGGAAACCGGTGATATAGACTATAATGAAAATGAATATCTTATTAGAGGCGCTGAATTTTATCCGGCAGACAGAAATACAGAAATAATTATGTACAATAAAACAAATCTCTCTGAAAACGCAGAAGCAGCATGCATAGCAGAAAAAATTTCTGAAATGATTGAAAAAAGACATCCTGTCAGCATCAACGGAGGAAAATCATTCCGTCCTTGCGAAATGCGTGATTTCTGTATTCTTAAACGTACAAATACCAATAATGATACCTATATAAAAGAACTTGAAAAAAGAGGGCTTAACGTTGAATGTGAGGAGAGTAAAGGTTATCTTAAGTCACGGGAAGTTTCAGTGCTTATTAATCTGCTCAGGGTAATAGATAATCCTATGAATGATTTGGCGCTTGTTTCGGTTTTGATGTCTCCGATGTTTGCACTTAGTGCAGACGATATATCTGTTATAAGGCTTGTAAATGCCAAAGGATACATTTATAATAATATGGTCAGCGGTCTGGGCATAAACAATTCTGAACCTTCCTTTGACGATAATTTATGTATCAAAGCTAAATTTGTCTATGACACTATACAGGAAATGAGATTATTCTCGTCTGTTTATACTGTACAGGAACTTATACAGAGAATATATGATAATACCGACTTCTTATCTGTTATGCAGCTTTATAAGGACAGCGAAAAGAAAAAAGCAAATTTAAGACTGCTGCTTGAATATGCCGGAAGCTTTGAAAGCAATTCTAACGAAGGGCTTTCAGGATTTATTAAGTATATTGACAGAATATTAGAAAGAAATGATGATTTTAGAAGTGCGTCTTCTTCGGCATCATCAATTAATGCTGTATCAGTTAAAACTATGCATAAATCAAAAGGACTTGAATTTCCGTTTGTATTTATTGCAGAAACTACACGAAAATTCAATAGAATGGACGAAACAAATCCATATCAGTTTTCATACAAAATGGGCTTAGGTTTCATAGGTCAAAACCGAAGCAAATATGAAAGATTTAAGACAATTCCCTTTGAAGCAATAAAAATTTATAATCATAAATGCAGTATTGCAGAAGAAATGCGACTTTTATATGTTGCGCTGACCAGAGCAAAGGAAAAACTATTTATTACTTTTGACATTAGTGAAAACAGAGCAAAAAAAGCAGCTTTATTTACAGAAACAATGAAATCGAATAACGGAATCACGTCCTTTATGATATCAGACGCTGCTTGTATGAATGATTGGATAATGATGACTCTTCTATCATTGAAAAAAAATAGTCCTTTAAGAGAACAATTGGGAATCTATGAATATTTTTCTTATGAGGATTATCAGAATATAAACTTCAGTTTATATAATAAATCAGAGGATGAAAATGAATTTAAAGAAAAAGATACCAATGGTACACCTCAGGCTGATCTTAATTATGTAAAAAAACTTGAACAAATGATTAATCTTCAGTATGACTTCAGATATTCTGAATTAACTGCAAAGCTTTCAGTTTCTGATATAACAAAAAAATCAAATGATTATAAACTACAGCTTAAAAGACCAAAGTTTGACTTAGACAGAAAAGGACTAACTAATGCAGAAAAGGGTACTGCTCTGCATAAATTCCTACAGTTTACCGATTTAAAAAAATTAGAATCCGGAATAGAATCTGAACTTGAACGTTTATACAATTACGGCTATCTTTCTGTTACTCAACGTGATTCTATTAAAATTAATGATATCAAAAGTTTTCTTGAATCAAACCTTTTTAAACGTATAAAAAACTGTTCTGAGGTAATAAGAGAGAAAAAGTTTCTTGTATCACTTAATGATTTGGATATTGATGATGAATATGGTAATGCATATAGAAATACTGATGGCATGCTAAACGGAATCATCGACATGATATTGGTTGAAGACGATTCACTTGTTCTCGTTGATTACAAAACTGACCGTATTAATGATATAAATTTAATTTCGGACAAGTATCGCGGACAATTGACGCTATATAAAAGAACCCTGGAAAAGATCCAGAGTCTTCCGGTTAAAGAAGCAATTATTTATTCCTTTTATAAGAAAATGGAAGTTAAGGTATTATAATTTTATTTTTTACTGGAATTATTACTAAATTTATGATATAATAAAAATATCTGTTACAGAAAAGGAGCGTGTAATATTATGCCGGTTTATTCAAGAAAGAATATTGCTGACGGAATAGGTTATACAACTATAATCGATCCTAAATTCAAAACAAATAAGATTCAGGTAATGTTTATAACGGAACTTAAGAAAGAAACAGCTTCCCATAACGCCATGGCAGTTGGAATTATTGGTACCTCGAACAGCAGGTATAAAAATTTAAGCCTGCTTACTGACAAACTTAATGAGCTTTACGGAGCCAGTATCAATGTTGACATTAGTAAACAGGCCGACGAGCAGATTTTAAGTATAAGCATAAGTTCCATTCATAACCGATATGCACTTGAAAGTGAAGACATTAGCAATTCCGTTTTGGAAATCCTTATGGATTGCATTTTTTCTCCAAATGCATCAAATGGAAAATTTTCAGAAGAACCTTTTAATTTCAGAAAAAAGGATCACCTTGATTCCATTGACGCTGAAATAAACAATAAAAGAAATTACGCAGTAATTCAAACGCATAAGGAAGCATATAAAGGTGAAAACAGTGAGAATTCTGCATACGGCACAAAGGAAGATACAGAAGCAGTTACTCCTGAATCAGCTTTTGAGGCATATCAGAAAATTTTAAAAACTGCACAAACTGAAATTTTCTTTGTTGGTCCTGAAAAAGATGATATAATAGAAAAAATTATTACAGAAAAGTTTAGCAAGCTTGAAAGAATGCCGGAAAATCTAAATTTTATTAGTCCGAGTCCTTTGAAAAAAGAAGTAAGCAGAGTAGAAGAACATCTGGATGTTAAACAATGCAAAATGGTTTTGGCACTAAAGTCATCTTGTCAGGATGAATATATAATGAAATTTGTCAATACTGTACTTGGCGCAACTGCTGTATCCAAACTTTTTATTAATGTAAGAGAAAAAAAGAGTCTCTGCTACTACTGCGCAAGTGCATATAACTTCTGGAAGCAGACTATGTTTATAGACTGCGGAATTGAAGAGGCAAATATTGAAGAAACCGAAAAAGAAATTTTAAATCAAATAAATGAAATGAAATGCGGAAATATTACTGATGAAGAAATGAATCATGCACTCCTTAGTATTAAAAATTCACTGAACGGAGTAGGGGATACTTCATTTTCATATATATCGTGGTATTTCAATGGATTTATAAAGAATAATGTTATAGATACAGAAACAGCAATTAATAAGTATGCATCTATTACAAAGCAGGATCTGATTGAAGCAGCCAAAACTCTTGAACTTGATACAGTTTATGTTATGAAGGGGGAAAAAGCCTGATGGAAATTAAAGATATATACTGTAAACAAACAGGGGATCATTGTAAATATATAAAACATTCTTCTGGTCTTGACATTTATGTCTGCGAAATGAATGGTTTTAGTACAACTGAGGCTTTATTCGGCACAAAATACGGTTCTATTAATACAATGTTCAAAACTAAAAATGATAAGCAGTATACAGTAGTACCAGAGGGAATAGCACATTTTCTTGAACATAAGCTTTTCGAAAATGAAGACTGTGACGCATTTGCTCTTTATGCTCAAACAGGAGCTAACGCCAATGCTTATACTTCCTTTGACAGAACCTGCTATCTTTTCAGTTGTTCAGATAACTATATAAAATCTCTTGAAATACTTCTAGACTTTGTGCAGAAGCCTTATTTTACAAAGGAAACAGTTGACAAGGAACAAGGAATAATTGGTCAGGAAATTCAAATGTGCAATGATAATCCAGGCTGGAAAGTACTGTTCAATATGCTTCAGGGTATGTACCATAATCATCCTGTAAGAATTGATATAGCCGGAACTATTGAAAGCATAGCTCAAATTGACGCTGATCTTCTTTATAAATGCTATAATACTTTTTACAATCTTCATAATATGGTTCTTGTTATTGCCGGAAATGTCAAAACCGATGAAGTACTTGAAGTGGCTGACAGACTTTTAAAGCCTTGTGAAAATCAGGAACTTGAAACTGTATTTGAAGAAGAACCTTATGAAGTTGTTGAGCATGATGTGACTGAACATCTTCCAGTCGGCAGTCCGATTTTCAATATCGGTATTAAATGCAGACCTGAAAACGGCAATGCCCGTCTTAAAGCTGAAATGGAATGTATGATTGCTCTGAATGTACTGGCTGATCCCTCTACTCCTTTGTATAAAAAAATGATGGACGACGGACTCATTAATTCTACATTCTGCGTAGAAGCATTTACAGGAGACGGATTCTTTTCTCTTATATTCAGCGGTGAATCTGAAAGTCCTGAAAGGGTAAGAGAATATATTGTAAATGAAATTGAGTCAGCTAAAATAAATGGTTTGGACAAAAAAATGTTCAATACAATTAAGAAATCCACTTATGGAATGATGGTCCGAATCAGCAATAATCCAGAAGCAGTTGCCTCAAATCTTATCTCTGCCTATATGTCAGGAGTGGAGCCCTACCAGTCAATTAAGATTCTTTCAGAAATGACATATGATGATGTTCAGAAATGTCTTATTGAAAGATTTGATACAAATAATATGACTATGTCTGTAATTAAATGACGGAGGAAAGATTATGACATTAACTGAACGACTTGAACCAGACCGTATAGTTTTTCCTAAACTTGGAATTGACATAAGTGTTGATGAAACTGCGTTTTCTCTTTTTGGATTTGAGATAAAGTGGTATGGCCTTATAATTGCATTTGGAATGCTTCTTGCCATGATATATGGCTTTTCGCAGATGAAAAAATACGGCATAGATACTGACAGAGCAATGGATGTCGTCATAGGCGGCATTATCGGAGGTTTAATCGGCGCCAGAGCATATTATGTTATTATGAAATGGGAAGACTATTCCAGTGACTGGAAGTCAATTTTCAATTTCAGAACAGGCGGTCTTGCCATTTACGGCGGCATTATTGGCGCAATTGCAGTTGGAGGACTGGTTGCTAAATTAAGAAAAGTGAAGTTTTTACCATTACTTGATGTATGTTCAATAGGTTTTCTTCTGGGGCAGGGTATCGGCAGATGGGGCAACTTTACAAACCAGGAAGCGTTTGGATATAACACAAGCAATAGCATATTTGGTATGTCAGGCGGAAAAATTCAGGAATGGATAATTAATGCAAGCAGCAATACGGCAAATCCAGAGGATATTACTTCAATGTCATGGAATATACCAGTGCATCCATGCTTTTTATATGAATCAGCCTGGTGTATTCTTGGCTTTATATTGCTTGCACTCTTTGCAAAAAAAATCAGACGTTTCGATGGTCAGGTGTTTTTAATGTACGCTGGCTGGTATGGATTGGGCAGATTTTTCATAGAAGGTCTGAGGACTGACAGTCTCATAATAGGCACATTAAGAGTTTCTCAAGTATTAGCAGCAGTATGCGTTATTACATCTGTAATATTACTCATTATTTTCTCGCTTAAGGTAAAACGAATGGGTGATGAATATGTACTATACTGTAATACTGAAGAATCTATAAATTTAATAAATAAAAAGTATAATGATATAACAGAACAATCTGAGACTAAGTTTACAGATTCAGATAAAGATTCTGAAATCAATGAATCAGAGGAATATATTGATAATTCCGAAGATGAAATTGAGAATGAAATATCAGAAGATTTTAATAAAAATGAAGGAGAAAATTAATATGTCAAAGCTGATAAGCGGTAAAGAAGTTTCATTAAAAGTAAAAAATCAAGTGGCTGAAGAAACGGCTGAACTTAAAAAGCAGGGAATAACACCTGGACTCGCTGTTATTATCGTCGGAAATGATCCTGCTTCAAGAGTGTATGTAAATTCCAAGAAAAAGGCATGTGCTGAAGTAGGATTTAATTCATACGAATATGCACTTCCAGAAGAAACAACTCAGGAAGAATTACTTGAACTTGTTGAAAAGCTTAATAATGACAATAACGTAAACGGCATACTTTGTCAGCTCCCGTTGCCAAAACATATTGAAGAAAATGCTATTATAAATGCCATAAAAGCTGAAAAGGATGTTGACGCTTTTCATCCTTTCAATGTTGGAAAAATAATGATAGGTGAATATGCTTTTCTGCCTTGCACACCAGCTGGGGTAATGGAACTTATTGACAGCACCGGAGTTGAAATTTCAGGTAAATCATGTGTTGTTATAGGACGCAGTAATATTGTAGGAAAACCAATGGCTATGCTTTTATTACATAGAAGCGGAACAGTAACAATTTGTCATTCTAAAACTCAGAACTTACAAGAAATTTGCCGTAATGCTGATATTCTTGTAGCTGCTGTTGGCAGAGCCAATTTCGTAACTGAAGATATGGTCAAGGATGGTGCAGTTGTAATAGATGTCGGTATGAATCGACTGGAAAATGGTAAACTCTGCGGAGATGTAGATTTTGAAAATGTTGAGAAGAAAGCTTCCTATATAACTCCGGTTCCAGGCGGTGTAGGACCAATGACAATTGCTATGTTAATGAAGAATACATTAACTGCTGCAAAAATGCATAATAAATTAATATAAGCAAGTAATATACAAAAGGACGTATCTGAAGTAAATCTCAGATACGTCCTTTTTATTGTATTTAGAAAACCCCCGGCTAAGCCGGGGGTTCAAAGGAGCTTATAGCT
>CAJUPO010000003.1 GCA_910588145.1 uncultured Oscillospiraceae bacterium | reverse complement strand
GTCATGTTGTACCAATAGTTTATTTTCGAATTACGAAGGATACAAGTTTACCTTCTATTAATGATATAAAAAATATTGAGTGCTTAAAAATTGGTTTGGGTGAAACAACTTCAAGTTATGAATATAGAGGAAAAATATTAAATACTTCCAAAAAGATTATTCCTAAAACTCTTATATATTTGGGAAATTCAAATATAGTTCATCTTGTAGATGAGTATTTTCCAGAGTATGATATTAGTTATTCAAGTTTTGATTGGAAACAAATCGAAGAAATAATGATTAGAAAATATGAAAGGTATATTAAATAATGATATTTTAAGAAGAAGGCTACGTTATAAACCTTATTGATTAAGAATCGGAGTAAAACAAACTGTAAAGTATGTTTTGCTCCTTTTTCTTTACATAAAGTTAAAAGTATGATACAATTAATTTCATAAAGAAAAATGAGTAAAAGAAGAAATATATGTAGGAGGTTAAAATAAATGGGAACATGGGGACCAGGATTATATTCAGATGATGTAGCGTGCGATGTAAAAGAATATTATATGAATTGTCTTAGAGAAGAAATGAGCGGAGAAGAAGCAGAAGCCGCAACAGTGTCATATTTTAAAGATGAACTATCTGACAGCGATGACGGACCGATAGTGGTATTATCATTAGCAGAAACAGCATGGCGTACAGGAAGATTATCAGAAGTACTGAAAAAGGCTGCCATAGACATAATAGATAAAGGAGAAGGACTGGATAGATGGGAAGCAGAGGGAAAACAGCTATTAAAAAAGCGCCAGGCAGTATTAACAAAATTGAAGGAAAAGCTATTATCCCCTCAGCCGCCGGAAAAGAAGGTATATAAGCATAGGATATATAAATGTGAGTGGAAAATAGGAGATGTATATGCATACCGATTTGAAAGTGAAATAGCCAAGGAAAAAGGATATTATGGAAGGTATTTGCTAATTCAAAAGGTAGATGAGGGAAGTTGGTATCCAGGTCATGTTGTACCAATAGTTTATTTTCGAATTACGAAGGATACAAGTTTACCTTCAATTAATGATATAAAAAATATTGAGTGTTTAAAAATTGGTTTAAACAAAGCAACTTCGAGTTATAAATATAGGGGGAAAATATTAAATACTTCCAAAAAGATTATTCCTAAAACTCTTATGTATATGGGAAATTCAAAAATAGTTCATCTTGTAGATGAATATATTCCAGAGTATGATGTTAGTTATTCAAGTTTTGATTGGAAACAAATCGAAGAAATAATGATTAGAAAATATGAAAGGTATATTAAATGATATTTTAAGAAGAAGGCTACGTTATAAACCTTACTGATTAAGAATCGGAGTAAAACAAACTGAAAGTATGTTTTGCTCCTTTTTCCTTTACAAATAGTTAAAATTATGATATAATATAAGATATGATACTTACTATACTCAAAATGCTCACGGCGATGTAGTAAACCTAACTGACAAAGACGGAAAGGTAACAAAGAGCTATAAATATGACGCATTCGGTGTTGAGAAAAACATTGATGAAAATGACATAAATGCATTCCGTTACTGCGGTGAGTATTACGACAAGGAAACAGCGACTGTTTATTTAAGGGCGAGGTATTACAATCCGAAATCAGGTAGATTTATCAGTCGTGACTCATTCGCCGGAAGAAGAACTGATCCGCTTAGCTTGAATCTTTATACTTATTGTGGTAATAATCCTATTTATTATATCGATCCAAATGGGCATAGTTATGCTGAACTTCTAGATGGTACAAAAATGTCTATTAATGGTGCTTGGGATGCAAAAGTTTTTAATGAAATAAAATCTGGAAAGCAGGATAGTAAAGTTAATAATAAAAAAAGTCCAACTGGAATATCTGAAAAAGGGATAGAATTCTTAAAACAATATGAAAGCTTTGAACCTCAAGCTTATTTATTAGAAGGAGAAGATTATTATACAATTGGTTATGGTCATCAAATTTATGAAGGTGGCACATCTGTAGTGATAAATGGCGAAGCATATGATACACTAACCGAAGAATTAGCAACAACTTTATTTATGGATGACATTAATAGTACATTTGCACCTAGTTTAAATAAGTTTTTGTCAGATAATCAAATTGTTTTAAATCAAAATCAATATGATGCTTAAATAGCGGATAGTTTTCAAAAAGGACCATATATTTGGGAAATGGAAGATGATTATTCTATTGTATCATACATAAAAGCAGGTGATTTTAGTAATAAAGAAGAATGCTTAAAAGCGTTTATTGGTGATCCTGAAGGGATATATAAAGAAGGTTTGATTAATAGGAGAACAGCTGAAGCAAATATGTTTTTTGGAGATTAAAATGAAAAAATATAAAATCATTAGTTTATTGTTTATCATTATATTTTTATTATCTTCTTGTGGTAAAGCAACTGAAAATAATAAAGATACGGATAAAAATGAAATAATTCCTTCAAATTTTATTTATACTCCTTTTTCCGGATCATCTAAAATAGACGAAATATTAAATAATAATGCAATAGATAAAATATATTTTGAGGAATGGAAGGATGTGGTGACAACTGTAGATATAGTAAATATATATCAAAAATATTTAGATATTTGGCAAAATGAATTGGACATCGTGGTAAAAAAAATAGAAGAAAATATTTCGGATGACGAATTGAATGAATTTAGAAAATCACAGGAGGCATGGGTAGCGTTTTATGAAACCAATCCTAATATAGCAGTTGATATATATTATGATAAGATGGGAGCGGGGACAATTATTCATGAGATATATGGTAATAAGGCTCTTTTTATGAAGAGATATCGTGCTTTAGAGTTAGCCGAATATTGTTATTTGTTAACAGGTAATTTCGAATTTAATTTTAATCTATAATTAATAGAGCAAAACAAGCTTTAATAAGCGAGTTTTGCTCCATTTTTCTTTACAAATAGTTAAAATTATGATATAATATCACATAATGCATTCGGTATTGAGAAAAACATTGACAAGAATGACATAAATGCGTTCCGTTACTGCGGTGAGTACTACGACACTGAGTCAGGTACAATTTACCTGAGAGCAAGATATTATAACCCAAGTACCGGTAGATTTACTCAAAGGGATAGTTATGCGGGAAAAAATGAAGATCCGTTATCTTTAAATAAATATACTTATTGCCGAAATAACCCTATTATTAATATAGATCCATCTGGTTTTTATGATCGAGAAGCTGCTGTGCAATATGCATTAGATTATTCAGAAGATTCAAATCCTGAATATATTGATTTGGGATCCGGTTTTAATTTAAAAACTATTAAAGGGTATGTTGAATATTTTATGCTTTATGGTAAGAGAGCAGGGTCTGATTGTGCTAATTTTACTTCTCAAGCATTACATGCTGGTGATATTTCTATGAATGAAGATTGGTACTATGAATCGGAATATAATCAAAGCTTTAGAATTGATTATCCTTCATATGGGCTTCAACCTATTCAACCCAATATATTTTTTAGTAATAAAAGTGGAGTAACTCATAGACCAAAAGATTATAATTTTACAAATACTTGGACAGTGGCAAGGAAGCAATATGAATATTTTTCAAATGAAAGTAATGGTTATATTAATGGAAGTGTATTAAAAATGAATGGTGATGAATATAATACTGTAAAACCTTTTTTAAGGTTCTTGAATATCCAAAAAGGAGATTTAATGTTTTATGGAAATGAAGACGGTATATATCATTCAACCATAATTACAGATGTTTTATATGATACTAAGGCTTCTGATGGCAATAAAATAAAATATTCTGCTCATTCAATAAACAGAACTAATAAGGAGTTATCAATTCCAGACGAAGATTATGTTTGTATAATTAGGATGAAAAATGATGCAAGTTAAATTTAATTTCAAGAGATATAAAGCAAAAGCAATTATAATTGCTTTAACCACTATATTAGTTGGCTTTATCTTGATGCAAATAAATACAAATTCTGTAATTCAAGAAATATATAATGCATTTTATTCAACAGATTGTTATGTGCCTGCAAGTCTAAGTAAATATTATAATAATCAAGAAGTTGATGATTATAATATTATTTTTGTAGATGATGATATGTTTAATAATAATATAAAAGCACATTTTAACTGGTTACGTGAATATAACAATAATAATTATACAGTTAATTTGGAAGTTAAAAGAGTATATACAATTCATAACTTTAAATCCGGTTATTTATGGATAAAATATTCTGTAGTAGTATTAGATAAAACCGGAAACATAATGACCTCCAGCAAAAAAATACCTGTAAAGCTTAAGATAAAAAAGAACAAGTCTAATTGGGAGGTCATTAGAATAGATGAAAAGGAAGCATATTCTAATACAAAAGATTTCTTTGACTTTTGGACTATGTAGTATAAGAATAAAACAAGCTTTTATAAGCGGGTTTGTTCTTCTTTGTATATATTTAACTAAAGCATTCTAATAAAAGGAGTAGCAAGCTTTTAAAGCTTGTTACTCCTTTATATTTTCTTTACAAAAAGTTAAAATTATCATATAATAAGTCATATTAAGTAAATTGAGATTAGGGCGAGAAACTATAACCCAAGTATGGGTAGATTTACTCAAAGGGATAGTTTTACAGGAAGAAGAACTGATCCAATTGTGGCAATATGCAATGCCTACACCATAAAGGAGAATAAATGAAAAAAAGTATAATTTTTATGTTGATTTCTATTATATGCTTTGTTTTAGGCAGCTTATTTACTTATATATTAGCTTATCATAATAACAACTTTTCTAATGAACAAACTAATAGTGATTATTCCAAGATTAAATTTTTATCTGGCGAATATTATAATAAAATATGGAATCAAGATGATGTTCAAAATATTTTTGATTCGAATTGTGTTCCAGATATGGAATCTGCTGTACAAATAGCAAATGTTATTTTTTATAACAAGCAAAAACAAGGGCTTTTTAAAGAATATAAACTACAATCGGTTTTTTATGATGAAAGTGATAATGTTTGGATAATTAGCTTTTGGAAACCTTATGATGAAAAAAATTGTTTGATTACAGTTGGTTCAGATTTTAATATAGCTATTTCACAAAGAAATGGAGAGGTTTTAACATACTGGGTAGGAGAATAATGTATAAAGCATAAACCTAATTGCGAATTATACTCATGGGACGGTAAGAAAACTATTACACACAAAATACCTACGGCGATGTTGTAAACCTTATTGATAAAGAAAAAGCGGAGTAAAACAAACTGGAAAGTATGTTTTGCTCCTTTTTCTTTACAAATAGTTAAAATTATGATATAATATAGGACATGATACATACTATATCCAGAATGCTCATGGCGATGTAGTAAACCTAACAGATAAAGACGGAAAGGTAACAAAGAGCTATGATTTGGATCATGAACATACTAATCCGGCCTCACAATTCGCTGAAATAATAAACAGTTCACCTGTATTAGCAAGTGATGGAACAGTTATAGGACGGGATTTTTTGGGAAAGTATAAATCTAAAAATGATGATGAATTTAAAAGCTGGTTAATATCTGAACGTAAAAATAGGGGATGGACCGTTTATAGAAGTAACGATTTTGGTGTATCACAAGTTATTAGATCTTATGAAAAAAAATTAACGGTAAACCAAATGATTAAAAAATTAGAAATGTCTGTTTTCTGGGGCAGCGGCATAAAAATAAATAAAAAGAAAACTAATGATACTAAACAATAATTGTGTTAGGTGTTAAAAATAACATTCAAAAAGGTTGTGACTTCACCTTAAAAGTGAAGTCATTTATCCTCTAACTATATAGAATGGTGATTATATGATAAGTGTAAAAAAAATTAAGGACAAAAAACACATGATTGTATACTTTTGCATTTTCATAACGATGTTAATATTATTGTATATTGTTATTTATAAAATTACAAATAATCCAATAAGTCTTATTGAAAAAAGAACGACCTTAAAATTGTCTAACTCAGTTAGTATAGTTCATTATGAACATAATATTTTTGATGATTTTCATTATATAGATAATATAAAGGCAAAATTAAAAATAAATGAAAAAGAAAAAGAGGATATTATAAATCAATTAAAAAATAATATCCTACCAAAGTACAAAAATCCACCTTTATTTAAAAATATACCAAATTTCAACATTCGTTACCATTGGTTTGCTTTTAATGAAGATGACGTTGTATATTTATTTCGTGCATATAGAACAGATTACAAATTTAACGATAAGCATATGCATGATATATGGATAATTATTACTTGTGAAAATAATGAATATTATTTGTATATTTCACTTTAAAATTTACTATAAAATTGTTTACCACAAGTTCGTTAAGGTTCATATCCAAGAAATGCTTAAGTTATCTATAGAGAAAGCCAAGAGCTTGCTAATTTGTTATTTGCCTCTTTTATGTCATAAACCTTACGGATTAAGATAAATCGGAGTAAAACAAGCTTTAAAAAGCGAGTTTTGCTCCTTTTTCTTTACAAATAGTTAAAATTATGATATAATTAAACTGGATTTGGAACGGTAAGTAAACTGAGTATAGTGCAAGAAACTATAACTCAAGTATCGGCAGGTTTATTTCAAGGGATAGTTTTGCAGGAAATTTAAACGATCCTCTTAGCCTTAATCTGTATACTTACTGTGCTAATAATCCTGTTATTTATGTTGATCCGAGTGGGCACTTTTGGAAAGAATTATGGAAGGGTACAAAAGAAGTCGCTAAAAATGTGGGAAATTTTTTGCTTTCGGCAGCAAAAAATACCGGAAAAGAATTATCAGATAATTCCACAGGTTTTGCAGTAGCTGGTTCGATGGCAGCCGCAGATGGACCAGCTCCATTTGGAGATACAGCAGGTTTGCTAACAGTTATAGGAATAATAGCCGTTTCGGCTGTTAAAGGAGTCTATGATACTGCTACTACATTTGAATGGACTGATTATTCTTCTCAAACTAAGTCTGTTCCTAAGGAAGAAACAGAATCTGAAACCCAAACTAAATTTGCAACACCTAAAAAGAAACCAAATCAAAGTGTGTATTTATTATTTGATGAAAACACCAATCAAATAGAATATGTTGGAAGAACATATAATTTAGATGTTAGAGCAGCACAACATTCATCTAGGCTTTCGCTAAGAAATCATTTAACTATGATACCAATAGCGGAAAATATTTCATATGAAGCGGCAAGAGGTTTGGAACAAAAGGGAATTGAAAAATATCATACATTAAATAATAGATTTTTACCTGGCGGAAATGCTTATAACAATCAAATTAATGGGATAAGTATTTTTAATCCTAATTATTCAACATATATGACCGCAGCTGTACCATATGAAGCTAAATTAGATAAGATAATGTACAATAACAAATATGGAGTAACCTTACACGGGCGACCATAAAATTAAAGGAGTTATAAAATCATGAGTGCATGGGGAGTAAAATTATATCAAAATGATATTGCAAAAGATATCAAGCATATGTATAAGGAATATTTGCGTAATGGAAAAACAAATGAAGAAGCTACACAAGAGTTGATTTTAAAGTTTGAAGGAGTGCTTGAAGATATTGAGGATGGAGCTAATTTTTGGCTTGCATTAGCAGATCAACAATGGCAGTTAGGTAAACTTATGCCATATGTAAAAGAGCAAGCTTTAAACCAAATACAAAATGGTGCAGATTTACGTATTTGGTATGAAACTTCTACTGAACTCGGAAATGAAAGAAAAAAGGTATTGGAGGAATTAAGCATAAAGCTTAATTCCTTGCAACCTCCAGAAAAAAAGATTAGTAAGCGAAGATATTATAAGTGTCCATGGAAAGTTGGTGATGTATTCGCAGTTGAAATGAATACAGCATATGCTAAAGAACAGGGCTTATATGGAAAATATATGATTTTTCAAAAAGCAGCACAAAAATTAAGAGCAGTTGATGATGAGTTAGATGGAAATACAAGTCCAATAATTAGATGTTGGATTAATGAAACTCCACATTTTACAAAAATGTGTAAATGTATTCGTTGGAGTAAAAATTTAAATAATTATGGTAAATACCATTATGCATATGAAATTTACACAACTTCGAAAAGATCAGTTTCTAAAAATTTAATCTATTTAGGTAATTATGAATTGATTATACCCGAAAATGATGCTGGAGATATAATTAATTGCCAAAAAATAGTGTATTGGAATAACATTGAAAAAATAATAATAGATAATTATAAAAAATATATTTAAAAATATTATTTTTATGGAGTAAGAAACTTTTAAAGCGAGTTTAGCTCTTTTTTCTTTACAAAAGGTATAATTAACAACAACCAGCTACTCATATAATTTGAACGGTCTGAGATATGCAAAAACAGTAGGCGGTCAAACAATAAATCATGTCTGGGATGGTAATCAGCAGATTATTGCAGATGTTATCGACAATCAGTTCTATGAGGCTGATTGCTACATTCGTGGCACAAATCTTGTAGCTAAGTATAACTTCTGGAATGGTAAGAAAACTGAATATACTTACTATACTCAAAATGCCCACGGCGATGTTGTAAACCTAACTGACAAAGACGGTAATGTAACTAAGAGCTATAAATATGACGCATTCGGTGTTGAAAAAAACATTGATGAAAATGACACAAATGCATTCCGTTACTGCGGTGAGTATTATGACAAAGAAACAGCGACGGTTTATCTGAGAGCGGGAAACTATAACCCAAGTATCGGCAGGTTTATTTCAAGGGATAGTTATGAGGGAAATCTAAACGATCCTCTTAGCCTTAATCTGTATACTTACTGTGTTAATAACCCAGTTTATTACAGTGATCCTACAGGTCATATAGCAGGCGTAGATGATGTGATTATAGTAGGAACGTTAATAGTTGCTGGTATTATATATTTGGCATCATCAGTTTTAAATCAACCGGAGGTACAAGAAGGTTTATCAACAATGATAAACAAAGCTTCTTATGCTGTAGAAGAATTTGCTGAAAATGCTGCATCTGTAATTGCATCGGCTGCTATATCGGTAGCAAGTGCTGTATCTGAAGTTACCGGCATATCGTCAGCACCGGTATTGGCACCACCAACAGGTTTAAAGAAAAAGTTTAGTACAATTACTGATTCAAATGCTAATCCTTATCTTGCACCATGGTTGGGTTCAATGTCAATTGCAGAAACCTATGCAAGAAGTAAAGCCATATCCGATGCTACAACAGATGTTTTAACAAAAACATTTATTCTTCCAAATGATACAGTAATCTATAGATGGGGTAGTAACTCTCCTGGTAATTTAACTCCTAAGGAAAAGGATAAGTATACTGGATTGTCTTTTAGTTTAGTGCCTCCAAAGAACAAAGCTTATGTAGCAACAACTGTTGCTACAGTTAATGCTACTGGAACATTAGTGGCAATAAGAGATGGTATAAACCATGTAAGTATAATACCAAATCCATTAGTAGGAACGTTAGATGAATGGATTGAAGAAGGATCAAGTCATGTATGCACACAAACACTACAATCGATAGTTATAAAACATAGAAAGAATGAGTAAAAATATGAATAGGGAAGATATAATAAAAATGATGGATTGGCATCAAGATGAAGACGTTCAATTATTTGCTATAAACGAAGCTATGAAGGACGAAAGTATAGATTATTGGATTCAACCAGGTTATTATAAGTATTCTTGGGAAAATTGTGCTAAAGTAGTAGTTAGCAAAGATGATCTAATACTTTCAAAATATTTATCAAAAATATTAAAATGGCTGCAAGATATAAATTGGCCTGGTGCATTAATAATTTTAGAAAGATTAGAAAAATTTAATCCGCTTTTGCTGAAAGAAGAATTAGAAGCAACCATTATAGAAGCTAATGAACAAAATGATTTAGAATGGTTAGAATGTCTTTCAGGTTTTTGGGATGTTAAAGAAATAAGAGACATATTAGAAAATCCAGCAAGAGCTATTTTGAAAGAATCATATAATAAGTTAAATTAAGATAAGGAAGTGAAAAAATGGGAGCCTGGGGAGTCAAGCTATATCAAAATGATTTAGCGGAAGACATAAAATTTGAATATACAGAATATTTGAGAGAGGGTAAAACCAATGAAGAGGCAACTAAAGAATTAATATTGAAATATGAAGGAATGTTAGAGGATATAGATGACGGACCAAATTTTTGGTTTGTCTTAGCAGATCAGCAATGGAAAATAGGACGATTATTGCCATATGTAAAAGAGCAGGCATTAAATTGGATAGAAAAAGGAGGAGATTTGCATATATGGTATGAATCATCTGAAAAATTAGGAAATGAAAGAAAAAGAGTGTTAGAGGAATTAAGTCAAAGACTTAATTCCCCGCAGCCGCCTGAAAAGAAAATTTATAAACATAGGTACTATATATGTCCTTGGAAGGATGGTGATATATTTGCATTGCCGCTGAATGAATATGGAAAGGAACATGGACTAAATGGAAAATATATAATGATTCAGCAGGCTTCGCAGATTGAGTTTAATAAAAATATCATTCCTTTGGTACGATGCTGGATATCTGATAATTTAACATATACACCGGAAAGGGAGAATTGTACAGAATGCATACATTGGGGGTGGAAATTACCTCCGGGTAGGAATTGCAAATACATATATGAGTTGGATATAACATCTAAAAGAATAATACCAAAAGATTTGGTTTATGTTGGGAATTTTAAAATATATGTACCAAAAGACGATGATGGTTATAATCCGGATCATTGTTCCTTATTATTATGGAAAAAACTTAAATCAGTTTTGGTAAAATGCCATGTTTTGTTCAATGATTGAATAAAATGTATTATGATGCTGAGGTTATGAATTATTAAAATTGATGTTAACAGATATAATTTCAAATATCACGGTTATATTCATCATCAAAACAGACTGTATCTTCCGCACATTAACTTTTAGCCTCCACAAACCATCTCGGTTCTTCATAAAATAAATAAGATTCCTGATTTACAATACGACAGGTATAACGTATACCGATACCTCCTGCCTTTAAGCTTGCAGCTCGTCTTTTGTCAACTACCTTGTCAATTGTATAAACCGTACCGTCTTCCCAAGTTACCGATAAAGGAGTGATATTACCCTCTGTGTCAAATCTGGCGGTAACTTCAACATAAACTTTGCGTATCATTAAATCACCATTTTTAGTATCTCGATTCGAGAGAAGAATATACCATGCTAATTTCAGCTTTTTTCCAACATATTTTTTGGAAATAGTTGACATTTAATATTTAATGATATATAATTAATATATAATCATGATTATTTATTTTAATTATTGAGGTGGTTTTATGACAAAAATAAAAAACAATAAGCTTTTAGGTCTGATAATTGCATTTGTTGTTACATTTTCATTTTTCTCGGCATTTGGAAATGCTGCTGTTAATGCAGCTTCATCACTAGGCAGCGTAATAGACGGCGGTAAAGTAATAAGTGCAGGAAACTATCTTCTTTCTCCTAATGGGAATTATAAAGCAGTAATGCAGTGGGACGGAAATTTCGTTATTTATAAAAGCGGTAAAGCTATATGGTGTTCTGCAACCAACACTTCTGCATTTTCTTCATATTTTGCCACTATGCAGGCAGACGGAAATTTTGTAATTTACGGGCAGAACGGTACATCTAAAACAGCAGTTTGGTCATCAGGTACAAACTATGGAGCAGTATCAGGTCATAAATATCAGCTTCGTCTAAATGATACAGGCAGACTTGATGTTATAAATACAAAGAATTCTAATCAATTGATATGGAATAATACAAGTCAGATAAGCTATCATAATAACTTAAATGCTGGAGAAAAAATGCTTTCACCAAACGGTAAGTACTCGGCAGAATTTCAGACAGACGGAAATTTTGTTATATATGATATTTCAACATCTAATAAAATACCTCTATGGAATAGCAGGACTTTTGTTTCAGATTCGCCATTGAGAGCAACTAAAGGTTCAACTGTAAAAATGCAGGAGGACGGAAATTTGGTTATACGTGATAGTGCCAATAAAGCAATATGGTATTCTAAAACAGCGGTAGGAGCGCAGTCCGGATATGTGTATAAACTCATATTAACAAATGAAGGTAAGCTTCAAATTCGTAAATGTGATAAAAATAAATATGGTTTACTTGATTCCTTATGGACAAGTGATAAGCTTTATGACTGGCCAGTTCCCGGTTATACTAATATAACAAGTTCTTATGGCTTAAGAGGCGGAACAATGCATAACGGAATTGATATATCATCTTCGGGAATCTCAGGCAAGCCGATTATTGCGGCAAAGGCAGGCAAGGTAATAGAGGTATGCACTTCCTGTACGCATAATTATCCTAAAAGTTCCTCATGTGGCTGCGGCGGAGGATACGGAAACTATGTTGTAATTGAGCATTATGATGGTACAAGGACAAGGTATGCTCATTGTTCAACAATAAATGTTTCACTAAATCAGCGTGTTTATAACGGTAAGAACATTGCGGCAGTAGGATCGACAGGACATTCAACCGGAGCACACCTTCATTTTGAAGTTTATTCAAATTCTACTGCAAGAATAAATCCATTATCAGTTTCGTATACTGTAAATTCTAAATAATAAGTTGCAGATATAACAAGAGCAGACGCTGAATTAAAAGTGTCTGCTCTTTTAATTAAAGAAACTCATGGGATGAATAATATGGTCATTTTTAGGATCAAGATTAGATAACTCCGTGTCACAAAGCATAATACCTTTCTGAACAGAGAAATGCCCGAATCTGTTACGCAAACTATCCATAGCAGCTTCAATTTCTTCTTGTTTTTGAAGTTTTTCAATATCAGGCAGAAGCGATAACTGAACGAAATCGACAGGTTCAAGATCACAGGCTCTGACGCTTAAACTCCTTATTGGCTTTCCGTTGGTGTGTTTCTTAAAAAGCGAGAAAGCAAGCTCAAATATGGACTTAGCCGTTCTGTTTGGTATTTCAAGCTTTCCTTGTCTTTCAAACCATTCAAGCTCGTTGTCACGAATGCCAATTTGAACTGTTCTGCAAATAAAGCCGTATTCACGAAGCCTTGATGAAACGCTTTCACATAATACCATAAGTGTAATTTTTATGTCCTCATCGGTAATCAAATCTCTGGGGGCTGTTGTGCTGTTGCCGACAGTCTTTATAAGAGATTTTGCTCCTATGTTTGAAACAGGAGAAGTATCAAGACCGTTTGCAAACTGCCAAAGCACAACCCCCATTTTGCCTAACCAAAATCTGAGGTTTTCTGGATTTGTATTTGCAAGATCGCCTATTGTAAAAATACCCTTGCGTTTTAGTTTTGTGTGGGTTGCCCGACCTACATATAATAGTTCCTTAACCGGCAAAGACCAAACGATTTCTTTAAAACTTTTGCTTTCTATAACGGTAGTAGCGTCCGGTTTTTTCAAATCAGAGCCGAGCTTGGCAAAAATCTTGTTAAATGAAACCCCGACAGAAACTGATACGCCTAATTCAAACTTTACCCGTTTGCGTATTTCGTTTGCAATATTCTCTCCCGAACCGAAAAGCATTGTACTTTCCGAAACATCAAGCCAGCACTCGTCAAGACCGTAAGGCTCGACTTTATCGGTGTATTCGGAATAGATCTCACGGACAAGCTTAGAATGTTTCATATACAAATCATAGTGCGGAGGAACAAATACAATATCGGGACATTTTTTCTTTGCCATCCACATAGGATCGCCTGTCTGTACGCTATAAGCTTTGGCTTCATAATTTTTAGCAAGAACTATTCCGTGTCTGGCTTCAGGATCGCCAAGTACGGCAAGCGGCTTTCCTCTGTATTCAGGGTGATACAGGCACTCAACAGAGGCATAAAAATTATTTAAATCAGAATGGATTATAACTCTTTCTTTCATAAATATTCCCTCAATTTTGAACCATATGTTCCAACCTATTATATCACTGAATTTATGTGAAGTATACAGGTAATGTGAGGGAATTTCTTATTTACTTATTGAAAGTTATGCTAAAGAAAGTGTAATTCTGTTATAAATTTGGCGTTGGTTAATTAAGATTTATATAATAAAGCCGATGCTAACAAAATGTGTTAACATCGGCTGTAATTTTATTGTTTTAATTGACTGCTTTTTATAGGAAAGTCTTTAGCAGTGATAAATCCTGATTCGATCATACTTATTGCTTTAGCGTCATTGGCATTTACACCATCACCACGGTCACAGCAGTCTGCATTATCCTTGCCCTGTGGAGAAAGTGCATAAACCGACGGGTTAGCTAAAGCCTGATTAATAGCAACTGAGTCAGCTATAGTAACTCTTCCGTCGCAATTTGCGTCGCCTAAAAGTAAATTATCAGAACTAACAGCTATGTATCCATCATAAGTTTTGTTGATTTTTGAAAGTGCAGGTACTTTAAGAATATCATTAGCAGAAACTCTAAAATTAGGATTATCAACAGAATAAATGCCCTTTTTGAAAGCATAAGCCTGCATATTATATCCGTTGGTATCATCTTCAAAATTTGTAAATAAATCTTTTGCATATGGCGTAGCTTTATAAATAATATCAATAGGATAAACATCACCTATTTTTGCATCTTTAGGAAGAATAAATGTGAAAGACCACATAATACCATCTAAACCGTAGTTGCCGCTTCCCATTGTACACATAAAATAACCGTCCATGCCCAGGCTGGAAGCATTTTGATCTTGTCTTGGAAGAACACTACTGAGTTCCTCAATAGCGCTACCTTTTTTTATCATAGGACGTTTAGAAACAGGGTTTTCAGCTAATTTAAGACGAGAATCCCAATAAACGTGAATACCTGTTGAACAATAGGCAGCATTAGCTCCGGAAACTCTCAAGTTAACTGTAACTTGATTATTGACCTCGGATATTTTGACAATCTTTTTATCAATAGTGAGCTTAGGTTTGTTAATTGCAGCATTAGGATCGCCCTTATCAGTATAACCGGTTGCAGAAACATTCATTGAAACAATAGCGAGAGTTGTTGATATTGCAACAACAGCAGAAAATAATTTTTTTAAGATTTTCATATAACCACTTCCTTTTAATAATTATAACCATATTTTACCATGAGATAAAAGATATGTCAACTATTAGTCGGTAAAATATAATTTAATTTTTAATGAAGTATTAAATTAAACCACTTGCTTATGTATTAACCAACCACACTTGCCATTGGGTAAAAATTATTTTATTTTATAATAGCTGCGGTTTGGTTTTGTATCATTATCTTTTTTTGAATGATTTCTAATAAAATTTTCTTTATATATGTATTTTACAGGTTTGACGCACATAATAAGAATGATCAGAAGGCAAATTATAGAACAAACAGTACGAATATAACGGATATACTTTTTATTTGGTGGAACAGAATTGTTTTGATTACTTATTTCTATGTTATTTTTTTCTGCGTACTCTTTTCCGGCAAAGCTTGTGGTATCAATAGAGAATCCCATTTCAATTAATGAAGCGTCCGAATTATAACCAAGGGCGAAATCACCGATAAAGTTAATATTGTCAGGGAGGTATATTTGGTTAAAGCCGCAGTCATAAAAAGAATATTCTCCTAAATAATTTATTGATTCCGGAAGGGTAATGCTGTTTAAATTTTCGCAGCCGTAAAATGACCAGCTTCCAATTCTGGTAACAGTATTAGGAAGCGTAACTGAATCGAGTGATGAGCAGCCATAGAATGTTCCTTCTTGAATTTCAGCAGTTTCAGCAGATATTGTTACTGTTTTCAGGTTATCACAGCAGTAAAATGCATGGTGACCGATTTGTGTTATGCTTTGAGGGATTTCTATTCTTTCAAGTGAGCGGCATCGGAAAAAAGCATTTTCTCTGATTTCAGTTACTGTTTTGCCGTCAATTTCCGAGGGAAGAATAAGGGTTTTCGGGTTATTTGAAAAACCTGTAATAACAGCTTTTTCGCCGCATAGAATATATTCCACCTGATTGCAGTAAGTTAAACCGTTTACTTTTTTATTAAGTGTGAATATTGAAGACATACATATTGATACAGCAGCCGCAATTCTGATTATTTTCATATCCGTACCTACTCTCCTGGAATGTAATCAATTTGTAATATTATTCTACATCTTAACCTGCTTGATGTAAAGTGCATTTAAATGGGTTTTCATCGTTAATTCTCGACAATCGCTAAGGTATAATGTCTTGTAAAATGAATATGTAAATGAAAATGACGGTTTTCTTAGTCTGTTAAATAAATATATAGAATGGAGTTCAAAAATGAAAATTAAACGTATATCAGCGCTCATATCATTAATGGCAGTTATGATTATATCAACCGGCTGTTCAATAATTGAATCAGACAAGTCATCAGTTAATGAGTCAGCTGAGAACAGCATTACAGAAGAGCTTACAAGTACTGTTAAAAATCCTCTTACAGGTGAGCCTGGTTATAATGAAAAAGCTGTTGGAAAAAGACCTGCTGCGGTAATGATAAACAACATAAAAGCATCTCTTCCTCAATATGGAATTGACAGCGCCGATATAATCTATGAACTTCCGGTAGAGGGCGGAATAACCAGATTAATGGGAATTTATGCTGATTATACAAATGTACCTTATATATGTTCAGTCAGAAGCTGCAGATATTATTATCCGATAATTGCGCACGGCATGGACGCTTTTTATTGCCATTGGGGAATGGATAAAACCATAGCGCTTGATACACTTAATCGTCTTGAAATAGACAGATTTGACGGAAATGACAGCAGTCTTGGTGCGGGAACTGTTTTTGTACGTGATGCTGAACGAGAAGAAACATATGCGTCAGAACATACCGGCGCTCTTGACGGTTCTGAACTTGAAAGCGCTATAAGTGAAATGGGATACCGAACTGAAATTAATGAAATCAATAAAAACGGCGCATTTATATTTAATTCGCCTGATTCACCGGTCATTCCGGAAGGGTCGGTATGCATGAAAGCTGAATTGACTTTTTCTCCTGAGTATTTCAGTACTTTTAATTATGACCGTGAAAGGGAAGCGTATCTCAAATTTCATTCGGGAACGGAACAATGCGACGGAAAAAGCGGAAAACAGCTTGCATTTAAAAATGTCTTTGCACTTGAAACAGAAATGTCTATTAGAAATGCAAAGAAACTTCTTGATATTGATTTGAGCGGCGGAGATGGTTATTATATCTCTATGGGCAGGGCGGTGCCTATAACATGGAGTAAAGAATCGGACGAAGATCCTATAAGGTTTTTTGATAAGAACGGCAATGAGCTAACAGTTAATGCAGGAAAAAGCTATATTGGTTTTATAGAGAGCGGAGAAATAAATTTAGAATAATTTTCTAAAATCTGAATAAACACAGAGATCAATGCCAAGATTATCTGTGAGGTGATTCGGATATGAAAAAATTTGATGTTGTTTTAATTCTTGGCTTTTTAGGAGCAGTTTTATTTTCTGACTTTTCTGGGGTTAACAGAACTCTTGAAAGTATTAAAAGCGATGTGCTGCGTATGCACATTTTAGCTAATTCAGACAGTGAAGAGGATCAGGCTTTAAAGCTTAAAGTGCGGGACAGACTGCTTGAATGTTCTGAAGATATTTTCGGCGGAGCAGACAGTCTGGAGGAAATGAAGAAGAAAGCCGGAACAAAGCTTGATAAAATAAACAGTATTGTAGGTGAGGTCATTCATGAAAACGGCTATAATTACAGCTCAGAAGCAGAGCTTGTAAATATGGACTTTGATACACGTGAATACGGGGAAATAACCATGCCGGCCGGAAAATATGATGCTCTGAGAATAACAATAGGAGAAGCAGAGGGTCACAACTGGTGGTGTGTGATGTATCCGCCGCTTTGTATACCGGCAGCAGAAAATGTTGAGGGTGATACTGATACGGCAGAGGATTATTTTAAGGCGGATCAGGTGGACATGATGGAACATCCTGAGGATTATGAAATACGCTTTAAATGTCTTGATGTATTCAAAAAGATAAAAAATAAGCTTAAATTTTAATTAAATTATTAAAATATGAAAAAAAGGTTGACATTAGGGGAAAATAGTAGTATACTTATTTAGTAAAAACAAAGCAGAATTATCAGTTCTCACCATACCGCAAAGGCGTTTATGGTCAATATCGTAACTTACTTTTTACAAAGTGTAATTTACTGAGTGCTGATATTTGTCTGCACTCATTTTTTGTTTTAGGCGCACTTGAATTTATTACGCCGGAAAATGCTTGGAGGTGCTTGATTATTAGCAAACAGGAACATCAGATCAACGAAGAAATCAGAGATAAGGAAATTCTGCTGATTGACGCTGACGGAACAAAGCTTGGTGTTGTCTCTTCCAGAGAGGCACAGAAAATAGCCTATGAAAAGGATCTTGATCTGGTTAAGATTGCTCCGCAGGCTAAGCCGCCTGTATGCCGTATACTGGATTACGGAAAGTTCTGTTTTGAACAGGCTAAAAAAGAAAAGGAAGCAAGAAAAAATCAGAAGGTAGTGGAAATCAAGGAAATCAGAATGTTTTCTGCAATTGACACTCATGATTTCAACACAAAGGTTAATCAGGCTGTAAAATTCCTGAAATCCGGAGATAAAATCAAGGTTTCCGTAAGATTCAGAAAGCGTGCTATTGCTCATCCGCAGCTGGGTGAGGAACTGCTTGAGAAATTTAAAGAAGCCTGTGCAGAAGCCGGCGTTGTTGAAAAACCGGCCAAGATGGAAGGCCGCAGCATTGTTATGTTCATGTCGCCGAAGGCATCATCTAAATAAAGGAGGAACAGTTATGTCAAAGGTTAAGGTTAAAACACATTCAGGCGCTAAAAAGCGTTTTAAGCTTACTAAGAACGGTAAGGTAAAATATCAGCACACTAACAAAAGACACAGACTTACACAGAAGGATACAAAGAGAAAGAGAATTGCCAGAGTTTCAGGTCTTGCAAGCGAAGCAAATGCACCTGTAATCAAGAAACTGGTTCCATATAAGTAATAACGGAAAAATAACGGAGGTATAGATTATGGCACGTGTTAAGGGTGCGATGATGACTCGCAAGAGAAGAAATAAAACACTTAAGCTTGCAAAGGGCTATTGGGGCGCGAAGAGCAAGCACTTCAAGATGGCTAAACAGGCTGTTATGAAGTCCGGTAACTATGCATATGCTGGTCGTAAGAAGAAGAAGAGAGATTTCAGACGTCTCTGGATTACAAGAATCAGCGCTGCTGCTAAGCTTAACGGCATGAACTATTCACAGTTTATGAACGGCGTTAAGAAGGCTGGTATTACACTTAACCGCAAGATGCTTTCTGAAATTGCAATCAGTGATCCTGCCGGTTTTACAGCTATTGTTGAAAAGGCAAAGGCTGCACTTTAATTTTGTTTAAAACACGCTCTTATTTAATATTAGAGCGTGTTTTCGTTTAATTTTTACAGATTGGAGATTGAAGCTTTTATGAATCCATTTGGATTTTCGACTGAGATTATTCGTTCAAAGGATAATCCGGCGGTAAAATTTTTCAGAAAGCTTATGGCTTCAAAAAAGGAAAGACAAAACAGCAGACTTTTTGTTCTTGAGGGACGAAGACTTGTTTTTGACGCTCTTAAGGAAAATGCTCCTGTCAGACGTGTGTTTATTACGGAGTCAGCGGCGGCGGATTCTGCGGGAGAAAAACTTGCTGAACTGATACATGACAATATAAAGGTTGTTATTATTTCAGACGAAATAGGAAACAAAATTTCTGATACAGGAAATACTCAGGGTATTTTTGCTCAGTGTTCCTTTGATGAAAAATATGAAAATATTATAGAATTGAAAAAAGGCGGAAAATACATAGTACTATATGAGCTTCAGGATCCTGGCAATGCCGGAATGATCATACGAACGGCAGACGCTATGGGAATGGACGGTGTTCTGTTCTGTAATAGCTGTGATGTTTATAATCCTAAGGTTGTCAGATCAACAATGGGCTCCCTGTTCAGAGTGCCGGTTTATAGGAGTGTATCCCTTGAAAATGTTTTTTCTGCTGCTGAAAAATCCGATTTGAAAACCTTTGCCGCAGTTGTGGATGAAAGTGCGTCTGATTTAAAAAAGACTTCTTTTGAATCAGGAGGAATTATTTTTATCGGTAATGAAGGAAACGGTCTTCCTGATGAGGTTTCATCTGCATGCAATAAAAAGATCACGATAAAAATGACTGGAAATATTGATTCTCTAAACGCAGCAATGGCGGCTGGGATTATGATGTGGGAGCTGACAGGTAATGGATAGCAACAAAAGATACTGGTTATGGTTTTCCATGGCTTTTTCACCTGGGAACGACCGTATATGGGAGCTTCTTAGTCCATATAATGATATTGTTTCGGCGTATGAGAACATAAGTACCGGAGAACCGGATTTTCTTAATGAAAAAGAGAAAAAGAGCGCCGAAACTACACATATAGAACAGTGCGACAGTATTATTGAATACTGTGAAAATAAGGGTTATAATATAATAACGTTTGAGGATGTTGATTATCCTCCGGCGCTTAAGAATATTTATAACCCTCCTGCCGTACTGTTTTGTATGGGTAATATTGAATGTCTTAAGGATAATCCCTGTATAAGCTGTGTGGGAACACGCAAAGCAGCGGATTATAGTAAAAGAGTTACGGAAAAAATATGCGGAGAGCTTGCGGCAAGAGGTTTTACAATTGTAAGCGGATTCGCTCTTGGACTGGATTCAGCTGCGCACAGAAGCGCTCTGACTTCCGGCGGAACTACCTGCGCTGTGCTTGCCTGCGGTCTTGACGTGGATTATCCTAAGGAAAATGCGTCTGCAAAAAGAATCATTGCTAATCACGGAGTCGTAATAACCGAATATTTTCCGGGTAAAAAACCGGATAGATTTTGTTTTCATATACGAAACAGAATTATATCAGGATTAAGCTTTGGAACTATTATTGCCGAAGCCTCAGAAGGAAGCGGCTCGCTGATAACTGCTAATCATGCTGCAGAACAGGGAAGAACGGTTTTTTGTGTTCCGCCGGCGGATATATTTGACAAAAGATATGCAGGTGTGATAAAATATCTGCGTGACGGAGCAATACCAATATTCAGCCATCTTGATATTTTATATGAATATTATACCGCTGAATCAGGGTTTAGTGCAGGATACGGTTTTGAATGGCCGGAGCTGTCTGGTGAAGAGGTTCCGGTAAGAAATATAAGAACTAAGAATAAGAAAAAACAGGAAAAAACCATACCGCCTAAAGCAGAATGTACTCTTGAACCTGATTTGGATGAGGAAATTCTCAATGAGCTTTCTGACGAACAGCGCTCGATTGTGACTTGTCTTAAGGAAAAGGGAGGATTGCTTCCTGACGAGATAGCTGAGTTTATATGTGTGGACTCTATGAAAACACTTGCACTGCTTACAGAACTTGAGATAATTGGTGTTGCAGAGCTTGGACAGGATAAAAAATTCAGACTCTGTCGGGCTTAAAATATTGGAAAGGAGAAATTTTCCGTAACTGCGGGAAATTATAGAAATAAATATGTCGGATCTTGTAATAGTTGAGTCTCCTGCTAAAGCCAAGACTATAAAAAAATATTTGGGCGGAGATTATGAAGTAATTGCTTCTATGGGGCATGTGAGGGATCTTCCGAAATCTAAAATGGGAATTGATTTTGAGAATAACTTTCAGCCGCAGTATATAGATATGAAAGGTAAAGAGGACGTAATAAAGGAACTGAAAAAATATGCTAAGAAAAGCGGCAAGATATATCTTGCGACTGACCCGGACCGTGAGGGAGAGGCTATTTCATGGCATATAGCTCAGATGCTGAATCTTGATCTTGATGATAACAACAGAGTAGAATTTAACGAAATTACTAAAAGCGGCGTTCAAAAGGGAATGGAAAATCCTCATAAGATTGATTTGGATCTGGTGAATGCTCAGCAGGCAAGAAGAATTTTGGACAGGGTAGTCGGATACAAGCTCAGTCCGTTTCTATGGAAAAAGGTTAAAAGAGGACTTTCGGCAGGACGTGTTCAGTCTGTTGCGGTTCGTCTGATAGTTGATCGTGAAGCGGAAATTAAGAAATTTGTTCCTCAGGAATACTGGAGCATAGACGCAAAGTTTACTGCTCCCTCGAGCCGCAAAGTATTTCAGGCGAAGCTTTCACATATAGATGGAGAAAAGGCTGAAATAAGCAGCAAGGAACAGTCTGACGCTGTACTGGCAAGGCTTGATAACGCTCAGTATGTAGTTACTGAGGTAAAGAAGCGTGTTACAAGAAAACAGCCGTCGCCTCCGTTTATAACATCTACTCTTCAGCAGGAAGCGTCAAGACGGCTGGGATTTCAGGCAAAAAGAACTATGAAGGCTGCTCAGGAGCTTTATGAAGGTATCGAAATAGAAGGAGTCGGCGCTGTTGGTCTTATAACTTATATGAGAACGGACAGCCTGAGAATTTCCGATGAAGCAAGAAATGCGGCGTCTGAATGTATTGAAAGCCTTTTCGGAAAAGAATATCTTCCTTCTTCTCCGCGTGTGTTCAAGAGTAAAAAGAACGCTCAGGACGCACATGAAGCTATTAGACCATCTACTCCGGAGCTTACTCCTGAAAAGATAAAATCAAGTCTTTCAAATGATCAGTTTAAGCTTTATAAGCTTATTTGGGAAAGATTTATTGCAAGTCAGATGGCAAATGCTCTGCTTGATACTGTTTCGGTAACTATTGACGCGTCTGGCTGTACTTTCAAGGCGTCAGGCTATTCAGTTAAATTTGACGGTTTTACAAGGCTTTATGAGGAGAAAAAGGAATCTGATGAAGAAAACAATAAAATGCTTCCGGAGATCTCTAAGGATGACATATTAAAGCTTAAGGAGCTTGTCGGAAATCAGCATTTTACTCAGCCTCCGGCAAGATTTTCAGAAGCCTCCCTTATTAAGACTATGGAAGAAAATGGAATAGGACGTCCGAGTACATATGCACCTACGATAACAACTATACTTGCCAGACTCTATGTTGAAAGAGAAGCAAAACAGCTTAAGCCGACTGCGCTGGGAGAGGTTATAACAGACCTTATGAAAGAGCATTTTAAGCATATCGTTGATGTAAAATTTACAGCGAAAATGGAAAATGATCTTGACGGCGTTGAACGGGGAGAAAGAAACTGGGTTGAAACTCTTGACAGCTTTTACGGAGATTTTGAAAAGATTCTTGAAAAGGCTGAAAAAAATATGGAGGGAAAAAGAGTCAAGGTTCCTGATGAGGAAACTGATGTTGTATGTGATCAGTGCGGAAGAAACATGGTCATAAAAATCGGACGTTTTGGAAAATTCCTTGCCTGTCCGGGATTCCCTGAGTGTAAAAATACGAAAAAAATAGTACAGGAGACCAAGGGTAACTGTCCGGTCTGCGGAAATAAAATAGTACTGAAAAAATCAAAGAAGGGCAGAAGCTTTTATGGCTGTGAGGGATATCCTGAATGTAATTTTATGACATGGAATGCTCCGGTTGAGGATAAATGCCCGAAATGCGGAAATACGTTATTCAAAAAGGGCGGAAAGTCCGGAAAGCTTATATGTGAAAAACCGGACTGCGGTTATGAAAGGGATGTCTGATGGTTAAAATTATAGGCGGAGGGCTTGCAGGCTGTGAGGCTGCGTGGCAGCTTGCACGTTTTGGGATAGAATCTGTTATTTATGAGATGAAGCCAGAAAAATATACTCCCGCACATCATTATAAAGGACTCGCTGAACTTGTATGTTCAAATTCACTGAAAGCTTCAAGGCATGACTCGGCGGCAGGACTTTTAAAAGAAGAAATGGAAATGCTTGGCTCTGTTATTGTTCCAAGCGCAAAGGAAAATGCAGTGGAAGCGGGGGGAGCGCTTGCTGTTGACCGTGAAAAATTCTCAGATACTGTTACGGAAAAAATTAAATCAAATCCCCTTATAAAGGTTGTAGAAAAGGAAATAGAAGAAATTCCCGAGGGTTTTGTTATTATTGCAACAGGACCTCTTACTTCCGGCGGTCTTGCAGAAAGTATACAGAAAAAATGCGGGAATTATCTCAGCTTTTATGACGCTGCAGCGCCTATTGTAACATATGAAAGCCTTGATAAGGAAAAAGTTTTTTTTGCTTCTCGTTATGACAGGGGAGATGCTGATTATATTAATTGCCCAATGGATAAGGAAGAATATCTGAGGTTTTACAATGAGCTGATAAAAGCTGAGGGCGCAGAGCTTCATGAGTTTGATAAACGTGATTTCAGAGTATATGAGGGCTGTATGCCTGTTGAGGTTTTAGCAAAAAGAGGAGAAGATACCATGCGTTTTGGACCTCTTAAACCGGTGGGACTGATTGATAAGAGAACAGGACGCCGTCCTTATGCAGTAGTGCAGCTGAGAAAAGAAAATTCTGAAGGAACGCTTTATAACCTTGTGGGATTCCAAACTAACCTTAAATTCGGCGAACAGAAAAGAGTATTTTCTTTGATACCGGGACTTGAAAACGCTGAATTTATGCGGTATGGAGTTATGCATAGAAATTCTTTTATTGACAGTCCTAAGCTGCTGTCACCGGATTATAGCCTTAAAACCGATCCGGAAATTTTTTTTGCGGGTCAGATAACAGGTGTTGAAGGCTATATTGAATCGGCGGCAAGCGGAATTATGGCAGGGATAAATATGGCAAGAAGAATAAAAGGTGAAGCACCCCTGATTCTTCCGCCGGAAACTATGACAGGCGCACTGACAGGCTACATAAGCGGAGGGTGCAGCGGAACATTTCAGCCTATGGGCTGTAATATGGGTATTCTTCCGGATCTGCCGGAGAGAATAAAAGACAAAAAATTGAAATATTCAGCTTATGCAGACAGAGCCATAGAGGCGCTCAGGGCATTGCTTATTAGCGGAAAAGAGTTTTGATAATGAATATAATAGTAGACGCATTCGGAGGAGACAACGCTCCTCTGGAAGTTATCAAAGGCTGTAAAATTGCCGAAGAAAATCTCGGAACAAATATTATTCTTACGGGTGATGAAGAAATAATAAAAAAAACTGCCGGTGAAAATGATATAGACATCAGCAGAATGGATATAATACATGCCGACGGTGTTTTTGACATTCATGATAAGCCAACGACAATACTTAAAAGCGGAAAAAATACTTCTCTTGCAGTCGGTCTTAAGGCATTAAGCGAGGGAAAAGGAAATGCATTCCTAAGCGCAGGCAGTACCGGTGCACTTGTAGCGGGTGCAACTTTTATAGTAAAAAGAATAAAAGGTATAAAGCGTGCTGCTCTTGCGCCGGTTCTGCCTACTGAAAAAGGCCGTCTTATGCTTATTGACGGCGGTGCCAATATCGACTGTACTTCCGATATGCTTGTTCAGTTTGCAATAATGGCATCCGCTTATATGGAAAAGGTAAAGGGAATTAAGAAGCCGAGAGTCGGACTTATAAATGTAGGGGCAGAGGACACTAAGGGCAGAGAGCTTGAACTTGAAGCATATAAACTATTATCGGAAGCTCCGGTCAATTTCTGCGGAAATCTTGAGGCGAGGGAAATGCCTAAGGGTAATTTTGATGTTGCAGTGACAGATGGATTTACAGGAAATGTTGCACTTAAGCTGTATGAGGGCATGGGCGCTTTTATAGGTAACAAAATGAAGGATATCTTTTCCGGAGGAATTAAATCAAAGCTGTCGGCTCTTATGGTTCTCGGAAAGATAAAAGCGCTGAGAAAGCAAATGGATTATACAGAAGAGGGCGGCGCAGTTCTTATGGGAGTTTCTAAACCGGTAATAAAAGCTCATGGAAGCTCTGATGCTAAAGCGTTCTATAATGCGATTCGTCAGGCAAAGGCGTGTGTAGACGGCGGTGTTATTGAAGCTATTGAAAAATCAATTTGATTTATCGAGGAAATTTTTATGATTAATATTGAAGAACATATTGAAAAGTTTGAAAAAATAATTGGTTACAGTTTTTCTGATAAGGGGCTTATTGAAGAGGCTCTGTCGCATTCCTCATATGCAAATGAGAAGAAAAAAACAAGACACAGTAATGAACGCCTTGAATTTTTAGGAGACAGCGTGCTTTCGATTGTAGTATCCCAGTATCTGTTTGAGCACTATACTCATTTGCCGGAGGGTGAGCTTACAAAAATCAGAGCATCTCTTGTTTGTGAAAAATCTCTGTATGAGTTTGCAAAGCAAATAGACTTGGGAAATTTTATTCTTCTGGGAAAGGGCGAAGAAAATACAGGAGGACGTGAAAGACCTTCTATTCTTGCAGATGCGTTTGAAGCTGTTATCGCTTCCGTTTTTCTTGACGGCGGACTTGAGGCTGCAAGAAAGCATATTATGAACTTTATTCCGGAAAATATTGAAAATATCAGATCGTCTTTCAGTGATTACAAAACCGTTTTACAGGAAATAATCCAGAAAAACCCGGAAGAAAAGGTTGAATACCGACTGGCTGGTCAGTCAGGACCTGATCATAATAAGGCGTTTACGATTCAAGTTTGCCTAAACTCGAATGTGATCGGTACCGGACGCGGAAGAAGCAAAAAGGAAGCTGAGCAGATGGCGGCTAAAGAAGCGTTGGAGCTTATGGGATATGAAGCACAGTAATATATCCATTTTTATTCCCCATGCAGGGTGTCCTCAGCAGTGCAGTTTCTGCAATCAGAAAACCATAAGCGGAAGCAAATCAGCGCCTGATTCGTCAGAAGTTCACAGTATTTGCAGGCAGGCTCTTTCGGAAGTAAGTGACAAACGAAATTGTGAGATCGCTTTTTTCGGAGGAAGCTTTACGGCTATTGACAGGGCATATATGATTTCTCTTCTTGAAGCAGCAGGCAGTTATATCGGGAAAGATGGATTTTATGGAATAAGAATTTCAACACGACCTGATTCTATAAACAAAGATATTCTTAATATTCTGAAACGATACGGTGTTACAGCAATTGAGCTTGGCGCTCAGAGTATGGTTAACAGCGTACTTGAAGCTAATGACAGAGGGCACAAAGCGGAGGACGTTTTCAAAGCTTCAGAGCTGATTAGGGAATATGGTTTTGAACTGGGACTTCAAATGATGACTGGACTTTACCGGAGCAGTTATTCTGACGAAGTATCAACTATGAATAATATTATACAGATAAAGCCTGATACCGTCAGGATTTATCCAGTTGTGGTTCTGTCGGGCACAAGGCTTGCGGAATTTTATAAAAACGGTGAATATAAAATGATGCCTTTTGAGGAAATGACGGAGCTTTGCGGAAAAATGCTTGTGGAATTTGAGGAAAACGGCATTGATGTTATAAAATGCGGACTTCATGCTTCTGATGAGGTTGAGGGAGAAAAAATCGCAGGCTATTATCATCCGGCTTTTAGGGAAATTTGTGAAAGCAAAATTTACAGACAGAAAATGAACGCAGAAATTGAGAAACTTTACAATGACGATATTTCTAATAATCGCAGCGTAATATTTGCAGTGAATCCGTCTTGTATCAGCAAAGCCCTGGGACATAGAAAATCTAACGTCGAATATTTTAGAAATACAAAGGGTATTGACATAAAGGTAACAGGCGATATGCGCATACTTAAATATCATTGCGAAATCAGAGGATAATTTATGTATTTAAAATCATTGGAATTACAGGGATTTAAGTCTTTTCCTGATAAAATTCAGCTGACTTTTGACAAGGGGCTTACAGCAGTGGTAGGTCCCAACGGCAGCGGAAAAAGTAATATCGGCGATTCGGTAAGATGGGTGCTGGGCGAGCAGTCTACCAGAACTCTCCGAGGAAATAAGATGGAAGATGTTATTTTTTCCGGTACTGTTGCCAGAAAACCTGTTGGTTTTGCTATGGTAACTCTTAATATTGACAACTCAGACGGAGAATTGAAAACTGAAGATAAAGAAATCAGCATTACAAGAAAGCTATACCGAAGCGGTGAAAGTGAGTATAAAATTAACGGCAGAAATGTTAGGCTTAAGGATATAAACGAGCTTTTTATGGATACCGGTCTTGGACGTGATGGATATTCTATAATAGGACAAGGAAAGATAGCGGAAATTGTAAGCGCAAAAAGCAGCGACAGAAGAGATATATTTGAAGAGGCAGCCGGTATTTCAAAATTCAGATATAAAAAGGTTGAAGCGGAAAGAAAGCTTACAGCTGCTCAGGAGAACCTGTTGAGACTCAATGATATTGTTTCTGAAATAGAAGGGCGTATTGGTCCATTGAAAACACAGGCTGAAAAGGCGGAAAAATATATTAAGCTTGCAGGAGAAAGAAAAAAGCTTGAAATTTCAGTATGGGTCAGCCGTCTTAATGAGCTTCGTACAAAGCTTGACGAACTTGAAAATGCACTGCTTTTAAGCAGGACTGAATATGAAAATCTTCAGAACGATATCGAAAATGAGGAAAACAAGATTCAGGACGCTTACAGACGAATCCAGGAAAGCTCTGTAAAAATTGAATCCTTTCGTGATAAGATTATAGAAACGGAACAAGCTTCTTCTCAATACAAGGCGGATATAGCAGTTTTTGAAAATGATATTTCCCACAGCTCCGGAGCCCTTGAAGCGGTTATACAAAGAAAATCAGAACAATCTGAATCGGAAAAGAATACGGAAAAATTAATTGAAGAAAAATTTCAGGCTATTAATGAGCTTGAAAAACAAATTTCTGAAACAAAATTAGAGCTTGAAAGAGTCCGCAAAGAATTTGAAAGGGTTAAGCTTGAAAATGAGATTCTTGAAAAAAACTCCGGAAAAGCAGGAACGGAAATAAGCAGTTTTTACATAAAGCAAAGTGAATATCTTTCAGATGTGAACAGCAGCCGCAGTTTACTTGCTGAAACCGAGGAACAGCTTGGTAGAATGGCAGGACAGAAAAGTGAGCTTGAATCTCAGCTCATTGAATATAAAAAAGAAAAAATTGATATTACAGACGGTCTAAGAATTCTTGAAGAAAAATTTCTTGAAATGAAAAATAAGTCTGATGGGATCGAAAGACTTTATGAATTGAAATCTGAAAAGCTTGAAGGACTAAAAAAGGACCAGGAAAATATACTCTTTTCAGTCAGGGAAAAGACTCAGCGAAAAAAACTTCTTATTGATCTGGAAAACAGCATGGAGGGGTTTGCGAGGTCTGTTAAAGAGATAATTAAGGCTTCGTCAAGAGGACAGATTTCAGGAATACACGGAACGGTGGCACAGCTTATAAATGTAAAACAGGAATATTCCGTAGCAATAGAAACTGCTCTTGGGGGAGCAATGCAGAATATTATTACGGAGGATGACAACACTGCCAAAAGGTGCATAAGGCATCTGAAGGAACAGCGTGCCGGAAGAGCAACCTTTCTTCCGCTGACATCTGTAAGGGGAAATGTTCTCAGTGATAACAGACTTTACAGTGAAGACGGATTTGTTGCGTTGGGAAATGAAATTGTTCGCTGCGATGAAAAGTATAAAGGTATAATAAATTCACTTCTTGGAAGAACTGCCGTTGCCGATAACATAGACAGCGCTGCAAGAATTGCAAAGAAGTATGGTTATAAATTTAAGATAGTTACTCTTGACGGACAGGTAGTAAATGCAGGAGGTTCATTTACAGGCGGTTCGGCTGTACATTCTGCCGGTGTGTTTTCAAGAAAGAATGAACTTGAAACAATTGACGGGGATATCGAGCTTTTAAAAGCTAAGGAAAAGGAAAAGGCACAAAAGGCAGAAGCTGTATCCCTTGAAGCAGAAATGCTCCAGAAACAGGCGGAAGAACTGCGGGCAGATATGAATATTGCTTCTCAGGACAAAATAAGGTTTGATTCTGAACTTTCAAGGGTTTGTGCGTTTGAATCTCAGACATTGAAACAGCTTGAGGAATATGACAGCCGATATAATGAGCTTAATAATAAAAAGCTGGAACTTGCTGAAAATATTTCAGCGGCTGAAAATAGACTTATGGAAACGGAAAAGCTGATTAAAGAAACAGAGGAGCAGCTTTTGCTTGACCAGGGAAAACAGGAATCAGTCAGAAATATGCGTGAATTACTATCAGCTGAACTCTCATCTCTGCAAATCAGATTTGCAGAACTGCTTAAGGACAGGGAAGCTGCTGAGCGTGAAATGAAAACTCTTAAGGAAGGCGCATTCAGTTTTAAAGAACATAGACTTGAGCTTGATAAAGAAGAAAAGCGTCTTAACGCAGTGATATGTGAAAAGCGGTCGCTTATTGAAGACAGAAAAAAGCAGCTTGAAGAATCAGCAAATAATATTAATGGATTTAAAACTGAAATTAAGAAGTGGCAGGGCATTCATAGTGAAAGGGATATTTATATAACTAATATCAGGAATGGTCTTAGGTCTTTGAATGAACAGAAAGAAAAGCAATCAGTTGAGATGTCAAAAACCGAAGAACGTAAAAATTCTGCCCAGAAAGATTATGACGGTATTGTTAGTCAGCTTTATGAAGTATATGAACTTACTCGTTCAGAAGCGGAGAATACTGCTGTTAAGATAAGTGACCATCTTCAAGCCCAGAAAAGGCTGAATGAGCTTAAAATTCAGATAAGGGCGCTGGGAAATGTTAATGTCGGCGCTGTTGATGAATACAGAGAAGTTTCAGAAAGATATGAATTTCTTTCATCTCAGCTTGATGATGTTCGCTCCTCAAAGAGGGAGCTTGAAAAGCTGATTGAGGATTTGACTGAGGAGATGCGCCGGATATTTGCAGAAAGTTTTGTGATAATAAATAATAATTTCATGGAAATATTCTGTGAGCTTTTCGGAGGCGGAAAAGCAGAGCTTATTCTTACAGATCCGGAAAATGTTTTGGAATCGGGAATAGAAATAAGAGTTGCTCCTCCGGGAAAGGTTATAAAAAATTTAATTTCGCTGTCCGGCGGAGAGCAGTCTTTTATTGCAATATGCATTTATTTTGCAATTCTTAAGTTCAGACCTGCGCCGTTTTGCATTCTTGATGAAATTGACGCCGCTCTTGATGAGGTAAATGTAAGAAAATATGCGCAGTATCTTAACAGATATACTGACAAAACCCAGTTTGTACTTGTTACCCATAGAAGAAGCGCTATGGAAGAAGCTAATGTGCTATATGGTGTTACTATGCAGGAGGACGGAATATCTAAGCTGCTTAAGATGGAGCAGGTAGATGTTTATAAGCCGTCGGGTCAGTAATTTTATTAATAAACAGGAGGATTAAGCATGGGATTTTTCAGTAAAATCAAAGAGGGACTCCGTAAAACCAAGGAATCAATGGTAAAGAAGATGCAGAAGGTCGTCAATTCCTTTACCAAAATTGATGAGGAGCTTTTTGAACAGCTTGAAGAAACAATGATTATGTGCGATATGGGCGTTGAAACTTCAGTTCAGATATGCCAGGAACTGAGAAAACTTATAAAAGAAAGAGGAGTAAAAGATCCGGCGCTTATAATGGAACTTATACAGGAAATTATCAGCTCTATGATGGGAGACGATACTGAACTTGATATGTCTTCAACTCCGGCGGTTATTATGGTTATAGGCGTAAACGGCGCTGGAAAAACCACGACTATCGGAAAACTTTGTCATCAGCTTATCGGCGGGGGTAAGCGTGTAATCGTTGCGGCGGCGGATACGTTCAGAGCTGCTGCCATAGATCAGCTTGAAGTATGGACCAACAGATCCGGAGCCGAAATTGTTAAACATGCGGAAGGGTCTGATCCTGCGGCAGTAGTTTATGACGCAATTACAGCTGCCAAGGCGAGAAACTGTGATGTGCTGATTTGCGATACGGCCGGACGTCTTCACAATAAGAAAAACCTTATGGATGAGCTTGCGAAAATGAACAGGGTAATTGAACGTGAAGCTCCAGAATGTTCTAAGGAAGTTTTGCTGGTTCTTGACGCAACCACTGGTCAGAATGCTGTTAATCAGGCAAGACTGTTTAAGGAGGTTGCTCCGATTTCAGGAATAGTACTTACTAAGCTTGACGGAACAGCTAAAGGCGGTATTGTAATTTCAATTAAAAATGAACTTGGAATACCGGTAAAGCTTATTGGCGTTGGTGAAAAAATTGATGATCTTCAGCCTTTTAACAGTAATGATTTCGTAAAGGCTTTATTCGAAAATGTTTCGTCTGATTCTGAAGCAGAAAGTGAATCGGGAGAGGAGCCTGAGGAAAATGAATAGGAAAATTGTTGCGGCAAGCAATAATAAGGGAAAAATTAAAGAAATAAGGGAGATACTCGAACCATTGGGTTTTAAAGTACTTTCCCAGAAAGAAGCTGGAGCAGATATTGAAATTGAGGAAACCGGTTCAAGTTTTGATGAAAATGCAAAGCTTAAAGCGCAGGCAGTTTATGATATTTGCAAGGTGTGCGTTATCGCAGATGACAGCGGGCTTTCAGTTGACGCATTGAACGGAGCGCCGGGAGTTTACTCACATAGGTTTGCCGGAGAAAATGCGACCGATGATGACAGAAACAAAAAGCTTCTTACGGAACTTGAAGGCGTATCTGAAAATAAACGAGGAGCGGCATTTATCTGTTCCGTCTGCTTTATTGAGGAGGATGGGTGCAGTCATATTTTCAGGGGAGAATGCAGAGGTATTATAGGGAATGAACCTAAAGGTGAAAACGGATTTGGATATGATCCGGTTTTTATGTACGGTGAAAGATCATTTGCGGAAATATCTCCGGAGGAAAAGAATAAAATAAGTCATAGAGCTGATGCGCTTAAAAAATTTCTTGAATATTTAAGTAAATAAAATATCGGCTGAAAGGATAATAAAATGCTTACATCAAAACAACGTGCGGCTCTCAGAGGAATTGCCGCTGAATATGATACAATTTTTCAGGTGGGAAAAGGCGGCGTATCTGAGGCGCTTATTTCTCAGGTTGCAGACGCATTAAGAAAAAGGGAGCTTATAAAGCTTAGAGTACTTGATAACAGCGGTTATACTTCAAGGGAGGCCGCCGAAGAAATTGCTGATAAAACAGGCTCTGAAGTGGTTCAGGTAATAGGCAGCAGATTTGTTCTGTTTAAAAGAAATCCGAAAGAACCAGTAATAAATATTAAACTTTGATATGAAGGGAATAGGTCTGTTCGGAGGAAGCTTCAATCCTATACACAAGGGGCATATTAATTTAGCTTTATCAGTAAAGAAAGAACTTTCTCTGGATAAGGTGATACTTATTCCGTCAGGAAAGGCTCCGCATAAATCAAGCAGTGAATATGCGTCCGGAGAGGACCGGCTGGAAATGTGCCGTCTTGCTGCGGAGAATTTTGAGGGAATTGAAGTGAGCGATTTTGAGTTAAAGCGTCCCGGAAAAAGTTACTCTGTATATACAGCGGAGTATTTTAAAAAGCTGTATCCAAATGACAAGCTTTTTCTGCTTTTAGGGAGCGATATGCTTTTAAGCTTTGATTCTTGGTACAGATTTGAAGATATAATGAGAAATGTCACTCTTGCGGCGGTTTCTCGTTTCGGAGATGATTTTGATAAATTGTATAAAATGTCGGATAAGCTTTCTGAATACGGAAAAGTATTTGTGGTAAATAATGATTCTATCAGGGTGTCCTCATCTGAGATCAGGGAAAAAATAAAAAATAATGAGGATTTGTATTGCTATTTAGATCAAAAAGTAGTAAAATATATAATGCGTAAAAAACTTTACAGGATTTGAAGTTTTAATCAGCATTGAGGGGATTGCAAATGATTGATTCAGAAGAAATAAAGTCCTTATTAAAGGAACGTCTTTCAAAGAAAAGGTATAATCATAGTCTTAATGTTGCGTCAGAGGCTCAGCGGCTCGCAAGGCTTTACGGGGCAGATCCTGTAAAAGCATATCTTGCCGGACTTCTGCATGATATTTGTAAGGAGTTACCTCATAGTGAACAGGAAGAACTCATGCTGGAAGGTGACATGGAGCTGACTGGAACGGAGCTTTCCTCCAAATCGCTGTGGCATGGTCCGGCGGGGGCGTATTATGTTAACTCTTGTATGGGAATCGAAGACAAGGATATTATCAATGCAATCCGGTTTCATACTGTCGGCCGCTCGGGAATGTCACTTCTTGAGGAGATAATATATATGGCTGACCTTATTTCAGAGGACAGAAACTATAAGGATGTTGACAAAATGCGCAAGCTTGCATATTCGGATCTTAACAGAGCTATGCTTGAAGCAATCTGTTTTTCCGTAAGAAGCGTTACTGAAAAGGGCGGGTACATACCCCATTATACTATTGACGCCTATAACCAGTATACGTTTATGTGCTCTTTAAACAGGAAAAATAAGGAGAAAAAGTAATGGCGAAAAATAGTAAATCAAAAGGCAGACCGGTCAACCGAAATACAAGAGATGTTTATTCTTCTGACGGCAGGAGCAATAATAGATCCAAAAGAAAGAAGAAGACTACGCTTAAGGATAAGCTTATTATTGCGGCTTCAATAATTGCAGGACTTATTATAGTTTCTGTTATGGTTTTGAATATTCCTATCATTGCAGTCGAAAATGTAAAGGACGGAAAGACATATACTGAGCATATTTCTCTGCTGAAATGGATAAAGGGATGGCAGCCCTTGGTCGGCAAGGAAGGTACCCTTTCTGCTGATGATAACAGCTATGAACTCAACAGCGGTGCGGGAGAAATCGACGATAAGCGTGACTTTACCAACGGTCAGATAATTGAGGGACAGTTTACGGTTCTTTGCCTTGGTTTTGATGAAGACAGATCCAATTCTGACGTTATTATGGTTTTCCAGTTTGATATAAATAACGATAAGATAAATGTACTTCAAATTCCAAGAGACTGCTTTGTTCCTGATTATACAAACAGTGAAAACGGAAAAATAAACAGCGTTTATACTCTCGGTGACGAAAATCTTTCAAATATTCAGAGAATAGTAAATGCTGTAAGAGAAAATTTCGGAATACCAATTGACAGATATATTACTACCGGATGTGATGATATTGTTGACATGGTTGATCTTATCGGAGGTATTCCTGTTGATCTTCCTGAACAGGTAATTTATTCTTATGATAAGGTCCTTTATCCAGGCGAACAGGTATTGAACGGTGAACAGGCTGAATTATTTGTGCGTGCAAGAGCAGGATATATTGAAGGGGATATCGGAAGAGTAAAGGCTCAGCGTATTTTCCTTGCGGCGTGTATGGAAAAGGCTCTTAACATGGGACCTATTGAGGTTACTAAATTCCTAAGCGAAGTTTACAATAAGGGATATATAGCAACAGATCTTTCTCTTCAGGAAATGAGCATTCTTTCAGATTTTGGAGGCAGTATCGACCTTGATGACGTTACGGTTAATATGGTTCCAGGAGAAGCAGTCAACAATTATAACGGATATTCAGTTTATTCGATCCATAAAAAGGCTACTGTTGATATGCTAAATAAGTATTTCAGACCTTATCAGACTCCCCTCGAAGATGACAGTCTGCCGATTTATGAGCTTGTTGAAAGCGACTACTATACAACAGATGTTTATGATGAGAATCAGGATACACTCCAGGATATAGCGGACGGGGCAACTCCTGGTGAGAGTAAGAAGACGACGGAAAGTCCGGCGGATTACTCTGACAGTTATTACAGTGAAGATGAATACGGATATTGATTAATGGAGGGAATATATGACCCAGAATGAAAAAATAAAATTGATTGTTAAAGCACTTGACAGCAAAAAAGCCGAGGGCATCCAGGCAATAAAGATTTCTGACCTTACTATTCTTGCAGATTATTTTATTATTGCCGGAGGCACCAGCAATACACATACAAAAACTCTTGCGGAAGAAGTGGAATACCAGCTTTCGCAGAATGGGGTTGAACCTTATAAAACTGAGGGATATAACGGATCCGGCTGGATAATACTTGATTACAGTGACGTGGTGGTTCATGTTTTCTATAAGGAAATGAGAGATTACTATCAGCTTGAAAGACTTTGGGCTGACGGAGAAAAGGTTGACCTTGAAGAATATATAACCGAGGAGTGACGTAATTGAAAACCAATAATCAGCAGGGAAGAGCAGCAGCCTTGGCAGTCGGCATTTACTTTATTGCTAAGTCAATACTGAACCTTATTTTAGGCGGCAGTTTTATAGATATAGTTATTGCGGCCGCAGAAGCAGCGCTGCTGTTTACGGGGCTTATGTTTATAAATTATATTATTGCCGCAGTTACGGTTTTAATAGTTTTAAAGCATCTTAAAAATAATCTGAGCGCACCTTCTGAGAATATAATTTATCTCATTGAAGCAGCAATTGATGTAATATGCGCTGTATTTTTATGTATTGGCAAAAATATCAGGGAACACTTTACAAATAAGTGGACGGCTTTTTTCGGAAATAAATAATAAGAATATCAAAGAGGTATGATGTATATGAGTGAGAAATATAATTTTACCGCCATAGAAAAGAAGTGGCAGAAATACTGGGATGAGCACAATACATTCCGTGCGGGCACAGATTATTCCAAGCCGAAGTTTTATGCGCTTGTTGAGTTTCCTTATCCGTCAGGACAGGGACTGCATATAGGACATCCCCGTCCTTATACGGCTATGGATATTGTTTCAAGAAAAAGACGTCTTGAAGGGTATAATGTTTTGTTTCCGATGGGTTGGGACGCATTCGGACTGCCAACAGAAAATTATGCTATAAAGAACAAGATTCATCCGGCAGTTGTAACTGAAAAGAATATTGAGCATTTTAAGGAACAGCTTAAGATGCTTGGACTTTCCTTTGATTGGGAAAGAGAAATTAACACAACTGATCCTGAATATTTTAAATGGACACAATGGATATTCCTTCAGATGTTCAAAAAAGGTCTTGCGTATAAAAAGGAAATGGCGGTTAACTGGTGTACATCATGTAAGGTTGTTCTTGCCAACGAAGAAGTTGTCGGGGGCGTTTGCGAACGCTGCGGCGGTGAAGTGGTGAGAAAGGTAAAGTCTCAGTGGATGCTGAAGATTACAGAGTATGCCCAGAGACTTCTTGATGATCTTTCTGAAGTTAATTATCTTGATAAAATTAAATCTACTCAAACAAACTGGATTGGAAGATCAACCGGAGCTGAAGTTAATTTTGAATCAACTGCGGGAGATGTCCTGACCGTTTATACTACAAGACCGGATACGCTTTTCGGCGCTACATATATGGTTATTGCTCCTGAGCATCCTTATATTGAAAAGTGGGCGGATAAGCTTGATAATATGGATGAAATAAAAGCTTATCAGGAAAAGGCGGCAAGAAAATCTGATTTTGAACGTACTGAAATTGTAAAGGAAAAAACAGGCGTTGAATTAAAGGGCGTTAAAGGGATAAATCCTGTAAACGGCAGGGAAATTCCTATTTTCATTTCCGATTATGTTCTTATGTCATATGGAACAGGCGCTATTATGGCTGTTCCTGCACATGATACAAGAGATTATGAATTTGCTAAGGTATACGGATTGCCGGTTATTGAGGTTGTTAAGGGCGGAGATATTGAAAAGGAGGCCTTTACAGACTGTGCGGCCGGAGAAATGGTAAACAGCGGTTTCCTTGACGGTCTTTCTGTTGAAGAGGCTAAGGTAAAAATCAAGGAATGGCTTGAAGAAAATGGTAAGGGTAAGTCTAAAGTAAACTTTAAACTCAGAGACTGGGTATTCTCACGTCAGCGATACTGGGGAGAGCCTATTCCGGTAGTTCATTGCGAAAAATGCGGATATGTGGCTTTGCCCGAAAGCGAGCTTCCTCTGACGCTTCCTGATGTTGACAGTTATATGCCTACAGATAACGGAGAAAGTCCGCTGTCAACTCTGGATAGTTTTATAAATACAGTATGCCCTCACTGCGGCGGAGCAGCAAAAAGAGAAACAGATACTATGCCTCAGTGGGCAGGTTCTTCATGGTATTTCCTGAGATACTGCGATCCTAACAATAAAAATGAGCTTGCTTCTAAAGAAGCTATTGACTACTGGATGCCGGTAGATTGGTATAACGGCGGTATGGAGCACACCACACTTCATCTTCTTTATTCAAGATTTTGGCATAAATTCCTTTATGATATTGGGGTGACTAATACTAAAGAGCCTTATATGAAGCGTACATCTCATGGTATGATCCTCGGTGAAGATGGTCAGAAGATGTCAAAGTCAAGGGGAAATGTAATCAATCCTGACGATGTTGTTAAGGAATACGGTGCGGATACACTCAGACTTTATGAGATGTTTATTGGAGATTTTGAAAAAACAGCGCCGTGGAGTCCATCAAGCATAAAGGGATGCAAGAGATTTCTTGACAGAGTATGGGGACTGTTGGATATTGTTACTGATGGTGATGAATACAGTGAAAAGCTTGTGTCGTCGTTCCATAAGACAATAAAGAAGGTAAGCGAGGATATTGAAAGTCTTAAGTTTAATACCGCAATTGCAGCAATGATGGCGCTTATAAATGATATTTACTCATCAGGCAGCATTAATCGTGTAGAATTTAAAACACTGCTTATTCTCCTTAATCCGTTTGCACCTCATATTACAGAAGAGCTTTATGAGATCATGGACTTTGGCGGAGTATTGAACAAACAAAAGTGGCCGGAATATGATGAAAAGCTTTGCATTGAAAATAATGTTGAAATTGTTGTTCAGGTTAACGGTAAGATTAAAGCAAAGCTTATGATTCCTGTTGACGGTGACAAGAATGAAATACTTTCTATGGCAGCGGCTGAAGAAAAAGTAAAAGAAGCTGTTGATGGCAAGACAATAAGAAAACAGATATATGTACCAAATAAGCTGGTTAATTTTGTAGTAAGTTAACAAATTTTTCGGGTAATCAAAAATAAACTTGACTTTATCATATGTTTATGTTAAAATAAACTATATCTTAAATGTTCTGCTGTTGCAGGAAGTACATGGGTTTGATAGCTGACAGTTTTTATGTGAACTGTTTAGTATATATTTAGAAGCAGGGGTAAAGTTTTTACGCTTTGCATCTGAAAACCTCTGTCTTTGCGGCAAAGGGAGGGAAAACAGTGGCAGAAGTTCGTATCGGTAAAAACGAATCATTAGATACAGCTCTTAAGCGTTTTAAGAGATCATGTGCTAAGGATGGCGTTATCGCTGAAGTTCGTAAAAGAGAACATTACGAAAAGCCTTCAGTTAAGCGTAAGAAGAAATCTGAGGCAGCTCGTAAGCGCAAATATTAATTTGTAAGGCTGTGCAATATTAGTTGTACAAGCTTTGAGACAGTGAGAAAAGCGAGCGTAAGCTCGCTTTTTCATTTATATGTCATTTGTTCTTTCGTGTTAAATCGACATCGAATTGATGTATAATAAATATGATTGAGAGGATGTAAATCTATGCTGTTCAGAGCAGATTTTGCTTTTAAAAGCGTACTTGAAATTACTCCTGAATTTCTAAAAGAAGAGAATATTAAAGGACTTTTGCTTGACCTTGACAATACGCTTACAACCCATGATAATCCCAAGCCTGCAAATGGGGTGATTGATTGGATAAAGCATATACTTGAATCAGGAGTAAAAATGGTTATTGTTTCAAATAATCATCCTCCTCGGGTGAAGCCTTTTGCAGATATGCTGGGACTTGAGTTTATTTGTGAAGGTAAGAAACCTCTTTCAAGCGGATTTAACCGTGCTCAGAAATTAATGGGGATACCTTTTTCTCAGCTTGCGGCGGTAGGAGATCAGATTTTTACTGATATACTGGGAGCAAATCTTAAGAGAATAAAAGGTATCTATGTGTCCCCCATAGAGCACGAAAAAACAAGATTTTTCAGATTTAAACGATGGGCTGAAAAACCCTTTCTGCCGAAATTCAGCAAATGACGTGCATACCGGAGGAAGTTGAAAGTAAAATGATTGGTAAACTTTTGTTAGCTGCTGCTGCGGTTTTTGTTTCGGCGGTTGTATGTGATCCTCTTTTCAGCAGATTGGAGTACAGACAGTCAAGAAAAAATTCTAAAAATCTTAGAATTGGGAAAAATAATCTTTATAACGGATTATTTTATGTTATGGTGTCAGCAGCATTTTTTATTCCGTGGCTAATTGTAAACAGAAAAAATGATGAAAATGAAAATCTTATTTTTTCTGCGGCTTTTGCACTTTTCGGATTAAGGCTTATTGCCTCATATTTGAATAAAAGCTTTGAATATTCCTTAAAAGGCTTTACTATAAAAAATATTTTTGGTGTAAAGCGTCAATATGAATATAATCAGATAATCAAAGCTTACCGCAATTCGAACGGAATGATTTTTCATATGTGTGATGAACATAAAATATGCGTATCTAATCAGTTTATTGGAATAAAAGAATTTTATGATCTTGCTGAAAAAATAATAGAATTTGATAATAAAGTATAAATCAGGAGGACTTTGTGGGAGCAAAATTTGGTCCGGCGGGAAATTCGGAAAGTTTTTCTGCCAAATATAAATCAACAGTTGAAGCTCCGGAATTTCTTAAAAAGATGGGGCTTGACCATTATGAATACCAATGCGGAAGAGGCGTTAGGGTATCTGATAAACTTGCAGATAGTTTAAGGAAAAGGGCGCAGGAACATAAAATCAGCTTATCTCTGCATGCCCCATATTTTATATCACTTTCGTCAATTGATGAGGAAAAGCGCAGCAACAGTATTAATTACATATTGCAAAGCTGTGAGGCAGCGCTTAAAATCGGCGCTGACAGAATAGTTATACACAGCGGTTCATGTTCAAAAATGAGCCGTGAAGAAGCAATGTGTTATGCTGAGGAAACGCTGAAAAATGCAAGGCAGGAGGCGGTCGCACGGGGCTATGAAGCCGTTCATTTTTGTCCTGAAACCATGGGAAAGGTCAATCAGCTTGGGAATCTTGAAGAAGTTCTCAGACTCTGTCAGATTGACGATACGTTTATCCCTTGTATAGATTTTGGGCATCTTAATGCAAGGACCTTGGGCGGAATAAAGGGCAGAGAAGATTATCTTGATATACTTAATAAGATTGAAAACCAACTGGGGACGGACAGGCTTAAAATTTTTCACAGTCACTTTTCAAAAATTATGTATACTGATCCGGGCGGAGAAAAAAAGCACCTGACTTTTGAGGACAGCGTATACGGACCGGAATTTGAACCTCTTATGGAGCTTGTGGCGCAAAAGGATCTTTCACCGGTATTTATATGCGAAAGCGCCGGTACTCAGGCAGAGGACGCACTGACAATGAAGAAAAGCTATATGAGCTTTGATACCGAAAGGATATGATATATATATGAAAAAAATTCTTGTTATAAACGGTCCTAATCTAAATTTACTCGGGGAAAGAGAACCTGGGATTTACGGAGATGAATCCTATGAATTTCTTACTACCCTGATAATGGACAAAGCTGAGGAACTGGGAGCTAAATGTGAGATTTTTCAGTCCAACCATGAGGGCGCTATTATAGATAAGCTTCACAATGCAAGAAAAAGCTTTGACGGTGTTGTTATCAATGCCGGCGCTTATACGCATTACAGTTATGCTATCAGGGATGCAATATCAGCAGTGAAAATTCCGGTTGTAGAGGTTCACATCAGCAATGTTTTTGCCCGCGATGAATTTAGAAGCAAATCTGTAATTGGTCCGGTATGCTGCGGCAGTATTTCAGGATTCGGTTTAAGCAGTTACCTTATGGCTATGGACGCATTGGTGAAGTATAATGGATAGACTAAAGGGATTCAGATTGCCGGACGGAGCTGACGCCGCTTTGATTACGTCGGATGTTAACAGAAGATATTTTACAGGTATGAAATCCTCTGCGGGAATTGTAGTTGTTTTTCGTGAAGAAGCCTGCTTAATAATAGATTTTAGATATATTGAAAAGGCGGAAAAAACTGTTAAAAATTGTACCGTTATAAAACAGTCAGATAATCTTTCTAAACAGCTTAACGATATATTTAAAGAGCATGGCGTTAAGACTGTTGCCGTGGAATCTATGGATATGACTGTAAGCCGGCTGAATATGATGAAAAGAAGCCTTCCAGAATTTGAATTTATTGACAATGATGATTTAAGCCGTGGCATTTATGATATGCGTACTGTTAAATTTCCTGATGAGATAGAAAGAATTACTAAAGCACAGCGTATCGCTGAAGAGGCTTTTGATAAAATTTTGAAATTTATTGAGCCTGGAAAAACTGAACGGGCAATTTCACTTATGCTTGATAGTTATATGCTTCAGGGGGGAGCAGAAGAACTTTCCTTTGAAACTATCGTGCTTACAGGAGCCAATACGTCTATGCCCCATGGCGTTCCGGGGGATACTAAAGTTAAGAACGGCGATTTTGTGCTGATGGATTTCGGAGCAGTCGTGGACGGATATCACAGCGATATGACAAGAACCGTTTGCGTGGGACAGCCGTCTGAAAAGATGACCGAAATATATAACAAGGTGCTTGAGGCACAGCAAGCGGCAATTTCCTTTGTAAAGGCTGGAATTACCGGAGAAGAACTCGATAATGCGGCAAGAGAAATAATCAGCAGTGCAGGTTACGGGGATTACTTCGGTCACGCTCTCGGTCACGGAGTGGGAATGGAAATACATGAGTATCCCACAGCGTCAATTCGGTCAAAAACAGTTCTTGAAGAAAATATGGTAGTGACGGTTGAACCAGGGATTTATCTGCCTGGTGAATTTGGAGTGAGAATCGAGGATTTCGTTGTTGTTACTGAAAAATCATGTGTAAATTTAACAAAATGCCCTAAAAATATGATAATTTTATAAAAGGGTATTGCAAAAAAAGTCATTTTGTAGTATTATTATAAATAAGTTACAACTATTATTAGTATGTTATTTTTTGGAGGTATTTTATGATTACAGCAGGCGATTTCAGAAACGGCGTGACATTTGAACTTGATGGAAATGTTGTTCAGGTAATTGAATTTCAGCATGTTAAGCCTGGTAAGGGTGCAGCTTTCGTAAGAACAAAATTTAAGAATGTTATAACAGGTGCGGTTGTTGAACGTTCATTCAACCCTACCGATAAATATCCGACTGCTTTCATTGAAAGAAAGGATATGCAGTATTCTTACAATGACGGTCAGCTTTATTACTTTATGGATATGGAAACATATGAGCAGGTGCCAATCGGCGCTGATGTTCTTGGAGATAACTTTAAGTTTGTAAAGGAAGAAATGATCTGCAAGATCTGTTCCTATAAGGGCAATGTTTTTGCAGTTGAGCCTCCTACTTTTGTAGAGCTTGCTGTTACTGAAACTGAACCTGGTATAAAGGGCGACACAGCAACTAATGCTACAAAGCCTGCTACACTTGAAACAGGTGCAGAAATCAGAGTTCCTTTATTTATAAATCAGGATGATATGGTTAGAATTGATACAAGAACAGGCGAATACATGGAAAGAGCATAAGTTTAAACCTATATTTTAATTTTAGGAGGTTTTACAATGAAGCTTGGTGAAAAAATGTCTTATTTGCAGGGATTAATTGACGGTCTTGATATTGATTCGTCTACAAAGGAAGGAAAGGCTCTGCTTCAGATGGCAGATGTGATGAATGAGATGGTTATGTATATTGACGATCTTCAGTCACAGGTAGACGAGCTTTCTGAACTCTGCGATATTCTTGACTCCGATCTCGGTGATGTTGAAGAAGATCTTTACGATTTCGATGAGAATGATTGTGACTGCGATTGCGAATGTGATTGCGATGAGTGTGACGATGACGATTTTGACTTTGACAGTGATGAGCTTTATGAAGTTTGCTGTCCCGGCTGCGGCGATACTGTAATACTTGATGAGTATATGCTTGAAGAGGGTTCAATTGACTGTCCTAACTGCGGACTTAATCTTGAATTCGATTTTAATGACATTGAGCTTGCAGACGCTGAAGAATCAGAGGAAAATTAATAAAATCTGATTCTTATTTATAGTATTGAAATCACTATTGACTTAAAGTCAGTAGTGATTTTTTTATACTTTTTTCAATTTATATTGACAAAGAAAACACAATGGTATATAATATAAACAGAAAAATTTTCGCCTTATCAAGAGCGGTGGAGGAACAGGTCCTATGAAGCCCGGCAACCTAATTGCTTTAGCAAGAAAGGTGCTAATTCCTGCGGTTTATCCGAGAGATGAGGATTTTTTATAAAATCACTGCATTCGGATGTTATTTCGGATGCTTTTTCTTTTAAATAGGTGAAGTTTTCTGAATATTTTTAAAAGGAGAATATCAATGGCAAAAAAATTCTTTACTTCAGAATCAGTTACCGAGGGGCATCCTGACAAAATCTGTGACCAGATTTCTGACGCAGTGCTTGACGCACTTCTTGAACAGGACCCTGATTCAAGAGTTGCCTGCGAAACAGTTTGTACAACAGGTATGGTAATGTGTATGGGCGAAATCAGCACTAAAGCTTATGCCGATATACCGAAAATAGCAAGGGACGTTATTGTAAATATAGGCTATGACAGGGCTAAGTTTGGTTTTGACGGACATACCTGCGCTGTTATGACAACAATAGATGAACAATCTGCTGATATTGCAATGGGCGTTAATGAAGCTCTTGAATCCAAAGAGGGTGAAATATCTGACGATAATTCTACTGGTGCCGGAGATCAGGGACTTATGTTTGGATATGCCTGCAATGAAACACCGGAGCTTATGCCTATGCCTATTTCGCTTGCCCATAAGCTTGCTTTAAAGCTGACTGCGGTAAGAAAAGACGGAACCTTAAGATATCTGCGTCCGGACGGAAAAACTCAGGTAACAGTTGAATATGACGGTGATAAGCCTGTACGAATCGAAACAATTGTTGTTTCCTCACAGCATGCGCCTGAAATTCAGCTTGAACAGATTAAAAAAGATATAATGGAATATGTAATAAAGCCAATTGTTCCCGCTGAACTTGTTGACGGGGATACAAAGTATTATATTAACCCAACCGGAAGATTTGTTACCGGTGGTCCTCAGGGTGACAGCGGTCTTACCGGACGTAAAATTATTGTAGATACATACGGCGGATATTCCCGTCACGGAGGCGGCGCCTTTTCTGGTAAGGACCCAACCAAGGTTGACCGTTCAGCAGCTTATGCGGCAAGATACATTGCCAAAAACATTGTAGCAGCCGGATTAGCAGACAAGTGCGAGGTTCAGTTGGCGTATGCAATAGGTGTAGCAAAACCAGTTTCAGTTCTTGTTGATACCTTTGGAACGGGTAAGGTTGATGAGGACAAGCTGTCTGCTGCTGTTGACAAGGTATTCGATTTAAGACCGTCATCTATTATAAAGATGCTTGACTTGAAGAAACCGCAGTATAGAAAGCTTGCAGCATACGGACATATGGGACGTGAAGATTTGGGTGTTACCTGGGAAAAAACAGATAAGATTGACGCTATTAAGGCTGAGCTTGCAGAGCTTTAAATATAAACAAATAAAACGGCAGAATATTCTGCCGTTTTTCTTTTGAAAAAAGAACGCCTTGAATTAGGCGTTCTTAAAAATATTATAATTCAACCTTTGGCATTTTTGCTATACTTTCTGCAAGTTCCTTATCTGTCGGAATATAATCGGACATTACACCGTCATTATATTTCTGATATGCAGCCATATCAAAATATCCTGTGCCGGTAAGACCAAACAGAATTGTCTTTTCTTCTCCAGTTTCCTTGCATTTTAAAGCTTCGTCAATTGCTGCTCTGATAGCATGACTGCTTTCCGGTGCAGGAAGAGTTCCTTCAATTCTTGCAAACATAGTTGCAGCGTCAAATACAGATGTCTGGTCAACTGATTTAGCTTCAATAAGCCCTTCATTATAAAGCTCAGAAACCACACTGCTCATACCGTGATAGCGGAGACCTCCGGCATGATTTGCTGATGGAATAAATCCGCTTCCAAGCGTGTACATTTTTGACAGCGGACAAACCATTCCGGTATCACAAAAATCATATGCATATGTTCCTCTTGTCATTGACGGACATGAAGCCGGTTCAACAGCAATAAACTTATAGTCAGCTTCGCCTCTGAGTTTTCTTCCCATAAAAGGAGAAATAAGACCGCCGAGATTGGAACCCCCTCCAGCGCAGCCAATAATAATATCAGGCTTTATATCATACTTATCGCAAGCCGCCATGGATTCAAGACCGATTATTGACTGGTGAAGCAGAACCTGTGATAAAACAGATCCTAAAACGTATCTGTATCCTTCGCTTGAAACAGCAGTTTCAACAGCTTCTGAAATTGCACAGCCCAAAGAACCGGATGTTCCCGGATGCTGCTGAAGAATTTTTTTACCTACATTAGTAGTTTCAGATGGTGAAGGAGTTACAGAAGCTCCGTATGTTCTCATGACTTCACGTCTGAAAGGCTTCTGTTCGTATGAAACCTTAACCATGAAAACCTTGCAGTCAAGATCAAAATAAGAGCAAGCCATTGAAAGAGCAGTACCCCATTGTCCAGCGCCTGTTTCTGTTGTTACGCCCTTCAGACCCTGCTGTTTAGCATAATAAGCCTGGGCAATTGCACTGTTTAGCTTATGACTTCCGGAAGTATTATTGCCTTCAAATTTATAATATATTTTAGCTGGGGTGCCGAGAGCTTTTTCCAGAAAATATGCACGTACGAGGGGAGACGGACGATACATTTTATAAAAATCACATATCTCATCAGGTATATCAAAATAAGCAGTATCATTATCAAGTTCCTGCTTTGCAAGTTCTGTACAGAAAACTCCGCTTAGTTCCTCAAGAGTCATAGGTTTCATTGTAGCTGGATTAAGAAGCGGTGCAGGCTTAATTTTCATATCAGCTCTTACGTTATACCATTGTTTTGGCATTTCATTTTCGTCAAGATAAATTTTATATGGAATTTTACTGTCCATGGAACTAATACCTCACTTTAAGTTAATTATATAAAAACATATATTTATTTTACCATTATATATATATTCTGTCAATGTAAAAATGAAAAAGTGGGTAAAATAAACTTTTTATGTTGTAGTTGGCGCTAAACTGATTTTATCTGCAAATTTTTGGGGAAGTATTTTTTTCTGAATGCTGTAATATTCTTCAAAGGTTATGGTGCAGTTATACGCAAGAATTTCCATTATTGTACCAAAAAGATCAACCTGAAAGTTCAAAGCGGTCATACCGCATTTTTCATAAAATTTTTTTCTTCTAAAACGCTGATTTAAGTTACTGCATGGAACAGCTGTGCTTTCAGATTCAAGAAAAAATTTTTTTCCGTTATAACGGTCTGTAAGGAGGTTAAGGGCTTTTGTACCGATACCGTTTCCTCTTTCTGTTTCTAAAACAGCAAAGTAGTCCAAAAGTGCATATCCTTCATACAAAATTGTAATGGCGAGTCCTAAAAATTTTCCTGTATCGCTTTCAATGGAAAGAATTTCATAATTTCCTTTCTCAGCTCCCTCTAGAATCATATCAAATGGTTTTCTTTCATATTTCGGAAAAGCGGTCAGATATAATTCGTTTAATTCTTTACCGTGAGAATTTGGATTAAAATTTATAAGTTTCATTTATTATGCCTTTCTTTTAACAAATTATATTTTATTAATAATATAAACATTATAGTATTTTATATTATAAATGTCAATTTTTATGATACATTTTGGTTCCGTTTATAGTCAATCAGAAAATAATACAAAAATAAGATTCAAAGCCCATGGATATATTAAAAACAGCAAGAAATCGACTTGATATACTTGACATAATAGTTTAATAATGGTATAATATAAATGCTCTTTAAAAACGTTTTCAGCTATCTGGTAAGATGGCTTTTTTTGTGTGATTCAAGAGCAGACAGACGTTTCTTCAGGCAGGAAGCAGTTTGTAAAATGGGAATGAAGATAAAATTCCCCAAAAGCATATTTTGATTGAAGAGGAGAAGTGTATGAAATTTCAATTTTTTGAAGTTGCCGAAACATTTTTGTTCAATATGAAACCAATGGCAATAGTGCTGTTTTTCGTATTTGCAATTATTGTTGTTGGTTATCTTATCGGCAAGATTTCCATTAAGGGTGTATCACTCGGTACAGCAGCCATTTTCCTTGTGGCGCTTTTCGCTGGTCATTTTAACGGTAAGTTTTGTGAAGAGGGCGGAATCTGGGCTGAGAATGCTGGACAGGTAGGTAACTATTTTAGTCTGATACAAAATCTTGGATTGGTTTTGTTTGTAACCTCAGTTGGTCTTATTGCGGGACCAAGTTTCTTTAAGAATCTTAAGAAAAATGCTAAATCTTATGTTCTGCTCGGCGCTATAATTATTGCGGCAGGCGCAGGCACTTGTGCACTGATTACTTTATTTGTTCCGGATATGAACTCTGCTATGAGTACTGGACTTCTTTCAGGTGCGCTTACAAGTACTCCGGCTTTTGCAGCGTCTCAGGGTGCTCTTGAAGGAACAGTTACAGAAGAAGTTTATAAACAAATTTCAGTTGGTCATGCTGTTGCATATCCGTTCGGCGTTATCGGTGTTGTTCTTTTTGTTCAGATTATTCCGAAGATTCTTCGTGCAAATATGGATGAAGAACGTGCTAAGCTCGTTGTTACTGATGAGGAAGCAACTGACAAGCTTAAGGGCAAAAAGCTCTTCTCTATGGATAAGTTTGGACTCGGTTCATTTGCTCTTGCTGTAATCTTTGGCCTTGTACTGGGATGCATTAACATTCCGTTAGGCGGAGGTTCATCATTCAATCTTGGTACAACCGGCGGTCCGCTTATAATTGGACTTCTTTTCGGTCATTTTGGAAGAATCGGAAAGCTGAGTCTTCGTGTTGACGAAAAGCTTCTGAGCATTTTCCAGGAACTTGGATTGGTACTGTTCCTTATCGGCGCCGGCGTTGACGGCGGTGCAGGCTTTGTTTCTACTCTGTCAGAATATGGTCCGCTTCTGTTCCTGTGGGGCGCTCTTATGACAGTAATTCCGCTTATAATCGGTTTCTTTATTGCTAAATATGTGCTTAAGCTGAGCCTCTTTAATAATCTTGGTTCTCTCTGCGGCGGTATGACAAGTACTCCGGCGCTGGGTGCACTTATCAATATGACTGGTACACCGAATGTTGCATCAGCTTATGCGGCTACATATCCAATTGCGCTTATTCTTGTAGTATTGGCGTCTCAGTTCCTAACATATCTCTGATGATATATTAAAAAAAATAATTTCTGCTTGAAATATAAAAAGCCATTCGCAAGAGCTGACTGCCTAAATTTTCAGACAGCATAAACGCTTTCTTGGTGAAATGAATTAAGAAATAAACTGACCTCCTATGGTTTATCTATTGCCATAGGAGGTCTTTTTTATCATTATTCGTTTAGTGTTCAGATGATTTTTCTTTTATTTAAAAAATATTTTTACTTCACCCATTCCGCATGAAGCGTTGATTTTTTTACTGCCCTTATCATTATCAGGAATTTCTTTTTTACCGTCTATCGATATTCCCTTGCCCTGAGTTTCAAACTTAAAGTCGTGTAAATCACCGTAAATATTCATAAGCAGATCGCCAGAACCACATGAAACAATGCTGTCTCCGCCTATTACGCCGTTAAGTTCAATATCCCCTGAACCGCATGTAAGACCAATATTTTCTACATTTATATTTCCAATAGACAATTTTCCGGATTTACAATTGATATTTGAAGTTTTGCAGTTAAGGTTACAGCATTCAGCTTTTCCATGCTTTCCGCCTACTTCTATATGGTCGGCAGAAAGATTTTTTATATCTGCGCCTCCGTAGCCGTATTCTATATAAATGCGTTCAGCTGTAAGATAAGAAATTTCAGCTCTGGAGAGCCCCGTAACAATCTGTACATCCATAAGGTCGGCATTTGCCGGAACAAGAAGTGTGATTTTTCCTTTACCTTTCATTAGTCCTATCATATCTGCATAATTATACCATTTCTTTACCTCGTATCTAAATTTAAAAGTACCGTTATTTACGCTGTAATCAAGATTATTTTTTGATATATTTTCAGCAACCAAGGTAAAATCATTTACTTCATTTGAAGCTTTCACAAAAAATTCAGCCGCCTGTACATTAATATCAAGATTTTTAACTCCCGACGCTGAAATAGCTGATTCCATATTAGTTATGTTAAGTGATTTTTTATAATCATCTGCTGCACCCATATAGAATCCAGTAACCATAAAAATAATTCCTAACACTATAATTGCCAAAGGTATAATAAACTTTATTCTCTTCATGCTTTCACCTCCGGTTTTCCGATAAACACTTTTAGAAGATGCATACCGCACTTTAACAGTGATTTAAATATCCAGAAAACGAAATTCATAGCCGGCATGAAAGATAAAAGTACTGTTCCGGACAAGACAAAGCCTGCCCCTATATGGAAAAGTCCGATGGATACTGTTTCGATCATATGTACAATTCCCATGCAAATAAGGGCGACTCCAAGTATTAAAGCAGCAATAAAAATGGCTGTAAATCCAATAAACATCAAAAATACTGCGCCGATAACTGCAAGGGCTAAGCTGCCCCAAATCGGAAAAAGTAATGTGGTAATTAAAAGTAAATTCTTCCTTTTTTTATCAGAAAGATCTGAAGTCTTTTTAGCATTTTTACCAGTTTCATAAAGAATTTCAGTAAGATTTCCTTCGGAATTTTTCAGTTTATTGCCCAGACTTTCCGGGGACCCAAGGTTTCTGACTACCGACTGCTCATTTGATTTGCCTGCATCGTTGAAAACTCCTCTGTAATACTTTACTGCTTCATCCTGTTCAGATTTTGGAAGTGTAGAAAGATTATTTCTAAGCTCCGCAAGATATTCATATTTATTCATAACAAAAAATAACCCCTCTAAATTTATATTCGGAGCAGTTCCAGTTTATATGCAGAAATGCAGTAAAATAAAGCACTATTTCCGCACATAGTATCAAAGTGCCGAATCAATATTTGTTATTTCATTATACAACCATTATATTATACAAAATTTCAATTTGAATGTCAACCATGCGCAATAATTGTTTTTAATTTTATACAGATATTTACATAGTAAATATGCCCAAAACTGGTTGACATTTAATAATTTTACTGATATACTTTGTAATGTAGAAAAAAATTGTTAATAAACGAAAAATAAAGAAAATATTATTAATTTGTGAAGGAGGAATATTAGTGGCTGAAATAAAATGCCCTAACTGCGGACAAGTTTTTAAAGCAGATGAAGCCGGACTTGCAGCTATAGTTGAACAGGTTCGCAGCAAAGAGTTTAAAAAAGAAGTAGATAAGCGAATAAAGGAAGAAACCGAGAACGCTGTAAAAATTGCTGAAATGTACAAGGACAAAGTCTTACAGGAACAGCTTACTGAAAAGGATAAGGAAATTGCAAGGCTAAAAAACAAAATAGATTCTCAGAAACAGGAAGCGGAACTTGAAGTTAATAACGCGGTTTCTAAAGAAAAAGAAGAATTATCTAAAAAGGATAAGCTAATTTCTGAACTTGAAAAACAGCTTGAGCTACTTAAAAAGGATAAAGAAAGAGAAATAATTGAACTGAAAGACAAAATAGATTCTCAGAAAAAAGACATTGAACTTGCAGTTATAAATGCTGTTTCAAAGGAAAGAGACGAATATAGTAAAAGCATGTCTGAAAAGGAAAAACAAATTTCCGAACTTGAAAAAAAACACATTGTTCAGAAAGCAGAATATGAAGCTGAACTGAAACACAAGGATGAAGAAATCGAGCGTTATAAAGACTTTAAATTAAAGCTTTCTACTAAAATGGTGGGTGAAAGCTTAGAACGCCACTGCGAAGCAGAATTTAACAAATTGCGTGCAACCGCTTTCAGAAATGCTTATTTTGCAAAGGATAATGATGCAAAAAGGGGCAGTAAGGGTGATTATATTTATCGTGAGGTAGATGAAAACGAAATTGAAATCATCTCTATTATGTTTGAAATGAAAAATGAACAGGATACAACCACTACAAAGAAAAAGAATGAATCGTTTTTGAAAAAACTTGATAAGGACAGAGAAGGAAAAAAGTGCGAATACGCCGTGCTTGTGTCTCTTCTTGAGCCTGAAAACGAGTTTTACAATACTGGAATCGCAGATATGTCACATTTATACGAAAAGATGTATGTTATCCGTCCTCAGTTTTTTATTCCTATTATTACTATTCTGCGCAATGCGGCAATGAACTCCCTTAAATATAGGTCCGAGCTTGCTGTTATGAGAAATCAAAATATTGATATAACTAATTTTGAAGATAGGATAAATAGCATTAGAGATGGATTTAATGTACATTTTAATAATGCAAGTACTAAATTTAGCGACGCCATTGCTCAAATAGATAATGCTATTAATAATTTGCAAAAAACTAAGACGGCACTTCTTTCTTCTGAAAATAATCTTCGACTTGCCAATAATGATATAAACTCTCTCACTATAAAAGAATTAACTCAAGATAATCCTACTATGAAGAAAAAGTTTGCAGAATTAAAGTAATAAAAAGCAGGTCTATGACCTGCTTTTTCAATTTATTTCAGATTCCTTATATAATGAAATAAATATTGCTGTGCAATTCCCTCTATTCCTTCTGTAAATGAAGGAAGTCCGTCAGGATAGTATTTTTCCATAACCCTTTTGATCCAGACATCGACGGGAAAAGCCTCTGTTCTGTACATTCCAAAGAGCAGTACGCATTCAGCTACTTTTGGACCTATTCCCTTAACCGTCATGAGCTTTTGCCGTGCCTGCTGAATATCCGTTTTCTCTATTTCATTTAAGTCTATTTCACCGGAAGCAGTTTTAACCGCAGCGTCAATAAGATACTTTGCTCTGAATCCGGAGCGCAGATATTCAAGGCTTTCAACTGTTTCTGAAGCCATTTCAGAGGCTGACGGAAAATGACCGTAATGCTCGCAGAGCCTTGATATAATTCCCTTAATCCGTGGAATATTATTGTTCTGGGATATTATAAAAGAGCATATGCATTCCCAGCTATCCTGTTTCAAAAGTCTTATTCCTCCGGCAAATTCACAAGCCTTTTTCAAGGTATCGTCGGCTGACAGCCTTTGCTTTATTTTTCCGTAATCAGTATCAAGATCAAAATAATCTTTCCATACAGTTAAAAATTCCTCTTCACTTGTATTATAAAGTATAAAACAGCTTTCCTCAGCTTCTGATATTTTCAGCGGCTTATCAAGAAAAAAGCCGTTATATGTACATCTGCCGTCTTCTTCGGCAGCTCTCTCCCAGCGGAAAGCCTGTCCGCAGTCAAGTGTTTCATCAAGATTAAAATCTTCCTGATAAAGTATTATATTTCCGTTTTCCGACCTGTATTCCATTACAATCCTCCGAAAAATGTCATTTTATACCTCTTATTATACATGATTTTTTATAGTTTTACAATACCGCAGTTGACTTTTTATAGTTTTAACTATATAATTTAAATATAAATATCATACAGGAGACAGCTTATGAAAAAGTTATTAATAACCGCTGTGTGCACACTGATAATCTCAGCTTTATCAGGATGCAACGACATAAAAGAAGTATCAAACAAAAACGTGAACAGCAGTACCTCTGAAAAATCCGCAGATTTAGAAAATGAAACTGACAGTACTTCACAAAAGGAAAATAAATTATCTGACGAAGCTCTTTCTAAACTAACAGTTGATACAGACAAAACTCACCTTTTTGATTTATGCAAGGCGCTGACAGATAAAGAAAACGAAATGATAAATACATACGCCCTGCATATTTCTGACAAATATCATTTAAATGCAAGCGTAATGATAACTGATGATCTTGAGGATTCAGAACCGTCTGAATATGCTGAAAACTGCTATAAGGAACTTTTCAAAAATACTCCCGGATTCCTTTTCCTTGTCAACAACGAAACCGGAAACGATTACATATACAGAAGCGGGTATACATCTCTTTTTATAACTGATGAAGAAATATTGCATATCTTTGCTGAAATTTCTCCTCTACTTGTAACAGATAAGACCTATGACGGGATAAAAACAGCATTTGATTCGGTATCAGCCCTTCTGCCGCAGCACGCTGTTGACCGTTCCGGTACGCTCAGCAAGGATGAAATAAACGAAGTCGAAAGTATAATCTCTGATTCAGAATCGGATGGCGAACAACTCACAATTATATTTGTTTCGGATATTGAAAAAGAAGATCTTGCCGAATATGCGGCAAATGCTCATAAGGGAATAATTGAATATTCAGAAAACGAATCCCAGGCGGGCGCTCTGCTTGCTGTAAATATAAAGACAGGGGACAGTGCAGTTTTCGGTTCTGGAAAATATGAAAATATTTCAGCTGCTGATGTGAACGATACATTTTCAGCATTTTTAGATAAGGATTCTGAAAATAAATCCTATGACGCAAAGGGCGCAGCTGAAGCATTTACTTCAATGCTCAAAGATAATTAGATTTTTTTTTCACATAATCCATTGCTTTTTTTTTGATAATGAGTTATAATTAATATGTTCCAATTTTTTTGAATTTATTTAGGAGGACGTAAAATGTTAGTTTCAGCTAAAGAAATGCTTGAAAAGGCAAGAGAAGGAAAGTATGCTGTCGGTCAGTTCAACATCAACAATCTTGAATGGACTAAGGCAATTCTTCTTACAGCTCAGGAAAACAACTCACCTGTAATCTTAGGTGTTTCCGAAGGTGCAGGAAAATATATGTGCGGCTATAAGACAATAGTCGGCATGGTTAACGGTATGCTAGAAGAACTCGGTATTACTGTTCCGGTTGCACTTCACCTTGACCATGGTTCTTTTGAAGGCGCTAAGGCTTGTATCAACGCTGGATTCTCTTCAATCATGTTTGATGGCTCTCACTACCCAATCGAAGACAACATCAGAATGACAACTGAACTCGTTAATACCTGCAACGTTCTTGGTCTTTCACTTGAAGCTGAAGTTGGTTCTATCGGCGGCGAAGAAGACGGTGTTGTAGGCGCAGGCGAATGTGCTGATCCTAAGGAATGCAAGATGATCGCTGATCTGGGCGTTACAATGCTCGCAGCTGGTATCGGAAACATTCACGGTAAGTATCCTGAAAACTGGGCAGGTCTTTCATTTGAAACTCTTGAGGCAGTAAATAAAGAAGTAGGCGATATGCCTTTAGTACTTCACGGCGGTACAGGTATTCCTGATGACATGGTTAAAAAGGCAATTTCACTTGGCGTTGCTAAAATCAACGTTAATACAGAATGTCAGCTTTCATTCCAGGAAGCAACAAGAGAATACATTGAAGCAGGCAAGGATCTTCAGGGTAAGGGCTTTGATCCAAGAAAACTTCTTGCACCAGGCTTTGAGGCTATCAAGGCTAAGGTTAAGGAAAAGATGGAACTTTTCGGTTCAATCAACAAGGCTTGATTCAATTTTATTTAATATAAAAATACCCGTCATTAATCTGACGGGTATTTTTTATGATGTATAATCTTCAATCATTCTTTTAAGGGTCTTTTCGTCTTCTGCATATAATCCTTTTTCAAGAACAGCCTTATCATACTCTGACATTACTGAAAGGCTTACATCAAGCTTTCTGTAAGGCGTGTCACTTTCCCCTCTGAAAATTGCAATCTTTCCGTCATATGCCCTGAGATAATAGCCTATTGCAGGCTGCGTTTCTGTCACATCTTCAGATTTGAGCTCCTGAGCATAGTAATTTCTTCTTTCACGTACGGATATTGAACCAGCTGTAAGAATAATTATAGCAGATACGGACGCTGATGCAAGAATCATGTATACAATATGTTTTTTTGCCATTTCCTTCTCCTTTACTTTCCAGAGAGTTTTGTGTTTCTCTTATTATTGACCGGATTTTTTCAATTATACCATCTTATTTTTTTAAAAAACACTTAACATAAATTAAAAAGTATGTTATAATAATAATGTATAAAGTATTTTAGGCAATTTAAAGAAAGGTATACTTTAAGTACAGCTTGTACTTCCACAAAGGTGATACAAAATGACTGATAACAGATCAAACAGAAATGGTCCTGAGGGAAAAGACAGGAAAAATACACCTCAGTCCAGACGTTCACATCTTGATAACACCGGAAATTCTGTAAAGCGAACCTCGCACGGAAATACCGGTCGAACTTATCCTCAAGGCAGTTCAGGATATAAAAAGGTTTCTTCAGCACAAGGCAGCAGAAAAGCTTCTGACGAAGCAATTGCTTCTAAAAAGCCTGCTGCAAGGAAAAACGGCAATAATGATAAAACATCGTCAATAAAGCGAAATACAGGCGTTTCACCTGTTAAAAATGCTCAGCCTTCCGGTAACAGAATTGCTTCAGGCACAAAAAAAGCCAATAGTAATTCTCGTGCAAAAACTTCTGCTTCTGCTCCGCACAATAAAAAACCGGAAAATCCTAAACTTGCAGCCGTAAAAAAGCTTTTTGCCGTTTTGGGAACAACGCTTCTTTCAATGTTTCTTATAGTTATTATAACAGGTACAATTGTTGTTACAGCCGCAACAGTTTATGTTCTTGAATTTATGGACGAAGCGTCGGACGTTACTATTAAATCTCTGGAAACATCTGCTAACACCATTGTGTATGCTGAGGATTCTGAGGGTAAGCTAAAGAATATTTATACTGTTACAAACAATGTTCAGCGCATAAAGGTCGATATTGAAAAAATTCCGCAGCATGTACGTGACGCTTTTGTAAATATTGAAGATGAACGATTCTATCTTCATGAAGGCGTTGACTATAAGCGAACATTTGCAGCTTTTGCGAATATGTTTATCCATATTTATGACACTGATCAGGGCGGCTCGACTATTACTCAACAGCTTATTAAAAATCTTACCGGAGATGATGAGAAAAGCCCTTCACGTAAAATAAGAGAAATTTTCAGAGCAATGCAGCTTGAAAAGAAATATTCTAAGGATGAGATTCTTGAAAATTATCTGAATTACATTGGTTTTGGCGGTCCGAGAAACGGAATACAGCTTGCTTCTTTGGATTACTTTGGAAAGGATGTTTCTGAACTATCCATTGCAGAAGCTGCTTGTCTTGCAGCTATTCCAAAAAGTCCGGAAACACTGAATCCTTTTGCCGGCTATGAAGACGATAACGGAGAATGGATCAATACCGGCAAGGAAGCCAATCGTGAAAGACAGGAAATAGTGCTTGAGCTTATGTACGAAAACGGTGCAATTTCATATGACCAATACAAGGAAGCCCTGGATGAAAAGCTTATTTTTACTGATTCTGAGGAATATAAAAAGGCTCATCCAGAAGCTGAAGCTGATGACGCTGCCGATGAACGCAAGGCAACCTCATGGGTTGTAGATACTGCTCTGAGAGAATATGCCGCTGTACTTATGGATGAGTATGGTATCGATCAGGAAGAGGCAATTGTCAGAATCAACAGAGGCGGATATCAGATATATACTACGGTTGACTGGGATATGCAGAAGTACGTGGAAGATAAGTACCTGGAACTCAGTAATCTTATGGACCCTGATTCCAACTGCACATGGAAAGATGATGAGGTTATTTATCCACAGTCATCTTTTGTGGCAATGGACTACAAGGGAAACATTATGTGCGTTGTAGGCGGTATCGGTGAAAAAACAGAATCTCTTGCTTTCAACCGTGCTACAATGGCAAAAAGACAGCCCGGTTCATGTATCAAACCAATTTCCACATACGGTCTTGCATTGTATAACGACCACATTCACTGGGGCAGCAAATACAAGGACTCTCCTATAAAAATCAACGGAGAAGATTGGCCTGTTAACTATGATAACCAGTGGTGGAGATACGATTTGTTTATTTATGACGCACTCAGACTTTCACGAAATACAGTTCCGGCACAGCTCTGCGAGGAAATGACTCCGCAGTCGGTATTTAATTATAGTACTCAGAATCTTGGTTTGGATCTCCTTGACATGAATGAAGACGGACAGTCAGACATAGGTTATGCTCCTCTTACGGTTGGCGCTCTGACTTATGGTGTTTCAGTAGAAAATCTTGTTAACGCATATATTCCATACGGAAACGGCGGAACTTATTACGACGCTCATATAATCAGCAGAGTTGAAAAAGGCGATGGAACCGTTGTTTATGAAAACGACGGCAATCCTCATGAAGCAGTTGACCCTGAAACCGCCTGCGTTATGAATCATCTTCTTCAGGAAGTAATAAAAAGCGGTACAGGTACTGCTGCACAGCTTTCAAACAAAACAGTTGCCGGAAAAACCGGTACATCTCAGGACTGGAACGATCTTTCCTTTGTAGGTCTAACAGAAGATTTCGTTAGCGGCGTTTGGATCGGTTATGATGAAAAGGAAGAGCTTAACCACGGACTTTCATCTGCAAAGGTGTGGTATAATATAATCGGTGAATATGCAAATAACATAGAATCTGATAACCGCTATCCGGAATGCGATGATGTAATCTCAGCACCAATGTGTACAACAAGCGGACTTATAGCAGGTTCATACTGCTCAAAGGGAATAACCGGTTACTGGAAGTCTTCAAATGCTCCTTATTGTTCTAATCATTACAGCGCACCTAAAAAGGACAAAAAGGAAGACGAAGATTCCTCTGAAGAATCATCAGAAGAAGAACCATCCGATGAAGTACAGACGGTTACGGACGCTCCGGTTCCTGAAGAACCAAAACCAGAAGACAGCGCTGCTGATAATTCAGCGGAAGAATAGGAGAAAATGTGAACGAAAAAATAAAGCTTACCTGTCCGTGCCATTTCGGACTTGAAAGTGTACTGAAATTTGAAATTAATAAAATAGGCGGAGAAAACATTACTGTAACGGACGGCAGAGTCAGCTTTGAAGGCGGATTTGAAATGATTGCAAGAGCAAATATCTGCCTTGCTTCTGCTGAACGAGTCCTTATTGAGCTTGCTAAATTTAATGCAAAAACTTTTGAAGAACTTTTTCAGGGTATCAAAAAAATACCTCTTGAAAATTTTATCGGAATCAAAGATGCATTTCCTGTTAAGGGTCATTCACTTAATTCAAAGCTGCACAGCGTTCCGGACTGTCAGTCAATTATAAAAAAAGCCGCTGTTGAGCGGCTTAAGGAAAAGTATCATACCGGATGGTTTGAGGAAACCGGATCTGTCCACCAGATACAGTTCAGCATTATGAAGGATACTGTTACAATTTATCTGGATACAAGCGGAACAGGACTTCATAAAAGAGGATACAGAAAAAATTCCAACTCTGCACCTATAAGAGAAACTCTTGCGGCAGGAATTATTGATCTTGCAAGGGTAAGAAGCTCAAGCACCGTGTGCGATCCATTTTGCGGAAGCGGAACATTCCTTATTGAATCTGCTTTAAAGGCGCTTAATATACCACCATGTATTAACAGAAGATTTGCAGCTGAAAAATGGGACTGCATTAATAAAAAAGTTTGGCAGGAAGAAAGAAGCCGTGCTATTTCTCTTGTTGACAGAAGCGCTGAATTTAAAGCCTTTGGATTCGACATTGACGATGAATCTGTTACACTCTCTGAGGAGAATGCGGCAAAGGCAGGGGTTAGTTCAAGAATCGAAGTAAGCTGCCGTGATATATCAGAATATAAGCCTTTAGACGGTTCTATAACAATATGCAATCCCCCTTACGGTGAACGTATGCTCGAATTACGGGAAGCTGAGCAGCTTTATAAAATCATGGGGCAGGTGTTTAAACCATCAAAAGAACATCCGTGTTATATTATTTCACCTCATGATAATTTTGAGGACTTCTTTGGCAAAAAAGCTGACAAGAAGCGTAAACTCTATAACGGTATGATAAAATGCAATCTTTATATGTATTTCAAATAATTTTATAAAATACTAAAAATCATATGGAAGCCCTGTACAATACGAAATAACGAGTATAGAAAAACCCCTCTTAATGTATATTCTACATTAAGAGGGGGTTACTATTCCAAGAAGTTATCAACATACAAGTTAGATAAAAAACATAGGAGCTCTTTGTGCTTAGGTTTTCCAGGTTTTATTTAGTAGTTATAATCAAATGTCATACCGGATTCCTCATCGAACACAAATGAATCTTCGATGATTATACCGTCTTCAGCGTCACTGTCGTCAATTTCAAACTCATATATTACTGTACTGTCGTCCTCAGAAACTATATGTCCTTTAGCTTCTACTTCTTTGCCGTTTATTTTTACTGTAATATATTCAACTGCCTCATTTATTTTTTCAGTAACAGCGCCGTCAGTAGCGGCATTTACAATTGTAAGAGATGCAAGTGATGTTCCTATTGCAGCGGCGGTAATTATAAGCGGCTTTAATTTTCTTTTAATCATAATAATTTCACCTTTCTGTTTTTGAAGTTTATTTCTGACAGACTTTTGGATATAATCCCTATCCGGCTTTTCCATATCAAGCATTTCGTACCCCAGTATCCATTTTTTATTTTTTCTCATAGCCGTAACCCCTTTCTATCAGATATTTTCTTATTTTAGTTTTTGTCCTGTAAAGCTTGGTTTTACAATTTGAAAGCGTCAGACCAAGTTTTTCTGATATTGGCTCAAGCTTTTCGCCGTACCAGTAGTGTCTAATAAAGATTTCTCTTTCGGTATCACTTAACATTTCAGCAGCAGCCATAACGGCTCTAACTGCTTCAATAAGGTCCAAATTTACTTGAAAGTCGTGTTTATCTGCAATGGATTCATCTACTTCCTCATAAATAACGTCTTGCCGGAAGTTTCTGAATTTATTCCTCGCCTGATTTCTTACAATTGCCGCTATGTATGGGCTTAATTCGCAGTCTTCAAAAAGTTTATCTGCACTGCTCCAAAGAGCCACGAAACTGTCACTGACAATCTCTTCAATATCTTCTTTTGGAAGCTGACCCGCTGTATTTCTTGCAATTGTATAGGCGTAAGCAGAGTATTTGTCCATTATTCTGGAAAGAGCTTTTTTATCTCCGGATTTAAGTCTTATTATCAAACGTTTGTCTTTCAAGCTTTTACCTTCTTTCTGACGGCTTTCATTTATATATACACTGGAAAATAAAAAAGGTTACACAAAAAATAAAAAAACTATTTCAAAGTAAATGCGCCCCTTATGTTGGATACTGAGTCGCTTTGTATAACTTTTTGGGGGCTGTTAAATATATGTCTGAATTTTTTCTAATATCAAATAAAAAGGTATGCATGAATCATGCATACCTTAAAATAATATTGTTATTGAAATAAAAAGAAATAAACCGCCTTGCCGTCATACAGCGAATAAAACCAAGCTAAAAAGCCAGGTGGGTATCCTCCTGACAGCCTCACGCTCCCTTCGTCCGCATAATGCGGGAGGTCTGCAATCATCAGCCAGAGTCGGATTCCCTTTAAAAAAGTGTTGGATTATAAAAACCATATTTACTCGAACAAGGCAGAATATTTTCTTTATTTATATTATATCACTAAGATTCAAAAAAATCAATAGTAAATTTTAGTGACAGCAGTCACAGCCATCATCTTCACAGAAGCATTCTTCGTCTTCATCGTCAAGCTCTTCAAACATTTCCTCAATTCTTTTCATGAAGATTTCACCGATTCTGTCAAGCTCATCTTCATCGTCAATAGAAATAAGCATTTCATCTTCTGAAGAATCATCTCTTTTTAAAATAACAAACATTCCGTCATCTTCTGCAAGAGCATCAGGAGACTGCTGGTAGGGGATCAGTGCATAGTATATAATATCATTTTCTTCGTAAACATCAATAAGCTCGAAGTTCTGTTCATTTCCCTCTTCATCTTCAAGAGTGAAAAGATCAGGGGTATATTCATTCATATCTGACATTTTATTTCTCCATTCTATTTAATATCATTATATTATTGACTGCATCAATAAAAATAATTATACCCTAAAATCGGAATAAAGTCAATAGGCATAACGCTTAAACATTTTCAATAAAATTGTGCAACATTTTTTAAGAAAAGTGTTGACATTGACGAAAATGTATGGTATTATATATACAACAAAAGAAAACAAGATAATCAGAAACAAACTAAATGCTAAAGCATATCGCAGAAATTGTTTTTGAAATAAGTTCAAGCAGAGGTTATCGGTTTTCTTTTACGATAGGGTTTTTGACAAGGCTTTTAAGAAATCGGAAATTTCTTTTGCAGAAACTAATTTATATCAGGATGGAGGATTGGTTGCCAGTGGACACATTTGAAGATCAGAGTTCCGAAGCTATTACTGGTGGCTGGAGTTTAACGCTTTTTTAATTGAAGACTAAAGGGGAATATATGAACTGAGATTTCATGTTCCGATAAATAATAAAATATAATTCGTTAAAAAAAGACGTTGGATATTCAGCTGTAAGATTTACCAAATAGTTATTGCTTTAGTGACAGCTTCATAATTGGTGGAGTTTTACTCCAAATTATGACTATAATGTCTTTAAATAAAACGAAACAGGTGGTAACAGTGCACTGATTTTAACGAACTGAATCACGTACGTATAAAAGATTATATGAGGTGATTGATATGAAAATGATGTGTTTTAAACGAATAAGAATTATTTAAGCAGGAGAGGAGTGGTTCCCCCAGAACTTATAAATTTCTGTAAATAAAATTTTAAGGGTGGTACCGATGCATAAGGTTGTTTAAAATAAACCTCCAATGGTGATTAAAATCAATATTAAAAAAGAGGCTCAGTAAGGCCTCTTTTTTATGTATTCAAGTCAAAGACTTAATCAAGAAAGTCTTTGACTTTTTTGCTTCTGCTGGGATGTCTGAGTTTTCTGAGAGCCTTTGCTTCGATCTGTCTTATTCTTTCACGTGTTACATCAAACTCTTTTCCTACTTCTTCAAGAGTCCTTGAACGACCGTCCTCAAGACCGAATCTCAGCTTTAATACCTTTGCTTCACGTTCTGTAAGAGTAGAAAGAACGTCGTTAAGCTGTTCCTTCAAAAGAATAAGCGAAGCGGCTTCTGCTGGCGCCGGAGCGTCATCATCAGGTATAAAATCTCCCAAATGGCTGTCTTCCTCTTCACCGATTGGTGTTTCAAGGGAAACAGGGTCCTGAGCGATTCTCATAATTTCTCTTACACGTTCAACAGGCATTTCAAGCTTTTCAGCAATTTCGTCGGCAGTCGGATCATGACCGTTTTCATGAAGCAGCTGACTGGAAACTTTTTTTACCTTAGTAATAGTTTCAACCATGTGTACAGGAATACGGATAGTTCTTGCCTGATCGGCGATAGCTCTTGTTATTGCCTGACGAATCCACCATGTAGCATAAGTTGAAAACTTAAATCCCTTTGTATAGTCAAACTTTTCAACGGCCTTAATAAGACCAAGATTGCCTTCCTGAATAAGATCAAGGAACTGCATACCTCTTCCTACATATTTTTTAGCGATACTTACAACAAGCCTGAGATTTGCTTCAGAGAGTCTTTTTTTAGCGTAGGAATCTCCGGTAGTCATGCGCTGCGCAAGCTCTATTTCTTCTTCAGCAGTCAGAAGCGGAACACGTCCTATTTCCTTAAGATAGATCTTGACCGGATCGTCAATAGCAATTCCCTCAGTAGAGAGAGCCATCTCAAGATCATCGCTGAGACCGGAATCAAGACCGATTTTAAGGTCAGCATCCATGGAGTAGTCATCAACGATTTCAATATTTAGTCCTGCGCAGTTATCATAGAAGGTGTCCATCTGATCAACATCAAAGTCAAGCTCCTCCAGAGCGTCTGTAATCTCCTTTGTAGTGAGTTTACCGGTAGCTTTTCCTCGTTCGATGAGATTTTCGATAGTTGTTTTTTTGTCCATTGACATAAGTTTACTCCATTTCTCAGCCTTTTTGAGAATTGGAATATAATGCTTAACGGCTGGTAAAGTATCATTATATTCCTTATTTTCTTTTTTTACTGGAGACGATATTCAAAAGATCGTCATCAGAATAGCTGTCTTTATTTTTTATTGGATTATTTTTATAATCCAGAAGAATTTTTATATAATCATGAAGATTCTGTTCAGTTATTACTATTTCTTTATTTTTTGCTTCTATTCCCGTTATTCTTCCCATTTCCTCGTTGTTAAATTCATCGGAAAAGATTGAGAAACTGAAAGCATTGATATTTTGAATTTTCATGCATAAAACATTATATACCCTTCGATAAAATTCAGTAATAAAGCAGTCATCCGTCATAGACGACATTACCGTTTCAATTTTATCCGGATAGCGGAACAGATATGCAAGTATTCCTTCCTCTGCCTTCACTTCCTTTAAAGCTTTAGAAGCTTCCGGTACGAGTGGGTCAGAATAATAAGGTTTTGATTTTATAGCAGTCCATTCACTTTTTTTCTCAGAATTTCGCCGTTTTTTTATTTCGCTGTCTATTTGTGCCCTGAGAATATCTATGCTTATATCGTTCTCTCGGGCAACCCTTGAGATATAAACATCTCTTTCCAGACGATTGTAAATCATGGAAAGCACCTTAACAGAGCGTTTAAGAAGTTCGACCTTACCGGTATCTGTTTCAGTATCAAGCCCTTCTTTGCATTTTGCAAGCTCAAAATTTATTGCTCCGTCAGAGTTATCAAGGAGCAGTTTAAATCTATGAGGCCCGAATTTTTTAAGAAATTCATCTGGGTCTTTAGCGCCCTCCATCTTAATGATACGGGTGTTGAGTCCTGCTTCACTCAGTAGATTTATAGCTCTTTGTGTGGCTTTCTGACCGGCGCTGTCGCTGTCATATGCAATAATAACATCGTCTGCATATGTTTTAAGGATTCTTGCCTGTTCACCAGTCAAAGAAGTTCCAAGTGTAGCTACCACATTTTCAAAGCCTGCCTGATTAATTGCAATTACATCCATATACCCTTCTGCAAGGATCATTCTTTTCAGCGGAGAATTTTTTGCAAAGTTAAGTGAGAATAAATTGCGTTTTTTTTGAAACACTGGTGTTTCACTTGTATTCAGATATTTAGGCGAACCGTCTCCGAGTATTCTTCCTCCGAAAGCAATTACATTGCCTCTAAGGTCAATAATGGGAAAAATAACTCTTTCACGGAATGTATCATATACGCTTTTTTCATCTTTGCCAAGTCTCACAACATCGGCTGCAAGCATTTCACGGTTAGTGAATCCAAGGGAATGCAGGTGCGTACTAAGTGTATGCCAGCCTGACGGCGCATAGCCTAATCCATATTTTTTTATTGTTTCCGGACGTAGTTTTCTGCCGGCAAAATATTGAAGTCCCCGTTTATCTGCTCCTGAAACCAATTGTCTGAAATAAAAGTTAGCAGTTTCCCGATTGATTTCATATATGCGTTTTTTCAGCATAGCTGCTTTATTATCGCGGGAATCCTCAGGGACATCCAGTCCGCCTCTTTGGGCAAGCAGTTTAACGGCTTCAATGTATTCAAGATTTTCTATTCTTTTAATAAAAGTAATAACATCTCCGCCGGCGCCGCAGCCAAAGCAGTAGAAGCTCTGGGTATCATTATAAACATGAAACGACGGAGTTTTTTCTGAATGAAAAGGGCATAGTCCGACGGCGTCATGTCCGGAACGTTTAAGATTAACATAACTGCTGATAACCGAATCAACCGGATTAGCAAGTTTTAGCTGATAAAGAAATTCATCGGGAAAAGCCATGAAAATTTCTCCATACTCCGCTGAAGTATTGTTAGCAGCCGCATCAGCGGTGTACGGCTGCTGTTAGAATCATTTCCAAAATTGCGGTACAAAAAGTGAATTATACAGGTCTACCGCATATCCGTCGCTCATACCGGATATATAATCGCAGACTGCACGGTCGCAGTCAGAATCCCTGCAAATTCTAATATATTCTTCAGGCATTTTTTGGGGATTTTTCTTAAAGTATCCATAAAGCTGTTCAACGATATGCTTAGCCTTTTTTTCTTCAGATTTTGCAGCCGGATTTGTATAGACTGAATCGAACATGAAAGATCTCAGCTCGTCATGAGCTGCTTTTATTTTGCTTGTCATGCGAATTTCTTCCGGACCGTTTTCAATAATGGAACTGATAAGGGTTGTTATTCTCTGAGATTTTGTTTTTCCAAGAACTCTGACAGCATTTTGAGGAAGATCACCGGGATTAAGTATTCCTGCCCTTATTGAGTCCTCAATATCATGATTGATATAAGCTATCTTATCGCAAAGCCTTACAATATTGCCTTCAGCAGTAGCGGCAGCAGCATTTGTATGGCACGCTATTCCGTTTTTAACTTCATAAGTTAGGTTAAGGCCCTGTCCCTTTTTTTCGATGTAATGCACAACACGGACGCTTTGGAGATAGTGTTTAAATCCATAAGGGCATATTTCATCGAGAATAGCTTCTCCTGAGTGACCAAAAGGAGAATGGCCCAGATCATGTCCAAGAGCTATAGCTTCTGTAAGGTCTTCATTAAGCCGCATAGCACGGGCAACAGTTCTTGCAATCTGTGAAACCTCAAGGGTATGCGTAAGACGGGTTCGGTAATGATCTCCGGCCGGAGACAGAAAAACCTGAGTTTTTCTTTTAAGTCTTCTGAAGGAGTTGCAGTGAAGTATTCTGTCACGGTCTCTTTGAAATTCTGTTCTGAGCGGACATTTTTCTTCATACTTTATACGTCTTCCGTTTCCGGACGCAGTGCATGCATATCTGCTTAAGGTACTTAGTTCCAGAATTTCGGTCTGTTCTCTGACTGTCATAAATATATAATAATCCCCCATTATCATAAAAAACATTTCGGAAATCTATACATCATTTATTATAACAAATAAAAGTATAAATTTCAATAGGGAAACATTAAAAAAAGTATTTTTTATTACATTTTATGCGATTTATGTCAATCGGCAATGTTTAAAAATTTTATTTCTGATATTAATTTTATATTTTTTATTAGAATTTGCATATATTTTTCATAAAAACAGATTATCGGTCTAAAATAAATAAATGATTTGTTGACACATATAGTAAAATGATGTATAATATCATTGATTAAAATCATGAAAAAATGAGTGGAGTACTTATGAAATTTAAATCCAAGAATTTCTGGAGCTATCCTAAGATAGTTGCGCTGGGCTTTTTAATGCTTATTGCATTAGGAACGGTTCTTCTTATGCTGCCTGTTTCAAGCCGGGATGGGAGTTCAACTTCCTTTATCGAAGCGCTTTTTACCTCGTCATCCGCTTCATGCGTAACGGGGCTTGTAGTCGTTGATACATTTGCCCACTGGTCGGTATTCGGTCAGATAGTTATTCTCTGCCTTATACAAGTAGGCGGTCTGGGATTTTTGACTATCCTAACTATGTTTTCTATGCTATTTCATAGAAAGATCGGGCTAAAGGAAAGAAGTCTTCTTCAGGAAAGTGTGAATACAATGTACATAGGAGGAATCGTGCGTCTGATACGCAAGATATTATTCGGTACTATTGTAATCGAGCTTATCGGGGCAGCTTTGCTTTCAATAAGATTTATCCCAATGCTTGGGGCAGGAAGAGGAATATACACAAGCATATTCACTTCAGTATCTGCTTTTTGTAATGCCGGCTTTGATTTAATGGGAAGATTTGAAGAGTTTTCTTCTCTTGTTATGTTCCGTGATGATATTTTGGTGACAGGCGTTGTTTCATTGCTTATTCTTATAGGAGGAATCGGCTTTTTCGTATGGGACGATATTTCTGTAAACCGTCATCATATAGGCAGATTTCAGCTTCACACTAAGCTTGTACTTATCGCAACTTTAGTTCTGACAATATTGGGAACTGCCGCATTCTGCTTTGTGGAGTATAATAACGAGCTTGCCGAAATGAGTATTTCGGGAAAAATCAACGCTTCATTTTTCATGTCAGTAACGCCCCGTACCGCCGGATTCAATACAGTTGATATTGCCGGAATGTCTCCGGGCGGTAAATTCCTTACAATTGTCTATATGTTTATCGGGGGAAATCCAGGTTCTACTGCCGGAGGCGTAAAGACTATAACCATTATAGTACTGATACTTTCAGCATGGTCAAGTCTTAGGAATTATGGCTCGGTCAACGTTATGAAAAGAAGACTTGAGTCCGATGTGTTAAAGCGGGCGGCAAGCGTTATCACTATCAATCTTTCACTTATAATAATAAGCATAATGATTATAGCGGCGGTTCAGAATACGCTTGATCTTACTGATATAACTATTGAGGTATTCTCTGCCATCGATACAGTCGGAATGTCTACCGGAATAACCAGGGAGCTTAATAATATTTCACGTATTGTTATAATTTTTCTTATGTACTGCGGGCGTGTGGGAAGCCTTTCCTTTGCACTGCTGTTTACAGAAAAGAAAGCTCCGCAGACGGTTATGAATCCAGTAGAAAAAATTAATATAGGTTAAAAGTATTTATGTTATATTGCCGGTTAAGGCAGAATGGAGATTGCAATGAAATCGATTCTCGTAATAGGTCTTGGAAGATTTGGAAATCATCTTCTTCATAAATTTTATGACCTCGGCGACGAGGTTATGGCAGTTGACGTCAATGAAGAAAAGGTGCAGGCGGCTATGCCTTATGCTACAAGCGCAAAGATCGGAGACTGTACAAAGATGGATACCCTCAGAAGTCTGGGAGTAAAAAACTTTGACATCTGCTTTGTATGTATCGGTGAAGGCTTTCAGAACAGTCTGGAGATAACAAGTCTTTTGCACGAAATGGGGGCAAAAAGGGTTATCAGTAAAGCTAATACTGAAATACACGCTAAATTTCTTCTTAGAAACGGTGCGGATGAGGTTACATATCCTGAAAGGGATAGCGCTCAGAAGCTGGCTACCAGATGCAGTGTTGATAATATTTTTGACTTTATTGAGCTTACTAAGGATACCGCAATTTATGAGATTCCTATTCTGGAAAGCTGGGAAGGCAAGAGTATCGTAAAAATTGATGCAAGAAGGAAATACAGAATAAATATTCTTGCGGTTAAGAACGGAACGTCTATACAGGCTCTTCCAGGTGCAGAATATGTTTTTAATCCTGATGACCATATTATTATACTCGGACAGAATGCGGATGTTGAAAAACTGCTGAAAAAAATGGATTGATTTTTTTACGGACACTATTCGGGTGTCCGTTTTTAATAAATGAGTTAGGAGAGGGAATATGTCAGTAATCATTTCTCAGATAAGAGGGGAACTTAATGAATCGCATGAAAACGTAATAAAAAGAGCGCTGAAAAAAACAGGTATATCTGAGGGTGAGGTTCTAAAAAAGGATATTTATAAAACTTCCCTTGACGCAAGAAAGCAAAAAGATATACATATGGTGTATTCTGTTTTTGTACAGTTGAAAGATAAATGCAAGGAAAAGACTTTTGGTGAAAAGAACGAATGCAGGTATATTGAAGACAGTTTGCTTGATCCGGTTATTTCAAATGAAAAAAGAGACGGGCGTGTAGTTATTGCCGGCTTTGGACCTGCCGGAATGTTCTGCGGACTTGTTCTGGCTGAATACGGATACAGACCGTTGATTATAGAACGGGGAGAATCTGTTGACGAGCGAATCAAAAGTGTAAAAAATTACTGGTCCGGAAATGGACTTAATACTGAATCAAACGTACAATTCGGAGAAGGCGGAGCCGGAACATTTTCAGACGGAAAGCTGACTACTCGTATAAATGATCCCTTGTGCAGATATATACTTGAACAGTTTGTATCAGCAGGCGCTCCGGAAGAAATTATGACAAAGGCGAAACCGCATATAGGTACGGACAATCTCAGAAGTATTGTAAAAAATATTCGAAAGCGCATAGTTGAGCTTGGCGGTGAAATCAGATTTTCTACCTGCCTTGAAAATATAAATATACAGAACGGACAGGTTATTTCTGCAAAAATGGGAGGAACAGAAGAAAAAACAGCAGCTCTGATAGCTGCTGTCGGACATTCTGCAAGGGATACCTTTGAAATGCTGATTCGCAATGGAATTTTCATGGAATCGAAACCCTTTTCCGCAGGCGTCAGGATAGAGCACAAGCAATGGGATGTTGATGAGAGCTTATATGGAGAACACGCTGGAAATCCTCTGCTTCCGTCAGGGGAATATCAGCTTTCTTACCGTCGGCCGGACGGAAGATGTGTCTACACTTTTTGTATGTGTCCTGGAGGCACTGTCGTTCCGTCTGCAAGCAGTCCTGAAACAATCGTTACCAACGGTATGAGCGAATTTGCAAGAGACGGTGAAAATGCCAATGCGGCGCTGGTGGTTTCAGTGTCAAAAAAAGATTTTGGAAACGGTGTCTTAGACGGTGTAAGATTTGCAGAAAACCTTGAAAAATCAGCCTATATAATTGGTAAAGGAAAAGCCCCAGCCGCAACAGCAGGAAGCTTTCTTTCAGGAAATCCGTCATTAATATCAGACGTTAGTCCAACATACTGCATAGGAACAGAACCGTCAGAATTGAGAGAACTTTTTCCAGGCTATATAACGGAAATGCTTGAAGAGGGTCTATACAAATTTTCAAAGAAGATGAAATGCTTTGGCAATAAAAATGCTATATTAACAGCGCCCGAAACAAGAACCTCTTCTCCTGTAAGAATTACACGTACCGAAAATATGCATTCTCTTTCCTGCGGTAATCTTTATCCCTGCGGTGAGGGGGCTGGGTATGCCGGCGGAATAATGTCCGCAGCAGTGGATGGTGTAAAAACCGCCTTACAAATTATGCAGACCTTTGCACCTTAAAATTCTATTCCGCGCCGTGCCGTAATTCCTTTTTCAAAGGGATGTTTTACAGCTTTTATTTCACTTATATAGTCTGCTTTTTGAAGAAAAAAACTGTCGGGATCATGACCAGTAAGGATAATTTCTGAATGCCTGTTTTCATTGGAAACAAGTTTCTTAGCAAGCGATCTATCACAAAGTCCGCAGTTATAAGCGGAAAAAAATTCGTCTATAATAATCATATCTTCACTTTCAATAATTTTTATCGCTGTTTTTAGAAAAGTATTATGTTCTTTTGTTATTTGCTCCTGTTCATATTGATTCATGTTTGCTGTAAAATTATAGCTTCTACTGCATCTTATTACAGTTATTCCGTCAATTTTTCTAAGTATATTAATTTCTCCGCTGTTTCCGCCTTTCATGAACTGAATGAAATGAACCCGCATACCCTGGCCGGCAGCACGAACGGCAATACCGGCGGCAGCGGATGTTTTGCCTTTACCTTCGCCAAAGTATATGTGAACCAATCCCATAATTTATAAATCCTTTCATAAAGTTTAAGCTCCTGTAAAAAACAGGAGCTTAAGTTTTTTATATTCAAATATATTGATTAGCACGATTTGAATTAATGTTCAAGGAGTATTCTTTCATCGCAGTATTCACATTCTACCGTATCGCCTGAACCATAGAAAGACTTGGGCAGATAATATTCAGCATTGGTAATGCAGTTAGGATTTGTGCATACACAGTTATGCTCGGTTGTACCTTTAAGAAGCTGAGTAGGCTTATCACGTTCCAGCATAGTCATAATAAGAGCCATTCTTACGTACATACCGTACTTAGCCTGTTTAAAATAAACTGCACGGCTGTCATTATCGATATCAACTGCAATTTCATCAACAATCGGCATAGGATGCATTACTATCATATCCTTGCGTGCCCTGCTCATTTTCTTGGCGTCAAGTACATAAGTATCCTTTTGTGCAAGATATTCCTCTTCACTTGCGAATCTTTCCCGCTGGATTCTTGTCATATACAGCATATCAAGATCGTTTATTACTTCGTCAAGAGATGATACTTCGGTAAAGTTGCTTCCGCTTGCTGTTATTATGTCCTTTACATATGAAGGCAGCTTTAGCTGAGGTGTTGAAATAAGCACAAAGGTATTTCCGGAATAGGATGACAGCGCCTTGCAGAGGGAATGAACTGTTCTTCCGTTTACGAGGTCTCCGCAAAGACCTATATTTAGGTTGTCGAGTCTGCCTTTTTCCTCATGGAGCGTCAGCAGATCAGTAAGGGTCTGAGTTGGGTGAAGATGGCCGCCGTCGCCGGCATTAATAACAGGACAGTCCGCAGTGAGAGCTGCTGCCTTTGCCGCACCAGGCTGAGGATGACGAACTATAAGAATATCGGCATAGTTGCTTACGATTTTAGTTGTATCCTTTAAGCTTTCACCTTTGGATACTGACGAGGTTGCCGGATTGTCAAAGCCTATAATACTTCCCCCAAGACGGATCATTGCAGACTGGAACGACATCTGTGTTCTCGTTGATGGCTCATAGAAGAGCGTAGCCATGATCTTACCATCGCAGGCGTGAGTGTATCTCTGTGGATGAATCTTAATATCATGCCCCAATTCAATTATTTTGTTCCACCATGAAAGGGGATAGTCGTTCAGATCAATAAGATGCGAATATTTAGAAATCATTTTTTCCTCCTGAAATTTGTTTATCCTTTTTATAGAAGCGGCGAACCGTTTACAATCATTGCGAATTTTATTCCTAAAAATGAACAAGCACGCTTGCAAAGAAGCATACGGTTGAGAAAAATCTCAAAATACTCCATAACCGGAGATATTTCAGTATCAATAGTAATAGACAGGATAATTTCCTTTTTATCTTCGCTGAAACGGAGGGATGACTTCTCAACGGCATAATTTACACGGTCATGAATATCAAATGTAAGAAAATCAGTATTTCTCACACGGCTTCTTCTAACGTCCGTTTTATCTGCGATTACCAGAGCAGCGGAAATTGCGTCAACAGGCTGTGCTGTCGATTCGTCGTGATTTCCGATTGCAGATATTATTGAGCATATTTCGTTTGCAGGCATACTCAGATTATCCAGAAGTCTGAAAGCCATTACAGCGCCGCTTTGCGCATGGTCGATACGATTAATGACATTTCCTATATCATGCATCATACCGGCGATTCGGGCAAGCTCTGACTGCCTTTCGCTGTACCCAAGCTCAGTGAGAATCATGCCTGCATTCTGAGCCACTATTTCTACATGAGCAAATGAGTGCTCTGTGTATCCCTGAGCTTCAAGAGATTTATCAGCCCTTCTGATATATTCCATAATATCGGGATTTTGTTTTATATATTTATATGTTACAATACTTGACATTTTCGCTTCTCCCGAAATTATTTTGTAAATTCGCTGCTGCCGAAATATACGTTATACCAAACAAGAAAAGAGTATATTGTCCAGATTTTACGGCTGTTGTCGGCTTTGGAATTTCTGTGGTCGTCAAGAAGCTTTACAAGGAGATCGCAGTTAAAGAATTTGTCAGCTGCTTCTGAGGTGAAGCTGTCTTTAACCTTATTATAGTATTTATCCTCCTTAAGCCATACTCTGATAGGAACAGGGAAGCCAAGCTTTTTCTTTGCAGCAGTTTTAGCTGTCTGAGGAGGGGTATCCTTTTTAGCGGCAAGACGCATTGCGTATTTGGTAATATATTTGGTGTTGGCGTCGGTGGTTTCCTTATGAGTTACCCTGTATCTTACAGGAATCTTTTCTGCAACGGACATAATTTCCTTGTCAAGGAAAGGAACTCTGAGTTCCAGAGAATTTGCCATGCTCATTTTATCGGCTTTAAGCAGTATATCTCCGGTCATCCAGAGATGAAGATCGAGATACTGCATTTTAGTAACGTCCTCAGCCTTCTTAACTTTATCATAGAAAGGCTTTGTGATGACAGTAGGATCAGGGGCTTCTGTCTTGATTTTAAGAAGCTTCTTTCTTTCTTCCGGAGTAAACATATAAGCGTTGCCGATAAATCTTTCCTCCAGATCTTTACCTTTTCTGATAAAGAAATTTACGCCTCGTTTTGCCGGAAGCTTAGACGCAGCCGAGCCGACAGCTCTTTTAAGGTTTCGAGGAAGCTTATCGTAAAAAGTAGCTCCCGGTTCACTGTATACATTATAGCCGCCGAATATTTCATCAGCTCCTTCGCCGGAAAGTACAACCTTAAGCTGCTGTGAAGCAAGGTTGCATACGAAGTAAAGAGCCACTGCGGACGGGTCTGCAAGAGGTTCATCCATATGATACTGAATTTTAGGGAACGTGCCCCAGTATTCTTCAGGTGTAATAACCTTGTTGTTGTTTTCTTTTCCTATAGCAGCGGAAAATTCTTTTGCCCAGCCGATTTCGTTGTATTTCTCATCGTTTCCGAAGCCGACAGTAAAGGTTTTGTCAACATCTGCAACAGCCGCAACATAGCTTGAATCAACGCCGCTGGAAAGAAAACTTCCTACTTCAACATCGGCTATTTTGTGTGCCTTGACTGAATCGTGAAAGATGTCTGAAATTTTGTTTACCCATTCGTCGAGACCAGGTTTTTCATCGGCTTCAAACTTTATTTCCCAGTATCTTTCGATATCAAGCTTACCGTCTTTATAGGTGAAGCAATGGGCTGCCGGTAGCTTAAAGACATTTTTAAAGAATGTTTCGCTTTGAGGAGAATACTGGAATGTAAGATAATTTTCCAGTGCTTCGTTGTTCATTTCCTTTTTAAAATGAGGGTGGGGAAGAAAGCTTTTAATTTCTGAACCGAATAAAAAGCTTTTTCCTGAGAGAGAATAATAAAGCGGTTTGATACCGAAAAAGTCTCTTGCACCAAAAAGCTCCTTAGTATTTTTGTCCCAGATAACAAATGCGAACATTCCTCTGAGCATATTGAGGAGCTTTTTTCCGTATTGTTCATAACCGTGCAGCAGAACTTCCGAATCGGATTTGGTTTTAAATGTGTGACCTTCTGCAATCAGCTTTTCACGGATACTTTGAAAGTTATAAATTTCTCCGTTGAAAAGAAGTATTTTAGAGCCGTCTTCATTAAGAATAGGCTGATCCCCCTGAGCCAGATCAATAATACTAAGACGTCTGAATCCCAGAGCGATTCCCTCGTCAATATAAGTGCCGCCGGAATCCGGACCACGGTGAATGATCTTGTTCATCATATTGCCCAGAACTATATTTGAATTATCGATGCAATTAGTAAAGCCTACAAATCCGCACATATTTATTTCCCTCCGATAGAATTTCTATATTTCTTTTTATATTATACTATATGTTTGAAAACATTGCAATAATATTAAAGATGAAATTGTCAAAAAGCCTTGAAAAAATTTCTGCTGTGCGTTATAATATTTTATAGTTAATTTGTCTGAAAAGAGAGAAAAAAGGCAAATAAGGGAGGCATAAAGCATTTATGGCGTCAAAGGGTTCAAGAAATTACAGATATGTAGACAGAAGCAGTGAACCGATTATAAGGTTTAGGTTAAAAGTTGTATTTATTATTTTTATTATTGTGTTTGCAGCTTGCTTTGCGGTATACATGATGGGAGTTAATGTAGGAATTTCCGGAGAGTCGGAATCAGGCGGAGAAATACGGACAGCGTCTGAATCGGAAAGCGCAGCGGAGAGCGATTCTTCCTCTGAAGCGGGCAATGAGATCATAAATCCGGTTCCGCTTTCGGAAAAGCTGTCGGAAACTTATCTTGGAAAGTGCGCTTTTGTCGGAGATTCACTGACTGCCGGACTTTCAGATTATCAGTATGTTTCATCTAAGAACGTAATTGCTGAAGTAGGTCTGAATATAGATAAAATAAACACTCAGACTATACGTACAGGGGCAGGGGAGAAAACGGCTCTTGAAGCTTTGGTTGATCTTTCTCCGGAGAATATCTATATAATGCTTGGAAGCAACGGAATAGAGTGGCTGTCAGATAAAGATATGATCGGATATTATAAAGAATTTACTGATTCTGTAAAAGAGGTTCTGCCGGACTCAAAAATATATATCCTGTCTATTCCGCCGGTTACGTCTGAAAGGGAAAAAGCGTCTGATAACCCTATAAAAAATTCCGATATAGACAGATATAATTCTGCTTTGCTTGATATGGCAAATGAAAATCAGATGTACTATGTTGATTTAAATACGGCTTTAAAAGGAAATGACGGAAAATTTTCTGACGGTGACGCAGCAGACGACGGTATGCACTTTAATAAAGCAACTTATCAGGTTATGATAGATTATATTTTGTCACATACAGCGCAATAGCTGTATTAGATATAAGTTTGGATTTGCAAATAATTAAAATCAAGAAAAAAATGAAAGGACAAATAGAAAATGAGAAAAAGAAAAAAAATATTGTGTGGAATTATTATGACAGCCGCTGCATGGTTTATCACTGGATGCAGGGAATCTGAAACAGTTATTAACGAACCCTTAAGCGAAGTTACTAAGGCGGTGCTGAATTGCGGTACGTATTTTCCTGAGATGGTTGAAGTCAATGAGGAAAACTTTACATATGAGTATGGTCTTGAAACGAAGGACTTTGAGGAGTATTCTGTTTATTGGGCAGGCTCCGGCGGAGACGCTGATGAAATCTGCATTATAAAGACAAGTGATACCAATAAGGTAAAAAAGGCTGTTAAGGAAAGACTTGAAAGCCGCAGAGACAGCTTTGAGGATTATGTTAAAGAAGAATATGACAAGCTTTGCAGTTCTGATGTAAAAACAAGGGGAGATTATGTATATTGGCTTTGCACTGAGGACAATTCCAAAGCTGAATCGGAGTTGCTTAAGCATTTTAGCAATGAAAATAAATAAACTGCTTTCCGGACGCTTTTGCGTCCGGTTTTTTGCTTTTTGCTGATTTGTCAAAAAATAAAGAAAACAATATTATTTCTATTGATATAACACATAAAAAATGTTATAATATTTTATGTGTACATGCTGATTTTTAAAGTTCAGCAGTTGAACAAAAGACAATATAAGAATTGACAAAGGAGGATAACATTGCGTAAATTTATATCTGTTCTTGCCGCTTTTGCATTAATTGCAGGTACATTTACAGGATGCACTGAAAATAGATCTGACGGCGCTAACTATTCATTTGACTGTGCGCTGCCGGGTAATCCTGAAAGTCTTGACCCTCAGTTTGCGTCGGACAGTAATTCGATGACTGTTATTGCAAATCTTTTTACGGGACTTGTAACAATGAATGATAAAGGGGAAATTTCTAACGCTGCCGCTGAAAGCTACACTATTTCAGATGATATGCTTACCTATACATTTAAAATCAGAGATGACTGCTACTGGTATTTTGATGAAGACGAGGACGAAGAAACAGATGAGAATGAGGTTACACCGATTTCTGCTTATGATTTTGTTTTTGCGTTCAGGAGAATTTTTAATCCGGAAACCTGTTCACCTCACCGTGAAAAATTCAGGTGTTTGAAAAATGCCGGAAAAATTATTGATAAAAATGCAGATTACAGTGAAATAGGAGTAAGAGCAATTAGCGACAGAGAGCTTGTCTTTGAACTGGAGTATCCCAGCGCAGGATTTTTAAGTTCACTTTCCACTACGCCGGCAATGCCGTGTAATGAAGAATTTTTCAACAGTACAAAAGGAAGATACGGTCTTGATGATAGATCTGTTATTTCCAACGGAGCCTTTTTTGTAAGGCAATGGTTTTATGACCCTTATGGAAATGATAACTTTATTTATATGGGAAGAAATGATAAAAACGGTACTTATGATAAAATTTATCCTTCTTATTTGAATTTTTATATAAAAAGATCCCGTAAGGAAGCGGCTGAAAGCTTTAGCGGAAGTACATCTGACGTTCTGTTGACTTTTGATTTTGACGCAGGAAAAAATAAGGATCATGTTGTAAGGGCATATCAAAATTATACTTTAGGTATAATTACGAATCCTGAAAATTCAGCTTATAGTAATCCGGATATAAAAAAAGCGCTTGCTTATGGAATTGATAAGGATAATTTTGAAGGTCAGATCTCTTCTGATCTTCAGCCCGCTTATTCAGTAATTCCTCCGGGAATATCCTTTTTAAATAAGAGCTACCGTGAGCTTATCTCCGAAAAAACTGTTGCTGTTGATGAGGACGGAAAACCAATTTCATATGATCCTGAACTTGCTCTTTCTTATTATAAAAAGGGTATGAGCAATATGGGACTGCAATCCCTTGAAAATATAAAAATTCTTGTGCCGGAAGATATAATGGATACTGAGTATCTTCACCTTGTTACCCAGAACTGGCAGACTCTTTTCGGCTTCTATATAGGTATTGAGGAAGTACCAGAGGATGAGTATTATAACCGTATTGATGATGGTGAATATACTATGGCTATATATCCCCTTTCGGGAAGCTATAATAATCCTCTTGCCGTTCTTGAGGAGTTTGAAACAGGTAACAGCAGCTGGGGCTTTTCTGATTCAAGGGTGGACAGTGTTATAGATGAAGTCAGAATGCTGGATAATTATAATAACGGTCTTGAATTGATAGCTGAGGGAGAAAAAGCTATTTTGAATAATTTTGAATTTATACCGGTATTTTATAAAACTGAATATGAAGTAATGGGACAGGGAAATGACGATATTCTCTATGATCCCTTTACCAAACAATTATATTTTCGTCATGCAAAATATTACGAATAAACATTTATAACAGGAGGCTCTGTATGAAGCTTGTAACATGGAATGTAAACGGCTTGCGTGCTTGTGTATCAAAGGGATTTATTGACTTTTTCAATAGTACTGACGCAGACGTTTTCTGCATTCAGGAAACTAAGATGCAGCAGGGACAGCTTGAACTGGAAACTGAAGGGTATTATCAGTACTGGCACAGCGCTGATAAAAAGGGATATTCCGGAACAGCTGTTTTTACAAAAATAAAACCAATGAATGTTTTTTATGATTTTGGACTTGATATCCATAATACAGAGGGTAGAGTTATTACACTGGAGTATGACAATTTTTATATTGTAAATGCATATGTTCCTAATTCACAAAGAGATCTTGCACGGCTTGATTACCGTATGGAATGGGAGGACGCTCTTAGGGAGCATCTGAAAAAGCTGGATAGTAAGAAACCTGTTATATATTGCGGAGATTTGAACGTGGCTCATTGTGAAATAGATTTGAAAAATCCGAAGTCCAATATGAAAAATTCAGGCTTTACACCGGAAGAAAGAAATAAAATGACAAAGCTTCTTGAATCGGGATTCACAGATAGTTTTCGTTATCTTTATCCTGAAAAAACAGGAGCCTATACTTGGTGGTCATATATGTTTAATGCAAGAGCCAAAAACGCCGGATGGCGCATTGATTATTTTATTGTTTCAAAAGCGCTTAACGAATGTATAAAGGAGTGCTTTATTCACTCTGACGTTATGGGCAGTGACCACTGTCCTGTTGAACTGGAAATAGATTTGATACTGTAAGTTTTAGGTAAATATAATTAAATTATTTTTATTAGAGGAGAGAAAAATGACTTGTAGTAACTGCGGAAAAAAAGTATTTGCAAAGGAAACCTGCCAATGCGGCGTAAAGGCTCCTAATTCTCACGGATTCGGTGTGGGACTGAGCTCTGTTATATTTTTTATTATTGTGATGATTTCGGTTATCTGCCTTATTGCAACTTTATCCCTTAGGACTGTTGTAAAAAAAGAACTTATCCAGAAGAAGATTGAGAATGTTAGCCTTTCAGAAATTAGCGTTGATAACCAAAAGCTTGATGAGTATATTTATGAGAACTTTATAGACGATGACCGGATTACTGTTGAAAATGTCGATAATGTTCTTGCAGCACCTTTTATTAAGGATTTTATAAACGATAAGCTGAATGCATATGCTGATTTTTGTCTTGATAAAGGCGAGCTTCCGGAAGTTACAGCTGATGAAATCATAAAGCTTATTGAGGATAATGAAGACTTTATTTATAAAGAGGCTGGTTTAAGATTTCTTGAAGCAGATAAAGAAGAACTTAGAAACAATCTTTCTATGCTGGACAGTTATAATGAATTTCGTATTGATAAGGGAGAAAAATGGCTTGTGACTGCACCTATACATACATTTTTCTCATTCTGGAATGTAATTTTTCTTTATGCACTTTTAGCTGTTGTTTTTATTAACTGGCTGTTGATATATAAGTTTAATTCCCGACGTGCCTCAAAAATGATAAGGAAATACAGTAAAGCTGTTATTATTCCGTCCGGTATTATTTTAGCAGGTGCAGTAACAGTTCCTTTTATACTTAAATACTTTGCGTCTTCCTCAACATCTGTATTTTATGATATTTTAAAGGGATTTAGCTGGAAAGATGATATTAAAGCGCCGTTTATACTGTATTCAGGAGCAGCTTTATTAGTCGGTCTTATCCTTGAAGTATTTTCAATTATCTTCAGCGGAAAGAGCAAGAGTATTTCTTCTATGGATGAAATAGATGGTTGTACTGTTTATAATCAGGCTGAAATTCCAGAAATGGATACTGTTCCTGATGATACAGTAATGCCTGAACCTGCATATACCGAAAATGCTATATCAGAAGAACCTGTTACTGAACAAGCTGCTGAACAGATTCCAGGAAAATGCGTTCAATGCGGACATCAGAACAGAGAAACGGCTTCATTTTGTGCAAAATGCGGAACAAATTTAAAATAAAGCAAAAGCAGCAGAAAACCTCTGCTGCTTTTTTGAAAAGGGAGTTTAAGATTAAATGGAAGTAATTTTAAAAAAGGTTGAAACTGATATTGATATTGAGAAAACAGCTGAAACAGCAAAAGAAATCTGGACTCAGCATTTTACTCCAATCATTGGTGCGGAGCAGGTAAAATATATGCTTGAGAAATTCCAGAGTCACAGAGCAATAAGTAATCAGATTAAGCGTGAGGGATATACTTACCTTAATGTCATAGCTAACGGAGAAATCATAGGATATACGGGTTTTAAAAAAGACGGAAGCCGTATGTTTCTAAGTAAACTGTATGTAAAAAAAGAGTATCGGGGTATGGGCGTTTCAAGAATAATGCTTAACGAGATTATAAAATGCTCGTCGGATATGGATGGTATTTACCTTACTGTTAATAAATATAATTATAATACAATTGAGATATATAAGCACATGGGATTCAGGATTATTGATTCTGCTGAAACTGATATTGGAAACAGTTTTATAATGGATGACTATATATTACAGCTTGATATATGAAAAAAAGACTTTCACATATTTTGTGAAAGTCTTTTTTATTAATTTAAAGATCATCAGGATCAAAATCTTCTTCCTTATTTGAAAGAGCAAAGTTCATAATTTTACTGTAAAATCCCGGGGGATTAAGCATTATTTTTTTACCTATCATTTCAGCTTGACTAAGATCAGGAGCAAACAGCTTTAAGTCCAAAAGGTCAGCTCCTATATCAAGACAACGACAATGTACATAATAACCCTTTTCAAGTTTAATATAATCTATTTTTACTTCACTTTCATATTTTAATCTTGCAAAGTATTTTAATGCCGCCTGAACAATTTTATCCCGGTAAGATTTCTGAACATATTTTCTTAAGGTTCTCGCGCAGCCGGTTCCTTTTTCAGTGAGGGTATACAGCGTTTCATTTTTGTCAGTAGTCTCAGCTTTAATAAGATTATCTGTAAGAAGATAATTAATTGAGTCATGATAGAAAAAGTAATTTATAATTCCTGTTCCAACGGAAATATCATATAGTTGTTCTGAGTCAACTGGTTTATTAATCCGGTAGAGCAGATAACAAATTAAAATATTGATAGTCTGTTGATCCTTGATTTCTGTTGAAGCCAGTTCTGACATTTTAGTGTAGCTTATGCTGTCCGTATCCATATAAATGCCTCCGAATCAGGTGAAGTTAGGGTAATCAAGCATATGGGAAAGAATACCGATATTTACGGCAGCTTCAACGCACGGAACTGCTCTTGGAACTATACAAGGGTCGTGTCTGCCCTTTATACTCAGTACGTCATTTGACATATTGCCGTAATCAATGGTAGCTTGTGGTTTGGATATTGACGGTGTGGGCTTTATAGCAACGTTCATGGTTATTGGCATTCCGGAAGATATTCCGCCTAAAATACCGCCGTGATTATTGGATTTAGTCTTTACGTGTCCTTTATCATCTACATAAAATTCATCGTTATTTTGACTGCCTACCATTTTAGCAGTTTTAAATCCTGCACCGAACTCAAGTCCCTTTACAGCCGGAATACCGAAAATAAGCTGAGCTAAAGTATTTTCAAGACCATCAAAAATAGGAGAACCTATACCGGCAGGAACATTTACACAAGCACATTCTATAATTCCTCCGAGTGATTCACATCCAAGCCGAGCATTCTGAATATCGTCGAACATTTTTTCTCCCTGTACATCGTCGATTACAGGGAATTTCTTATATCTTATTGCCAAAATGTCATCCTTATTTACATTGGTTCTGTCAAATTCCTTATCACGTATTCCGTGTATTTCAGCAACATGAGCGCCGGTATATATACCGCGCTTTTCCAAAATCTGTCCGCAGAGTGCTCCTGCAAAAACAAGGGGAGCAGTAAGTCTACCGGAAAAATGACCCCCGCCTCTAACATCATTGAATCCCTTGTATCTTACAGAACCGGTGTAGTCAGCGTGACCAGGTCTTGCAAGCTTGGAGATATTGGAATAATCCTGGGAACGGGTATCTGTATTCTGAATAAACGCGCATAAAGGTGTTCCCGTTGTTTTATCATTTATAAGTCCTGACATAATCTGAGGAAGATCCTTTTCGCTTCTCATGGTAGTAGTGCCGTCTTTTTTAGGAGCTCTTCTTGAAAGAAAGCGTCCAAGTTCTTCTATATCGATATATTCTCCAGGCGGCAGATTATCAATTACAACGCCTATTGCCGGGCCGTGTGATTCCCCGAATATAGAAATTGAAATACGATTATTCCACAGTGATGACATTGGCAATTCCTCCCAAATTTTGATAATCCCTGAAAAAGTCCGGATAAGATTTTTCAACGGAATCAGCGTTCTTTATAATTACAGGCTCCTGACAAATTGTTGCGGCTATTGCGGCACACATTGCTATTCGGTGATCTCCGCAGCTGTCTATTGATCCTCCGCAAAGCCTTGCATTGTTTATAATAAGTCCGTCATTTACGGGCGTTACATCTCCGCCGAGAGCGTTTATAGCAGCAGCGGTAGCTGTCAGTCTGTCGCTTTCTTTTATTTTAAGACGTTCTGCACCTGAAATTCTTGAAGTATTACAGCAATATGTGCCTAAAACAGCAAGAATAGGTACAAGGTCCGGTATATCTGATGCATTGACAGAAAAACCCATTGGTACATTATTTTCATTATAACATAGATTTTCAGTTATTTCAACAATTTTCTTATCACCCTGAGTGGATTCTTTTTTCAGGTTTTCAATTTTAACATTGCTTCCCAGAGCATTAGCAACATAGAAAAATGCTGCCTGGGAGTAATCTCCCTCAACGGAAACATCGGATGAATGATATTGCTGACTGCCTTTTATATAGTACCCTTTCTGAGTTTCTTTTATGTCAATGCCAAAAAGTTTCAGGCTTTCAATGGTCATATCAGCATAAGGTTTTGATTCAAGAGGTGATGTAAGAATTATTTCTGAATCACCTTCCAGAAGCGGAAGAGCAAACAAAAGACCGGTAATAAACTGAGACGAAATATTTCCTTCAAGGCTGTATTTTCCTGAAAGAAGTTTTCCGGAAACAGTAAATGGCATGGTATTTTGGTAATCAAAGGATATACCTTTTTGCGGAAGTTCCCGTAAATATGGAGTTATAGGTCTTTCCGGAAGTCTGCCCTGTCCTTTGTAAACGGAGTTAATGCCGAGAGCAGCAGTAACAGGAATCATGAATCTAAGAGTTGAACCGCTTTCACAGCAGTCAATTTCAGCGTTTTGAGGACATCTGCCGCAGAGTCCGTTTACAGTTACTGTATTGCCGTCGGCGGTTATGTCAGCTCCTGATGCTTTAAGAGCGTCAATGGTTGCATAAATATCCTTTGAAAAGGTTACATTTGAAATTACAGATTTTCCTTTTGCGAGGGCGGCCCCGATAAGAACACGATGAGTCATGCTTTTGGAGGAAGGAATGCTAACTGTTCCGTTCAGCTTGCCGGGAATAATTTTAATATCCATAAGTGCTCCTTTTTATGTCAATAAGTTCATGCTATATATTAACAACTTCATTAACAACAAATTTTTCAAATTCCTTGACAGAAACTTTTTTTATTACAGCTTTTCCTATTTCTTCACATAGGATAAAGTTAATACTGCCGCTTTCCCGTTTTTTATCGTTTCCGCAAAGCTTTACAAGTTCAGAAACAGGTGCGTCTGTTTTTACTGGAAGTTCATAGGCGGTTACGCATTTTTTTAGGGCTTTTGTCATTATACTGTCACAGCTTTTTTCCGTTATCATGCACATTCCTGCCGCAACAGCGCTGCCGTGGGTATATTTTTCATAATGGTAATAGCTTTCAATGGCATGTCCGAGAGTATGACCGAAATTTAAAATCATACGTTCACCGGTATCAAATTCATCATTTTCCACGACATCTCTTTTAATTGAAATGCTTTTGCAGATGACTTCGTCCATAACGTCAAAAATGCTGTCAAGATTGTTAGCCGCAATAAGATCAAACAGATTTTTGTCACGTATCATGCCGTATTTAATGGCTTCCGCCATTCCGTCGGACATTGTTTCCCTTTTAAGGGTAGCGAGCACATCCGGATCGCATATAACGCAGGCAGGCTGTTTAAATGCACCTACTAAATTTTTTCCGCAGGGAAGATCTATTGCAGTTTTTCCGCCCACTGACGAGTCGATCTGAGCCAACAGCGTAGTAGGAATCTGGATATAGTCAAGCCCCCTAAGAAAAGTAGCCGCTGCAAATCCTGTTATATCGCCTACAACTCCTCCGCCCAAAGCGATAATGCAATCGGTGCGTGTGATATTATTTTCGCATAGGAACGTATAAATTTTGTTAAGGGTATCCGAGCATTTCGAAGCTTCTCCGTTTGGAAATATAAATTTGACTGTTTCAAATCCATTTTCCTCAAGGGAGTCAATAACTGTTTTTCCGTATAAAGAATCAACAATGTCATCTGTTATTACTGCGATTTTTCTTGTTTTTATTGTATCAGCAATAATTTTTCCGCAGTTTTTGAGAATACCTCTTTCTATATAAATATCATAGGTTGTGCTTGTATTAACGGTAATTGTTTTCATATTCAACCTCCGTGGCTTTGAAAGTAAAAAGGGCAGAAACACCGCCCTTTCTTTTTTATAATTAAAGGCTTAACTTTAAAAACCCTGTTATTAAATAATATCAAATGAAATTCTTTTTTTATCAAACCATTTTTCGTCTTTAGCTTGACTTGGAGTGAACCAGCGTTCATCGTCAATATAAAGTTCATCGTCTTTCCATTCAAGCTTAATTTTTTTCAGCGGTCTTTTAACGCAGATAGTTCTGTCATAGCCCTTTGCACGGTAAGTGACCGTTGATTTTTCGATATCCTTGTCGTTGGGTTCAAGAATTACTGAAGTACTTCCGTTTGAGCTGTCAGTAGTATTTATTACCTCATAGCGGTATTTGCCTGACGGGGACACTCCGGAATCTATTGTTTCCTTAATAGACGGCGAGGAAAGGAAAGATGTAAAAATAAAGTAAGCTAAAGCCGCAAGGATATACAACAGAAGATACATTGTTCCGATAATAGTTTTTGCAGCTTCGTTTGCACCGCTTGCAAAAAAAATAACTACTGCACATACTGACAATGGAATAATAAGTTCCCATTTTCCAAGGCAGGTCAGTATTACAGGGAGCAGTACCGGTACAAGAATAAAACTAGCAAATTTGGTAGCAAGCTGTTTTCTGGAGTAAATCATAGCTGCGACTGCTATTGCGGTGACGGCTGAAATATACAGACAGAAAGCGGCTCTCCTTGTGATAATCACTTCGTAGAATAAGGTTCGGTAGGAAAGGACGCATACATAGATAGTGTATAAAATGCTTATAACAGAAGCAGCCCTTTTGAACCATATATCATTTCGTATTTTAGTCTTCATTAGATTCCCCTTTCGAGAGAATTATATATCATTTGAAAATTTAAATAAAATTCAAAGATATACCTATACAAATATATTATATCATTATTTTTAATGTATGACAAGTGTAAAACTAAAATTCATCTTGCAAATCTGAAAAAAAATGTTATAATAATTGTATAGAACGAATAATTAAAGCTCCATGGATAAAATAAACAAAAGACGGATTGTAATACTATGCAATTTGAATTTTGTAAAAAGAGGTAGTAAAATGACAAAAAAAAGTAAGATAATAAGGTTGTCTGTTCTTTCAGCCGGTATTATACTATGTATTATACTGACATGCTTTTTTGTTATTCCTCTTGCAAACAGTCTTTCAGAGGAATCGGGCAGAGAGGCTATACGGAGTAAGGTTGACGACTGGGGGATTATGGCTTATCTGATATTTCTGCTTGCTCAGATGGGACATGTTGTTCTTGCTTTTATTCCGGGAGAGCCTTTTGAAATTTTAGGCGGAATACTATTCGGCGGATTCTGGGGATTAGTTCTATGTGAAATCGGAATATTTTTGGCTGGCATTATCGTATATTTTCTTGTCAAGAAATTTGGGAAGCCTCTTGTCAATGCATTTGTTCCGAAGGAAAAGTTTGAGAAGTTTAAATTTCTTCAGGATGAGAAAAAGCTTGAACTTCTGGTATTTATTGTTTTTCTTGTTCCTGGAACACCAAAGGATCTTCTTACTTATATCACAGCGCTGACTGATATTAAGCCGGTAAGGTTCTTTACTCTGTCAACCCTTGCAAGAATACCGTCAGTGGTTACATCGACAATGCTCGGAGCAACGCTTAGCCGCGGAAACTGGGGAATGTCTGTAATTATTTTTATAATAACTGCTGCTCTTGGACTTACAGGAATATTTTTTAACAGCTATATCGAAAACAAAAATAAAAAATCTAATGAAAACAAAGAGAAACGATTATCTGAAAAAGTTAGAAAAAGGGGATGAATAAATATGTCAATATATCTTGTAGATTATGAAAATGTAAATGCCGGAGGGTTCAAGGGCATTGAATTGCTTAGCAGCGATGATGATGTTTATGTCTTCTATTCGAGCAAGGCGGCAAGTCTTTCTTTTGAAACACATAAAAGTCTTGTTTCATGCAAAGCGTCAGTTAAGTATTTCGAAGTCGGAAACGGCGGAAAGAATGCTCTTGATTTTCAGCTTACTCTTTTTACCGGCTATCTGCTGGGAAAAGGTATTAATCAGGATATTTACTTAATAAGCAACGATAAGGGTTTTGACTATAATACAGCGTTTTATGAAAGCTATCTTATGGCGGAAAATGTGGATATATACAGAAGTCCTTCAATTGCCGCAACAATATCAAAGGGGAGCAAGCCTGTTTCTCAGATAAAGCAGTCCAGATCGTCAAAGGGTGTCCCGATTTATGAGAGATTATGCAGTATGCTTCCGGAATATTCTTCCTGTGATATTATAAATATAAGTTCGGTGCTTCTTGGAACTGAGAATAAGCAGATGTTTTATGCTGAGCTTGTTTCAAGATTCAAGCAGGAAAAAGGTCTTGATATTTATAATCGAATTAAGTCAGAGTATTCAAGTTTAAAAAAAGCAGCAGCGTCTGCATAAAAAATCCCCGTAATTTTTATTACGGGGATTTTTATCTTAAGAAACAAAAAATCGGGAGCAGACTCAAAGAAAAAACTTTGAACTCTCCCGAAATTTGCCAAACATTTAATTAAGCTCTTTCAACCTTACCGGAACGCAGGCATCTTGAGCATGCGTATATATGACAAGGAGTACCTTTGACGATAGCCTTAACGCGCTTTACATTCGGCTTCCATGTTCTGTTAGTTCTTCTGTGAGAATGGGAAACTTTGATACCGAAAGTAACGCCCTTTCCGCAGATTTCACATTTTGCCATTCGACTGCACCTACCTTTCTTTACTTTTACAAAAAGTCAACAGATATATTCTATCAGAAAATTGATAAAAAATCAAGGGTTTTTTGAAAAAAATATAATTTTTTTTTGGAAATACAAAAATGGAAACAGGACTTGAATTTATTTGATAAATATTGTATAATATAATTTAATTATTTATAAGATAACGGAGGAATAAAAATGGACATAGAAACTCTTAATAATGTGCTTCAGATATTTACAAAGGTGCTTGTTATTTTTCTGATACTGCCTGTACATGAGTACGCTCATGCTTGGGCGGCTCATAAAATGGGAGACGATACGGCGGCATACATGGGAAGACTTACTCTGAACCCGCTTTCCCACATTGATATTTTTGGTGCATTGTGTCTGCTTCTTACCGGATTCGGCTGGGCAAAGCCTGTTCCTATAAATCCGCTTAAGTTTAAGAAACAGCGACTGGGGATATCTCTTACTGCTGCGGCCGGACCGCTGTCTAATCTTATAGCAGCTTTTTTAGTGACTGTTATATACAGGATAGTTATTTCACTTTCATTTGTAAGGGAGAGCATTATTACCAGCACAAGCGCAGTATCGGGAGCGGAAATGTTTTTGTATATTTTACAGTGTTTCATAACTATAAATATAGGTCTTGCACTATTTAACCTTATACCTATACCGCCGCTTGACGGCTCTAAAATTGTCAGCTATTTCACAAGCGAAAGCTTTGACAGATGGATTAACCAGCATCAGATGATAATAAGCATTGTGTTTATGGCAGTTGTGCTTTCACGTGTAATCAGCGGACCTCTTAACTGGGTTGCCGGACATATTATGGATTTCTTTTGGCTTATAACTAACTTTATTCCGAAACTTATGGGGGCATAAAGCACTTGGAAAGTATTTCTTTTAAGCTTGATGTTTTTGAAGGTCCTCTTGATCTTCTTTTGCATCTTATAACCAAGCATAAGCTTAATATTTACGATATAGAAATTTCAAAGCTTTTGGAGCAGTATCTGCTTTATATTGAACAGGCTAAAGAACAGGATCTTGAAATTGCCGGAGAATTTCTTGAAATGGCGGCAAGGCTGATATATATAAAAACTGTTTCCCTGCTTCCTAAGCCTGAAGAGGCAGAGGAAATAAAAAAAGAACTTCAGGGTGCGCTTATTGAATATTCTTTATGCAAAAAAGCGGCTGAGTGTCTTAAAATGGAATTTGTTGGGCATGATATATTTGTAAGGGAGCCCATGAAAATTACTTTCAGCGGTGAATACAGATTAAAACATTCACCTCAGAAGCTTGTTGACGCTTATTTCAGTATGAATGTAAAGCCCGTTGAATCCAAAGATGACAGCGAAAAAAAGATAAGTGCCGTAGTAAATCAGCAGGTTGTCCCGGTAAGCGTAAAGATTGTATACGTTCTTAAAAGTCTTTACAAGACTGGTAAAGCGTATATAACAAACCTTTTTGAAGGCATGACCGGCCGTTCGGAGAGGGTAGCTACGTTTTTGGCTATTCTGGATCTTACGAAGTCCGGACGTATACTTATCAGCGAAGATAATACAATGATATATTTTAAGAGAAAGGATGAGGCTCTTGCAGCTGAATGAAAATCTCAAGGCGGTTGAAGCAGTGCTTTTTGCTATGGGTGATCCGGTTGACGAATTTAGGCTTTCTGAAGCAATAGGGGTGGCACGGGATAAAGTGTCATCACTTATTGATAGTCTTAACGAACATTATGATGAATGCGGCAGTGCGCTTAATATTCTAAAACTAAGCGGCGGTTATCAGATGAGTACAAAAAGTGAAACTGCTGAATATATACGTTCAGCAATGGAAAATAAGCGTCAGGCTCCGCTGTCAAATGCCGCTATGGAGGCGCTTACTATTGTTGCATACAATCAGCCGGTCAGCAAAAGCTTTGTTGAAAATGTTCGTGGTATTGACAGCTCGTCAGTAATAAATTCCCTTGTTGAAAAAGGACTCCTTGAGGAAAACGGGCGCCTTGAAGTTCCGGGACATCCGGTGGCATATATAACAACGCCGGCATTTCTCAGATGTTTCGGTCTTAGTTCTCTTAATGATCTTCCGCCGCTGGTTCGTGAGGGATCCGGTACAGAGAACGAATCCGATTCTGAGGAAGCGGCTTTGCTTTAAAGCTAATATAATCAGTTGATTTTTATTTTGGGGAGGAAGCCTAATGACAGCACTTACTATTATTTCTGCAATACTGCTTATTCTGCTGGTATTATTACTTTCTCCGTTTAGATTCTGCTTTAGTTATATTAACGGAAAAACTGAAATTGTTTTAAAGTATCTGTTTTTTAAAATACGCATAAAAGGCAATGAGAAAGAAGAACAGTCAGAGAAAGAAAACAATGAATTTAAGAAGTCCGGAAAGCGCAGAAAAAAAGCAGGAATTAAAAAAGCACACAAGGAAAAAAATGATGAGGACAAGCATTCAATAAGAAAAAAATTTATTCCCGAAAATAAGGGCGAACAGTTTGATTTTATACTGAGTTTGATTACGGCCGGAGGTAAGACTATAAAAAGTGCCTTTAAGCGTATTTCGGTGACGAAAATTTTTATAGATTTTAAAATATCCGACCTTGACGCCTGCGAGTGTGCGTTAAAATTTGGAAGAGTAAACATTCTTTTGTATAATACACTGCGTTTTTCCAGTAATATTTTTACGCTGAAAAAGGATAAAATAAATGTCAGCTGCGTTTTTAACAAGGAAAAAAGCGTTTATGATATGAGCTGCTGCGTAAAGGCACGTCCCTCTTCAGCATTATGGGCAGGTATTGTGTTTATTTTTACTTTTCTGGTAAATAATAATAGAAGAAAAAAGAACAGAACGGCTGAATCAAAAAATGAGGAGCTGTGTTCCGCCTGAGATTGCGGAGAAATGGAGTTGTTATGGAAAATAAAGCAAATATAAGCGGCATCATGGGTATTACCATGGAAAAACTGAAAGAAATGGTAGACGTTAATACAATCGTGGGAGAACCGATAAAGCTTGATGACGGAACAAATATTATTCCAATTTCAAAGGTTTCATTCGGATTCGCTTCGGGCGGTTCTGATCTTCCGTCAAAAAAGGAAAAGGAACTTTTTGGCGGCGGTTCCGGCGCAGGCGTTTCAATTCAGCCAATCGCTTTTCTTGTAGTGTATAAGGGAGAAGCTAAGCTTATGCAGGTTTCGTTCAACGCTTCAACGCCTAATGCTGTTGTAAATCTGATTCCGGATATAGTGGACAAAATCTCCGGAATGATAAACAAGGACAAGAAAAAAGAGGAAAATAATTAATTTATCGTACTGAAAGAGCATGTTTCTTCATAAAATTAAACGAAAATATTTTTATGGAGGAGCAGAATGAAAAAGATATTGAATTTTATCTGTATGGCAGTTACGGCGATTTTGTGCCTGACTTCCGTTTATTCGGAGGAAAGTGAGCCGTCCGTTTCAGCAAAAGCCTGCGTGCTTGTAGAGGAAAAAACAGGACGAATAGTCTTTGAAAAAAATTCGTCTGAAAAGCTGCCCATGGCAAGCACTACTAAAATTATGACTACACTGCTTTGTATTGAAAGCGGAAATCTTGATGATGAATTTGTTGTGGACAGCAGCGCTATAAAGGTAGAAGGCTCTTCAATGGGACTTGTGGAAGGCGATGTTGTTACAAAGCGAGCCCTTTGTTATGGTATGCTTTTGCCTTCCGGAAATGACGCTGCTAACGCAGCAGCGGTGAAAATAGGCGGTACAATTGAAAATTTTGCTTCTATGATGAATGAGAGAGCGGCTGAAATCGGTATGACACGTACCGGTTTTGTAACACCCTCGGGTCTGGAAGGGACCGGACACGGAGCTTCGGCATATGATATGGCGCTTCTTACAAGGGAAGCGCTGAGAAATCCGGTTTTCAGCGAAATATGTTCCCAGTCAAAAGCTAAGGTTGAATTTGGAAATCCTCCCTATGAAAGATGGCTTACTAATAGCAATAAGCTTCTTACTATGTATGATGGGGTAAAGGGGGTAAAAACAGGCTTTACTGACGAGGCAGGGCGATGTCTTGTTTCTGCGTGCGAGAGAGACGGAGTTTCCATGATCTGCGTAACTCTTAACGATAAAAATGACTGGGACGATCATATGAGGATGTATGACTACGGTTTTTCAAAGCTTAATGCAAGCAGCCTTTCATCAGAAGAAATTTTTCAGATGCAAGCTGTCGGCGGAGATTGTGATTCTATTCCGGTAAAAGCAGAGGGAGAAATATTGCTTGGAACTGATGGTATGACGGAAAACCGTATAACTTCCGAGCTTTATATGCCTCCTTTTGTTTATGCTCCGCTGAATGCAGGAGATGAAGTGGGAGAGCTAAGATTTTATTATGACGGCAGACTTATAGACGCATTGCCGGTTAAGGCTATGAAAAATTGTGATTATATACAGACGGATAAGAAAAAAAAGGGAATCAAAGAAAAAATAAAAGAATTTTTATTTAACAAACAGGAGTAATGAGTTGGAAAAGATAAGAATACAAAAAATTATAGCTGACTGCGGCTATTGTTCAAGAAGAAAAGCGGAAGAATTAATGAATCAGGGTAAGGTTAAACTTAACGGACGCCCTGTAAAGCCAGGTGACAAGGCAACAGTCAGGGATATTATCACTGTAAACGGTGAGAGAATCTACATACCGAAAAAGAAAAATTTTGTATATATTGTTATGAATAAGCCGAGAGGCTATGTGACTACAATGAACGACGAACTGGGAAGAAAATGCGTTACTGAATTGCTGGACGGCGTTGATGAAAGAGTTTATCCTGTAGGAAGACTTGACAGAAATTCAGAGGGACTTCTCCTTTTTACCAATGACGGAGCTTTTGCAAATAGTATTATGCATCCTGCAAAGCAGATTACAAAAACTTACAGAGTTACTGTACGTCCGGATATAAATGACGATCAGCTTGTAAAGCTTTCGGACGGGGTAGTAATTGACGGCAGAAAAACTCTTCCGGCTACGGTTGTGGTAAAGGATAAGGAGCCTGGACGTGTGGTTCTTTTGATTACTATTAAAGAGGGCAGAAATCGTCAGATAAGAAAAATGTGTGAGGCAGTAGGTCTTGAAGTGGCAAGACTGCGCCGTATAAGTATAGGTCCTCTAAAGCTTGGAATGCTCAAGCCTGGAACATACCGAGAGCTTACTGCTGAAGAGCTTCGTGCTATAAGAAATGCAATCGGTAAAGAAGCATAAAAGTATATTTATAATTTTAGTATTAAGAGTCCTGTTTTTGCAGGACTCTTTTATTGTTTGCTCTATAATCGACATTATCAGACATTATTTTTTGATTTTAATTGTATTTTTTTAAATCTTTACAAAAATCGACAAATCTCGCATTCTTGTGAGTATATAATATAAATATACTCAAATTTTTCTGCCCCTTGAAAGTAATATTATAAAGCAAGAATGGAGGAAATCATATAGAAAATGACAGATAAGCAGATGAACCTGATTATTAAAATGATTCTTGAAATTCTTGAGGGGTGCGATGATCTTGAGCAGGCAAAGGAAAGAATTAAGGCTCTTTTAGAGAATTAAAATAATTATTATAAAATTTTAAAGTAATGAGATAACTGCCGATTTTTTAATAGTACAGCTTATTTTTTTGTTAAATAGATAGTAATTAGACAAGTGATTAAATGATATAATTTATAGTGTTTTGTTTTTAAATTAGTTTAATAAATAATTTATTATCAGCGCTGATAGTCTGATAACATAAAAATTATTCAAATGGAGGTAGTATTATGTCAGAGGAAAAAAAACAAGTCAAAGCAGAAGAAAAAACAGAAAACGTCAAAAAAGTTTTAAAGCCCGTTTTAAATCCTGTTCCAGTCGGCAATGGTGAGGATGGTCCGTTTACAGCAGAAGCGGAAACAAAGCCAAGTTCGTTTGTTGATACGGTTTATCAGCAAATTAATTCAGTGCTTGGCGGCAGTAATGCAAATCAATTTTTATGTCTTACAATTCCAGGTCAGGCATTATCAGCAGAAGATTTTAAATATGATTATAAAAATAATGCACCTAAAGGACCGGTAATTGAGGCAAATGAATCCCGGCTTGCAAACAAATTGTTTGATCCATGTAGGATGACTGGATCAGATAATGGACTTACACTGCCGTATCAGTACAGAACAGCACTCGATATGCTTACTCCAAAATTAAATCTCAAGGTAGCGCAGGCAAAAAATCAGCTTAGGCAGCTTCTTATGACTGAATATCCGTATGATTTCGGTGACGGAGCAGATAAGACATATACACTCCAGGAAGTATTTTTCAGGCTTTATGATGAGTATGTTGCTGAATCGGAAAAGTGGTCTGAAATACAGAATAAAAAAAGGGAAGAATTAAGAAAAAAATATCCTGGCACTGACAGTGAAAATAATGAGAAATATAACGACGCATATCTTGAATGGTATGAAACTGTAGCTGAAAGTTATCTGAATGTAATCAATGAAAAAATGTCCAAGGTTATTTCAGTATTTACCCCTAATGATATGAAAATCCTTGAGGGTATTCTTGACAGCGGATCAGGCGCTGAGCTTCAGGAAGCACGTCAGACTCTTTCTAATACTCAGAAGCTTACTCCTGACGGAGGCTATGTTTATCCTGTTAAATTTAACCCAACAAATTGGTTTGAACTGCTCGGCACCTCTTTTACACCAATTGATCTGTTAAAATCTCCGGATGTGCTGTCTATGCAGCTTCAAAATCTGTCTTCAAGGCGAATAAAGCTTAATTCAAGAATTTCTGATATATCTTCTCTGATACCGGAAGATAAGGCAGTGAATGAAGCTAAGAATAAAGTCAAAGAAGCAAAGGAGGCGCTTGACCTGGCACAGAGCAGTCTTATAACAAGCTATGGTGATGGTATCCAGAACCTGCTGAATACAGTGTTTGATATAGCTCCGCTTTTCGCAGGGGGCGCTGTACCAGGTGACATAATAGCTAAGCTTGCCGGAGGCGTAAGTTTATCTTCAGGCAAAACTATACCTGATTTAATATCCGATATCAACAAATCAATGGCAGCTTCTTTTACAGCACAGCAGACTTATGTAAAAGAATCACAGGCGCTCGCAGACGCTTCAGCCGCAGCCATTGAGACACAGAATATGGCAAATTTAAAAAGCATTTTATTACCGCTTAAATCTCAGCTTGAGGAGCTTGATTTAGAAATACAGAATATTCAGACGCAAATACAGCTGTCAGCAGCCTCACGTCCGGCAGCCGATGCAGATGGAAAAGTTGTTGACAGCGATACTTCGGAAAATTCAGTAGCACCGCCGTCAGTTCCTGAGGGCTATACGCAGGTTGTAATTACAGCAGACGCATCAACAATGGATTCTGAATCATCATCTTCATCTGCTTCAAGCGTAAAAACATCAGGCGCAAGCTTTTGGTTCTGCGGATACCATTCTGAAAATAGCAGTTCATCATCGTCTTTCAGCAGTTCTATCAGTCAGGGCAAAACAAGTATACAGATAGGAATGAATGTTGCTAAAGTAGGTATAGAACGTGAATGGTTTAATCCGGGAGTATTTGCACTTACTAAGGATATGTTTAATGTGACAACTTCAAAAATATCACCTCAGGAATCATATTCATCTATTACAGAACAGCGCCTGTCTAATATGGCTTCTACGGTATTTCCATGCTATCCGACTGCATTGGTTATAGCTCGTGATATTTCCATTAAATTAGTATCCTCAACGAGTATTTCTTCAGAATTTTCAGAATCAGCTGAAAAGCATGCGTCCTCAGGAGGCGGATTCTTGTTCTTCAGCGGTTCCAGCAGTTCAAGCAGTTCGTCATCTTCATCGGGAGTTCATGCAGCGTCAACAGATAATACTGTAACGCTAAAATTTGATACTCCTCAGATTATAGGATATTATCTTGAAGCGACTGCTGCTGACAAAAGTACTTATCTTGATAATATGTCCGGTGATTCTCAGGCAGGTTATGTTACAATTTCTCATTTTGTTGAGGAGTATAAGAAAATACTTGAAGAAATGAAGAAAAAGCAAATTAAGATGGAGGGATAATTATGGCAGGTTTATTTTTAAACAATTTGGCTCATACCGAGTCAGGCGTTAAGCTTGATCTAACTTCCGAACAGGAAGAGCTTTGCAGGGTAGTTTACAGACGGCATGATGAGGAAAAAAACATATTTATTTTTGATAGTTTATGGCTTCCGGAAGCAGAATATTCAGATAATCATATTATTGTTCCTATTCGTTCAACGTATGATGGATTGAGTGATGAATATCCGGCTGGAACTTGTTTTGCAAATGTAGAGGGAAGCGGTCATGATCCCCAATATGACAATCCCTATTCACCATCTGGAACTCAGTGGAAAATATCTTGGATAGAATTAATTAGAAGAGCTTATAAAGGTACAAATTATAGTTGCACTTCGTGCTGTGCCAATCAGACGGTCTATAAATCAGCCGATAATACATCATTCACTATCAGCTGCAGCAGTTCTATGCATGGGGCTCATGTTCTTATGGGTTCAACTGAGTCAAAGGATCCGCTGATAACAAAAGACGCTGTATTTTTACTTCCATTATGTTCTAACCATAATACATACAGTGAAATAACTGGACATTATGGTACAGGATATTACATGAAGCTTAACAGAAAAATGAAGGCTGTTAAATTAATAGGATATATGAAAGAACCTGAACCAGGAACTTTACTTTAATAAATAAAAAAACGTCTGCACATTTATAAGGGCAGACGTTTTTTGTTTAGAAAACTTCCGGCTTTGCCGGAGAATGCTTTTTAAAGATTTGAAATATGTTCAAAAACCTTGTCAGTGCTCCAGAAATACATATCATACTTGAATCTTTCTTTAAATCCGCACCGTTCCATCATATCCATAACTTTTTTGTTAACACAGGAAAAATATATCATGATTCCCTGAGAAACCATTTTTTCACAGTAATTCCTTAACGCTTCGATACCTGAAATATCGGCAATGGTTACTCCCCGCATAGAAAAAATTATGTTGTAGTCTTCTCCCGAAGCAGTGATTTTTTCTTCAAGTTTAGAACAAGTACCAAAGTAAAGAGGACCTGATATATATACAACACTTGTGTATTTAAGTTTTTCCGGATTTACATTGTTTTCATTTAGCTTGTCTGTATCAACTTCTGCAACAGTGACCTGCATATCTGATACCTTTACAACAAACATTACGACTGAGAAAATAACTCCTATTACGATTGCCGCTGTAAGATCGAAAATTACCGTTGCAGCCATAGTAATAAGAAACTGGAATATTGCTGTTGTCAGCTTTTTGCTGAAAATAGATTTTATTGCGCTCCATTCGTTCATGCGCCATGCGGTTACGATAAGTACTCCTGCAAGGGCTGAAAGCGGTATTTCGGACATAATTCCTCCAAGAGCAACCATCGAGAGAAGAAGTACGGCTGAATGTATAATGGATACCATTCTTGTCTGACCGCCTGATTTAATAGCTACGCTTGTTCTTGCGATTGCTGCAGTTGCCGGAACTCCTCCGAAAATTGGGATAATCATATTGCCCAGTCCCTGTGCCACAAGTTCAACGTCAGCATTAAGCTTTTCATTTTTCATTCGGCCTGCTGAGGCTCCGCATAAAAGTGATTCTATAAGACCGAGGGCGGCGATTGAAACGGCGGGCATGATAAGACTATAAATATTTGACATTGAAAGCGCTGAGAAATCCAGTCTTTCTTTAAGAATAATTGTTTTTGGAATTTCTCCGACCGCAGGCGTATCAAATTCAAAAATGGCGGTAGCCGCAGTTGCAAGAATTATAGCAATCAGAGAACCAGGACAGTATTGATTAAGTTTTTTAGGATAAATAAACATAAATACAATTACAGCAGCGCCGATAAGAAAAGTTGTCAAATTAAAGTTTTGCTCTAAAGTAAAGTAGCTTTTAATTTTTTCAATTGTAGTAAGTCCTTTGCAGGTTAGACCGGTCAGATTATTTATCTGTCCGAAAGCGATAATAATAGCTATACCACTTGTAAAGCCTGTAATAACCGGCATAGGCAGATAAGAAACAAGTCCGCCCAGCCTTAAAAATCCGGCGATGAGCAGCAGTGCTCCTGCCATGAAGCTTGCTATAAATACACCCTGTATGCCGTACTGTGAAACTAAGGAAACTAAAATAGCTGTCATTGCTCCGGTAGGACCGCTTATCTGATAGGAAGCTCCGGATAAGCCGCCGATTAAAAGACCTGCTATGATTGCAGTTACGAGTCCCGCTGCTGCGGTTGCACCTGAGCTAACGCCAAAAGCCAGCGCCAAAGGGAGTGCAACTGCTGCTACGGTTATACCGGCAAGAAGATCTTTTCCGAATTTTTTGCCGTTATAGCCTTTAAATTCTGTTTTCAGTGAATTGATATAATTTTTGGTTAACATAAAATCTCCATTCTATCATCATAAATTAAGCACAACGCTTATAATTTTACTACTTTAAATTCCATTAGTCAATTAGTAATTTCGACATAAAAATGTGAATTTTTAGCTTATCTTTTTATAGAAAATGGATTTATAATGTTATAATTTGCTGTTTTATTTACCAGTAGGGGTAAAAAAGGGGACTGCCTTGCTGTTTTCAGCAGACAGTCCTGATTGTTATTTGTAGCATTCAAATACTTTGTTCAGATGTTTTTCATCAGGTGCTTTTGTAAATAAGCTTACCAGAGGAACAACTATAATTGAAAGAATCATTGCAATTGCGCCAATGTTAATCGGAGAAGCAAGATTCAGCTTAAATGAAGCCGCTTGCTTTGTAAGTTCAGGGAAAAGTCCGAATCCAAACAGAATCATGTGTCCCACTGTAATGCCTATGCCGAGAATAAAGCTGGTCCATACAGCTGGCTTAGAAATCTTTTTACTGAAAAGACCGAACATAAATGGACCGAGGAATGCTCCGGCAAGTGCTCCCCATGAGTATGACATAAGAGTTGAAATTGAAGCATTTTTATTGAAAGCGATAATAACTGAAATAATGAGGAATACGGCTATAAGTACTCTCATGATAATTACTTCCTTTTTCTCATCATGCTTTTTCATTTTAGGTTTTATAAAGTCAATTGTCAGTGTTGAGCTTGATGTGAGCACAAGTGATGAAAGGGTTGACATTGAAGCAGAAAGAACAAGAACAACTACAAGTCCGATTAAAATATCAGGAAGAGCTGTTTGGAGAAGTGAAGGAATCATTGCGTCAAATTCTGGTTTTCCGTTTGCCAAAACCGGAATAAATACCTTGGAAGATTCATTGCTGTCAAGAGTACAGAAAAGTCTGTCAAAACCGCCCAGGAGATATGATCCGCCTGCAACAACAAGAGCAAAAATTGTAGAGATTATAGTACCTTTTTTTATAGCGCTCTCATCTTTTATTGCATAGAATTTATGTATCATCTGAGGAAGTCCCCATGTACCGAGAGATGTGAGAATAATAACTCCCATAAGATTTATTGGATCAGGACCGAACAGACTGTTGAACTGACCAGTCTTACCGTTGGAGGCTTCAATTTCGCCCAGCTTAGCGAGGGATTCTGTCCAGCCGCCCTGATTTTTCACTGCAAAAATAACTACTGCGGTAATACCTACAAGCATTATTATTCCCTGTATGAAATCGTTGATAGCTGTTGCGGCATATCCGCCGAGGATTACATAAACTGCTGTAATTACCGCCATAGCTATAATAATTATTTTATAGGAGCTGTCCGAGTTTAAGTCGAAAGCCATGTTGAACAGTCTTGAAAGACCGTTGTATACGGACGCTGTATATGGTATCAGAAATATGAATACAATTAGTGCTGAAGCAATTTTAAGCGGTTTTGAATCGAATCTTTTTTCAAAAAATTCAGGCATTGTTTTAGCATTAAGGTGATTGCTCATGATTCGTGTTCTTTTTCCGAGAATCATCCATGCCATGGCGCTGCCGATTACGGCATTGCCAATACCGATCCATGCAGCCGAAACACCGTAGCTCCAGCCGAACTGACCTGCGTATCCGATAAAGACAACCGCAGAAAAATAAGATGTTCCGTATGCAAATGCTGTAAGCCATGATCCGACATTGCGTCCGCCCAGTACAAAATCACTGACGGATTTTGTTTTTCGTGATGTGTAAATTCCTATGATCATCATAATGCCTATGTATATTACCAGCATTATGATGGTGATTGATGTAGTCATAATACTTCTTCTCCTTTAAAGTTATGTGACTTTAAATTAATAAAGCGCTAATAAATTATAACAAAAAAATACATAAAAGTCAATAGCTTTTTAAATTTTTATTTAAATAAAAAATGTTGAATAAAATAATAGGTTTTATATGTATGAAAACGATTGTTTTATGCAAAATATAATATACTAATATATATTTTAGGAGGAATGAAAAATGGAAGATCGTGAAATCTGCCACTGTATGGGTGTTACCTATGCCGATATAGCCAAAGCGATGGAATCTCTTGATGATAACTGTACTGATGCTGAGGAAGCGTTCAAGCATGTTCAGGAACTGACTTCATGCACAACCGGCTGCGGTTCATGCTATGACGAGGTCATTGAAGTGATTTCGGAAATAATGGATAAACGGTAACAAAAACAAATAAAAACGGCTGCATTTTTTATTTGCAGCCGTTTTTGTCTTTAGTAAGCTTTTCGACAAAAACTTGATTATAAAAACAATAGATGTTATAATATACCTATAATTCTGAAATGAGGTTTTTTATGATTGATAATTTAAATGAAATAAACAGTAATTCTAAAAATAAAACGCATGAAAAAACCTGCGGAAGTATTGTTTTTATGCGGGAAGACGGAATTAAAAAATATCTGATTGTGAAAAATGCTGACAGCGGTCATATCGGATTCCCGAAAGGACATACAGAGCCAGGCGAAACAGAGGAGCAGACGGCGGAAAGAGAAGTGTTTGAAGAAACAGGAATACGAATTAAGCCTGATAAAAGGACCCGTCAAAGTTACAGTTACCTGACTGAAAATGGCAATGAAAAGGAATGCGTTTATTTTTGTAATGAATTTTTTGACAGAAATATAACAATACAAAAAGAGGAAATATCAGAAAGCTGGCTTTTAAGCATGGAGGACGCATTAAAAATTCTTAACTATCCACAGGATATAGAAATATTAAAGAAAGCCGGTGATTTTTATGACTAAGAAGGAAAGAGCGCTGCTGGCGTGTGAGGCCCTGGAAAAAATTTATCCGGATGTAAAGTGTTCGCTTCAGTATGAAAAGCCATACGAGCTGCTTATTGCAACAAGACTTTCTGCTCAGTGTACTGACGCAAGAGTTAATATTGTGGCAGGTCCTTTGTTTAAAAAGTATCCGAACCTTGAAGCATTTGCAAACGCAGATATAAAGGAACTTGAAGAGGCGGTAAAGCCCTGCGGTTTTTATCATACAAAAGCAAAAAGTATAAAGGAAATGGCAGGCCAGCTTCTGGAACATTTCGGAGGACAGGTTCCTCAGACAATGGAAGAACTTCTCACACTCTCCGGAGTAGGAAGAAAAACAGCTAATCTTATTTTAGGGGATGTATGGGGAAAGCCTGCGATAGTTACGGATACACATTTTATAAGAATAACCGGCAGGCTGGGGCTTACTGAGAATAAAGAGCCGGCAAAAGTAGAGAAAGATCTTATAAAACTGATTCCTCCGGAAGTGTCGTCGCATTTTTGTCACCAGACTGTTCAGTTCGGACGTGATATATGCCGTGCAAGAAAACCGCTGTGCAGTGAATGTCCTTGTTCTGGGTTCTGCAAATATTTCAGCAGTATAAAATAGAGTTGTTTTATACCTTTTATAATTTATAATTATAAATATCTATTGACAAAGGTATGGAATTGTTATAAAATAATATATGTGTATTTGTTGTTATCGTGCAGCTTTGAAAAAACAGCTCAACCATTAACAGTATCATAAAACTTTGAAAAGGCGGATAAATATATGGGAATTTTTGGTAGATTATTTGGCTCTTACAGTACTAAAGAGCTTGCGAGAATAGAACCGATCAAGCAAAGTGTTCTTGATCTTGAGGATAAGTTTACTGCTATGTCTGATATTGAGCTTAAGGCTCAGACTCAGAATTTTCGGGACAGGCTTGCAACTGGAGAAACTCTTGACATGATCCTGCCGGAAGCTCTTGCAACAGTAAGAGAAGGTGCGTTCAGAGTTCTCGGAAAGAAACCTTTCCCAGTTCAGATAATCGGCGCTATCGTGCTTCATCAGGGACGTATAGCCGAAATGAAGACAGGTGAAGGTAAAACTCTCGTTGCGTGTGTGGCTTCATATCTGAATGCATTGTCGGGAAAAGGCGTTCATGTTGTTACAGTAAACGACTATCTTGCAAAAACACAATCAGATGAAATGGGTAAGGTTTTGAGATTTCTTGGTCTTACAGTCGGCTGTATTCTTCACGGACTTACAAATGAAGAGAGAAGAGCAGCTTATAACTGTGATGTTACATATGCTACAAATAACGAGCTTGGATTTGATTATCTGAGAGATAACATGGTAATCCATAAAAGAGACAGAGTTCAGAGAGAGCCGAATTTCGCCATCGTGGACGAGGTTGACTCAATCCTTATTGACGAAGCGAGAACACCTCTTATTATTTCCGGTAAGGGTGAAAAGTCAACTGAGCTTTATGATCTGGCAGACAGATTTGCCCGTATGCTAACTTCAACTACCGTTGTTGAAATGGACGACAAGCAGGATCAGGATGAAGCCAATGAGGACGCCGACTATATTATTGACGAAAAGGCTAAAACAGCTACAATCACCAGAAAGGGCGTTAAAAAGGCTGAGCAGTATTTCAATATAGAAAACCTTATGGATCAGCAGAATATGACTCTGCTTCACCATATAAACCAGGCTATTAAGGCTCACGGCGTAATGCATTCCGATATAGACTATGTTGTAAAAGACGGAGAAGTAATTATAGTTGACGAATTTACCGGACGTCTTATGCTCGGCAGACGTTTTAATGACGGACTTCATCAGGCTATCGAGGCAAAGGAAGGCGTTAAGATAGCTAATGAATCAAAGACTCTTGCTACTATTACATTCCAGAACTTTTTCAGACTTTATAAGAAGCTTTCAGGTATGACCGGTACGGCTATGACTGAAGAAGATGAATTCAGAGAAATCTATAAGCTTGACGTTATTGCTATTCCTACCAATAAACCGGTTGTCCGTGTAGATCATCATGATCAGATTTACAGAACAGAAAAGGGAAAATTTAATGCTATCATAAAGCAGATAATCGAATGCCATGAAAAAGGACAGCCTGTTCTTGTTGGTACTGTTTCAATTGAAAAATCTGAGCTTTTGTCTGCTATGCTTAAGAGAAAAGGCGTAAAGCACGAGGTTCTTAACGCTAAGTATCATGCTAAGGAAGCTGAAATCGTTGCTCAGGCAGGTAAATTCGGCGCTGTTACTATCGCTACGAATATGGCTGGACGAGGTACTGATATTATGCTCGGCGGTAATGCTGAATACCTTGCTAAAAACGAAATGAGAAAAATGGAGTATGATGAAGAAATTATAAACGAAGCTGTTGGGTTTGCAGATACTGAGGATGAAGCAATCCTTGCAGCGAGAGCAGTTTATAAGGACCTTTATGATAAATATAACGCTGAAGTAAAGGAAAAGGCAGTTAAGGTTAAGGAAGCCGGCGGTCTTTTCATTATCGGTACAGAGCGCCATGAGTCAAGACGTATTGATAATCAGCTCAGAGGACGTTCAGGACGTCAGGGTGACGAAGGTGAAAGCCGTTTCTTCCTTTCCTGCGAGGATGATCTTATGCGAATATTTGCAGGAGACAGACTTGAAAATATGATGAATACGCTGAATGTTGAAGAGGATATGCCGATTGAAAGCAAGATGCTTACTAAAATTATCGAATCCTCACAGAAGAAGGTTGAAGGCAGAAACTTCAGCATAAGAAAGAACGTACTTAACTATGACGATGTTCTCAGCAATCAGCGTGAAACAATTTACAATCAGCGTTCACAGGTTCTTGACGGCGAAGATCTCCACGGAAGCATTCTCAGCATGATGAATACCCTTGCAGAGGAATCTGTAAACCAGTATCTGCTTGACGATGAGAATAAGGAAGAATGGAACCTTATCGGTCTTAAGGATCATTTCATGGGCTGGGTGCTAAGAGATGAAGACCTTGATTATGATGATAACGAACTTGAAAATATCACAAAGGCTGATATAACTAAGGTTCTTGCAGACAGAATGCTTGAAATTTATGCTGCTAAGGAAGAAGAATTCGGTGAAAATATTATTAGAGAGCTTGAACGTGTAATTCTGCTCAAGGTTGTTGATACAAAGTGGATGAATCATATCGACGATATGGCTGAACTTAAAAAAGGTATCGGTCTGCGTGCGTTCGGTCAGAAAAATCCTGTTGTTGAATACAGATACGAGGGTACCGATATGTTCAACGCTATGATTGAATCCATCAGAGAAGATACTGTTAGAATGCTGCTTACAGTTAGAATCCAGAAGAATGTTGTTCCTCAGCGTGAACAGGTTGCAAAGCCTGATGCTCCTAATGCAGGAAGTATACGCATGGCTAAGAAAAAGCCGGGCGATAATGATATGTGTCCTTGCGGTTCCGGTAAAAAGTACAAGAAGTGCTGCGGAATGAATGAAGAATAAAATTAAGCCGGTCTTTATGACCGGCTTTTTTATAAAAAGTTTGCAAAAATAAAGGCTTTGTGATACAATATAAACGAATATTATTTTGAATGGAGAGATATTATGAAGTATTTAGTTATGCTCTGTGATGGAATGGCTGATTATCCGGTTGATGAACTGGGAGGAAAGACTCCTCTTGAAGCTGCGGCTGTTCCAAATATGGATAAATTAGCAGAAACTGCGTCAGTAGGTCTTGTAAAGACTGTTGCGGACGGATTGAAACCAGGAAGCGACGTGGCAAACCTTTCTGTTCTCGGATATAATCCCGACGACTGCTATACAGGACGTTCTCCGCTGGAAGCAGGAAGCATTGGAATTGATATGAAAGATACAGATGTTTCTTTGAGATGTAATCTTGTAACTCTTACAGATGAACAGGTTTATGAAGATAAGACCATACTCGATTACTGCGCTGATGATATTTCCACTGCTGAGGCTGAAGAACTTGTGAAGTATCTTGCTGAAAATCTTAACAGTGATGAATTTTGCTTTTACAGCGGTGTTAGTTACAGACACTGTCTTATTTGGAATAACGGTACGCTTGATATAGGAACTATGACTCCTCCTCATGATATTACTGGAAAGCCTATTAAAGAGTATGTTCCGGCACATCCTAATGCAGAAAAGCTTTATGAACTTATGAAGAAGTCATATGAACTGCTTAAGGATCACCGTGTAAATATTGAAAGGATAAATAAAGGACTCAGACCGGCTAATAGTATATGGCTTTGGGGCGAAGGCGTACGTGCAAATCTTGTTGACTTTAAGGAAAAGTATGGTCTTAAAGGTTCAATGATTTCCGCCGTTGATCTGTTAAAGGGGATTGGTAAGTTTTCAGGAATGAATGTTGTGAATGTTGACGGCGCTACTGGTTATATTGATACTAATTTTGAAGGAAAAGCGGCGGCTGCTGTAAGTGAATTTGAAAATGGTCAGGACTTTGTATATATTCATGTTGAAGCTCCGGATGAATGCGGACACAGACATGAAATCGAGAATAAAGTAAAATCCATAGAACTTATCGATAAATATGTTTTAGAGCCTGTTGTGAAATATCTTAAAAGTACAGGAGAAGCGTTCAGAGTCCTCATTACTCCGGATCATGCGACTCCGCTTTCTCTTAAAACTCATACCAATGATCCCGTTCCGTTTATGATATATGACAGCAGTAAGGATAATAACGGAGTAAAAAGTTTTAATGAAAAAACTGCTTCTGAAACAGGCCTTTTTGTTGAAAAAGGTCATACAATTATGGATTTATTCACCGCTGACTGAAATTAATTTTAACTAATTTCATATAAGTCTTTTGCTTTATATACTAAACCTCATATCAATATTTGTGCAGTTTGTAGATTTTATGTAAAAAATGTGATAAACTATTGAAATATATTATGTAAATATGATAAAATAATAAATATAAATTGTTTAGTATTTGAAAGGATTGATTATATGAAAAGAAAGTCTTTTTTTAGAAAGTTTCTTGCCTGTGCAGCAGGTACTGCAACCATGATTTCATGTATTGCAGCAGGTACTGTGGCTAATGTTCCGATTACAGCGGCGGCAGATTCCAATTACGCTGAGGCGCTTAAACTTTCACTCTACTTTTATGACGCAAACCAGTGCGGCTCAGAGGTGGAAGACAACCCTCTTACTTGGAGAAGCAATTGTCATACGTATGACGGTGAAGCTGACCTGAACAGCGCAGTTGGCTTGTCATCATCATCCAAAAGCTTTATTATGAATGCAAACGGAGGTTCAAGCAAAGTAGATGTATCCGGCGGTTATCACGATGCAGGCGACCATATAAAGTTTACAAAAACAATGGGATTTTCTATGACATCACTTGCATGGTCTTATTATTCATATCCGGAAGCATATGAATCTACTGGAAGCAAAGAACACTTAATGTATATTCTTAAAAATAATGCAGACTATTTTATGAAGGTTACTTATCTTGACGGCAATGACGTTGTAGCTTATTGCTATCAGGTTGCCGGTGAGGGAGAAGACCATAGTAACTGGGCTCCTCCGGAAGATCAGACAATGAATCGTACTACATATTGGGCAGACTCATCTCATCCGGACGGCTGTTCAGCAGGTCTGATGTCATCATGTCTTTCTGCAACTTCAATTATATTCAAGGATGCGGCTCCCGATTATGCAGCAGAATGCCTGAAGTATGCAAAGGCGCTTGAGGTATTTGCAAATAAATATCCACAGCCTGGAACAGATGGTTATGGAAATATGTATCAGAACTCTAATGATTCCAATGATGAAAGAGCATTTGCTGAATTGTGGCGTGTTCTTGCCGAAAACAACGGCAAGCTTCCGGCATCATACAATCCGACATATAAGAGAACAGGCAACGGATGTTATAATAACTCTATCTATGACTATGACAAATATACATGGGATAAGTTATGGTCCGGTTATGCCGCATTGCTGACAGAATGCGGATATGATACCAATACTTATATTGAAGAAATGAAATTTGAGATGAATAATCAGGGCGGTTTGTCATCAAGTTCTTATAATGGTAACGGTTGGGGCGCTTCACGTTATAACTGTGCTCTTCAGATGCTTGCTACTCATATAGGAAAGGCTACAAATGATAACTCTTATTATGAGGCTGCTAAATATCAGATGGATTATCTGCTTGGTAATAATCCGACCGGTTACAACTTTATAGTTGGTTATGGCGATAAGTGGCCAACTCATATTCACCACAGAGCTGCAAACCCTGGCGTAGGTGATCCGGAAAAGAATACTGAAGCGAAGTATACATTGTTCGGTGCGCTTATAGGCGGTCCGGATTCAAGCGGAAATTATCAGGATCATGAAAATTCATACCAGTTTACAGAACCAGCCCTTGACTATAACGGATGCTTTGCACTAGCAATTGCTCCTCTTGTTGAAAAATACGGCGGTGATGTAAGCGTTGCTGACAGGGTTATAAAAAATGCTTCTGAAATTGATGAAAACTTTAACTTCAATATCTGGGGAGGAAATCCTGAACCGACTGAACCTACAACTGAACCGGCAACAGAACCAGTTACTGAACCTATAACAGAGCCTGTAACCGAACCAGTTACAGAGCCGGTTACAGATCCTACTGAACCAGTGACAGATCCTCCGACTGAACCGACAGAACCGGTGACAGATCCTAATTTGCCGGAGGCTTCCAGATACGGAGATGTTGATTGTGACGGTGGAATTTCAGTTAACGATATTGTTGCCTTAAATATGTATCTGCTTGATACAAACGCTAATACTCCTAATGTTTCTCAGCAGGGTCTTGCTAATGCTGATGTCGAAAAGGACGGAAGAATTGATTTGTCTGACAGCGCAAAGCTTGTTAATTATCTCGCTGAGATGATTCCTGAATCTGAGCTTGGAAAGGCAAATAACTAATAGCAAATTTTAATTATGGAAACGTCGGATTTAAAACCGGCGTTTCCTAACTATGTAAAAAGGAGAAAGCTGATGAAAAAAATAGTTTCAATGGTTTTATCTGCTGTGACTGCGGCTGCATTTTTAGGCTCCGCCGGAGTAGATAATATTAAGGATAAGGCGGCTGCCGCTGAATCTGCTTATAATTACGGAGAAGCGCTTCAGAAGTCACTGTTTTTCTATGAAGTTCAGCAGGCGGGAGAGCTTCCTGAATGGAATCAGGTTTCATGGCGTGACGATTCTATGCTGACTGATTATATTGCAGGCGGATGGTTTGACGCTGGTGATCATCTTAAGTTTACACTTACAAATTCATACTCAGTAGCAATGCTTGGATGGGGTATGCTTGAATACAAGGATGGTGTAAAAAAGAGCGGTTTATATGAACAGTACCTTAATAATCTTGACTGGGCGCTTGACTATATTGCACGGTGTGATCTCGGCGATGAAGTTGTTTATATGATAGGTGACGGCGCTTTTGACCACGTTTGGTGGGGCTCTGCTGAAGTTTATGAAAACAAATTTTTCTCTAAAACTGACTTTACTGAAAGACCTTACTTTACAACAAAGGCTTCAAGCATGACCGGTCAGATGGCTGCGGCTCTTGCTGTTGGTTATCTTGTTTTCAAGGACGAGGACAGCGCAAAGGCTGATTATTATCTGGAACATGCTATAAACTGTTTTGAAATAGGCGATACTTCAAGAAATGATGAGGGACTTGCAGCGCAGGAGCCATATTACAAATCAAGTACATTCTATGACGACCTTTTCTGGGCATCCAACTGGCTGTATATGGCAACTGGTGAACAGAGTTATCTTGACAAAGCCGAAAGCTATATTCCTTACCTCGGTAAAGAAGATCAGTCAACTGATATGAAGTATACATGGGGTCTTTGCTGGGATGATATGATGCAGGGCGGTATGCTCCTTTATGCAATCAATACAGGCGAAAATCAGTGGAAAAACCATGTTGCTAAGCATCTTGATTACTGGACAATAGGTGCGGGAGGCAAGCAGGTTAAATATACATCTGACGGTCTTGCATGGCTATTTAACTGGGGATCGCTCAGACATGCAACTACAACTTCATTCTTAGCGATGGTTGCGAGCGACAGGCTTTTTGCAGATGATACAGCTTTATATGACAGATATATGGCATTTGCCAAAAAACAGGTTGACTATTGTTTAGGTGATAATGACAATGATTTCAGCTATGTAGTCGGTATGGGCGATAAGTACCCTAAGTCATGGCACCACAGAACTTCAAGCGGTGTATGGGATGATATTTGGGGTTCACTTGGTCAGGAAGACGGAAAAGAATATGCTCATGTTCTTTACGGCGCACTTGTAGGCGGTCCGAATCAGGACGGCAAATATAATGATGTTGTTAGCTCATATGAAAATTCAGAGGTTGCAATTGACTATAATGCCGGATATACTGCTGCTCTCTGCGGTCTTATAGAGAAAAACGGCGGTACTTCCGATCCTGATTTTCCTCCGACAGAAACACCTAAGTGGGATGAATTTTATATTGAAGCTTGTATAAATCAGTCAAGCAATACTTTTACTGAGCTTAAAGTTCAGGCGACTAATCACAGCGCATGGCCTGCAAGAGCAATAGAAAAGCTGTCATACAGATACTTCATGGACTTTACTGAACTGTTTGAAGCCGGCTACACTGTTGATGATGTTTCCGTAAGAATTGGTATGGATGAATTCCAGAATTGTACAATTTCAAAGCCTGTTCATTATGGCGATAATATTTATTATGTAGAGATTGCATATGCAGACGGCACTTATATTGTTCCGACAGGACAGTCTGAACATCAGGGTGAAGTACAGTTTAGAATTTCAGTTCCTGACGCTACAAATTTCTGGAATGCAGAAAACGATTATTCCTTTGAAGGACTTAAGGCACAGGATCTTGTTGTAACTGATAAAATTACAATGTATGACAACGGAAAACTTATCTGGGGTAAAGAGCCATATGCTGAGGATATAGAGCCGACAGAACCGGTTACAGAACCAGAAACAGAACCCGTTACGAATCCGTCAGAACCGGAAACTGATCCAAGTAATGTTGAAGCTTCTCTTTACGGAGATGTTGACTGCAACGGAGAAATTGAGGTTAACGATGTCGTGGCATTAAATATGTATCTGCTTGATATACAGTCTAATGTACCTAAGCTTACAGAACAGGGGCTTGCAAATGCTGACGTTGAAAAGGATGGATTAATTGATCTGTCCGACAGTGCAAAGCTTATAAATTATCTTGCTGAACTGGTGCCGGCTACAGATTTGGGTGCTGAGTAATTTCCATAAAATGTAAATTGTGTGTTAATTAAATATATAAAATTTGCAAAAATAAGAATGATTACTGCTCTGTAAAATTACAGAGCAGTTTTTATTGTCAATGTGCACAAAGAATTTTTTTAGACTTCATACAATCATACAAAAATAACAAAAAAGCTTTACATTTTTCAGTAAATATATTATAATATGAATGAAAATTAATTGTGAGTTTTGTGAACGTACATATCACAAACTGAAAATTTTCTTTGTTCATGACGGGTTGTTAGTGAACGATAAGCTCGATTGAACAAAATCGGCTTATATTTAGTAGACGGTAATTACCGTTATTTGTATTATTTATATTTTTTGGGAGGGTATATAAGAATGCAGAAAAAATTAGTAAAAGCAGTTACAGCAAGTCTTATGGCAGCTGCAATGCTTTCAACAACAGCGGCAACATTCGCTCCTATGAGTGTATCTGCTGGCATGTGTGTCGGTGAAACTTCATTTAATAAGAAGGGTCTTCCATGGCATACATGTGAAACAAACCCGGCTAAGCAGACATTTTCTATTGAAAAAGGCGCTTATACAGTAAAGATCGTTAATCCGGGCGGAGAAATGCGTGAAGGTGAAGACAGATGGGATCTTCAGTTCAGACACAGAAAGCTTAAGATTCAGAAGGGTCATAAGTATCATATCAGCTATACAGTAACAGCTACAAATTCAGGTAACTTTAATACTCATATCACAGACCTTAAGGGCGGAAATGATAATCTTGTATGGCATAATAATGTAGGCTGTGAAAATGGTATTGATCAGGGATGGAATACTGTACAGATTCAGGCAAATCAGCCTTATACTTATGATGGTACTTTCACAGCAATTAAGGATGTACCGGTAGCTGAATGGGCATTCCATTACGGCGGCGGCGGCTCTGTAACAAATACTTTAGGTCAGGATTGTTTCCCGGAAGGAACAGAAATTACATTTGATAATATGATTCTTGAATGTACTTCTTGTCCTGATACATATTCAAAGGATACATGTAACTGGGATCCAAGCGATGACTTCGGCGTTATCAACCGTGATAACAGCGGTCTTGAAAATAACTTTATTTCTGTAAACCAGGTTGGTTACTACACAAAGCTTTCTAAGAAGGCTACACTTGGTGACAATGCTGGCGGTGCTAAGGATGATCAGACAACAATTACATTGCCTGATACAGCTCTTCAGTATGAGATTCTTGATGAAAGCGGTAAGGCTGTTTGGTCCGGCGACACAATTCCATCAGGCAACGATGAGGCTTCAGGCGATAATGTTCATATCATTGATTTCAGCGAATTTACAACACCTGGTACTTATTCAATTAAGTGCGGAGAATATGTAAGTTTCCCATTCGAAATCAGCGATGACATTTACGGCGGTACTGAACATAATCTTCTTGCTGACGCAATGAACTATTACTATCAGAACCGTTCAGGTATTGATATTTCAGCTGATATGATTACTTCTGGTGATAAGTCAGCTCTTGCACATACAAAGGGTCACGATCCAGATATGGCATATGTTCAGTCTGAATGGGTTAAATCCTATGCAGGTGAATTTAACGGCGATAAGACAAAGCAGATTGACGGTACAGGCGGTTGGTATGATGCTGGTGACCACGGTAAATACGTAGTTAACGGCGGTATCTCTGTTTGGACACTTCAGAATATCTATGAAATAGAAAAGAAAAATGATAAGGCAGATAAGTGGGATGACGGAAAGACTATTGCTAAGCTTCCAGGTAAGGAATCAAGCGATGGTGCACCTGATATTCTCAATGAAGCAAGATACGAAGTTGAGTGGATGGAAAAGATGATAGTTCAGTCTTCAGATCCTTACTGGGGCGACAAGGCTGGTCTTGTTTACCACAAGCTTCATGACCATAAGTGGACTGGTCTTGCTGTAAAGCCTGACACATATGAAAATGAATGGGGCACAACTCGTATTGTTAAGCCACCGTCATTTGCAGCTACTCTTAACTTTGTAGCATCTGCAGCACAGGCAGCACGTCTCTGGGAAGACTATGATAAGGAATTCTCTGATAAGTGCCTCAAGCTTGCTAAGGAAAGCTATGCTGCATATCTGAAGAACTACTATCCATACACAGATGCAGAAAAGTCCAATAAGAAGTCACTTTATGCACCTATGGATCAGGCTATCGGCGGCGGTGCTTACGGCGATACAAATGTAGAGGATGACGCATACTGGGCAGCTTGTGAACTTTATGCTGCAACAGGCGATTCAACATATTACAATGACCTTAAGAAGTACAGCGGTGCTTTTGAAGTTGTTACAAAGATCGAGGGCGGTGAAAACAACGGTTCCTTCGGTTCATTCAACTGGGGTAATACTGCTTCACTTGGTTCACTCACACTTTATCTGAATAAGGATAACCTTTCACTTGCAGCTAATGAAATTGAAGATATTGAATCTTCTCTTACTGCAGCAGCTGATGCTTACATCGATAAGGAAAATTCAGAAGGTTACGGTATTCCTTATGAATCAGCAACTTTCCAGGATTCAGTAAATATCGGTGAAGGTATTGATGTATACGGTTATGAATGGGGTTCAAACTCATTCGTTGTTAACAATGCTATCGTAATGGCTTATGCATATGATGCAACTAAGGATAAGAAGTACTTAGATGGTGCTTCAACAGCTATGGACTACATCTTCGGACGTAACCCACTCTCATTCTCTTATGTATCCGGTTACGGCAGCTACTCACTGAGCAGACCTCACCACAGACTTTGGTCCAACGAACTTGATCCAGAATTCCCAATGGCTCCAAACGGTGCACTTTCAGGCGGTCCTGGTTCAGGTATGCAGGATCCATATATCGGCGGTCTCGGATTCAAGAGAGGTACTCTTGCACCACAGCGTTGCTACGTTGACTCCATCGAAGCATGGTCTGTAAACGAAGTTACAATCAACTGGAATGCTCCTCTCGTTTGGATGGTTTCTTACCTCCAGGATGAAGCTCCTAATGTTTCAGCTGATGTTTCTGATAAGCTGACAGTTACACCTTCTAAGGTTGATCTTGAAGTTGGTGAATCTGCAACAATTACAGCTAAGCTTGGAAACGAAACAGTTACAATTGATTCCATGACATCAAGCAGCGATGCAGTTGAAGTTAGCGGTAATACAATTAAGGCTGTAGGCGAATCTAAGGAACCAGTTATCGTTACAGTTAAGGTTGGCGACAAGACAGCTACTGTTACAGTAAATGTTAAGCCAGAAGCAACAACTGATCCAGATAGTCCTACAATTGATACAAGCAAGCCAGCTACAATGTGGGGCGACGTTGACTGCAACGGCGAAGTTGAAGTAAACGATATTGTTGCTCTGAATATGTATCTCCTTGATGTAAAGTCTAATATTCCTGAAGTTACTGAACAGGGTCTTATCAATGCAAACTGTGAATTCGATGATTACGTTGATTTGTCAGATGCTGCTAAGTTAATTAACTATCTTGCAGAACTTATTCCTTATGAGGATCTTGGTAATCAGTAATCAATTTAGATTATAATTAGATTAAGGTAAAAATCCGGTCTTTATGACCGGATTTTTGTTTTATGTAGAGTATAATTTATAAAAAGATATATGCAAAATGCATATGGTTCCGGAGTAACTGCCTATGTTTTTTCAGAAGCTTCTTATCCTTGACGTATTCGGTAATCACCTTGACTTTATTGATTATTTTATCGGTGAAGTAAATCTTAATTCCACTTTAACTCTTGCAAACGGCAGTTTCAGCATCGGGCTTTTGTTCACCGCTGGATTAGCTTTGTAATACTGTAATTATGATTATAGTACAACTGTTGGTGAAGTACTCGATTATAACCGTTTGCAAGGATTTGTAAAATTCGGTTTCATATAAAAGAATAATTTTACTTTTTGATTCCAATGATAACTTGTCTTTGCGAACCTTCATCTGTGCACGTAATGACAGTAATCCTATCATCGTTAAAATCATTAAGAACCCATGTTTCTTCGGGATTTACAATTATTTTTTCGGACACTTTATACGTAAAACAAGTTTTCTCATCGTCGTTATCATACAGATACATTTCTGCACCAATTTTTATATTATCTAATTCGTTAAAAATTTCCGCATATATTGTGCTGTTATGCCCGGCAATACAGTAGTTTCCCGATCCGACTTTTCCGGTATCCTTAAAATGACCTGCGGCAACAGAAAGTATTTCACTATCAGTACCGTCCATCACTGGTACTTTTATATCCAATGACGGTATCTCAAATACAACGCATTCCCGAAGCAATTTTTGTTTATATAGTTCACGGCTTATGCGTTTATATCCAAAAACAGAAAGTATCCCAAAGCCGATTGCAAAAATTATTACTCCAGTTAAAAATAGAAGTTTTTTGTTCTTTTTTATTTGCATATCCTCACCGCCTATAATCAGAGAAATTGGGTGCATTGAAATTACAATGCACCCTTGAATTTATTAACTATTGTTTTTCTTTTTTCTAAAAACACCTGATTTTATAATTGCTGCTGAGCCTACTCCTACCATTCCCACTGACGCTGCAATAATATCCATTTAGAATAACCGGTATCAGGCAGAGTTGTATAAATATTTTTATTATTTTAATTAATAATATCATTATTTATACAAAAAGTCAATATAAAATCCCCCAACGCAGATTTTTAATCCCCCATGTTAGAAGAATTATTATAAGCAGTATTAGTTAAAGTATTTTGCCATCTGATATTTCGATAATTCTGCTGCATTGATTTGCAATTTCCATATCATGAGTTACAATAATTACAGTTTTTCCTTTTTCATTCAATTGATGAAAAAGGGACATTATTTCAGAAGATGTTTTAGAATCAAGAGCACCAGTTGGTTCGTCGGCTAAAATTACAGCAGGTTCGTTTACTATTGCTCTTGCGATTGCTACACGTTGTTTTTGACCTCCTGAAAGCTTATTTATGGGTTTTTTAGCCATGCTATCCATTCCTACAGATTTCAAAGCCTGCATTGCGAGCTTGGTTCTCTCAGGTTTTTTCTTTTTAGCAAAATCCAAAGGCAAAAGAACATTTTCAATACACGAAAAATCATCTACAAGAGCAAAGTCCTGCATAATAATGCCTATTTTGCTGTTTCTTATTTCAGCCAGCTTTGATTCACTTAAATTTTTTACTAACAGATCGTCTATAAAATACTTTCCGTTTTCGTAACTGTCAATGCAGGCTAAAACATGGAGAAGAGTTGATTTGCCTGCACCGGATTTACCGATAATAGCGACAAGTTCACCATCATGAATAGTACAATTTACTTCTGTGAGAGCAGTATACTCATTCGATTTTCCTTTATTATAAATTTTAGTTATATTCTTTAATTCGATCATAAAGATTCTCCTAATTTAATTTTAATACTTCATGGGGAGTGTTTTTGCCTATAATGCTTATCGGAAGCGCTATTGATAAAATCAAGTAAAATACAGTAAGAATAATACAGCCTGCAAGCTGCCAAATTCCAGGCTGAATAACTGTTTCATCAAAAATATTAAATATTTGAATAGCTGTTACCGCTGTAATGCTTAGTAAAAATGAAAAAACTATACAAATAAGTGAAGAATAAAAATTAACCTTTGCGCATTGTTTCCACTTCAAACCGCAGATGTAATAAACAGCATAATTCTTCAGTTGTCTTTTGGCTGATAATGCGCTTACGCTGACAGCGCCTACTAAGGTCAAAATAAGCACACAAATTAAAATGGGGAATAATGTGTACAGCTGTGAAAATATGTAATCCATGCTGTTATTTTTCATTTCATTTAAAGGCGTAATATTTAAGGTCATCATGGTTTTTATAATGCTGTTGTTTTTTTCTAATAAATCGTTAGGTACATCGTCAGGATAGGTGACAAAAACAGGACCGTTAAGCTGCATTGTAATGTTTTTATCTAAAAGGCTTTTTTGATTCAATATAAACAGCGGTTTTTCTTCAATTTGATAATTATAATTTTTAAATGCATTACGGCAGTCGCATTTATCAAATGGAACTGTAAAACCCATTATTTTAGTACCTTCTTTAAGAATTCCAACAATTTCTGCGTTTAAGTTATTACCGAAACTGTCCAGTTTTATCTTGTCACCCACTTTAAAACCATAAGGATTCTGAGATACTACCAATTGAACAGTTTCACTTTGATCTTGATTCAGATCAAACCATTTTCCGCTTTCAATTTCCGGAGTATAAATATCAATTAATTCATTATCGTAACTAACAAAGTTTACAGATTCATCATTATAGGACAGCCAAGGAGAATAGGCGGCAAATATTTCTTTTTCACCTTCTAATAAATCATGAAGTTCTTCAGTCTGTCTTAATGTTGCACCAGTTACAGGATTTATTCCATGTTCTATGTAATAAAAATACCCATTGCTGTTAAGCTGTTTTTTTAATGGTGTATAATACTGGAATCTTGTTACTATTGTAGAAACCATGCTGACTGCGAGTAATAAAACAACTGTCATTTGAATTATCAAAAGCAGATTCATAATAAGATTATGCTTTAAATTTTTTATACCAAGCTTGAGAAGCATGTTATTTACCTCCCTTTGTTTCTATGATGGTTTTTCTTAAAAATGAAAAATATATCATTATTCCGGTTACAGTTAAGGATGAAAGCAGATAAATTGCAAATATCGTTAAGTATAATTTTAAACTGTATGCTGATTCTATATATTCAAATCTTTTTGCCAAAACAGGCAGTACAGCCTTATGGTATATTAGTGTAGTCAGAACAAAAACGGGAACAGATATAAACATACATTCGGATAAAAATAAAGTAAGGGCTTTTCTTTTGGTATATCCGCAGATTCTGAATATTGAGAGTGTTTTGGTTCGTTTTGAAAGTATGTATTTGTAAAGTACAGCAAAGTTTACAGCTGCAAGAACTGCGATCATTACAGAGATTAAGATAATAGTATTATAAAGATAGTAATTTTCCGATTCTGGAATATCAAGATCGGGAATTGATGCAATTTCGCCGAAATTATTTGAAAATATTTCTTTTATTTCATTGTATTGGCTTCGAGTAACAGGCTTTTTAAAGTGAAACAGTATAGTATTAATTGGTGTATCTTCATTCAGGCTGTTAAACGGAACTATTATAGGATGCATTTTTTGAATTCCTATTACATCATACAGTTTGCCTTGAAATGAGATTTTATCATCTTTAACCATTAATTTGTTTGATATATCTCCATTAAATATAAGTACAACATTATCGCCGTTTGCTTCCTGAGCGTCAGAAAAATATTCGCCTTCTATAAGAGTACCATATTTTTTTAAATTATCCTTATAAATTTTACATGGAGCGATTGCGCCGTTTTTTATTGTAAACCGTATATTTGTATTTCCATACTTATCAGCTGGGATTTCATCAAGGTGCGGTAAAACAAGATACATATCAATACTGTCATTTAATTTCTCAGAAAAAGTCAGCAGAGTACTTTTGACGGCTTCCTTTGCAGCATAATTACCATTCAGATCATTGTTGAATGGAATTTCAAATTCATATAATTCGCTTTCTTCCTCAGCTTTTATAACGTGAAAATTTTGATATAATCCATATGAAAAATCAATAATAAATGATGATGTAAAGATACAAAGCAGCATAAGAAAAAATATCATTTTTTCGTTTTTAATAAAAATTATAAGATTTTTTTTAATGAATTTCATTAGCAGCCTCCTTCTGTGTATAAATAATAATTATAATTATATTATATAATAGTTTAATATTAAAATCAACAATATAAATTATAATTTTATATTTTTTTACATTTTATTAATATCAATTTAAAAAAAAAAGCCAATGGATTTATCCACTGGCTTTTTACCATTTTTAATTAATAAAAATTATTATGATACTTTTCTAATGTACCACTGTTCATTTTCAGAGTTATTATATGAAGTCCATAGAGTTTTAGTATAATTTTCTGTTGAAGCGTTTTCGACAGAAAGGCAATATGCGTAATTTGGCCAATGAAGCTTGTAGGTATCATTGTCATTTTTAAATATTTCTATTTGCATACTTGTATTTTTTACTACTCCGTAGTATTTTGAATCAGAGATATTAAAATTAATATAACCTGGATATTTCTGTGACTTTGTCTTAATAAGGTATGTACCGTTTGATTGAGGAATAAGCTCCCACTTTTGGTTATTTCCGTTATTATATCCATGTTGAATTAAAGAGCCGGTATCTTCAGCTAAATCCAGATATCTGCCGCTGTTTTTGTTGATGATATAGTAGGTGCCTTGTTCAAATTTTGATTTATTACCGTCTTCAAGAACCCATTTCTGACTTGCACTGCCTGTAAGGCTGCTCCAGCCAATACTTTCGGTAGATGTACTTGCATTATTAACATCAAGGGCTTTCAAGCTGCTACCGTCCTTTTTTAGTATATAATATGTTCCGTCAATATTTTTAGATAAATATACATTTGACTTTGCTCCCAAAACAGCTTTTTGGAAGTTGGGTTTAACAGATGATCCTGTTGTCAAATATTTATTATTCTGCACACATTTTAATGAGTTGTATTCCAGTGTAAAACGCTGATTATTTCCGCCCATAAATGCGTGTTGTATCAAATCAGTGTAAGCAGAAGCTTCTGCATCAAGATATAAATTACTATTGGCATTTCTAATATAATATGTACCGCTTTCTGCTGTAACTGCTTTTAATGCTTTGTATGCATTAATACGTCCGCCCGTGCTTACTTTTCCGGAAAGACCAGGCAAAACATCAACATTATTAAGAATTGCAGCTTTGACCTGATACCATTCATAATTAGGGGCAACGGATTTGATAAGTGCGGCTGTTCCAAGTACAACAGGAGCAGCGCTTGAAGTGCCTGCGCCAATATAATAGGTATTATTCAGACCCAGAGATTTATATAGGGCAGGAGCTGCCAGTGCAACTGTATTGACACCGTAACATGAATAATCTGTAAGATTATCGTTTTCGTCTACCGCTGCAACAGCGATTACGTTACCACATATAGTACTATATGAAGCGGGGTATCTTGGAGAAGTATCCAGATTAAGACCATCATTTCCGGCTGCAATTGTTACAAGTCCGTTAAAATTTATAAAACTCTGTTTTATTGACTGGTCAAGAGTTTTTCCCCATAGTAATGATATATTAAGCAGATTTACATCATGGTCATTAAGAAAATTCATTGCCTGAGCAAATTGAGATGATCCGGACGCCATTACAGACATTATGCTTACCTTCTGAGCAACGCCGGAAGTACCTATGCCATTATTTCCTACTGCGCCGATTATTCCTGCTGTTAAGGTACCGTGACCGTTTCCGTCATTTGCATAAACACTTCCGGTAGAACTGTTAAAATTGTATCCGTGAAGCTCAGATGTGGTTGGATTAGGATTTATCCACATATTATCCTTAATGTCTTCATGTGTATATTGAAGAGATTCGTTATTAGCAGCTAAGACATCTTTTGAACCAACGGTAATATCCCATGCTTCCGGAAGCTGCATATTACGGTATGATTTTAAAACAACCTCTGACTGAATTTCTGGATCGTTAGGAACAGATTCAATTTGGGCTTCCCATTTTAAATCAGGACCGACATAATAAATTTCTTTTCTTTTACTTAGCTTTTCTATTGCTTTTTTAACTTCTTTACGTCCGCTTTTCTTTAATTCAACATGAATAATATTTCTGAATTGATCTTTGTTGCTTTCTTCTGATGTTGACAAATTATCTACCTTTTTATTTTCAACACATCTGAAAATATTTTTATTGATTTTACTGTCCGGACCGCTATACTCTTTTTTCAGAATAACAATAACAGAGTCCATATCAAATTCATCATCTGATAAATCGTCAATATTGCATAATTCAATTTGATCTTCTGAAAAGTTATTGTTTAATTCGTCTGCGTAAACGCTTGCTGTGGGGGAGCATAATAACATACATATCAAAATAAATATCTGTATGTTTTTTAGTATATTTTTCATATTTAGTTTCCTCACATTTTAATTATTATAATCATGATTACATAAATATTATACAATTTCTTAATAATATTGCAATACTTTTAATAATAAGTTTATAAAATGTTCACGAATAATTTGTATATTATTAAAGGTATATTAATAATATTCAAATATTAGTAATAATTTTAAAGTCGAAATTGGTGCAATAAGAACTTGACAAATCTAACGATAAAGTGTAAAATTAAATACATTTAAATAAGGTGATGAGGGTAAAAAAATACAGCCTAACGGATAAACATCGTGCGGCTTATACAGAATAAAGGAGTTTAATATGATTTTACTAAAGGGAAAATATAATGTTGCAGCAATATACTCAGATTTTATTGAGGACAGCGCCCAAGGGCAGATAAAAAAATTACTGGATCAGAGTTTTGTAAGTGACAGCAAAATAAGAATTATGCCTGATGTACATGCAGGTGCGGGATGTACAATAGGAACGACCATGACAATTACAGATAAAATTGTACCCAATCTTGTGGGAGTAGACATTGGCTGCGGCATGGAAACTATAAAGCTGCAAAATAAAAGAGTTAATCTGCCTGAATTGGACAGCTTCATTCATAAAAATATTCCTGCCGGATTTGCCATTCGTGACAAAGCGCATAAGTATTTTGCTCAAACACGTTTGGAGGAACTCAGATGTAAGGATTTCGTGAATTTACAGCGAGGAGAACTAAGTCTTGGAACTTTGGGAGGCGGCAACCATTTCATAGAAATTGACAGGGATCAGGAGGATAATCTGTATCTTACAGTACATTCCGGCAGCCGTCATATAGGGCTTCAGGCGGCTCAATATTATCAGGACTCAGCCTTTAAAGAATTGGGAAGTCAGCAGGAAATTCCATATGAGCTTGCTTATTGCAAAGGACAGTTAATGGAGGATTATCTGCATGACATGGGAATATTGCAGGAATTTGCCCTATGGAACAGAAGGGCTATTGCGGATACTATCCTAAAAGGTTGCAAGCTTAAGGAAGATTATAGATTTACAACAATCCATAACTATATTGATTTAAAAAATAATATTTTGCGTAAGGGGGCTGTTTCTGCCCAAAAGGGAGAAATATTATTAATTCCTATTAATATGCGTGACGGAGCCTTGATTTGCAGGGGCTTGGGAAATACTGACTGGAACTGTTCGGCTCCGCATGGAGCAGGCAGATTAATGAGCAGAAGTGAAGTAAAAAATAATTATACGTTAAATGCATATAAAAAGGAGATGAACGGAATATATTCCTCAACGGTCAATGCAGATACGCTGGATGAATGCCCTATGGCTTATAAAAGCATGAATGATATTCTATCGCAAATCGGACCTACAGCAGAAGTAATAAATCAGATTAAACCTGTCTATAATTTTAAGGCAGGATAGTATCATAAAAATAAAGATTTAAAGCAGAGAATCAATGATTCTCTGCTTTTTGTTTAAAAATATCTGTTTATTTCATCAATGTTCATGTTTTATTGTTTTTTTAATTTAAATTTTCAGCTATTTCGGTGTATTCTTCAATTAAAATAATGGTTTTAGTTGAAAATAAGAACATTTTGTGGTAAAATATGCTTAGTCATAAAAACGGGGTGGTTGAATGTTAAAAATTGCAGTTGTGGATGATGACGAATCATTTGTGATTGAATATAAAAATATATTGAAAAAGTTATTTAATGAGCATGGTATAGAATGCAGTATTGATACATATACGGACGCTTTTTATTTTCGGGGTGTTCAGCAGGATAAACAATATAATTGGGTTTTTCTTGATATTGATATGCCTGAAATAACTGGTATCGATTTAGCTAATGAAATAAGAAAAATGAATCAGAGTTTAAAATTGGTATTTGTATCAAATCATGACAATTTTGTTTTTGAAACATTTAGGTATGCAGCATATCGTTTTATCAGAAAGGATATGCTTAATTCTGATACTGAAGAAATGGTTTCGTCTTATTGTCAGGAACAGTGGCTAAAGTCAAGCCAAATGACATTTGATTTGGAATGCAAGAAAAAAGCAACAGAGAATCTATTTAATATATGGTATTTTTACGCCTCACGTCATGATATATTTTATGTAAAGGAAAATAAGATTACAAGCAAGCTTGCAACTCATACATATACAATGGATTCCCTGGAAGAACCCTTAAGCCAATACGGATATATACGTATCCACAGAACTTTTCTGGTAAACTGCGAATATATTTATGAACTGAAAAATTACTCTGTAATTTTAAAAGACGGACAGTCGCTCGCAATGAGCAGAGGAAGAATTGATGCAGTTAAAAAAGCTTATCAGAAAATAGCAAGGGAAAGGGGAAAATTATGATTTGTACCATTGCTGAAATAATTGCAGTTTTAGCAGAAAGCTATCTTGCAGCGCATTTACTTGTTAAATATTTCGGTTTGAAGGAGGAAAATCTTTATCGGTTAAAACAAATGTCCTTTTTCTTTTTTCTTACAGTATCAGACTTGCTGGGGACATTTTGGATAAAAAATGAAACTTTTATGGTAATAAGTTGTTTGGCAACAGAAATTGTATTCGCAGTAATATTCTTAAACGGCAATTATTTTGAGAAAATCTTTTTGTCAATTACAAGTTATATATTGGTTTATGCAATAAATTTTCCAACTTTGGCTCTGATAAGCGTAATTTCAAATTCTGAAATATCTGAGCTTACAGTATCACAGAATATCACTCGTATAGTATGTCTGTTTATTACAAAACTGCTTTATTTTGCGGCTGTACAATTAATTTTATGGGGGCGTAAAAAGGAAAAGCATTATTTTAATTTAAATGAATGGATTATTATCATTTCAGTATTTTTAATGACGCTGCTGATTGGACTTGCTATGTATTTAATAATGCTGAATGAAAAAATCAGCGATTATGTATACCTTGCATCAACAATTTTGCTTTCTTCTCTGGATGTAATTATTTTTATATTTATGAAGAAAATGAATATTTCCAGTCAGAAGGAACGTGAAAAGGAGCTTTTACAAATCCAGCTTGCACAGCAGCAGAATGAAATGAGGCAGCTTGAGCACCAGTATCAGGAAATATGTGTGCTTAGGCATGATTTTAAAAACAGTATCGACTGTATTGCAAGAATGATTTAGCAGAATAAGAGGGAAGACGCTCTGCACTATGCTGAACAATTGAAGAAAAGGAAAATTGGCAATATTCAAACTCATATAGAATGTTCAAGTTCAGTGATTAATGCCGTATTAAATTCAAAATTCAGTGACGCCCATGATAAGGATATTGCAACGTCCTTTAAAATGGTTGTACAGATACCGGAAAGCCTTGAATTTGATATAAGTATTATTTTATCCAATTTGCTGGACAATGCTATTGAAGCCTGCTGTAAAAATGATGCTGCGTCCCGAATAGTGCTGTCGATAACGAAAAATAATGCATACTATCAATTGTTAATCAAAAACACTATTGTTGATTCGGTTCTTGAATGGAATAAGAGCCTCAAAACTATAAAGGCCGGAAAAAATGAACATGGATGGGGAATGAAATCCATATTTGATATAGTTGAAAAGCATCAGGGGATGATTGAAATATTTGAAGAAAATGGCGAATTTTGTGTATGCACGCTGCTTAAAGAAGTCCTTTAATTGTAATTGGGGAACAAAATTTGCATTTGGGGAACAAATTGTTGACTTTTGTCGAATTTAGCGATATTATTTACAAAGGGTGAGGAAAATGATCTCAAAAATTTGTAAAAAAATATCGCTTTTTTTATGCCGAAAAAATATTATCGAATATGAAGATTTTGAAATTTATAAGTATGGTTTTGAAACTATTTGTTCTACTCTTTTAGGATTCATTATAACTATATTTATAGGAATAATTTTTCGGATGTTTCTTTTATCAATTGTTTATTATGTAATGTTTGTAGCTATACGTCAGTTTACAGGTGGATATCATGCAAGATCTTATTTTAGATGCAATCTTACCTTTAGTATTGTTACAGCAATTGTGTTCAGTTTTACTCGTTTAGCAATCTATACAAATACTTATACGATGGTAAATCATATTATGTTCCTGGTATTGTCATTTATGACTGTTTGGTATTATGCACCTGTTGAAAATGAAAATAAACCTCTTGATCAGGAACAGAAAAAAAGAAACAGGCGTATAGGTATTTCCATGACTGGAATAGTCTCAATTTTAAGTTGTGTTGTATATCCTTTTTCATTGAAGACATCTATTATGACAGCGCTGACGCAAACGGCGATAGCTATACTGATAATAATCAGTCAAGGAGAAAAAGCAGATGAGGGGAATGCAGAAAAGCAGTAAACTATGCTCATTAATGTGAGTATTCTGAATGAATAGAGAAACATTTGCAGGAGGATAAGAATAATGGATACATGGGGAACAGAACTATATTCAGATGATATGGCATGTGATGTAAAGGAATATTATATGAATTGTCTCAGGGAAAATATGAGCAGCGATGAGGCTGAAGCTTCGGTTGCTAAGTATTTTAGCGAAGAACTTGATGACAGGAAAGACGGTCCAATCGTAGTTCTTGCACTGGCGGAAACAGCCTGGTGCAACGGAAGATTATCTGAAGGTCTAAAAAAAGCCGCAATCGGAGTGCTGGATACCGAGGAAGGTCAGGAGAGATGGAAAACTGAGGGAAGTGAACCTAATCGAAGCTTAGGGAAAAGCTGATGTCGCCTCAGCCTCCTGAAAGGATTATTCAGTAGTATAAAAATAAAAGGCAGTACCAGAAATATTTATCTGGTACTGCCTTTGTACTTGAAGTTTACATTTCAATCAGAGCTTTTTCTTAACATAAGTTTATTAAATTGATTGCTGATAACGGATAAAGTCGGATAAAATATTCTTTCAAACAGCAGCATAAATAGAGAACTGAATATATTATTAAAAATCCTGAATAAAATAGCATATTTTATTCCCAGAACAGGAACTGCAATTGAAAGAGCGCTGAATGAGTTAAATGTAGTCTGCCATCCGTAGTGTACGGAAAGACCTGTTCCGATTCCTCCTATAATTCCAAGATAGGGAAGGCAGCTTTCTGGAAGAAACAGATAAACCAATATAAAAAGAAAACTTCCGGCGATATTACCGATACCTCTAAACTTTGCACGCTTGGCAATATCGTTTCTAAACGGCATGGTTACAGACATTGCGGCAATGCCCATCCAATATGCTTTAGGTACTCCGATCGCTGAGGCAATCAGCATTACGCTGGAAACGCCGAAGGCAAGTAAAATTTGCCATCTTGTTCTGGTGGAGGAAAAATTAAATTCCTGAAATATATTTTTTAAACTGCGTTTATAGGTTATTTTTCTATGATTCTTAAATAATATAATTGATGTTATAACTGCTCCTGCTAAAAGACCTGCAAGCCTCATTTTATAATCTTTTCCACTTACGTCATAACCCTGAAGCAGAAGATAGGACAGTACTAATGTTGAGTGGTTAAACATCATTACATTGTGACTTCCCAGAAGCATTAGCAGAAAAATGCATATTAGATTAATGAGAAAAGCCCATCCAACGGGAACAATGTTAGTAAGCTTTGGTCCGGCAGCAAGGATTCCGAAAACAGCAAACACGCAGAAAACGGCGTGAGATGTTTGAATACCGAAATCAGAAAAGCGGAAAGCCATAATACTGAGAAGTACGGCAAGCCCTGCAAGGCTGTTGCTTTTACCAAATATTATGCTGAAAGCTGTTATAAAAGCTGTACAGAAAGCAACATTGAGAATAATTTTAAATAAATATATATAAATATGTTTTCTTTTTTCTTTTGGATCCTTAAAGCTGGCTATATATTCTTTAGAGCCAGCTTGACTAAGTTGAAGCTCCTGATAAAATGTCATTTTCATTTTCCTTTCTGTATTAATTGATTAGCTTCTTTTATTTGTGAAATTAAAGAAGCAAAGCGTTCTTCTCCTAAAGTACGTCGTAATTTATAAATAGGTTCCAGATAAAACCGATATGTTTTGTCAAGTTCCTGATTGCCTTTGACAGTGCTTTGTACGGTATAGCTGCGTTTATCATCAGCGCTGTATTTCTTGATTAGAAATTCTTTTTTTTCTAATCTTTCGATTAAACGGCTTACTGCCGATTTGCTCAATCCAGTAAGAACAGTTAACTCCATAGGCGTTAAGGGTTCCTTAGAAAAGACTATATGAGAAAGCATGGCAATTTCTTGTGAAGATGTGAGTCCTCCTTTTTTCATGCGCCTTACATGAAAACTGGAAAAAAGACGAATGTCCTGCATTTTTTCCATCATATCAGTCCAGTCAAATTCGTCCATAGAATTTTAAATGCCTCCTTTAATTAGATATAAAGTAGTTCACAATGTAAACTACTTTATATTTTAGCAGATAAATAGCTTTTTGTCAAGGAGAAATAAACATTGATTTTTTTAAAAGTATTATTCAACTCTTTGCTTTAATTATAAAAGATAAAGCAATAGTGGGTCTGCGTTTTTTGTACTATAAAAAATATTAAACCATTTAAAATCAGCAAACTCTAAAAAAGAATTGTATTCTGTTTGTTTTTGTGGTATAATTTTTGTGGAAAGTGAGGGGGTTGTGATGGAATATATAACAGAGAAAAACAGAATTTACAGCAAGGGCTCAGATGGCAGCATAATAGCAGAGGTTACTTTTCCAGAAGTAGAAAGCGGAATATTTAATATAAATCATACTTTTGTAGATACTTCTCTAAGAGGAAATGGTGTTGCCGGAAAGCTTGTTGAACTTGCGGTAAAGCAAATAAAGGCTCAGGGAGGCAAGATAACTGCGTCTTGTTCTTACGCTCAGAGCTGGATTGCAAAATACATGAATCAGAAGGAAGAAATTTAAATGGATAAAAGAGTAAAGGATTCATATTCTGAACAAGTGCAGGTTCTGACGCAGGCGAATATAAATGGATATAACCGATTATTCGGGGGGCAGCTAATGGAATGGATTGATATTGTTGCGGCTGTTGTTGCAAGAAGACATTCCGGACGTAATGTTACTACGGCTGTTGTAGATACCCTTACTTTTCAGGCGCCGGCACGGGCAAATGATACGATTATTATCTGCGGATATGTAACATATGTAAGTCGTACATCAATGGAAGTGTGCACTAAAACATATGTTGAGAATCTTAATGGTTCCAGACAGCTTATAAATACAGCATATCTTGTTATGGTTGCTTTGGATGAAAATGAGAATCCTACGGCAGTACCTCGTCTTATTCTTGAAACGGAAGAGGAAAAGGCAGAATGGGCTGCGGCTGAAAAAAGGTCGTTATTGCGAAAACAGCGCCGCAAGGAACATTATTGATCATGTATATAAATAAAACCTGCGTAAATATTACGCAGGTTTTATTGTTAGTAAAAAATAATTTTAATCCTTATTAATGTTCAAAAGAATTTTCTTCAGTAAAATATAATCAAATATATTAATTTCTGAATCATTATTCAGGTCGCTGTTCTGGTAATTAATTTCAGTGATCTCAGCTTGATTAGTGAGATAACGTCCTAAGAGTACAAGGTCATTGATTTCTACGGTCTGATTTGAATCCGCGTCTCCGGGAACAGGTTCATCCTTGTCAGGAGTATCGTTTAAATAGGACTCAAGAATAGAGTACCAATAATTTCCCATTTTTTCATATCCTTCAGCGTTAGGATGAACACCGTCATAAAGATCACTTTTACCGAGAATACTATTTATATCTGCAAGTTCAACATTTTTTCCTTCAGATTTAAGTTTTGTCACTATTTCCTTTATCTGTAAATTATATTTATCTACAATTTCGTCCATGGATTCGGGAGTAAAGTAATACTCATTAATGTATAGTGTATTCTCAGCGTCCATGCACGGAATGGTAGCTATATAAAGCTTTGCGTCACTGCCTATATCATTAAGGATCATATTAGCAAGATTTTCAAGACGAGAACCGATATTATCAAGATCATAATAACTCAGAATATCATTAGTACCTATCTGGAGCATAACAACATCAGCTGGATATGATTCAAGCAACCAGTCTATAAAACTGGAGATGCCGATTCTTGCGCCGGAAATTGACTGACTCTGTTCAATATTATCGATGGAATATCCGCTGTATCCGGCATGATTTGGATCATAGCAGTTGCCTCCCCAGTTTGGTCCTACCAAGTCAATTTTGTCTGAGTATCCGTTTTTTTCGAGAAGTTCGCATAAGGTTGTACGGTATCCTCCTTGCAGCCAGAAACCGTCTGTAATAGAATCTCCCAATGGCATAACTCTAAGTTTTTCTGTTTCATTGTTTTGGGCGTCAGCCGGAAAAACGGTACAGCTAAGCATTACAGCAGCCGAAGCAATTGCTGAAATTAATTTTTTAAAAATCATAATATTACCACCTTTTCATTATACTTTAATTATATCCGTGTAAGATAAAAAAGTCAATAGAAAACAAGATGGAATGATAATTCATTCCATCTTAACCGCTATTTTTTCAAGAGTATTGATTATAATATTAAGTGAACTTATAAAATCATTTATTTCTTTTTCCGAAAGCTTTTCAATTGATTCCAGAAGCTGCACAGCATAATTTTTTCTTAAATTTTGGAGAAAATCCAGACCGCTTTGAGTAATGGCGACGTTAAGAATCCGTCGGTTCTTTTCATTTGTCAGCCGGATTATGTAATCTCTGTCTGCCAGAGGAGATACGGCTCTTGTTGTCTGTTCTCGTGAAGTACTAAGCAGGTCAGCAAGCTTGCTCATGGACATACCGCCGTGTTGTTTAAGTATAATAAGAACTTTTAATTGAGTTTTTGTAAGGTCAAGACTTCTAATATATGAAAAATTGTGAAAGCAGTGATTATAGCTTGGCAAAAGCTTAAGTAAATTGCCTATAAGACTTTCTTTATCAGAATCGTTCATAATAAACCCCTTAATTTATTTCCTTTTATCATTGCAGAAATATTATAATACAATAAAATCAAAAAGTCAACTGTTGACAAATATCAATTATTGTGGTATGATAAAATAAAAATATTAAAAAATAAGAAGGTGCAGTATGGTGAAAAAAATTACAGAAACGAACGATTTTATAAAAAGAAACGCAGGAAAATGTGTTGAAAATGGTTCTATAAATCCTGAACTTTATAGTGAATATAATGTAAAGCGTGGTCTTCGTGATAAAAATGGTTCAGGTGTGCTTGCGGGACTTACTTCTATATCAAGTATAGAAGCCTATCAATATGAAAACGGGGAAAAAATTCCGGCAGACGGCCGTCTTAAATACAGGGGATATAATATAAATGATCTCGTAAAGGGCGTTGTTTCCGGAAAAAGATTCGGTTTTGAGGAAACTGCTTATCTGTTGATTTTCGGTTCACTTCCGAATGAAAAGGATCTTGAGGAATTTTGCGGTGTTCTTGGCAGTTTAAGAGCCTTGCCTACAAATTTTGTACGTGATGTAATAATGAAAGCTTCAAGCAAGGACGTTATGAATACTCTTACAAGAAGTATTCTTACTCTTGCTTCTTATGATAACAATGCTGTTGACACTTCTCTTGAAAATGTATTAAGACAGTGTCTTATGCTTACAAGCGTAATGCCTATGCTGGCAGTTTACGGCTATCATGCATATAATCATTATGAATGTGATGACAGTATGTATATCCACCGTCCTGATCCGTCATTGTCTGCTGCTGAAAACATTTTAAGAATGCTTCGTCCGGATATGAAATATACAGCTCTTGAAGCCCAGGTGCTTGACGTTGCGCTTATGCTTCATATGGAACACGGAGGAGGAAACAATTCTACTTTTACAACTCATGTTGTAACATCAGCCGGTTCTGATACATATTCAGTTATGGCGGCAGCTTTATCTTCACTTAAGGGACCAAAGCACGGCGGCGCAAATATTAAAGTTGTGGAAATGATGGATGACCTTAAAAAGCATGTAGAAGATACAACTGATCCGGAACAGGTGAGAGCTTATCTTGAAAAATTGCTCTGTAAAGAAGCCTTTGATAAAAAAGGACTTATTTATGGAATGGGACATGCAGTTTATACACTATCTGATCCTCGTGCAAAGATTTTTAAAAGTTTTGTGTCTTCTCTTGCAGTTGAAAAGCATCATGAAGCTGATTTCAAGCTTTATTCTCTTGTTGAAGAGCTTGCGCCTAAGATTATTGCAGAAAAGAGAAAGATTTATAAGGGAGTAAGTCCTAATGTAGACTTTTACAGTGGATTTGTTTATGGTCTTCTTGGGATTCCGTATGAATTATTTACACCAATTTTTGCTATGGCAAGAATTGTAGGATGGAGTGCACACAGAATAGAAGAACTTATTAATGTTGATAAAATAATTCGTCCAGCTTATAAGAGCATCGGCGGAGATAATGAATATATCGAATTAAATAACAGATAAATAAATAAGGCAGTTCGCAATGAACTGCCTTTTATTTTTATTCTTCGGGTTTGCTGTTTTTATTTTCGTTAGAATTGCTGTCGGTTTCTTTTTTACTGTCCTCTGACGGAGGAGCTGTTTCTTCAGGCACTGAAGTGTCTGTATCAAGGTCTACGGTAATTATAAAACCGTCTGTATTATTTCCGGAGATGGTATACTCTTTGTTAGACGGAACAGATATAATTGTTGTAGACGCACTGTTGTCCATCAAAATGTAATAAGTTTCATATGCTTTTCCATCAGCGTTGATTTTAAGATGTTCTGTTTCGTATGAATATGACTTTAAAACATCGGAATATTCTTCAAGACACAAATTTTTTTCGTGCATATAGTATGAATGGGGAACACCAACATATCTAAAATGCCACGGACGGTAATCAAGTTTGGTTATGTCGGTTTTATCTTCAGGACTTCTCACAACAAAGCCGTATTTATAACCATTTTCAGCAAACCATGCATAATCGCCGGTCCCGTCAAAGCCTAAGCTTCCGCCATCTTCTGATACTACATCAAGATCAATGGAATATCCTGTATGGTAATCGCTGTGTCCTGGCTCGGAAACGCCGGACTTGTCCTCAGCAGCCTCGTAATATTCTTTTTGTGTGTCTACCGAACGATAGCCGCCTGATACTTGAATATTGCTGATTCCTGTTTCCTTATTAAATGCTGCCAGCATTTCGTTGAGACTTTGAGCGGCTTCCTGTTTAATCTTAACGTCTTTATCATAAACAGAATAAAAATCATAATTGCTCTGTTCTTTTATATCGAAAACGCTTTTAAGGCCGCCGGCTTTGCCCTGATATTTTTTTTCGCTGTTAACCATAATAAGCGGACCGTTATATATATTTTCATTATCTGCTGAATCGGAAACATATATAAATTCATTTTCGGATTTTGAATCGTTTGAAGAAACTGAAATATTGCCGTCATCGTTTTTACGTGAAATATCTGTAAGATCTTTCAAAACCGTTTTTATTCCTATTACTGCACTTACAGCGAGGGCGGCGGCAAGAAAAACGTCGATACATCGTTTTATAGTATAGTTCTTTTTGCCTTCCTGTTTAGTAGCACTCATATTATTGCTCCTTTTTGCAGATGATTTTCGAATATTTATATTATAACATAATTCATTTTAAAAATAAATACCTTTTCAGATGTTTTCAGTAATTATACACAAATTAATTAATGAAATATATTATAATTCACTTAAAATAAGCACAATATGTTGAAATATGATGAAAATTGTGTTATAATCATAAAATAAATAAGGTTTGTGCTTTCCTGAAAAAAGCAATGCTTATAATAACTAATTAAATTGCGGAGGGAGAAAAAATGGCGGAAAACGAAAATCAGTCAGTAGTGAAAAAGAAACTAAAGGGCGTCGGGGGAGTAATAAACGAGTTTAAAACGTTTATTTCTCGCGGAAACGTTCTTGATATGGCAGTCGGTGTAATTGTCGGCGGAGCTTTTACATCTATTGTAAATTCTCTTGTTGATGATATACTTATGCCTTTTATTGGAATGATTCTTGCCGGCATAAATTTTCGCAGTCTTGGGGTTACTATCCCGTGGGGAAACAGACCATACATTAATATAGGAAACTTTCTCCAGGCTATTATTACGTTTATCCTAACAGCAATGTGCGTTTTCTTTATTGTAAAATTTATGAATGTTTTTCATAAAAAAGAAGAACCGAAAAAGGAACCAGAAAAGGAAGAACCTAAGCCTTCTAATGAAGAATTGCTTCTTATGGAAATAAGAGATTTGCTTAAGGAAAAACAATAAAATACAGGCTCTGAGATTATCAGAGCCTAATTTTTAAAAAAAATTCAAAAAATTTCAAAAAAGTGTTGACAAGCTATTTTATTTGTGGTATAATTTAATTGTTGTTGAGATATTAGCTCAGTTGGCAGAGCATACGCCTTTTAAGCGTAGGGTCGAGAGTTCGAATCTCTCATATCTCACCAAACGTAAGTGCTAAAATCATCTACTTACAGCTATATTGAACTGATAACGGAGTTATCCGCAAGTAGCTGTAAGAAAAATGATTTAACAGCGACTTGTGTTTTATATTCAATTTTTTGTAATGATAAGGGAATCAGTGATTTAGTACTGGTTCTTTATTTTTTATATTGCAAAAAAATTTTTATTTCATAATTATACAAAGCCTGAGATTACTGTGATGTTTCGGTAATTTCAGGCTTTTTCTTTATATATAGGGCACGATGGCAAGAAATGATAAAATAAGAATTTTTCTAACATGGGGGATTAAAAATGTGCATTGGGGGATTTTATATTGATTTTTAGTAAAAAGAATGATATTATTAATGAAAGAAAATTGATGTTAATAATATTAGGAGGACGTAAAATATGTTAAAGGTTAAAAAAATATTTCTTTTACCATTTATGATATTAAGTTTTGTAACATTTTCATTAAATGTATATGCAGTTGATGAGGGTTACTTTAGATATGAAGAGTATAATGATGGAGTTGTAATAACTTCGGCAGGTGCAAGAAAAATTGAACAAATTCCAGAATATTTAGGCGGCAAAAAGGTTGTGCGGTTAGGTTGGAGAGCTTTTTATACTTGTTGGAACGATAAAAGTAAAATAATAATACCTGAATATGTGACAGAAATTGAAGCTGAATGTTTTTTAGGATTAGGAAAAGGAGGTAATATCGATTTGTATTTTATTCCAGCTGGTATCAAGTATATAGGCGACAGAGCACTGGGTTATTATAGCCCTCACTATATAACTAACCCGGATCATCGGTATGAAATAACTAGAAATCCCCTTGTATTCATTGTGGGATATAAAAATACTGTTGCTGAAACCTATGCTAAAGAAAATAACTTTGAATTTATACCTCTTGACGAAGAGCCTGAAATACCTACAACTGAACCAACTGAAGAAACGACAGAACCAGTTCAGCCTACAGAAACTACTGAAACAACGCTTGCGGAAGCTACTGAGGTCACAACAGAAACAACACTTACAGAAGCTACTGAGGTCACAACGGATACAACACTTATGGAAACAACTTCAGCAACGGAAGTAACAGATACAACTGTTGTTACAGATACAACAAGCAGTACTGTTTCGGAAACAACTATACCCGTAACATCGACTGCAGTAGAAAGCGAAACGATAGATACTGTTAGTACATATATAACTACAGCAACAATGGTATCTACAACTACCAGCACAGCAACACTACCGGAAACTGGATACTCAAAATGGTATCATGATCTTATTGCAGCAGCAGTGGGAATGGTCGGAGTCGGTTCAGCAGCAATTATAAAATCAGGTTTCTTTAGAAAAAAGGAAGATTATAGGTAATATTATATTATAAAAAAATGGTGCATTGCTTTTGCAATGCACCCAAATTCTTTTAATAAACAAAGATATTAACTGAATTAAATAATGAATACAAAGATATTTAAGTATTGAAATATTTTTACTTATACTGTATTATATCCTTAGGCAGATTCAACTATAGTGATGAAGCGATTATAGAGGAGGAGCAATATGGGGGAATTAATAGAATTTAGTATTGTCAGCAGTAATAAAAGTTTATATACTGATATGTTAAATTTTTTAGAACATTATTTATCAAGTGACAACGAAGAACTGATTATAAGCATTATGGATAATTGGTACTATGATAATAAAATTAAAATCAATTCACTAAAAGAAGCAGAAGATTTTATGGAAACCAAAATAGTAACTGTTGAAAAAAATATACAACACGAGAGCATTGGAGTTTTTATCGAAAAAAATAAAAATGGATATATTATTGATTGTTGGATTAATTTAGACAAGGAAATAATAGGCAAGCAATATACTGACTTAATTAATGAAATAATTAAATGCTTTAAAGGCAATAAAAAGTTAATTATATGCGGAATTGGAAAGGAGATATCTATTGATTATGATAAAAAAATAATTGAATCTATAAAAGAATCTCATAATATTGATTGTTGGATAGTTTCTAAACAGTTTTATATTGATAACGAGTTAAGTAAATTAAATTTAAATGTAAATATTATTTAATAAATAATTGGCAAATTTATAGATTTATAGTTTTATAACTGAAAGTAGTAGGAGTTGTTATTATCTATAACAGAATAAATGGCAATATGCCTAATGTATTTCTTATTTTTAAATCTATGATAATGCACAGATTTCAATACTAATAGAAAGGAATCGACATATGAGGCTAAGAAAAATGGCGGCGATAATAATAATGGGAGTGCTGTTAATAACAACACTGGGGTTAACAGGGTGCGGATTTCAAACCAAAAGAAATTTGAAAAAGGTACTTGAAAAAGCATTGCAAGGAAGATATAACGAGGAATTTGTGTGTTTAAATGTATGGGCGAACGGCGGACCGTCATATTTTGGAGTATGTTATCCGAAAAATAATCGTGATTTATTATTTGAAATATTGTTCATAGATGACGGTGAAATATCATATGATGAATATGCTTCTATGTTGGCTTCGAAAGAACTGTCAAAGGAGTTATATAATCAATTAAGTGAAGTATTTCAAGAATGCTATATATATTGTTATAACTATAAGGTTATTAATGATACAGTAACAGCAGAAAAAATTAATAGCGGAGAATTTAATCTTGATTATTTTTTTGAAACTATGCATGAACAGTCAGATGATGATTTATCACTTTATTATAGAATATGTATAAATAAAGAATCAGGTATAAGTGCAACATATGAAGAGGAGTATAAAAGTTTAAATAAAGCAACGCAAGAAATTATGAAGATTGGGGAAAATCATGGAGTTAAACTTAACTTGACATTCTGGTTGTATTTTTTACCGTCAGATGTATATAAAGACGGAATAGAATATTTTAATAATCATGCAAGAGCACGTTCTGAATTTGAGTATATTATATTAGGGGAATACCGTAACTTAAAAAGAGAAATAAGAATGGATTATGATGAAAATATTAAACCTTTTTCACGTAAAGAATTCGAGCCTATGCCTATTACGCAAAAAGATTATGTTGAAATGAGAAAATCTTTAGAATAAAGGTTAAATATTAGCCTTTAAATAATTTATAATTTCCTTGCAGTACTGGGAAGACAACTTGGCGATTGCCAATACCCTGGTTTCTTAAAAAGAATACCTTTTAATTTGCGACTAACTTTTCTAAAATAATTAAAACAGCATATAAATAATATAGATTGATTTGAAAGGGTGGTGTACTTTGATTTGCAGTCTTTCTGAACTTAAGGGTAAGGAGGTTGTAAATATCAAAGACGGAGAAAAGTTAGGTTTTATTGATGATATGGAATTTGAATCAGATTCAAGTCGGGTAATAGCATTTGTTATATGGGGAAGAAAGCGTGTTTGCGGCTTGCTTGGCAAAGAAAAGGATATCATTATTGGTTGTGAACAAATAAAATTGATTGGAAAAGATACAGTTCTCGTTTCGTTCGAAAGCATAGAAAGTAATAATTGCACAAAATCCAAGGTGTTTAATTTTGATAATTTGTGCAAAAAATAAAATAATTTTATATTGATTTTATTTAATGATTATGATATAATTATTAGGTAATTCGCACGCTTGTACTTTCAGAACTTGGTCCCATCCATATGGGTTGCTTCTGAGCTAAGTTGGGCGGAGGATAATAAAACCAAACAGGAGGAACTACCATGGCAGTAGTATCAATGAAGCAGCTTCTTGAAGCTGGTGTGCATTTTGGTCATCAGACAAGAAGATGGAATCCAAAAATGGCTCCGTATATCTTTACAGAAAGAAACGGAATCTACATTATTGATCTTCAGAAAACAGTTAAGAAGCTTGAAGAAGCATATATGTTTGTAAGAGACATATCTGCTGAAGGCAAGAGCGTGCTTTTTGTAGGTACAAAAAAGCAGGCAGGCGATTCTGTTAAGGAAGAAGCCCTCAGAGCAGGCGCACATTATGTAAATGCTCGTTGGCTCGGCGGAATGCTTACTAACTTTAATACAATTCAGACAAGAATCAAGAGACTTGAACAGCTTCATACAATGGCTGAAGACGGTACATTTGATCTTCTTCCTAAGAAGGAAGTTGTAAAGCTGAATCTTGAAATTGAAAAGCTTGAAAAATTTATGGGCGGTATCAAGAATATGAATGGACTCCCAGGAGCCCTCTTCATAGTTGATCCAAGAAAAGAAAAGATTGCAGTAGCTGAAGCAAAGAAGCTTAATATTCCTATTGTAGCTATTGTTGATACAAACTGCGATCCTGATGAAGTTGACTACGTTATTCCTGGTAATGACGATGCTATCAGAGCTGTAAAGCTTATTGCCGGAACAATTGCAAATGCAATTATTGAAGGTAGACAGGGCGAAGATGTTACTGAAGAAGCTGAAGCACCTGCTGAAGAAGTTTCAGAGGAAGCAGCTGAATAATTAAGGAAAATATGCCCGGATATATAAAATATATTCGGGTTTTTCTGAATAAAAATAAATTGGAGGAAGATAATAATGGCTAATATTTCAGCTAAGGACGTTGCTGAACTGCGTAAGCAGACAGGCGTCGGCATGATGGATTGTAAGAAGGCTCTTGTTGAAGCTGACGGCGATTTTGAAAAGGCAACTGTAATTCTCAGAGAAAAGGGACTTGCTACACAGGCTAAGAAGTCCGGAAGAGTTGCTGCTGAAGGTATCGTTATGGCTATGACTAACGAAGACCATACAGTAGGTGCGGTTGTTGAAGTTAATATAGAAACTGACTTTGCAGCTAATAATGATGAATTTAAGAAGTTTGTTGATAATGTTGCAATGACAATTATTGAAAAGAATCCTGCTGATTTGGATGCTCTTAATGCAGAACAGATTTACGGCGGAACAACAACTGTTGCTGAAGCGCTTCAGGAACTTTTCCTTAAGATTCGTGAAAATATGCATATAAGAAGATTTAAAAGACTTGAAGGCGTTCTTGTTCCTTATGTACATGGCGGCGGTAAAATCGGCGTTATGATTAATCTTGATACGCCTGCTGGTGCATCTGACGCTGTTCTTGCTTGCGGTAAGGATTGCGCTCTTCAGCTTGCTGCTCTTAAGGCTCCATACCTTAAGAAGGAAGATGTTCCTGCTGAAGTAATTGAATCTGAAAAGAAGATTATGCTTGCACAGATGGACGAAGATCCTAAGATGGCTAATAAGCCGGAACAGGTTAAGGTGAAGATTGTAGAAGGTAAGGTTGGTAAGTACTATTCTGAAAATTGCCTGCTTGAACAGGAATTTGTTAAGGACGGTAGCTTTACAGTTAAAAAGTATGTTGAACAGTGTGCAAAGGATGCTGGAACAACAATTAACGTAATTGATTGCGTATGCTTTGAAAGAGGCGAAGGTGTTGAAAAGAAGGAAGACAACTTTGCTGATGAAGTTGCAAGCATGATGAATAAATAATTTTAAAAGAATATTGTCCCCTGGAAAGACCGTATATAGGTTTTTTCGGGGGATTTTTTGTGTTTATATAAAATTATTTTAGTGGAAATTATGGAAATTGTAATTAAAAGATCAAACCTAATAATATAATTAAAGGATTTTTTCTAACATGGGGGATTAAAAATCTGCGTTGGGGGATTTTATATTGACTTTTGGCAAAAATAGGGATATCATTAACTTAGGTGAGAAAAATGATTTCTGAATTAAGTAAAAGAATATCTATGTTTTTATGTCGAAAAAAAATAATTTATGCTGATGACCTTGAAATTTATAAAAATAGATTGGAAATATCTATATCGGCTTTAATAAGACTTTCTGTTACTGTTTTAATTGGGTTAGTGTTTCAGATGTTTTTCTTATCTGTAATATTCTTTTTTCTGTTTGCAGTAATAAAGCTATCTACCAGCGGGTTTAATATCAAATCTCATTTAAATTATAATCTGGTATTTTCAAGTATGGCTTGTCTTGTATTAGGGTTTACTCATATGACTGTATCAGTAAATAACTATACAATTTCAATACATATTCTATTATTAATGTTGTCAATTTTAATAATATGGCGTTATACCCCGGTTGCAGAAGATAATGACCCAATGGATAGCAATAAGGAAAAAAGTAAACGTAGTATAAGTATTTGTCTTGTAGTTTTAGTATCCATTGCAAGCTGCCTGATGCTTAAGTCATACAAACAAACATCTGTACTAATGGTATTTACTCTGTTGGCAGTAGCTGTATTTATTGCAATTTTAAAAATAATAAAAGGAGGAAATTATAATGAAAAAGATTAAAAAATCTTTTCTGGAAAAGCTTGCTGCGTGCAGTAAATATGCAGCAGTAAAGGCTGCAGGCTCAACTTCAGCAGCCGGCTGTCATCAGCCTAAAGAACCGGAAGCATTAAAAAAGCTGAAGAAGTAAGGTTAAAAGCAGTCAAATACATTATTCAGTTTTATAATAAATACATATGTATTGTGGTCAGTATTACAAGAAGCTGTTTAATGTTAAAATAAATTGTTATCTATTTAGGAAAGCAATTTATCATTATGGCAAAAACATTATATTGCTTCAAACAATAAAAAATATGTTAAAAATAGGAAGAATTTTTTATGAAAAAGACTTTTAAAAAACTCACAGCTGCGGTTATGGCAGTGGCAACTCTTGCTGTTGGTTCAGTTGGTATGAGCGCAAGTGCTTATACAAGCAAAAGTTCTTGGGACGTATATTATGTCTATGGTGCACCTGGTAATGTAAACCCAACAGCATATTGTACTATTTACACCTATGGTGGCGGTTATAAAACTTATTGTTCAAGTATTACAGGTTCAAATAACAGAAAAGTAAATGTAACAGCCCCAGGAATAAATTACGATATCACAACAACTGGATATTCAGGAACTAAATATAGCTCTGCTACTGGTGATAATGTTACATTTAAGTTCTATGCAACTGGTTCTTCAACTTGTGATGCTAATGGCACTGTTGGCTATCCTTAATAATTAACAGTCGGGTGGGTAAAATTTTTTCTCACTCTTGGAAAGTGGTATTTAATATGACATCTCTAAAATCTTTATTTCATAATAAGATTTGTGAGGTGTCATATTATAATTCATATAGTTAAAGAAAGCGAGAAAGCTATGAAACGCATTTTTATATGTTTAATTGTATCTTTAGTTTTTATAACAGGATGCTCAAATAAGTTCAATTCTTCAAATGAAAACGCAACAACTGATGAACAAATCAGTATATCAGAACTTGCGGTAAATTCATCAAAATTTGAGAATGAAATAGAACGCGCAAAATATGAGAATATAGTACTAACTGATACATTTTCTGTAAACATCCCAAATACTGAAAGTGTATTTACTTTTACATTAAATCAAAAAACTAATTTAGCATCGGAAGATATAAAAAAATATTTGGATAATATTATTCCTGGTATTATTGATGAACAGGTAAATCTGGAAACCGACCTGCGCTTTATTTCTGACAGTATACAACGAAATTCAAGTTTATCCTATCCAGACTCATTACCGTTATTATCCGATTATTTGAATCAGGATATAAAAGATATAAATACTTATGTATTAGGCTGCTGTGATTATTACCTTGAGTTAAAACCTTATGGTTCGATGCATATTCTGAATGACGGAAAAGCCCAAAGCCTTGATAAAATAGAGAGTGAATGTGCAGGTATATATTTCGCTACAGACAATCACGAAATCGAAAAAAAGTACAATAATTCGGATTATAATGATGAATATAAACTCTTAGATAAAAAAATTTCTATAAATAATTGTGCAGCAAATGTAGAAAAATATATTTCTGATAATCTCAGTTTTAATTCAAATGAAGAATTGAAACCTGCCGTGTGTGCTGCAAAAGCAATTGAAATGGATGATGATTTATATGGATTGAGCTTCAATGTTACCTGTTTATATAAAGGAGTACAATTCGATACTTATAGAACAGATACAGACGGCTCTTTTACTGAAATATCAAATTCAAAGCAAGACAGAAAAAATTACAATTTAATGCCTGGTGTGGCATTTGTGTTAAGTTCGGATAAAATTAATAATTACAATGATTATGAAAGAAATTACGATATAGATGACACAAAAGAATACACTAAAATAATATCTCCTGTAGAAGCGATGAAAATTTGTTCTGCTTCTTTATCTTCAAACGTTCCATTCGAGGTTAGTTCTTGTGAATTAAAGTATCTTTCTTACTATACAAATGAAGAAGAAACCAATCTAAGTGTATATCCTGTCTGGAGGATTCAATCTTTAAATACAAATGATAATTTGAATTATGTAATGTACGTAAATGCAATTAATAAAGAATTTGATTACTATACTTATTGATGTGGTAACAAATTTTTTAGAGCGTGTTCAAGTAAAAGGATTATGTAGATTTTTGATCCTGTTATTACCAATAACAAAAAATTCCGTAAACATGCTCATTCACGGCGAGGAGTTTTAACCAAATTAGTGACCAACCAGCCAAAAACACGTTTAACTTATTTTATTTGAACACGCTCTAATTCGTTTATACACATATAATCTTGAAAATTAGTAAGGAGATTGTTTAATATGAAAACGGTAATGAGTATTAAAACAAATCTTAAAATGATATTTACAAACTATGGATTTTATATTTGTACTGCATTTATGATAGTGTTATGTTTTTGTTCCGGAATTTATCGTGACAGTTTGACTGATGATATGTATTCAGTAATACATTCACTGACGAAATTCAATTATACGTTTATGTTAGAAAGCATTGATTTTTGTTCGATAAATGTTATGTTAAAAGGTTCAGGCAGCTGGCTTTCAATGTCTATTCCAATAATTTCGGCTTTTGCGTTTATTCCGCTTATCTGTGATGAATGTGAATCAAAAGCTGTGAGAAACGCTATATTCCGTTCATCGAAGTTTAGCTTTTACACCTCAAAATTTCTGACAGCATGTATCAGTGGTGGGCTTGCTGTAATGCTTGGGTACATTATTTTTACGGGACTTGTATATGTTCTGTTTCCAAATATCAACGAATATACTATTGAATCGCAAAATATGTACAAGGAAATACTTTCTTACACTTATTCTAATGTAGCAGATGATAGGTATATTGGCATTTTGCTCATTAAATATGTTGAAATGTTTATTTATGGAGCTATTGCAACTGTTCCGGCGATAGTACTAACTTGCATAACCAAAAATAAATATCTTGTAATGTGCATTCCGTTTTTCTTTAAATATGCTGTGACTCAAACATGTGTTAAACTCAGCTCAAAAGCGTGGAGCAATTTTGAAAATCCAAACGAAAAACTTGGCAGATTTATTAATATAATTGCTCCTGATGCGGTTTTAAATTTATTTGAGTCATCCGACAAAAAACTGATACTTCTGTATAATGGCGGACTTGTTGTTATTGCTTTTCTATTCTATATGATAATTCAGAGAAGGAGGTTTGACTGCGGTGAATAAATCACGATTCTTTTCTGTCCTTTCGATTGCACGTTCTGAATATATACGTTGGATTACAAATCCTCGAATACTAATCGTTGGTATTTTATTTATTTTTATGCGAACTCTTGCGGTTGAACCTCTCCTTGAGCGTGCTGAAAAGATGAGCGTCCCGATTACAGTATTCGAGCCGTTCGTGGCTATCGGAAATTCAGGAATCCTCGTTTTGTTGATGCCTTGTGTATTTCTTGTTCTCATAAGCGATTATCCGATAATAAGTGGAAATACCCTGCTTTTTGTTCAGAGAACCGGAAAAATCAACTGGTTTCTAGGTCAATTGTTGTTCATTATATCTGCAATATTTTCATACATGGGAACACTACTTATAGTCAGCATAGCAACGTCAAAAGGAGAATTTCACATTGAATGGAGCGAAACTGTACGTCTGTATGCTTCACGTTTTCCAAATGAATACAATAGCTTTGCATCTGAGCTTCTGCCGTCAAATCTCTATAATCAGATACCTCTTATTACATCTGTATTGCAGACCTTTTTACTCATGAGTGCATATCTTTTTGTGCTTGTGCTTATACTCTATCTTTTCAAGTTGATGAGTATAAAATCAGCAGGAGTATTTGCAGTATTTACGATTATAGGACTTGGTGTGGCAACTTGCTCTCTCAAAACTGATGCGATGTGGCATTTTCCTATGGCAAACACAATTGTATGGCTTCATTATACAGAGATTCTCAGTGAGCCTGTCATACCGATAATAAGATCTTATCTGTATTTTGCAATTATAATAACAGCACTCTTGATCGGTAATTTTATGGCGCTGAAAAAACTTCAATTTACAAATATAGAACAGGTGAGTTAATGATGATAAGAATTAATAAATTATCACTTAAAATAAAGAAAGCGGAAATACTAAAAGAAATTAACATTAACTTTGAAAAAGGGAAAATACACGGACTTATAGGAAGAAATGGCAGCGGAAAAACAATACTTATGAAATGTATCTGCGGATTTATAAAGCCTACTGAGGGAACAATTTTTGTTGCTAATAAACAAATCGGAAAGGAATGCGATTTTCCGAATTCAGTGGGAATTATTATTGAAACGCCGGGATTTATTCCTTATTATTCGGGGTATCGTAATCTTAAACTGCTTGCCGATCTTAACAGGAAAATTGATAAAGAAAAGATTCGTAATACAATGCAAATGGTTGGTCTTGATCCTGATCTTAAACGTCACGTGAAGAAGTATTCTCTTGGTATGAGACAGAGATTAGGACTTGCTCAGGCAATTATGGAAAATCCCGATTTGCTTATTCTCGACGAGCCAATGAACGGTCTTGATAAAGACGGCGTTGCGGATATGCGCAAATATCTTTTAAATTTGAAAGAACAAGGTAAAACTATTCTTATCGCTTCTCATTCAGCAGAGGATATTGAAATTCTCTGCGATACGGTATGTGAAATGGATAAGGGTGTTTTGACTAAGGTGAAAGGGTGGTAAAATATGTGATCGTTTTGCAGAATGAACAAAGCGAAAAGTTTTGTATTCATCTGAAAGCAGAATATATAAAGTGAGACTCATAAAACAGGACAAGAATATGAATAAACATCTAATATCATAAGTGGTAAAATAGGCTTCATTGTTGACCCGGACACTCTACGACGCAAACGGTGTTATAGGTCTTTTGATAGAATCAGGGTCACTGTATGATGTTGTATATACAGAACGTAAATACAGAAATCCTAAAATAACTAAATAATGATGATCTCTAAGACGTCTTTTGTAATTCAAAAGGCGTATTTTAATTATAAAAGATTTTCCAATATGTTATACAGATTTTTTATGCAAATTGACAATAATGCTTTACTGCATATTGACATTAAAAATAAGTGGTGATATAATAGTTAGCAAGCTTACTGTTTGTGTACTAACTTTTTGGGGTGTGAAATAAAGAAATGAAAAAGGAAAATGAATTTTGTTTTGAATACATGATTCTTGCTAATCTAATAAGAAGATATATGGATAATACGAATACGAGAAAGTATGTTGATAATCTTACCGGAACGAACGGCTGGGTAATAGGCTATCTGCTTGAAAACATGGATCACGATGTATATCAAAGGGATATAGAAAATGCATTTTCCATAAGAAAATCAACTGTTTCAAAAATAATAAAGCTTATGGAAAACAAAGACCTGATAAGAAGAGAAAGCGTAGAATATGACGCAAGATTAAAAAAGATTGTTCTTACTGACAAAGCTCTTGAAATCCATAAGATGATAAAAGAAGACATAGTAAATGTAAATAAAAAATTCACTGAAAATCTTACAGAAAAGGAGGCAGAAGAGTTTTTATACTTAATCAGAAAAGTGAAAAAAAGCTTTGATTCAGAGGTTCAGTGAAAATTCTGTATATAGAAAAGGAGAGATAATTTATGCTTAAAATTTTCAGGTATTTGAAAAAGAAAGAATGGCTAATGATTGCTATAAGTATGATATTTATTGTCAGTCAGGTTTGGCTTGATTTAAAGCTTCCTGATTATATGTCTGAAATTACAAAGCTTATTCAGACAGAAGGCAGTAAAATTTCAGAAGTAATAGCAGCGGGTGCAAAAATGCTTGTATGCGCAGTGGGAAGTATGCTGATGGCAGTAATTGTCGGATATTTTGCAGCTAAAATTGCAGCAGGATTCGCTCAGCGTCTGCGATTGCTTATGTTTAAGAAGGTTACTGATTTTTCCATGGAAGAAATAAATAGGTTTTCAACTGCAAGCCTTATAACTCGTTCAACAAATGATATTACCCAGATACAAATGTTTATTGCAATGGGACTTCAGGTAATGATTAAAGCTCCCATATTAGCAGTTTGGGCAATATGCAAAATACTCGGAAAAAGCTGGCAGTGGACCGCTGCAACCGGTGGGGCAGTAGCCTTTCTTATGCTTATAATTGCAATTGTAATTATCTTTGCTCTTCCAAGATTCAAGGTTATTCAAAATTTGAACGATAATCTGAACAGAGTTACACGTGAAAATCTAACTGGAATAAGAGTTGTAAGAGCTTATAATGCAGAAAATTATCAGCAGAAAAAGTTTGAAAAGGCAAATGAAGAACTTACTGAAAATCACCTTTTTACCGGAAGAGTAATGTCTATAATGTCACCAAGTATGACTATAATTTTGAGTGGTATTTCGCTTGCTATTTACTGGATAGGAGCATACCTTATCAACAAGGCTGATATGATGAATAAAATTAATATTTTTTCTGATATGGTTGTTTTTTCATCGTATGCTATTCAAGTAATTATGGCGTTTACAATGCTTACAATGATATTTATTATGCTTCCGAGAGCTGCGGTGTCAGCTAATCGTTTAAACGAAGTTCTTAATACAAAACCAAAAATTATTGACGGTAATAAAATTCCCGAAGGAAATGAGGGTACTATTGAATTTAGGAATGTAAGCTTTAAATATCCTGACGCAGCAGGTTATGTGCTCAGAAATATAAATTTTAAAGCTAAAAAAGGCGATACAGTAGCTTTTATAGGTTCAACAGGAAGCGGAAAAACAACTCTTGTGAACCTTATTCCAAGATTCTATGATGCAACTGAGGGAGAAGTACTGGTTGATGGTATAAATGTTAAGGAATACAAGCTTGAAGAACTGAACAATAAGCTTGGATATGTTCCTCAGAAAGCTGTTATGTTCAGCGGCACCGTTTCATCAAACGTTGCTTACGGTGAAAATGGAACTGACGGTTATACTGAACAGAATATCAGGCAGGCAGTTGATATAGCCCAGGGCACAGAGTTTGTAGAAAAAATGGAAAATCAGTATGAAGCTTTGATAGCTCAGGGGGGAGCTAATATTTCCGGCGGACAAAAACAGCGTCTTGCAATTGCAAGAGCAGTATGCCGTAAACCTGAAATTTACATCTTTGACGATTCCTTTTCTGCACTTGATTATAAAACAGACCGTATACTCAGGTCTGCATTGAAAAGGGAAACGGCAGATGTAACGTCAATAATAGTTGCACAGAGAATCGGAACTATAAAAGACGCTGATCAGATCATTGTTCTTGATAACGGTGAAATCGCAGGCGCCGGAACGCATAGTGAGCTTCTGAAAAATTGTGAAGTTTATAAAGAAATAGCATTGTCACAGCTTTCAAAGGAGGAACTTGAAAATGAGTAATAATATGCCGAATGAAAGCCGCCGTACTATGAGGAGAGGACATGGAGGACCGCCAGGGGGAAATCCAGGGGAAAAGCCTCAGAACTTTAAAAAATCCATGATGAGTCTTCTTTCATACTGTAAAGCATATATGCCTGCAATAGCAGCGGCAGTTATACTTGCAGTTGTTGGTACGATTTTTTCGCTTATTGGCCCTAATAAGCTTCAGGATATGACTGAAATTATAACTGAAGGTCTTATGTCTGAAATAGATCTGGAAGGAATAAAAAAGATAGGTATACTTCTTGTAGTGCTTTATATTCTAAGTTTTGTTTTTCATTATATACAGGGATTTATAATGACTACTATTACCCAGAAAGTAACAAAGCGAATGAGAAGTGAAATATCAAGAAAAATCAATAAGGTACCGCTTAACTACTATAATAAAACAAGTCTTGGGGATGTTTTGAGCCGTGTTACCAATGACGTTGACATGATAGGTCAGACTATGAATCAGAGCATTGGTATGCTTGTAACGGCAATTACAATGTTTCTTGGTTCACTGATAATGATGTTTATAACTAATGTTTTAATGGCAGTGACAGGAATTTTATCAACTATTATAGGTTTTGCATTGATGATGCTTATAATGTCAAAATCACAAAAACACTTTATAAAACAGCAAAATGAACTGGGAAGAATAAACGGTCATATCGAGGAAATATATTCAGGTCAGAGCGTTGTTAAAGTTTATAACGGTGTTGACAAGGCAAGAGATGAATTTGAAAACATTAATGACCGTCTTTATGAGAGTGCATGGAAGTCGCAGTTTATGTCCGGTCTTATGATGCCGATTATGAATTTTATCGGTAATTTCGGATATGTTGCCGTTTGCATAGTGGGTGCACTTATTGCTATTAATACTGAATCAAGTTCATTTATCGGCGTAATTGTTGCGTTTATGATTTATATCCGTCTTTTTACAAATCCGCTTGCTCAGATAGCTCAGGCAGCTACAAGTCTTCAGACAACTGCTGCTGCTTCTGAAAGGGTATTCAAATTTCTAAATGAAAAGGAACTTGAAGATGAAAGTGAAAAAACTGAAGTTCTTAGAAATGTAAATGGAAATGTTGAATTTAAAAATGTTAAATTCGGATATGATGAGAATAAAATTATCATTAATAATTTTTCTGCTTACGCAAAGGCAGGAAGCAAGGTAGCAATTGTTGGTCCTACCGGCGCCGGAAAAACAACAATGGTTAATCTTCTCATGCGATTCTATGAGCTGAACGGGGGAGAAATACTTATTGACGGAATACCGGTGAGCAGCCTTACAAGAGAAAATGTACATGACCAATTTTGCATGGTATTACAGGATACCTGGCTGTTTGAAGGTACTGTAAAGGAAAATATTGTTTACAGCAAAGAAAATGTAAGCGATGAGGATGTTGTCAGAGCATGCAAAGCAGTTGGAATTGATAAGTTTATCCGTACCTTGCCGGAGGGATATGATACTGTGCTTAATGATAAGGCAAATCTGTCGGCAGGTCAAAAACAGCTTATTACTATTGCAAGAGCAATGATTGAAAATGCTCCGCTGCTGATTCTTGATGAGGCAACGAGTTCAGTTGATACACGTACTGAAATACAGATACAGAACGCTATGGATAAGCTGACAGAGGGACGCACTTCGTTTGTTATTGCGCATAGACTTTCCACTATTAAAAATGCGGATATGATTCTTGTAATGAAAGACGGAGATATAATAGAAAGCGGTAATCATGAAACTCTTCTTGCAAAGGGCGGTTTTTATGCTGAATTGTATAACAGTCAATTTGAACAGGCGTCTTAATACGGAGGTATGGCAATGAGATATAATTATATTGTAATTGAAAGAGAATATGCAAGCGGAGGAAGAAGAATAGGTGAGTTAGTTGCCGAAAATCTTGGGATGCCGTGTTATGGCATAGAGATACTTGAAATGGCCGCTGAAAAACAGGGTGTTTCTGTAGAATATCTCGCAGAGCTTGAAGAAAATGCAGGCGGAAGCCTTTTATATTCTCTGTATAAAATGTCAAGTATTGTTTCCGGAGGTGACGCCACTGCTTCAGAACAGCTTAACCGTGATGAGATCGAGATTATCAGAAAGCTTTCCGGAAACGGTCCTGCTGTATTTGTAGGAAGAAGCGCTTCCATTGCCTTAAAGGGCAGAAAAGATACTCTTCGAGTTTTTATTCATGCTGACGAGGAGTTTCGCTTCTCAAGGGCAAAAGAATACGGAATAGATGAAAGTAAAGTAAAAAGTACCCTTAAGAAATATGACAAGCGGAGAGAAAATTACTATAAGCTCAGTACCTCCATGAACTGGAAGGATATTTCTCATTATGATTTGGTTTTGAACAGTGCAACAATGGGAATAGATAAATGTGCAGAAATAATATTAGATTGTGTTAAATCTTAATTACAAAAAGCCTCTGATGTAATGTTATCAGAGGCTTTTTAATTGATGTAGAATATGTAGTAAATAATAAAAAAAGAGAATCCAAATAACTGGATTCTCTTTTGGAGGCGCCACCCAGATTTGAACTGGGGATCAGGGTGTTGCAGACCCATGCCTTACCACTTGGCTATAGCGCCGTTAATTTTGGAGCGGATTACGAGGCTCGAACTCGCTACCTCCACCTTGGCAAGGTGGCGCTCTACCAGATGAGCTAAATCCGCAAAAATATGGCGACCTGGATGGGAGTCGAACCCACGACCTCTAGCGTGACAGGCTAGCGTTCTAACCAACTGAACTACCAGGCCATATTTTGGTGGGAACAATAGGGCTCGAACCTATGACCCTCTGCTTGTAAGGCAGATGCTCTCCCAGCTGAGCTATGCTCCCACCTGTATGTTGTTTGTGTCTTACAACGTTATTTATTATACACTACCTTGATTGATTTGTCAATACCTTTTTTGAAAATTTTTCAAATTTTTTTTCTTCTCTTTTTTTGAGCTATTTTTTCAATTTTATCGGGTGTAAAATTATATTCCTTTCCGCAGAAATGGCATACAACATTTATATCCTCTTTATCTTCTGCCATGTTGCTGAGCTCTTCAGTACTTAGACTGGAAATTATTCTCTCTGTTCGTTCATAGCTGCAATTGCACTTATATGACGGAGAATATTCATCAAGGATATTAGGTTCCAGCCCGTCAAGAAGGGTTAGAGCAATTTCTTCGGGAGTACAGCCGTCCCTAAAAAGATCGGTTACTGATTTTATTTTATTTACATTCTCTTCAATTTTGGCAATGCATTCTTCGCTTGCAAATGGAAGAAGCTGTACAATGAATCCACCGGCACAGTTGACTGTCAGATCAGGATTAACCAGTACGCCTAATCCGCATGCAGTAGGAATCTGCTCGCTTGAAACAAAGTAGTTTGCTATGTCTTCACCGATTTCACCTGAAATTATTGGAACCATGCCGTTATATGGTTCTTTCATGCCAAGGTCTTTTGATACGCACAAAGTTCCGTCGGTGCCGACAGCACTTGAAACGTCAAGCTTGCCTATGCTATTCAAAGGTAGTTCTACAACTGGATTTTCCACATAGCTTTTTACATTGCCCATTCCGTCAGCAACAGCCATAAGCATTCCGGCTGGACCGCCTCCGTCGATTCTTACGGTTACTGAATCATCACTTCCCTTAAGACCGTAGCCCATAAGAGAAGCGGCTATTGTAAGGCGGCCCAGAGCAGCTGTGACAACAGCGCTGGTTTTATGTATTTTTTCTATTTCTGATACAATGTCTTTAGCGTCAAGTACCATTGAAACAGCAGATGCGTCTTTTGTTATAGCTCTTTTCAAAATTCCCATTTCATTTTCTCCTTAGTTTTCTTTTCTGGCAGCAAATACAACACGCTGACTTTCTTCTGACGGAGGATCGAAACTATCTTCGTCAAAACATCCCAGAAGAGTGAATCCGGCGTTTCTAAGTGAATCTTCAATCATCTCCAGAGGATATGCATTCTCATAAAAGCTTTCGCAATATCGGCTGTATGAATCATCCTCGTTCGGTACAAAAAAATCCAGATCAATTTGAACGCGGCTGTTACTGCAAGTGTTCTGCCACACACAATATACATCATCTGTATCATATACAAATGTATTATTTCCAAGTACTTTTTGATGCTTGTACTCTGTATTAATATCAAAAATGAACAAACCGTCCGGTTCAGTAAATGTATACACCTTAGAAAAAACTTTATTTATATCGTCAATGCTGTCAAGATGGTTAAGACTATCAAGAGCGCAGATAGTTATATCTACATTGCCGTAGAGCTCAAGATTTCTCATATCCTGACAAACATACTGAATATTTCTTCCGCTTTCAAATTTTTTATTCATAGCAGTTCCAAGCATTTCAGGAGATATGTCAACAGCGATTACATCGTATCCAAGTTCATCAAATTCTTCGGAAAGACTTCCTGTACCGCATGCAAGGTCAAGTAAAAGACCTTGCGTTTTTCCGCCGAATCTTTTCACTGCACAGTCAAAAAATTCAGCACGCCGGCGGTAATCAATGTTTCCGGTAAGAGTATCATAAAATTCTGCAAAAATTCCGTAGCTGCTATTCATTCTTTTGTTTTTCCTTCATTCTGTTAAAAACAATTTCATATCCGTCAGCTCCGTAGTTAAGCGATCTGTTTACACGGCTGATAGTGGCGGTGCTTGCGCCTGTAGCCGCAACTATGTCATTATAGACATAATGTTCGCTTAGCATTTTTGCTACCTGAAGTCTTTGAGAAAGGGATTTCAGTTCAAGTACAGTGCATAGGTCATCAAAAAAGGCATAGCATTCTTCTCTTGTTTCCAGACACAAAATTGCGTCAAAAAGGTCGTCTATATTTTTATCCTTTAATTTATTATTCAAAATTGTTGCCTCCTTGTAGATTAATAACTTATAAATATATTTTAGCACATTACAATATAAAAGTAAAGGGGATAAAAAGATTTATTTTACAGATTCAAGTGATGAGTAAATTTTCAAAACCGAATCCTTATCAGCAAGATTTTCCGAAAAAGCGCTTGCACTTCCAGCGGCAACTCCCATTTTAAATGCATGAAGAAAATCCCCCGATTCAATCCAGCCTGCGATAAATCCTGCAACCATTGAATCTCCGGCGCCGACTGAGTTTATAACCTTGCCAGCAGGAGCGTTCATTTCATAGGTTTTTCCGTTTTCAGCAGACAGTACTGCACCGTTTCCCGCAAGTGAAACCAGAACATTACGTGCGCCCATAAGCCTTAGCTTTTCCGCATAAAACAGCGCCTTTTTTCTGTCTGCACCTATTTCTTCACCGAAAATTTCGCTGAGTTCAAAATTATTAGGCTTTATAAGGAAAGGTTTACAGCTTAGTGTGTTCATAAGCAGTTCTCCCTCTGCGTCTACAACGGAAATTACCTCTTTGCCGGCAGATTTGATAAGATCCTTGTAAATGGTTGACGGAACTGATTTTGAAGCATTTCCTGCGAGAACCAGATAATCTCCGGAATTAAGACGGCTTATTTGGTTTAAAAGCTCCTGTATATTATCTTTTGATATATTAGGACCGTTGGCGTTTATTTCTGTTTCAAGATCATATTTGAGTTTTAAATTAATTCTGGAAAGACCCGGGATTTCAATAAAATTACAGCTGCAGCCATGTTCCTTAACACGTCTTATGATTTCTTTTCCGGTAAAGCCGGCGCAAAATCCCATAACAGTACTGTGTATTCCTAAGCCTTCCAGCACAACCGAAACATTTATGCCTTTTCCGCCTAAAAGAATGTGTTCGCTTTTGCTTCGGTTTGTTTCGCCCGGTATGATTTCATCAGTGTGTATAACGTAATCAAGAGCCGGATTAAATGTTACGGTATATACCATAAAATATCACCTCAATTAAATTATATAGTTATATATGTATTGTGTCAATAATAGATTTAAAAAATATGTTGATTTTGCTTGTTGTTTGTGGTATACTTTATATGTTGTTTTTTATACAGACAAATACTGTCCGTATTTTGATTAAGATTAGGGGAAGCTATTTTTAATGTATAGTGAGGAATACGGGTATGAAAAAAGAAGAAATCAATAACTTTATAATTGATGAAGTTGATGATATTATTTATCTGACTGACGTTGAAACTTCTGAAATAATTTTTATGAACAGAAAAGCGTGCGAGTTAATGGGCCTTACAGAAGAATCGCAGTGGAAAAATAAGCCTTGTTATAATGTCCTGAGACATTCTGATAAGCCATGCAAGGATTGTCCGGATAGAACTGTTATTGAAAATGGACACTATGAATGCGAACGATATAATGATGTTTTAGATCTGTATTTATACAAAAAATATAAAATTATAAATTATAATGGAAGAGCTGTAAAGCTTTGTGTAGCAACTGACGTGACAGATATTCACAAGGCGTCAGATAAACTTCAGAAACAGCTTGAAGTAGAAAAGACATTTGTGTCGTGTATTAAAACTCTTTACGAAAATAAAAACATGGAAGCCGCAATTAATAAACTTCTTTCCATTATAGCAGATTACCATCAGGCGGAACGTGCATACATTTTTGAAATTGATGCCGGCGGGGAAAAGATAATAAATAATACCTATGAATGGTGCAGAGAAGGCATAACATCACAAATAAATATGCTTCAGAATGTTGATATCTCTGTCATAGACCGCTGGATGGAGCAGTTTGAGCGCAAAGGTGAATTTTTTATAACATCTATACACGGCGAGGTCAATAAGTCTTCAGAGGAATATAGAATACTTGAAGAACAGGGGATAGAAAGCCTTATGGCGGCTCCGCTTAAAATTGACGGAAAGTTTGCCGGTTTTTTAGGTGTCGATAATCCCAGCGCTAATACGGATACTCTTTTGCTTATGCAGTCGGTTGCGGCGTTTGTAATTAATGATATCCAGAGAAAGAAAAATAATGCAAGGCTTTATGATTTAAGCTATAGGGATATTCTTACCGGAGTCGGAAACCGTCATGCTTATGTTAGATTCATGGAACAGCTTGAACATGCAGGGTTAGAGGTCGGCATAATTTTTGTTGACATCAACGGACTTAAAGAGATAAATGATATGTATGGGCACGAGCGCGGAGATAAACTGATTCGGGAAGTAGCGCAGGTACTCAGAAGTATATTCAGTACAAATATTTTTAGAGTCGGCGGAGATGAATTTGTTGTTTTTTGTACGAAAATAACTAAAGCTGAATTTGAAAATAAAATAGAAAAATTGCATAATTCATGGAAGCCGGATGCAAATGCATCTACTGGATATATATGGCATGAATCGGGCAGCATTGAGGAACATGTTGCAATGGCTGATAAGCTTATGTATAGAAATAAGCGGGAATATTATAATAAACGCAAATAATGTTTAAAAATTTAAGTAAAAGCAGACTTTTAGTCTGCTTTTTTTATATTAAATATTAATTTATATAATAAACTTATTGATTTTTTGTATTATATTAAAAAAAGTTACTTATTTTTGAATTAAATATTGAAAATACTGGAAAATTGTTGTATAATTTGTATTAAAGGAGGTTTGTCAAATGTTTAAAAATTTTCTTGATCTGAACGTCTATGATGCGTTTCAAATCCGAATGGAATTTATATTCCGTGAATTTGATAATATATATGTATCATTCAGCGGGGGCAAGGACAGCGGTCTTCTGCTTAATATGGTTCTGGATTATGCTAAAAGTCATGGCATAAACAAGAAAATAGGTGTTTTTCATCAGGATTTTGAGGCACAATACACTGTTACTACAAAGTATGTAGAAAAGACGTTTGAAGATAATATGGAATATATTGAACCATATTGGGTATGCCTGCCTATGGCAACAAGGACTGCTCTAAGCAGTTATGAGATGTACTGGTATCCGTGGGATGATCAAAAAAAGGATATATGGGTAAGAGAAATGCCGAATAAACCGTACGTTATAAATCTTAAAAATAATCCTTTTTTTTACTATAAATACAAAATGCACCAGGAACAGCTTGCCAAGCAGTTTGGACGGTGGTATCATAAAATTCACGGAGAGGGCAGAACGATTTGTCTTTTGGGTATAAGGGCTTCAGAATCAATTCAACGATACAGCTCGATTGTAAATAAAAAATACGGATACGGAGGAAGCTGCTGGATAACCAATATGTTTAAGGATGTTTGGTGCGGTTCACCAATGTATGACTGGGGAGTTAATGATATATGGGTTGCAAATTATAAGTTTGGCTATGATTATAATCCGTTGTATGACCTGTACTATAAAGCAGGATTAAAACCAGACCAGATGAGGGTTGCATCGCCTTTTAATGATTATGCCAAAGATAGTCTGCACCTGTATCGTGTTATAGAGCCAAAAATGTGGGTGAAGCTGTTAGGACGTGTTAAGGGCGCAAATTTTACAGCAATATACGGAAGAACCTCAGCTATGGCATATAGAAATATTAAACTGCCTGATGGGCATACATGGCAGTCATATACTGAATTTTTACTAAATACGCTGCCGAAACGGCTCAGAAAGCATTATATAGATAAATTTAAAACTTCAATTAAATTCTGGAGTGAAACAGGGGGAGGGCTATCAGAGACTACGATAAATGAATTGATCGAGCATGGGTATCACATAAAAAGAAACGGCGTTTCAAATTATACTTTGGATAAAAAATCACGTATTATTTTTTTAGGAAGAATACCTGATGATACTGACGATATTACTTCCACAAAGGATATTCCAAGTTGGAAACGAATGTGTATCTGCATTTTAAAGAATGATCATTCCTGCCGTTCAATGGGTTTTGCTGAAACCAAAAAACAGCGTGACAGAATAGCAAGAATAAAAAGAAAATATAAAAGCTTGGAGGATTTATAATGGAATGGAAAAGCCCTGTATATAATGTATTTGCAGTACCGGTAGAAAAGGTAATACCAAACTCATATAACCCGAATGCTATTGCGCCGCCTGAACTGGAACTGCTGTATAACAGCATAAAAGAAGACGGTTATACTATGCCGGTTGTATGTTATTACTCTAAAAAGGATGATATGTATGTTATAGTAGATGGATTTCACCGGTACAGAGTTATGATTGAGCACGAGGATATTTATAAACGTGAAAAGGGTATGCTGCCTATTTCTGTAATCGATAAGCCCCTTGCTCAGCGAATGGCAAGTACAATCCGTCATAATCGTGCAAGAGGTGCGCATGATGTTGATCTTATGTCCAACATTGTCAAAGAACTGCATGAGCTTGGCAGATCTGATTCTTGGATATCCAAACATCTTGGAATGGATATGGATGAAATACTGCGTTTAAAGCAGATTACTGGACTTGCAGCGCTGTTTAAAGATATAAAGTTTGGGCAGGCATGGGTTCCTGAAAACGATAATTCAGAATTGAATCCAGATAAAGAACTGCAAAATGTATGATTCAGCAAATTGATATAAATTAAAAAGGTGAAATTAAATGATTAATATTGCGGTTATAGATGACGACGAAACTGTATGCGGTAATTTAAAAAGAATAATCGGAAAATATGATATGAAATATGATTATAATATTCGCTGTGATGTTTTTACCTCCTGTGAGGATTTTATGGAGCGGGCACAAGGAGATGAATATAAGTTGATTTTTCTGGATATAGAATTTCCTGAAATGAGCGGAATAGAACTAAGCGTAAAAATAAGGAATTATTTTAAAAATATTAAAATGCAGATTGTGTTTATATCATCAAGAAGCGATTATGCTATGGAGCTTTTTGATGTTCAGCCGTTTAATTTTCTTATAAAACCTCTGAGTGAAGAAAAGGTATATTCATGTCTTACGAAATTTTTTATATATTTTTATGAGAATAATAAGACGTTTGAATATAACTTTGAAAACGTAAAGCACCGTATATTAATTAACGAGATACTTTATTTTGAAAGCAGCCGAAAGAAAATAGTAATTCACACTTTAAATAAGGAAATACCTTTTTACGGTACATTTAATGAAGTGGCTGAGCAGTTAAAGCAGCATTTTGTTGTGATAAGAAGAGGAATTATGGTAAATCTTCAGTATATTATAAACAGCAGTTTCAATAGTGTTGAGCTTTCAAATGGTTCTGTACTGGAAATAAGTAAAAATAACCGTAAGAATGTCCGGAGCAGATTATGCTGAAAAGAGCAGGGAATTATTATTTCATTTCAGAAAAATCATCATACAGTTCTTCAAGCTTTTCAATAACAATTTTTCCATTGGTAATATCGGTGAGTTTTTTTATAAATGAGTCATACAATTCATCTTTGACATTAAGATTTAAAATTACCTTATTGCCGAAATCTGAGCCAGTTTGTTTTGTCTCAAATTCGGGAAGTACATAACTCACTTTTCCATAAAGGTCATAATCCATGGTAAGCTTTACTGAGTAACAGCTAAACATATTCATTATACGGGATTGTGATACGGCAAGTGAAGCGCTGTGGGAATATGCTCTTACAAGACCACCGCCGCCTAAAAGTATTCCTCCGAAATAACGGGTTACAACACAGCAGACATCGGTTAGTCCTTGTTTCTGAAGTACATCGAGAACAGGGACTCCGGCTGTTCCCTGGGGTTCTCCGTCGTCAGAATAACGAATAATATTGTTATTTCTTAATATGTAAGCATATACGTTATGCTTTGCTTTACGGTGTTCTGATTTAATTTTATTAATAAAGTCAACAGCCTGTTCATTAGTTTTTACAGGACATAGATATCCGATAAACTCGGAGCGTTTTTCTATAAATGAACAGCTTACAGGTGAATCAATGGTTTTATAATTCATAGTTTTCTCCGTAATTTTTATTATCATATATGTAATTTGCAAGTTTATAAAAGTAAAAGGACGACCTTAAGCCGTCCTTTAAAATTACTTATTAATGTTGAAACGCTTCTTAAATCTGTCAACACGTCCGCCTGTATCAACAAGCTTCTGCTTGCCTGTAAAGAACGGATGGCATTTTGAACAAATTTCTACCTTGATATCCTTCTTAGTAGAACGAGTCTCAATTACGTTGCCGCAGTGGCAAGTGATAGTTGTTTTTTCAAACTGAGGATGGATTCCGTCTCTCATTACTGTCACCTCTTTCTATGAACAATTTATGATTAACATAGCAGCCCATCAGTTACTTTAGACAGTAGTGCCATAGATAATTCACTAACATTTGAGATTATACCATATATTATAAAAAAAATCAAGTCTTTTTTTATAATATTGAAAAAATTTTTTTGTTATGCTATAATTTAAAAAAGATTAGATACGGAGGTTATTAAAAAATGGGGAAAGTCTTTTGGAACGGGGGAACTCTTTTATCTCCTGTACCGCCTGTTATGGTATCATGCGGTACTTTGGAAAAGCCAAATATTATTACTATCGGCTGGACTGGGATTATAAATACCAAGCCTCCTATGACATATATTTCCGTAAGACCGGAGAGATATTCATATAATATAATAAAAGAATCAGGAGAATTTGTAATTAATCTTACTACTTCTGCATTAGTGAAAAAGGCTGATTTTTGCGGTGTAAAAACCGGTGCGAAAGTTGATAAATTTAAAAGCTGCGGATTTCATGCAGTTCCAGCCGAAAAACTCAATGCTCCGCTGATTGAAGAGTCGCCTTTATGCTTGGAATGTAAAGTAAAACAAGTTATTCATCTGGGTACGCACGAAATGTTTATTGCGGAAATAGTCGGAGCAGATATAGAAGAACGTTATATTGACAGCAAAGGTAAATTGAATTTACAGCAATGCGGACTGGCTGCGTATGCACACGGAGAATATTTTGCGCTTGGAAGAAAATTAGGAGACTTCGGTTTTTCTGTAAGAAAAAAGAATAAAAAAAGATAGGGTAATGTTGTTTCCGGCTTTACTTTAATAAGCTGGAAAATTACTTTTCAAAAAAGAAAGCAGACGCATTTTTTATGCGTCTGCTTTTAATCTATATCTTAATATGCTGCATAACTGATTTTTAAAGAAATCTTTTCATTTCCTCAATGTTATTTTGCTCTGTCTTTAGGAGTTTATCGGCAAGGGAGGTTATATTTTTATTTTTTCCGCTGTATCCGCTGATTCCTTTTGTTATTTTAGTTACTCCCATAGTACTGCCGTTGATCATCATTTCAGCGATTTTCGACGGCGAGTCATCAGCGGCAGTTTTTACAAAGCTCATAATTTCTGAAGATATAACTGCTGTTTTTCCGGGATGCTCTGGTTTATAATTCTTTTGGCTTAGCTTTTCAAGAGCCTCACGGTATATGCTGTCATATTCTTTTCTCTGGGAGGAAAGTGAATGAATCAGGTCAACATTTTCTGTATGCTTTATAACACTGTCGATACCAATACATCCCATTTCCGAATTTTTCATTATCATATTAAGAAGCTGTTCGTCATTCATAAATAATAATCTCCATTCTGGTTGTGTACTTAAACTGTACAATGTATATTTTCTGTAACAGCTTCAATAATATTCAATGAAAAATAAATTTAAAGTATAAAACAAATAAGTCCGCTGCAGCCTTCGTTTATAACGCGCTGTAATGTTTCCTGAAGCTTCATTCTGGCTTCTACCGGCATTTTATAGAGCTTGTTATGAAGTCCTTCATTGACAAGTTCATGCAGAGATTTTCCGAAAATATTTGATTCCCATATTTTTTTAGGATTCTCTTCAAATCCTGACAGCAGATACATAATAAGTTCTTCACTCTGTTTTTCTGTTCCGACAATAGGACTGACAGTTGTATTAATAGCTGCTTTCATAAGGTGAATTGATGGTGCAGAGGCTTTAAGCTTAACCCCGTATTTACCGCCTTGTTTTATAATTTCAGGTTCTTCAAGTGAAAGCTCGTCAATATCAGGCATAACGATTCCGTATCCGGTAGCTTCAACTTCGTCAAGAGCAGGCTTGATTTTTTCATACTGCTTTTTGATTTTATTGAGTTCAGTAAGAACAGGAAGAAGATCACTTTCATTGACGATTTCGATTCCGGTAGCTTCCCCAAGTATTTTATAAAACAGGCTGCTGTCAAGATTAACCTGAATCGTTACACTGCCGCATCCAAGGTCCATTCCGCTGACGGAGGCAGTGTTTACATATTTGCATAGCTTTATCTTTTCAGCAGTATCTCTTACATCTTTTATGCAGAATACGTTCTGGGCAGCTTCTCTGACGGCTGAAAAAACATTTTCCTTGAGCCAGTGACCTTTTTCAAGACCGGTAATCCATTTTTCCATGCTTATATTGATTTCTTTAACCGGAAAAGCAAAGAGGATCTGTCTTATAATGTCTTTAATGTCATTTTCATTTAAGGAAATGCAATTAACGGGAATTACAGTTGCTTCGTATTTTTCTGTAAGCTCGGCGCACATTGTTCGTGCTGATTCACTTTCTGGATTGGTACAGTTCATGATAACCACAAACGGTTTATTTATGCTTTTAAGTTCGTTGATGACTCTTTCTTCGCATTCTTCATATTCCTCTCTCGGAATATCAGAAATGCTTCCGTCAGTAGTGACAACAAGCCCTATTGTTGAATGCTCTGAAATAACCTTCTGAGTACCGACTTCGGCAGCCATATTAAACGGTACTTCTTCATCGAACCAGGGAGTTACAACCATTCTTGGAGCTTCGTTTTCGATATAGCCTATTGAACTGGGAACAATATAACCAACGCAGTCGATGAGTCTAACTCTAAATGCAGCGCCGTCCTCCAGCTTGACCTCAACAGCTTCTTCAGGTATAAATTTAGGCTCGGTCGTCATGATAGTCTTTCCGGCTGCTGACTGAGGAAGTTCATCAATCGCTCTTTCTTTTTTAAAATCACTTTCTATATTGGGAATAACCAAAGATTCCATAAAGCGTTTTATAAAAGTTGACTTTCCTGTTCTTACAGGTCCGACAACGCCTATGTAAATATCTCCTCCGGTTCTTCTGGCAATATCGCTGTAAATGTCATTCTTCATTTGCGTTCCTCCTAAACAATCGGTATCAGAAGCATTCCGCTGTCTGTAATCTGTTCTTTTTCAAGATCATTTTCTTCCATTATAGCGCTGACTGATGTACTGTATCTTTTAGCAATATCCCAGACATCTTCATTTTCAGAGCAGAAATATAGTTTAAGAGCGTAATCTCCGTCACGGCTTTTTTTAGCGCTGTCATCAAATTGTACGTCGGTTACGGCTTGGCAGAGAGATGATTTGTACAGACTTCCGGTAACTCTGATTTCTGCTTTTAATGCGATATTATTTTCAGATGTTATTGTATAGCTGCATCCGGTTATTTCAACGAATATTTCGGCAGTGCTTTCAGGCGTTACTGATTCCAGAGGAATTTTCTGCTCAAATGCCTCATCTTTTTCAATTACGGAAGGGCGTCCGCTCTCATTCTTTACCATTACGCAGTAGCTTAGCATTCCGCTAATAACAATGCATTTTTCTTCTGCGTTTATCTGTGTATTTATGTTTTTAGGAGTGCACCATGAATCGTATACGGATTCAACTGTTCCTTCATCGCAGTTAACCTGAAAACTGTTTCTGAAAGATTCGTTTATGCTTTCTGGAATCTGTTCGATTTTAAGCTTTGATGATGCAAATTCACATGGATAAACGGTAGAGTAAACATCTGAAACAAGCATAGCAGGCATACTCTTCATAGCAGTGCAGCAAAGATTTATTTTCAGCTCGCATTTGAGCGTTCTTGCATCGCCGTCATTATTGGCTGAAGCCGTTACATCGCAGGAAATTACGGATGCTTTTATATTGCAGATATAGCTGTCGTCAAGACCGTCCATATCAACTATTTGGCTGTAGGGAAGCGCAAACTGCATTGTTTCCATTCCGTTTTCGCAGGAGTAAAGCACTCTTACTGAAGCTTCACCTTTGGCAACAAGCTTTCCTGATACTAATTTCTGATCTGGGTTTCCAAGTATAGTTTCACATCTGATTATGCTTAATACCGGCGGATTAGAGCTGTTAAGCTCAATATCTTCATTGACTGTCACGCACTTCTGAACAGATATTTTTTTAGCGGCATACTCAACAGGAATCTTTTTCATCTGTGCATTCATTCCGAAAATATCGCAGATGACTTCCTGAGTATTTTCTCCGCACACTTTAATTTTTACTGAAACAGCGCACTGCATTTCAATTCTTCTTTGGTTGACTACACGGCAGTTGATGTGGTCGGTTTTAGCAGAAATGTTTATATCAGGCTTATCAGGACTTTCTCCAAGCTGTACGGTTTTTGTATATCTTTGTTTCTGTGAAATGCATTGAAGAACACTGCTTTTTTCTGAACAGTAAAGAATTTTTATATCTGCTGCAAGTTCATATGATATGGTGTCTCCGTTAATGCTTGATGACAGTATTGACGGCGTTACGCAGCATTTGACAAGCTTGAATATATCAGGGTAGTAATCCGGAAGAATGTAGTCAAGCTCTACACTCTGTTCCTGTACGCCGTTGAAAATACATTCATTAACGGCGATCATTTCACGGTTGATCTTTAAATCCATTTATATACCTCCTATGTTTGCCCAAATCCTGTTGTGTTCGGACTTGTACCTGCTAAAACATTATATTCATTGAATAACTTTAATATTCCATTACTTTTAAATGGTTTTCTTATGGTAAATTTTTTTATTGTTTCTGTATTGTCAAATAATAATTGACATAATCGTTTGTTTATGTTAGAATGAAAATAATGATTAAAAAAACTGCCAAATAGTCAGTGAATTGGAAATAGGTTCGGACTCTTTATGGTAAATTGTTTAATTGGAGGTGCGATATGTCAAAGAATGAATTTGACTATGTTTGGACTGATAAAAAACGTACATTGTTTGGTCTTCCTTTATCGTTTACAAGATATTATCTGACAAAGACAAAATTTATTACAAGAGTAGGCTTGTTTACGGTTGTTGAAGATGAACTTGATCTTTATAAGGTAACAGACAAGAAGCTTGTGCTTAAGCTGGGACAGAGAATGTTTGGCTGCGGAACGATTATTCTTTATGTGAAGGATACCGATACTCCGGTTAAGGAAGTAAAGTCTATTAAAGCCCCAAGAAAAACTCTTGAGCTTATAGACCAATATTTGGACAGGGAACGTGACCGTTACAGAATACGCGGACGTGACATGATGGGAAGCATGGGAGAAAACTGCGACTGCGATAATATCGGAGATGATTCAGAATTTTAATAATTTTAAAAGAGATGTGAATAAAATGCTTGAATTTATTACAGAAAAAGTAACCTGCTGGGAAAAACTCCAGAAAGAAAATAAACCTATTTATATTTATGGAATGGGCGACGGCGCAATGAAGATTATGTCCGTGTTTAAAAAATACGGTATAAAAACAACCGGAATCTTTGCAAGTGATGATTTTGTAAGAGGTCATTATTTTGAAGGGTATAAGGTAATGCGTCTTTCAGAAGTTGAAGAAAAGGAAGAGGATTTTGCTGTTGTTCTTGCTTTTGCAGCCGGATATGAAGAGCTGATTAACAGAATCAAGAGTATAGCTAAAAAACATACTTTATATGTTCCTGATGTTCCGGTAATCGGAAGCGGTCTTTTTACTTATGAATACTGCCTTGAAAATAAAGATAAGCTTCAAGAGGTTTATGATCTTCTTGCAGATGATTTTTCAAGAACAGTGTTTTCATCCATCATTAATTTTAAGATAAGCGGGAATATCGATTATCTTGAGAATATTACTACAACTAAACTTGATATTTACAGAAAGATAATAAAGCCTAATCTGAATGAGCATTATGTTGATTTGGGCGCTTATAACGGGGATACGATAAGGGAACTTCTTGAAATAACCAGGAATCGTTATGTAAGAATTTATGCAATGGAGCCTGATAAGAAAAACTTTAAAAAGCTTTGTAAATATATTGAGGGAAAAAAGCATATTTATGCATATAATAATGCGGCATGGTGCAAGGAAACTGAGCTTCCGTTTTCCTCAAGGGCGGGGAGACAATCCTCACTTGCAAACAGAAATTCAGCCCATATGATAGAAAGCCGTTCTGTTGATAATTTACTGGGCGGTGATGAAGCAACCCTTATAAAAATGGATGTTGAGGGAGCAGAACGTGAAGCAATATGGGGCGCAAGTCAGACAATTTCACGTTATAATCCAAGGCTGATGGTAGCTCTTTATCATAGAAACGAGGATATTTTTGAACTGCCTTTGCTGATACATAAGCTTAATCCAAGATATAAGCTGTATATCCGTCACCAGCTTTATATTCCGGCATGGGAAACTAATCTTTATGCAGTTTTATAAAAAATAATACCGCCGCCGATTAATTAACGGCGGCGGTATTATATATTGCAGAGCAATGGAGGATAATTAATGAAGAAGACGTATGCTGTTATATTTATTATTCTGGGATTGAGCCTTATGGCAATTATTTTTAGATTTTCGTCACAGAATAATGTTGATACAAATCTTTTAAGCAGAAACATAACGGAAAAAATAGCTTCAGTTGTTTTTCCGGGTTATGAGAGCTTCAGCAACAGTGTAAAGGCTGTTATGCTTAATGACCTGAATAATTTTATAAGAAAAACAGCACATTTTGCACTGTTTTTTTCCATGAGCGCAGTTTTTTATGCTTTTTTTACTGTAATGACAAAAATGTATTTGATTTCAGGCGCTTTAAGCGTAGCAGTAAATTTTATCTATGCGGTAATTGACGAATATCACCAAAGCTTTGTACCCGGCAGAACACCCCTTTTAAAGGATGTTTTTATAGATACAGTCGGAGCAGTGTTCGGAGTGATTTTCTGCTTTATGATTATTGCTTCAATAAAACTTATATTAAGTAAAAGAAAGAAACAAACTATGGGAAGGAATGATAATTCTGTTCTATGACCTTCCAGTTTATTAGTTTTAAAATTGCATTTAAATATCTGTCTCTTCTGTTTTGATACTGAAGATAATATGCATGTTCCCATACATCTAATGGAAACAGGGGATTAAGACGCTGTTCGATCGGCGTATCCTGATTTTTCATAGTCAGTATATGCAGCTTTCCGCACATATCAGATGTGAGATAAGCATATCCGGAACCGAAAACTGACATACCTGCTTCTTTCAGGTTAACAAGAAGATTGTTTACTGTTCCGAAGCATTCGCATATTATTTTTTCAAATGATGGGCTGGGAGTTGAGCGTCCGGCAGGTGCGAGGCTTTCAAAATATAATTTGTGATTGAAAACACCTCCGGCATTTCTTTTAACATCAGTTCGTATTTTTTCCGGAAGAAACGCCTGCTTGAGTATCAGAGCCTCCAGGGGTAGCTTTTGATATTGCGGATAAGACTTCAGTATTTCATTAAGTTTCTGTACATATGAAGCATAATGACCGTCGTGATGTATTCTGACCGTTCGCCCGTCCAGCATCGGCGCTAATGCTCCGGAAGGGTATGGCAGAGGACGTACAGAAAAAGGATAATGTTCAGGTCCGTTCAATTTTTATCAGCTCCTTAAAAAAGGTTATGTGTAAATATATGTTTAACATCTGCTGATAATTCCGGATTGAAACATTTTGTTAAAATAAAACAGCTTCCGTATCAGGAAGCTGTTTTATTTTTATTTGATATACATTCTTTTAATAATCTGAGGAGTCACTGGTTTATCTGAATAATCAGTCTGGGTTTCTGCTATTTCATCAACAGCTTCCATTCCCTCAATTACCTTACCGAAAGCAGCATAGCTGCCGTCAAGATGCGGAGCGTCTTCATGCATGATAAAAAACTGAGATCCGGCAGAATCAGGCATCATTGATCTCGCCATTGAGAGAATGCCTCTGGTATGCTTTAAGTCATTCTTAACACCGTTAGCAGCAAATTCGCCTTTAATTGTCCAGCCGGGACCGCCCATGCCTGTTCCCTCAGGACAGCCGCCTTGAATCATGAATCCGGGGATTACTCTGTGGAATGTAAGACCGTCATAAAATCCCTGATTTACAAGTTTTTCAAAGTTTTCACATGAAATCGGAGCGATTTCCGGATAAAGTTCAATTTTAATTTCTTTGCCGTTTTCCATTTCAATAATAATCATTTCTATTTTCCTCCAAAAAAGTGTTATAATAATTATAACATATTTTCAAAAATTATCAATATGTATTTTCCAGTACCCTTGACATTTTTTTATAATTATGATATATTATATAAGTACATTTGTGTTTCACAGGTGGACTTATCAAAGCATTTTTTAATGCCGTTTAAGAGGATAGTTAATGGATAACAAGTCACAATTAATTGTTGTTGATTCTGCTGTACTGCCTGAGGTTATACTGAAAGTACTTGAGGTAAAAAAGCTTTTGGCTAACAAGGAGGAAAAAAGTTCTGCGTCAGCCTGCAAAAGAGTCGGCGTATCAAGGAGTGCATACTATAAATACCGGAGCTGTGTTTTTTCCTATGAAGAAAAAATTATGCAGAGGATAATTACACTGTATATGATTTTAAAGGATGAACCTGGTGTGCTGTCCAGCGTTCTTGTTTCACTCCATAATCTTAATTCAAATATACTGACTGTTAATCAGAGTATTCCTATTGACGGTGTTGCTACTGTTACGATCTCACTTAGGCTTAATGAAAGCTTTGATGAAGCAATAGTCATGAAATCAATAATTGCCGGTTTAAAGGGAGTTGTGGAAGTTCAGCTTCTTTCCGGCGAGTAGAATATAAAGATAAAAAGTAATTTATATTTTTCGGATAAATCTGCTGTTGCCGCTCAGCAGTATTATGCAAATATAAATGATATTAACTGCGGCAGAATGGGAGAATAATTTATGTCAAAATTTGCAGTTTTAGGATACGGCGTAGTTGGTTCAGGTGTTGTTGAGCTTTTCTATAAAAATAAGGAGAAAATAGAGAAAAAAGCCGGGGATGACATGGATGTAAAGTATATACTTGACATCAGGGATTTTCCTGGGAATCCTTATGAAAGCAAATTTGTCAAGACAATCGATGCAATTGTGAATGATAGTGAGATTTCAGCTGTTGCAGAATGCATGGGAGGCGTTGAACCGGCATTTACTTTTACAAAGCAGTGTCTTGAAAAGGGAATCAGCGTATCAACTTCCAACAAGGAGCTTGTTGCTGCAAAGGGAGATATACTTCTAAAGCTCGCTAAGGAAAACAACTGTAATTACTTTTTTGAAGCAAGCGTAGGCGGAGCTATTCCGATTATTCGTCCTCTTCATAGATGTCTTGCAGCTAATTCAATTGACGGTGTTGCAGGTATTCTTAACGGAACTACAAACTTCATTCTTACAAAAATGATTGAAGACGGTATGAAATTTGATGACGCACTAAAGCTTGCTCAGGAACTGGGTTATGCAGAAAAAAATCCTGCTGCTGATATTGAAGGTCATGACGCATGCAGAAAGATCTGTATAATATCTTCTCTTGTTTACGGTAAGCACGTTTATCCAGACAGTGTTTACACAAAGGGAATTACAGAAATAAAGCTTGAAGATGTACAGACTGTTAATAAATGGGGCGGTGCAATTAAACTTATTGCTAAAGTTTCAGAACTTGAAAACGGTAAGATTCTCCCGTTTGTAATGCCTATGATCGTTCCGTTTGAGAATCTTATGTCCCATGTTGATGATGTATTCAACGCTGTAATGGTAAGCGGCGACGGTATCGATAAAACACTGTTCTACGGCAGAGGCGCAGGAAAGCTTCCGACTGCAAGCGCAGTTTTAGGAGATGTAATTGAATCTGTAAAGCATGATAAAACTGTCTTTTCTCAGATGTGGGATTCATCTGAGAATAATGAATTTGTTGAGGACCGGAAGAAGTACGAAGCAGTAATGTACTTTAGGGTTTCAGCAAATGATTCTGTTAAGGCAATCATCAATAATTGCGGCGGAAATATAATTGATGAATCAGCAGACGGCATTTGCTTTGTTACAGAAAAAATGTCTTTTGAAAAATCCGAAGTTGTTGCTGAAAGCATTAAAAATTCAGGATCTGAAGTTATTTCAATTATTCCGGTTTTGGAAATATAGTTTATCATATAAAGAGAAAACACCTTTGAATTAATCAAGGGTGTTTTTTTATGGAAATTTTAACAAGAACTTATTGACAAATAACAGCTTATCTGGTATTATAAATGTAGTTAGTGTAAGCTAACTGCATTTAATACGGAGCGGTTAGCATGTGCTAACACAAAAGACGGAGGTAAATTTATGAGTGTTGTTATTATAGGTGGTCATGAAAGAATGACCGTACAGTATGAAGAAATATGCAGGGAATATGGTTATGACGCAAAAGTATTTTCAAAAAAGACCGGTTCTTTCAAAAAGAGTATTGGCTCACCTGATCTTATGATTTTGTTTACTAATACAACATCGCACAAAATGGTGATTTCCGCAGTCAGTGAAGCCAAAAAGATGGGAATACCTATTAAACGTACTCATTCAAGCAGCGCCTTTGCTCTGAAAACTGTTCTTTCAGGAAAAGATAAGTCTGCTTGAATTTGCATTTTCTACAATAACATGATATAATTATTAAAAAACTATACAATAATTAATTGTTATCTGATAATTTAATCTTAGGAGATAAAGGTATGGAAAAGGTACAAATCTATGAGCGCTCAGCTTTTTATTATGAAACTGACAGGATGGATGTAATTCATCACTCAAATTATATACGCTGGTTTGAGGAAGCAAGAATACACTTTATGAAGAATGTGGGATATTCTTATGACAAAATGGAAAATGAGGGAATTATGCTTCCTGTTCTGTCAGCAGAATGTCAGTATAAAAGTTCTGTCAGATTCGGAGATACTGTTTTAATTTATACTTCTGTAAGTTCGTATAACGGATTCCGTATGGTTATCCAGTATAAAATTTGTGATAAAAAAACAGGAGAGCTCCGTGCATACGGAAGCACCTCCCATTGTTTTACAGATTCAGCAATGAAGCCAATACGGATAAATAAGCATAATTCCGAAATTCATGATGTGTTTAATAATATTTCACCTTTTAAGTTATTCTAAATAAGGCTTTAAATATTTTCCGGTATAAGAGTCAGGACAAGCAGCGATTTCTTCCGGAGTACCGCAAACTACAATATTACCTCCGCCTGAGCCGCCCTCTGGACCCAGATCAATGATATGATCAGCTACCTTTATAACATTAAGGTTATGTTCAATTACAAGAATAGTGTTTCCTGTATCAGCAAGGTGCTGAAGAACATCTATTAGCTTGTGTACATCGGCGGTATGCAGACCGGTTGTAGGTTCATCAAGAATATAGATGGTTTTTCCGGTAGGTCTTTTTGAAAGTTCAGTGGAAAGTTTAACTCTTTGTGCCTCGCCTCCGGAAAGAGTTGTTGCAGGCTGTCCAATTTTTATATAACCAAGTCCTACTTCCTGTAAGGTTTTAAGCTTACGTTGAATTTTTGGTATATTTTCAAAAAACGTTACGCCCTCGTCGACTGACATTTCAAGTACGTCATGAATAGACTTGCCTTTATAGAGTACTTCAAGAGTTTCACGGTTATAGCGTTTGCCCTTGCAGACTTCGCATGGAACATAGATGTCCGGAAGAAAGTGCATTTCTATTTTCAGTATACCGTCTCCCTCGCAGGCCTCACACCGTCCGCCCTTAATATTAAATGAGAATCTTCCTGGACCGTAGCCCTTTATTTTAGCGTCGTTTGTTTGGGAAAAGAGTTCACGTATATCGGTAAAAACTCCGGTATAAGTTGCAGGATTGGAACGTGGAGTTCTGCCGATAGGGGATTGATCTATATTAATTACCTTGTCTAAATTTTCCAGTCCTTCTATGCTTTTAAATTTACCGCATCTGATTTTAGCACGGTTAAGTTTAGCCGCAAGATGTTTATAAATAATTTCATTGACCAGTGACGATTTTCCTGATCCTGAAACACCGGTAACGCAAACAAATTTTCCAAGTGGTATTTGTACGTTCACTTTTTTTAGATTATTTTCACTTGCACCCTTAACTGTAAGGAATTTTCCGTTACCCTTTCTGCGTTTTTCGGGAAGAGGGATTTTTTTTCTGCCGCTTAAATATTGTCCTGTAACAGAATTTTCACATTTAAGAATATCGTCTACGGTGCCGGAACATACGATTTCACCGCCGTTTACGCCTGCGCCGGGACCAATATCAACGATATAATCAGCGGCAAACATTGTATCGTCGTCGTGTTCAACAACAATAAGCGTATTACCGTGGTCACGGAGCTTTTTTAAGGTTTCGATAAGCTTATCATTATCTCTTTGGTGGAGTCCGATACTTGGTTCGTCCAAAATGTACAAAACTCCCATAAGTGAGGATCCTATCTGAGTTGCAAGCCTTATTCTCTGACTTTCGCCGCCTGAAAGCGTACCGGACGAACGTGAAAGCGTAAGGTACTCAAGTCCGACGCTTTTAAGGAATCCAAGACGTTCTTTTATTTCTTTTATTATTCTTGCACCTATATACATTTCTCTTTCAGTAAGCTGTATATTATTCATAAAATCCAGAGCGTCTGATACAGAAAGATCAGAAACCTGATTTATATTAAGTCCGCCTACAGTTACAGAAAGACTTTCCTTTTTCAGACGTTCACCGTGACATTCTGGGCATTTTATTTCACTCATATAGTCTGAAATATCTGATTTTGAATGCTCGCTTGAAGATTCTCTGTATCGTCTTTCAAGATTATTAATTACGCCCTCAAATTTGCTGTATCTTGTTCCTCCGCCGAAAGAATCTATTATTTTAATTTCTATTCTGTCTTCTCCTGTACCGTAAAGAAATGCGTCGGCAGCTTCGTTAGGAAGATCCTTAAACGGGGTATCAAGACTGATGTTGAAGTGTTCTGCAAGACCGGTATAATACATCATGGCAATTGAGCCTTTGTTAAGTGTATTCCAACCGCTTGCTTTTATTGCGCCTTCTTTTATACTCAGTTCCTTGTTGGGGACTATAAGATCCGGGTCAACACGCTGAAAGTAACCTAAACCGGTGCACTTGGGGCAGGCGCCGAATGGGTTGTTAAAAGAAAACATACGCGGAGTCAGTTCCTCTATGCTTATATTATGTTCCGGACACGCATAGCTTTGTGAAAAAAGCAATTCTTCTCCTCCGACAACGTCTACGGCAGTAAGACCGGACGAAAGAGAGGAAGCAGTTTCTATACTGTCTGCAAGTCTGGATTTTATATCATCCTTAACAACAAGACGGTCAACAATGATTTCTATATTATGTTTCTTGTTTTTATCAAGCTTGATTTCTTCAGACAAATCATAAATACTGCCGTCTATTCTTACACGAACGTATCCTGAACGCCTTGCGGAATCAAGCTCTTTGGCATATGTTCCTTTTCTGCCTCTTGCAATGGGTGCGAGTATCTGAATTTTTGTGCCTGTTTCAAGGGACAGGATTTTATCAACTATTTGGTCGATAGTCTGCTGCTTGATTTCCTTTCCGCAGACTGGGCAATGAGGAATACCTATTCTTGCGTATAAAAGTCTGAGATAATCATAAATTTCCGTAACAGTTCCAACGGTAGAACGTGGATTTTTTGAAGTTGTTTTTTGATCTATTGAAATAGCCGGGGACAGTCCTTCAATGCTGTCAACGTCCGGTTTTTCCATTTGTCCCAAAAACATTCTTGCATATGAAGAAAGGCTTTCCATATAACGGCGCTGTCCGTCGGCGTAAATTGTATCGAATGCAAGTGAAGATTTTCCAGAGCCTGATAAGCCAGTCATGACAATAAGCTTGTCTCTTGGAATTTCAAGATCAATATTTTTAAGGTTATGCTCTCTTGCGCCTTTTATAATAATTTTATCGTTCATTTATTTTCCTCTAATTCTTTGATTTTATCTCTCAGATATGCTGCGTGCTCAAATTCAAGCAGCTTTGCGGCTTCTTTCATTTCTGTTTTCAGCTTTGCAATAAGCTCTGACTTTTCTTTTCTTGAAAGCTTTTTTTCTGATTTTTTCTCTATCGTTTCCTTTGATGAGATTTCAAGTACTTTTCGTATATCTTTCTTTATCGTTTTAGGTACAATATTGTGTTCCTTGTTGTAAGAAAGCTGAATTTCACGTCGGCGTTCTGTTTCGGTTATGGCTCTTTCCATTGAACCTGTTACGCTGTCGGCATACATTATAACCTTTCCCTTAGCGTTGCGGGCAGCACGTCCGATAGTCTGGATAAGGGAAGTTTCACTTCTGAGAAAGCCTTCCTTATCCGCGTCAAGAATAGCCACAAGCGATACTTCGGGAATATCAAGTCCTTCACGAAGCAGGTTTATTCCTACAAGGACATCATATACTCCTTCACGTAGATCCTTAATTATTTCCATACGTTCGATTGTATCAATATCGTGGTGAAGATACTGAACCTTTACGCCGGCAGCGTGGAGAAATGAAGTAAGGTCTTCCGCCATTTTTTTAGTAAGGGTTGTTATAAGAACTCTTTCGTCAATTTCAGTTCGCTGGTTGATTTCCGACAGCAGATCTTCTATTTGTCCTTCAATAGGTCTTACACTGATTTCGGGGTCTACAAGTCCGGTCGGACGTATAACCTGTTCAACGATCTGGACAGATTTTTCTCTTTCAAATTTTCCGGGGGTAGCGCTGACGAAAACAACCTGATTAATATGGTCATAAAATTCCTTAAAGTTCATAGGACGGTTGTCATATGCGCTGGGAAGTCTGAATCCGTAATCAATGAGGGTTGTTTTTCTCGCACGGTCACCGGCATACATTGCTCCGACCTGAGGAACAGTTACATGACTTTCGTCAATCATAAGAAGAAAATCCTTAGGAAAGTGATCAAGCAGAGTTAGAGGAGTGCTGCCTGGTTCACGTCCGGTCAGGATACGTGAGTAGTTTTCTATACCGCTGCAAAAGCCGATTTCCTGAAGCATTTCCATGTCATAATGTGTGCGCTGAGCAATTCGCTGAGCTTCAACAAGCATATTCTTTGACTGAAAGTATTCTATTCTCTCTGAGAGTTCATTATCTATTTCTTTGAGTGCAGTATTCATTTTATGTCCGTCAACGATGTAGTGGCTGGCAGGGAAGATCGCCGCATGCTGAAGCGATGCAATAACTTCTCCGGTAAGGACATGAATTTCCGTTATTCTGTCGATTTCATCACCGAAAAATTCAACACGTATTGCCTTATCGTTTGATGACGCAGGAAAAATCTCAACTACATCGCCTCTGACCCTGAACTTATTTCTTACAAAATTTATGTCATTGCGCTCGTACTGTATAGAAACAAGCTCACTTAAAAGCTTATCTCTTGATTTTTCCATACCAAGCCTAATTGATACAGCCATGGAGCGGTAATCTTCAGGACTGCCCAAGGAATATATGCAGGAAACGCTTGAAACTATAATTACATCGTTTCTTTCACTGAGCGCCATTGTTGCAGAGTGCCTCATTTTGTCTATTTCATCGTTTATAGAGGAGTCTTTTTCAATGTATGTGTCTGTACCGGGAATATAGGCTTCAGGCTGATAATAATCGTAATAGGACACAAAGTATTCGACGGCGTTATTAGGAAAAAATTCTTTAAATTCTGAGCAGAGCTGTGCCGCCAGAATTTTATTATGAGCCAGAATAAGAGTCGGTTTATTGACATTAGCAATAACATTAGCCATTGTAAATGTTTTTCCTGAACCTGTAACGCCAAGCAAGGTTTGTTCACGGCATCCGTCAAGTATGCTTTGGGTTAGTCTTTCGATAGCCTGAGGCTGATCACCTGAGGGTTTGTAATCTGTAACAAGTTCAAATTTTTTATTTGTCATGTTAAGCTCCAATCTATCTAAGAAGTGTAAATGCGCCGGAATCTTTCATAGAAATTGCGTCGTTTCCGGCAATGATAATATGGTCAATAAGTGTTATTCCTACGGGTTTAAGAGTATTATAAACATATGAAGTAGCTTTTATATCATTGTCAGACGGAAGAGTATCACCGTTTGGGTGATTATGGGCAAGAATTATGCTTTCACACTTGTTTCTATACGCAAATTCAACGAGCTTACGTATATTTATATCAACCTTTCCGGGAGTTCCTTCAGCAATAACTGTGCAGGCAACGAGTTTAAGCTTGTCATTAACACAAGCGGCTCGGATTTTTTCTTCCTTTTCTCCCACAAAAAGATTCATGAAATAAGTGCAGGATTTTTCATATGTATTAAGATGCGTTATTTTATTTTGTGAATTTAGATACTCTTTAGTAAGTGCCGGAATCATTTTCAGAAGCAGTGCACTCGATTCGTCAATGCCTTCTATTTCCTTCAGTGCGTCAAGATCGGCGTCGCATACTCCGCTAAAGCTTCCGAAATTATTAATCAGCCGATGTGCAATTTCATTTGTATCAACCCTTGGACGTGAATAAAATAGAAGCAATTCAAGAATTTCATGATTGTTAAAACCGCTGAACCCTGAATCTATGAATTTCTGTTTTATTCTTTTTCGGTGTCCCTTGTGAATATTTTCGTTCATAGCGCCTCCGGTAAAATTTTTTCATATATATAGTATAATCCATTTTAAAAGAAAATAAAAGATTTTTTTAAAAAAATATATAAATTTAACTGATTATTTGAATTTTATAGAAAAAAATGATATAATATTTTCAAATATAATTTTCTGAACGGAGTTTTTATGAGAGAATTTACAGTTAACAGAAATGACAGCGGACAGCGTATAGATAAATTTATAACAAAAGCAGTTCCAGGATTGCCAAAGTCACTTTTATATAAATATCTGAGAATAAAAAGAATCAAGCTGAACGGCAAAAGATGTGAAAAAGGGGAAATTTTAAGGGAAAACGATGTTATCTCCATGTATATTAATGATGAATTTTTTTCAGAAAAAAAGAAAGCTCAGGTCATCAAGTGTACAGAGAATGCTCCGGATGTTGTTTATGAAGATCGAAATATAATTATTGCGTACAAGAAACCAGGATTGGATGTTCATACTGGATCTGAAAAATCCGGCGACACGCTGATTGACATCATAAGATATTATCTTTATAAAAAAGGGGAATATGATCCGGTAAATGAAAATTCATTTGCACCGGCTTTGTGCAATAGAATAGACAGGAATACTTCCGGACTTGTTATAGCCGCTAAGAATGCAGACGCTCTTAGGGAAATTAATTTTAGAATTAAGTCAAGAGAAATAAATAAAGAATATTTATGCATTTGCTGCGGCGTACCGAAAGAAACTTCAGGGTACAGAACAGCGTTTTTAAAAAAGGGTAACCATAATTTAGTGGATATAAGTGAAAATGAGTTACCGGATTATAAAAAAATAGTTACAGGATATGAGGTGATAAAAAGCAAAAATAATTTTTCACTTCTTAGGATAAAGCTTGTGACCGGACGTACACACCAGATAAGAGCACATATGGCGTTTCTTGGAAATCCCTTGTTAGGGGACGGAAAATATGGTAATACTATTATTAATAAACGAAAGGGCATTTTCCGGCAGCAGCTTTGTGCGTACCGCATTGAATTTGATTTTAAGGGTGACAGCTGTCTTAATTATCTAAATGGCAAAAGCTTCTGCTCTGGAAGATGTGATTTTGATACTGCTTTGTTCGATGATGAACTTGTAAAATCATTAGTATAAATATGCACAAAAAAAGTGTTGATTTTTTGCTTTTTATATGATATAATCTATATAATATTAATGCAAATCAGTTTAATAGTTTAGGAGGATGTATATGATTTGTGATCTTCACTGTCACACAACATTATCCGACGGTTCCCTTGGAATTGAAGATGTAATTGTACAGGCCAAGAGATTGAACATAGATTTTCTGTCTATAACAGATCATGATACCCTTTCATCGTTTTCAAGAGCGCATATCCTTGGTGAACGCTATGGCGTAAAAGTTATCCAGGGTGTTGAAATGTCCGCATGGGACAAATCCAGAGGGAAAAAAGTACACATTCTCTGCTACGCTCCGAAAAAGCCGGACAGATTAGAAGGTCTCTGCCTTAAGTCGTGTGAAATAAGAAAAGCTTGCTCAAAAGAAATGATAGAAAATGTTATGAAGCTTTATCCTATAACTCCGGAAAGCGTACTTAAGCACTGTACCGGAAGTAAAAGTATCTTTAAATCGCATATTATGAGAGCGCTTATTGAATATGGCTATGCTCTTGAATTTTACGGTGATTTGAACAATGAGCTTTTTAATCTTGACAAAGGGATCTGTCTGGTGGAAAGAGAATATCCTGATGTCAGATTTGTTCTTGATCTTATTCATTCTGCAAGAGGCGTTGCTGTAATGGCGCATCCGGCTATGTATGACAGCCTTGATCTTTTGGAAGAACTTGCAGCAGAAAAGAAGATTGACGGAGTGGAAGTTTATCATTATTCAGCTGATGAGGAAAAAAGAAGAGAGCTTCTCAGTATTGCCGAAAAATATGACTTAATAGTTACAGGCGGCTCGGATTTTCACGGACTCTATAACGCAGTACCTACGCATTTGGGAAGCGAAACTACATCGAAAGAAAACCTTGACCGAATAATAAAGCTTTCAAATAAAAAATAACATAACGTGCAGGAGGATATTATGATAATTAATTATATACCAAAGGGTGTTTGTTCACGGCAGATAAATATAGAAATTGAGGACGGAGTTTTGAAGAATGTCGAATACATCGGCGGATGCAACGGCAATCTTAAGGGAATAGCAGCGTTAGTTAAGGGAATGAAGGTGGAAGATGTAATAGAAAAGCTTGAGAATATAAAGTGCGGTATGAAAAATACTTCATGTCCGGATCAGTTGGCTCAGGCACTTAAACAGACTATCTGAAAACTTAAGGCGGATTGATTCCGCCTTGTTTTGTTTTTTAAATCTATTGAAATTGAGGTCGAATATGCATACAAAAAGTACTTTTATAACACTTTTTATCACGGGGATTCTGACAATTTTATTTATTGCTGTAATAGCTTTAGCCGGTATTCATTTTATTTTAAAGCCTGAAAATATTACGTCGTCAGTAAACAGCATTTCTGAGAATATGTCTGCTGAAATTGAAGAAACAACCGAAGAAACGACATATCCGACTGTTGAGTATCCTGAAATTGATGTTGAATCAATCGAATTTGGCGATAAGATAGTAAGTAAATACGGAGTTCTGGTTGATGTCAGCGAAAACAAGATAATAGCCCAGAGGGAAGCGGATAAAATTATTTATCCTGCGTCAATGACTAAAATAATGACACTTATTGTTGCCGCTGAAAACATGAACTCTATTGATGACAGATTTACTATGACTTATGAAATTCTGCACCCGCTGATGGAAGCTGACGCATCAATAACGGGCTTTGAAGAGGGTGAAACTGTAACCGTTGAAGATATGCTTTACGGAACAGTTCTTCCGTCCGGAGCTGACGCAGCTATCGGGCTTGCAGAACGCATTAGCGGCAGTGAAGAGAATTTTGTTAAGCTTATGAATGAAAAAGCAGAAGGGTTGGGTCTTAAGCATACGCATTTTACAAATACAAGCGGGCTGCATGATGAAAATCATTACAGTACTGCAACAGAAATGGCAGTAATACTTGAATATGCCCTGCAAAATAATTTGTGCAGAAAGGTTCTGTCAACCTATCAGTATACAACTTCAAGAACCAAGGAGCACCCTCAGGGGATTCTTCTTGAAAGCACGATGTTCAGCCGTATGTACGGAGATGAGGTCGCAGGCGTACAGATCGAGGGCGGAAAAACAGGATTTACTGATGAAGCTGAAAATTGTCTTGCATCATTTGCCTTAAAGAACGGCCGTGAATATGTTGCAGTAACAGCAGGCTCATATGATTATTGGCTGACGGTATATGACGCTTTTGAGCTTTACGGAAATTATCTGGATTAAAAATAGGAGTGTTTAAATTGGAATCGAATACTAATAAATTGATTCTTAATATGTCGCCTCGTGCTCTTGATGAACTTAAGAAAACAGGTATTTCTGACGTTTCAAAATATGAACTTCCAATGACAGTTTTTCCCGAAGGAAAAGCATTTTATGCTAAAATTGCTATGCAGGACGGGCTTTTGATACTGAATTTTAATACCGGAGGAGTTGAATTTAGTTTAAAGGGTGTTCTGGATAATGATGTTTTTTCATGCCGGAGTGTTAGCCTTGAACCCCTTGACAGCAATAAAGCAGTTTCAGTTTGTTTTACTCATTTAAATCAGGACGGCGTTTTTCACATAAATGAAGCTTTAAGAGAGCGCCTTGATATGTGGTATGAATATATTAATTCATTGCTTGAGAAGTCCGGAAAAAGCAAAGCGCTGTTCTGTTGTGAGGAAGTTTTGTATAGATCCGGTGATACGGTGCGTATTAAAACTTTAGGACTGGACGGCAAGGAAATAAAAAATCTTAGTGTAGGAACTGCTGACGAAAAAGGAGAGCCTGTTTTTTCAGTGGGAAAAGCAGACGATTACAGGAATAATATTTTAACGGTTAAGCTATCAGGAAACAAAACAGATGTATTTAATTCCGGACAGCGGTTGGTTATTTATGACGCGGCGGCTGAGATAACCTGCAAAAGAATGAAATCTGGATTGGACAAGCTGTGCAGAGGAGAAGCGGTCAATAAAAGGCTTCCGGAATTTATTTTTAATCCTGAAAAAGCAAATAGGAAGCCTGGGGACAATGTTATACTTTCAGCAGAAAATCTTCTTGCTGAAAATATGAATCCTGAGCAGATAGAAGCTGTTGAGGGGGTGTTGAATGCTGAAGACCTTTATCTGATTCAAGGACCGCCAGGTACAGGAAAAACCACGGTTATCGCAGAAATTTGCTATCAGAATGCCATTAGAGGACTGAAAACGCTTGTAGTATCCCAGTCAAATCTGGCTGTTGACAATGCAATTTCAAGGGTAATGAACCATACGGATGTAAGGGTACTGAGAAAAGGTGACAGCTCAAGGGTTGAAGAAGAGGGACTTCCGTTTGTGGAAGATAATGTTGTTAGAACATGGATAAAACAAATTTCCGATTCCTCTGAAAATATGTCAAAAAATATTGATGAGAGAACTCAAAAGCTTAATTCATATATTAAAAAGCTGCCTGATCTTATGGAGCTTTCTGAGCGTATCAGTGAGGGACGAAAAACAAAGAATTATTATGAATCTCAGATTCACTTTTATAAAAATGTACTGAAAGACGCTAAAGAAAAAAGAGCTGCCTTTTTTGAACTGATTGCCAAAGCATATGAAAACGATGATTTATCAGCTGCTGAAAAAGCACGTAATTTTTATCCGGAGGATTTTATAATTCCAAACGGAATTTATAATGATATTTCCGGTAAGTATATGGATATGAAAGCTGATATTGAAAAAATCCGTGAATATGAAAATGAACTAAATTTCTTTAATGACTATACCAATAAATTTACTGAACAGTTTGATTATATAGAAAAATCAGCAGGCAGTGCAATTTTAGACAAAACCTTTTATGACGGGGAATTTTATTATGCCGGATTTGAAAATACTGAAAGTCTTTATGAAGAGGGAGAAAAGATAATAAATGCTGAACCCTTTGGAATTAAGCGGTTATTGTTTGGCAGAAAGTGGCGAAAATTAGCTGCTGTATATTATAGACGTACTGAAAATTTTATGGTGAGTATACAGGTTAAAACGATTAAACTTTGCGATAAAATTGAACAAATCAAAAAATCAGAGGTTTTTGTTTTTAATTCAGATTGTTTTCATACGGGATTGGACGCACTTTGTGAAGATTATGACAGTCAGTATTATAGCGTTAAAAGTAAGTATAATACAACAAGTAAAGAGTATTCTGATTTAGTACGTGATTATAATTATAATGTTGAACTGCTTAGAGAGGAAGCTTCTGAAAGATTTTATATGTCGGCGCTTTGCAATATTGATTTATCAAAAATTGATCCGGATAAGATGGAAAGCTGTGTTATGCAGAAATATAATGATTTTAAATTTCGTTATGATACTTGGAAAAAGCTTATTTTGGAATGGAAAAGTAAAATTTCCGGAAGCGGAATGAATTATAATTCTTTGAAAAAGCTATATATAGATAATGCAAATGTAATAGGGATTACCTGTATCCAGAGCGGCACTAAGGATTTCAATGAAAATTATCCGGTTTTCGATGTGGTTATTATTGATGAATCAAGTAAAAGTACGCCGCCGGATATTATTCTCCCAATGCTTAAAGGAAAGAAAATAGTACTTGTAGGTGACCATAAGCAGCTTCCGCCGTTTATAGATATGAATGCTTATGATGAAATTGAATCGGAAAATGACGGCAGTTTAAAAGAACTTATGAAAATTAGTCTTTTTGAAGAACTTTATGAAAAGGCGGAAACAGGAACAAAAACTATGCTTTACAGGCAGTATCGTATGCATAGGGATATTGCCGGATTGGTAAATCAGTTTTATATTAATACTGATGCAGGAAGACTTGAATCCCCGTCAGTTTCTCCTAAAGAACATATGTGCTATGGGTTCGATATTGAGGAGGATAATCACGTTTTATGGTATGATGTTCCAAATATTACAAAGTATTATGAAAATATGCGCAATAAGAGTTTTTATAATGAATTTGAGGTTTCCTGCGTAAAGAAAATTTTAAGTATGTTAAATTCTAATCTGGTTAAGAATAATGCTCAAAAGGGTATAGGTATTATAACCTTTTATGATGCACAGGTAAAGCTTCTTGAATCAGAACTGATTTACAGCGGATTTTATAAAACGCTTTCAAATGTAAATATTAGAATAGGTTCAGTAGATAGATTCCAGGGAATGGAAGAAGATATTATTATTATGAGTTTTGTAAGAAATAATGTCGGGCATAACATCGGATTTGCTAAAGATGGGCGGCGTATTAATGTTGCTATGTCAAGAGCAAAAGAACTTCTTGTTATTGTAGGCTGCTTAGAAAACTTTATAAATTCGTCAAATCATGAATCTTCTGAGATGTTCCGTAATATTTATCAGATAACTGAAAGACTGTCAGGAATCAGGAATGCTGAACAAATTCCTGATGCTCAGCAGCCGGGTGAAAGTACATATTATAAAGAGTATCATAAAACTGGTATTTCTGATTCAGCGTACTCCGAAAACGAGGAAAATGATTATGATGATACGGGAATGAATATTCTTGATTATTTCATCTTAAAGTCAGCTTTAGAATTTAAAGGAAGAAGAATTACGGTAAGCAATATTTCAAACGTCCTTGGAATAGCTCCGGTTTTTATAAAAAACAGAGTTGAATATTTATGCTCAGAGGGAAATATCGAATGTCAAAAGCAGTGTATTAAAATAACTGATAAAGGAGCCGGAGCAATAAATTCTAAAGTGATAGGTGTATAAACAGAAAGGTTATTATGGGATTTGACTATAAGTTTTATAAAAATAAAAAGGTATTGGTGACCGGCTGCACCGGATTCAAGGGTTCGTGGATTTGCAGAATACTTATGAATTTCGGAGCTGAAGTTTATGGTTTTTCCCTTTTACCGCAATCAGATTACAGCTTATTTGACATTTTGAAACTGAATAAGGAAATACCGGTGCAGTTTGGCGATGTACGAAGTATTGAATCCCTGAAGTGTGTATTTGATAAATTTTCTCCGGAAATTGTTATACACATGGCAGCACGTACTCTGGTTCGTGAAAGCTATGATGATCCGGTAAGCACATATTCAACAAATGTTATGGGAACTGTAAATGTTCTTGAGTGCTGTCGTTTTTCTGATTCAGTAAGATCAGTTATTAATGTCACAACTGATAAAGTTTATAAAAATATGGAATTGGAACGGGGTTACCGTGAAACAGATGAACTTAACGGATATGATCCGTATTCCAATAGTAAATCCTGTTCGGAGCTTGTAACAAGCACATATAAAAATAGCTTTTTTAAGCAGAAAAATATTTCTGTTTCAGCAGTCAGATCCGGCAATGTAATCGGCGGAGGTGATTTTGCGGCGGACCGAATCATTCCGGACTGCGTAAGGGCAGCATTACAGAATAAAGTTATAATGGTAAGGAATCCGGATTCTGTCCGGCCGTATCAGCATGTACTTGAATCTTTGGCAGTATATCTTGATATTGCGTCAAAACAGTATGAAAATAGTTCGTATGAGGATTGTTATAACGTAGGACCTAAGGAATCTGACTGTATCAAAACCAGTGTTCTTGTTGATGAGTTTTGCCGTTTATGGGGAAACGGCGTAAAGTGGAATGTTGAGCCTGAGGAAAATCCAGTTTATGAATCAGGTCTTCTGAAACTCAACTGCTCTAAACTGCAAAAAAGACTTGACTGGAATCCGAAATGGAACATTAATGAAGCACTTTTAAGAACAGTTGATTGGTACAAACATTGGCTTAATAAAAGTAATGTCATTGAGCTTACAGATTTGCAGATAAAGAAGTTTTTTTATTGTAATTAGTCGCAAAAGTATATTAAAAAGCCTAAAATGTTGATTCTGGAGAAAGGAATTAAGGTTTTAGATATTTGGAAATAAAGTTTATTTCCTTTTAATGAATAATTTAATATAGAAAAGAATAAAATAGAAAACGTATTCTAAAATATCAGGAGGCGGTTTCTATTTTTTTATATACGTTTTTAATGACATCGCTGATAATGTCATCAGCAAGCGAGGTACATATGCCCATTCCAGTTGAAAAAGAAGTGCCTGTATATTCAATTTCTGATACCAGTGAAATCCTTGATGAAGAATATACAGAGGAAAGCACAGTTTCTGAGGAACCTCAGGAGGAGGTAACATATGAGAACGAGGATTCATATAATGAAGGGTATGAAGATAATGTTTATGAGGAAACTGTAGCCGGTACTGATTGGCTGTCCGGGATGGATACCTCATTCAAGGCTTACATGGATTATCGGTGTATAACCGATACATCAAGTATTCAGTATGAGCTTCAACAGCAGGCGTATACCGATGACAGAGGCTTCAGACGAATAGGAGACGATTATTGCGTTGCTTTGGGAACAGGTATCACCAATGGGTGCGGAGAACGCTTTATGATTACCCTGGACAGCGGAAGCAGCTTTACTGTAATAGTTTCGGATATTAAATCCGATTGTCATACTGATAGTACATGCTGTTATGTACCACGATATGACGGTTCCGGAAATGTAGTGGAGTTTATAATTGATACCGATATGGCTGACGGCGGAATGCTTTCAAGCGGAAATGCTGGCTATTATGATGATTTGGCAGGCAGTATAGCAAGTATAATAAAATTATAATATTTAAAAACAGTATTCTGTAAAAACGAATACTGTTTTTATTTTCTTGACTTTTACTGCTATAAATGATAAAATAATAATGATTTTTTATTGTTTAAGGAGTTAATATTTTAATGCCCGAATCACTTATAAAATGCGATAATGTTTCATTTTCATATGAAAATGTCATAGTTGCTGAAGGAATTAATTTTTCAGTAAAGTCCGGTGACTATCTTTGTATTGTGGGAGAAAACGGCGCCGGAAAGAGCACTCTTATGAAAGGTATACTCGGTCTTAAACAGCCTTGTCAGGGGAATATAATTATGACAGGCGGTCTGAAGCAAAATGAAATAGGTTATCTGCCTCAGCAGACTACGGCTCAGAAAGATTTTCCCGCAAGCGTTCATGAAGTTGTAATTTCAGGATGCCTAAATAAAAGAAAAATAGGAATGTTCTATACTTCTGAAAACAAAAAAAGAGCGCTGGAAAGTATGGAGAAGCTTGGCATATCAGAGCTTTCCGGAAGATGCTATCGTGAACTTTCAGGCGGTCAGCAGCAGAGAGTTCTTTTAGCAAGGGCTTTGTGCGCAACTGAAAAAATGCTTCTGCTTGATGAGCCTGTAACAGGACTTGATCCGGCGGTGACTTACGAAATGTATCAGATTATATCTGATATAAATAAAAAGTACGGTATAACTATTATTATGATTTCACATGATATTACAAGTGCATGCAGTTATGCTTCAAAGATACTTCATATAAATAAAAAACAGCTTTTTTTTGGTGATACAAAAGATTATGTAAATAGTGATATTGCCAAAAGATTTACTTTTTATAAGAAAATTTGAACATAGAAAATGTACAATATAAACAAAAATTAAATCAAATATATCTTGAATATTGATTTTATGTCGATTTTAGTGTATTATATTAGTAAATAATGTTTGACCGGGGGTACGGTTTTGAAAAAATTGAAGTATCATGACTTGAACTTTGACGTAAATACTGCCGTCGATGAAATGTTCAGGTCATTTGACCAGGTAATTTATGTAGATATTAATAACGATATAGTTGCTGATTTGAAAAACTCAGATACCTTACTTAATTTTGATTATGAATCAATGAACTCTGATGAATTTTTCAGATATGTAAGGAATAATTTGATTTTTGAAAGTGATCGTGAAGTCTTTGATAATGTACAGATTGCCGGAAAACTTAATGCGGAACTTGGTGTAAAATGGTCTGATGGGATTTTCAGAAAATGCTATTGCAAAACCGTCAGAATCAGCGCTAATGAATTTATTTATATGCTGCTTGATCTTACTGAATACAGCAATGAATGTGAAAATATAAAAACTAAATATCTTGAGGTTGAAAATATTCAGCGTATGCAGTATAGAAAAAATTCTCATAAATACCGCCTTATAATAGAACAGACCAATATTGTTCTTTATGAGTGGTATGCAGAAACTAATTCAGTTATTTTTTCTGATAATGCCAGACGTCATTTTAGGGGATATTATGATTCGGATTTTAATCTTGATGAAATATTTAATTCAGGCGTTGTGTACAAAGAAGATATTGACTTTCTGAAAAAGTGCCTTGATGATATTTATAAGGGCATTTTGAAGGATAAGGATATTAAGGTAAGGCTGATAAATCTTGACGGAAAATATATATGGTATAATATTACCATTTCACCGGTTCTTGATGAAAACGGTAAGCTTATAATGGCTGTCGGTACTATTCTTGACGTTAATAAGGCTACTAATTATCTTATTAAACTTAAATACCGCGCTGAAATTGACGATCTAACAAGACTTTCAAATCCTTATAAGTTTACTGAAGACATGAACAGGCTTATGAAAAACGATAATAAAAATTATGCCATGATAGTACTTGATATTGAAAAATTCAAGGCGATAAATGAAATTTATGGTATTGAATTTGCCGATAATCTTCTTAGATATATTGCACATACTCTAAAGTCGCTTGTTAGACGGGAAGATTTGACAGGAAGATTTTCAGGCGACTGTTTTGGAATTTTTGTGGAATATAACAGCGATGAGCAAATTGTTAGTCTTATTGAAAGAATCTGTAAATGCGTATCATTCTATAAGGGAGCAGCTTTAACGGTAGTTTTTGGCGTATACAGAGTTCTTGATAATAAAATACCCAGACGTAAAATTCTCGATTATGCTAATATGGCAAAAAGTACAGTAAAGGGTAAGAATCTAAAAAGATTTGCCTTTTATGAGGACAGTATGCTTCTTAAAATGCTGGAAGAACAGCATATAGAAAATGATATGGATCAGGCTCTTTATAATGGTCAGTTTACCATGTTTCTTCAGCCCAGGTATGATATTCAGACTTCAGAAATAATCGGCGCTGAAGCCCTTGTACGCTGGTTGCATCCAGACAGGGGAATAATGATGCCAAATAAATTTATTGGTCTGTTTGAGAAAAATGGCTTTGTAGTAAAGCTTGACAGATATATGTGGGAACAGGCTTGTATTCAAATAAGAAAATGGATGGACGATGGTCTTAGACCTGTTCCTATTTCAGTTAATGTTTCAAGAATAAATGTAGAAAATCCTCAATTGACAGAGATTTTTGACGGACTCGTTGAAAAATATCAGATTGATAAAAAATATCTTGAGCTTGAAATTACTGAAACAGTTTACTACGATAATCAGGATGTTTTTCTGGATACTCTTGAAAAGCTTAAAAATTCCGGTTATACTCTTTTAATGGATGACTTTGGTTCCGGATTCTCGTCACTAAATATGCTGAAAAACACCCCGTTTGATATTCTGAAAATTGATAGAAATTTTCTTGATGAAACTATTATAACGGATAAAGGAAAGAAAATAATAGATCATACAATAAAGCTCTCTAATGATATTGGCATAGAAATTGTAGCAGAAGGCGTTGAAACAAAAGAACAGGCAGAATATCTTTTGCAGTGCGGATGCAATACTGCTCAGGGTTACTACTACTCAAAACCTGTTTCCTTAGATGAATTTGAACGTCTGTTCAATACCGGCTGATAAGAAAAAGGGATGGGCTTGCCATCCCTTTGCTTTTGATCAAAATACATCAGCTATTTTTTGTACATACTCCTGCATTTCTTCTTTTGAATTTACATTATGGCAGCCGTTGATAATTCGGTCTTTTTCTTCTTGTTTCATAACAGAAAAGTTTTCCATTGCCTTTAAATTCTGAGCAAGCGCCATACTTAGTCCAAGCGGTATTTCACCGCAGTTAATATAGTTTCGATCCATGATTTTTCCTTTCATTACTTATATTTGTTTTTATTATCTGTACTTTTGGAACGGTTTATACAGTTAGTCTGTTTACAAAATGTCGAATAACGTCATAAATTGTCGAAAGAGGAACGAAATTCAACAGTTGGAGGAGCCTTATGCCAAATTACTCATACACTGCGAAAAATTCACTTGGAAAAACAATAAAAGGTAATATTGAAGCCGCAGATGAAAAAGAATTTTTTGAAAAGATGCATGAAAAAAGTTATTATTGTACTGATTTTCGTGAAGCTTCAGTAAGACATAAGTATTTAAAAAAATTAAAAACCAGAGAGCTTGCTTATAACTGCCGTCAGCTCAGTGCGATGCTGTCATCTGGACTTACGCTTGCAAAATCTCTTGAAATACTTTCAAGGGAACAGCCCTCTGAAAGCTTAAAGGCTGTATGGAGTGATATATATGAGAATGTGCAAAAGGGAAAATCTTTGTCATCAGCTTTGACAGTGCATGATGGAATATTTCCTCAATTCTTGATTTCTATGGTAATTGCAGGAGAATCAAGCGGTTCAATTGATGTTATTATGCATCGTATGACCGAGCATTATGCTAAGGAAAACAAACTTAATAATACAATAAAGAATGCAATGATGTATCCTTTTATTCTTTTGGTGTTTTCTGTTGTAATAGTAATCGGTCTGTTTACATTTGTTATGCCATCATTTATGTCAATGTTTAAAGATTGGTCAGATGTTCCGGCTTTGACAAAAATAATGTTTGGAATCAGCAATATATTAAGAACTAAATGGTATATTATTTTATTTACTGTTGTGATTCTGATTTTTTTATTAAGGTATCTTGTACAAATCAATAGCATACGTTTGACACTTGATAAAGCGAAAATTACGGCTCCTATGATTGGAAAGCTTGTTACTAAGATATATACTGCAAGATTTTCAAGGACACTGTCTTCACTTTATTCGGGCGGTATACCTATGGTGGAATGTCTTGAAAAAGCGTCAGCAATCTTGTGCAACAGCTATATAGATAAGAAATTCAGAAAGGTTATAGATGAAGTTAAACAGGGAGAATTATTATCTTCAGCTATTGAGCGTACTGGAATATTTGATTCAATGTTTTGTTCGATTATTTATGTTGGAGAAGAATCCGGCGCTTTGGGGGAAATTCTTGATAAAACTTCAGATCATTATGAGGAAGAATCTGACTCAGCAGTGAAAAGACTTGTTGCATTAATTGAACCAATGATGATTATTATTCTTGGAATTTTGGCAGGGCTTATTATAGCCTCAGTTCTTCCAGCGCTTTATTCATCATTTGAAACTGTAACTTTGGCTTAATATAATACTGAAAGGCGGATTATTATGCTTTCATTTGATGTAACTGATAATAACATAAAAATTGTTAAAGGATACGAAAACAGCTCAAAAGTTAACATTGAAGCAGCAGTATCACTTGATATAGACGATGAATTAATTGTTGACGGAAAGATTATGGATGTCCAAAAGCTTGCAGATTTTCTAAGCGCAGCTATCATGATTAATGGTATGAAGGATAGGGAAGCGATTGTCAGTATTTTTTCTAATCATACTATTTTCAAGGAGCTGTTGCTCCCAAAAGCTAAAGAGCGTCAGCTTTTGAAAATGGTGAAAACTGAAATGCAGGCTGTCCTTGGACTTGATGATAAATACTGCTATTCCTATGTTATTTCAGGGGAGGAAAATGATAACGGGGTTTTAATGGAAAAGGTTTTTGCAACTGCTTGTCCGTATGAAATAGTTGAGGGCTATAAAAAATTATTTTCTGAAATGGATGTGTCTCTGAAAGCAGTTATGATCGGGTGCAGCAGTATCTCAGGACTATTATTATCTGATCTAAATACAAAATTTCAAATGCCGCTGCTGACTGTACTGATAAACAAAGATTTTCTAAATACAAATATCTATGATAACGGCAGGCTTGCGTTTTCAAGATACATTAAGATAAGTCCTAATGATTATCCTTGCGAAAATAATTATGTTGTTGAAGCTGCTAAGGAAAATATTTTTCGTATGGTTCAGTTTCAGAAAACAAGAAGCTCAACTGATATAATAAAAAATGTTATTTTCTATGGTGATTTAAGCAATTATTCTGTATTAAGTCAAAGTGTCTTGTCAATGGAATTGAATCCGAGCGTTATTGCTTTAACGCCTCAGGCAGACGGGTGTGAAAATATTGATATTTCTGAATACGCAAATGCAGTTGGCGCATTATTTAAACGTAATGGAAATAAAGAAAAAGTCAACCTGCTTGAAAATGAGATGTGTCATAAAAGATATGAATTGTCAGATTCAAAATTTGCGGCATTGTTTGTGATAGCAGCAGTTATAACAATTGTCGTTATTGCAGGTTTGTATTTTGCTTTTCTAAGATATTATGAATCAATTAATGAACGAACTGATCGTCTTAACAAAAATATTGAAGCTTCAGAAGAAATACAGCTTGAATATAAAGAATTGGCTGAAAGGGAAAAGTATTTAGAAAACTACATAACTTCAGCCGGAAAAGTAATTGATGTTTTTAGGACGTATCCTCAAATATCATTTGAACATATAAATATAATTGAAAACATCGTTGCAGAATCTTCTGCTGAACTTGGTGTTAATACGTATATTACAGAGCTTCAGTATGATAATTATGAGCTGACTGTTCGTATTAATTCAGAAACGGATACTGATCCGTCTCAGAAAGTACCGGCAATGATTGCAGAAAAGCTTACAGCTTATAAGGAATTTTCTAATGTGACTTACAGCGGATATACCATATATTCAGCAGATACTACTGCAATGAACAGTATTATTATGAATGAAATAAAAATTACACTGAATCCAGCTGAGTTTTCAACAGAAACTGAATCGCAGGGAGGAAAAATTGAAAAAACTTAGTTATCGTGAACGCATATTAGCGCTGATTTTACTTATAGCAATGATTCTGTTTTCAGGAATATTTTTCTTTATAGTACCGGTGTTTAAGGATATAGAAAAGGAAAAATATAATTATAATCAGGTTTATAAAAAATGGAAAGAGACTGAAAATATAATTATACAGAAGGATAAAGTAAAAAATAATACAGATAAAAAATATGATGAAGCAAGAAAAATATCTCAATGGTTTATAGATGATAAACAAACGTACAGTGTTGATAAGTTTTTACAGGAGTACTTTGATAGAAACGGAATTTTTATAAAAAGCCTTAAAGTCAGCGGCGCTTCTTTTATTACATTTGAAGATTATGAATGTGAATCGAAAAGTATTGTTGAATCTGATTCAACTGAGAGCGATGAAAATTTATCAGGTGCGTCAGCGGAAGTCTGCATAGTTGAGATCGATTATGAGGCTTCAAGAACATCTTTTTTTAACTTTTTGCAGAGTATCAGAGATTCTCAGAAGGCTATTGAAGTAAACAAGTTTAATATAATTTCATATACAGAAAATTATTCCGGAAGTATGCAGATAAATGTGTATTATGCTGAGCCGTCAGCATATCTGGACACGGAATAAAATGATGAAGCGGGAGTTACTATGAAAAACAGCAAGGTCAAAGGTTCTGTTCTTTATACAGTTATTTCAGTTATGATGATTGTAATTGTATTAATTTTTGCTGCTTTTGCGCTGGCTTCTTCTTCTGGAAAACGTGCCGTCAATACTTATGCTGACAAACAAACACAGTTTACAGCACGTTCAGTGGTTGAAAGCATTTATAAGTCATTGGAAACAAATTCAGAATTTTCTGATTCCTTTTCAAGTATTCCAAAGCATTCTTCAATAAATATATCTGTAAGTCTGCCTGATTCGGGTATGGGTTCGGTTGTAAAAGCTACTGTTACAAATATAGGTAACGGCAATGAGCTTGGCTATGATTCAGAAAAACCAGTTTATAAAATTTCAGCTTGCGTGAGCATGAACGGAAAAGAAAATACCGTAGCTATGTATGTTCTTGCAGATTATGAAAAGAGAAATGCACCGTATTTGTATTCAGTATCAGCGCTTGACTCTGTATCGTTAAATAATTTACAGGTTATCGGCGGAGCAGCTTCCAGTATAATAAATAAAGAATCAGTGCTGAAAGAGAACTTTGCTTTTAACGGCTTTTTAGGTATAAACGGAGATTTAAGATTAACAGGTGCATCACAAATGAACTTTTTAAGTCCGGAAACAGGAATGTATATAAACGGTAATCTTACTCTTGATGATATTGGAGAAAAGCTTAATTCAAAAGTTGATGAAGTAGTTGCATATGATGAACTCCCCTATATTTATGTAGAAGATAATTTGCATTTAGGACAAGGAAGCAGTTTTAGCGCAGGAGGCTTGGATTCTCCCTTTATTTTATATTCTGGAACGGTAAGTAATTATGGAAATAATTCGATATACGGAGATATATACCTTTTGGACGAGCATAAGCTTAAGGATAATATTGAACATGGTGTATCTGAATTTGTTGTTAATGAAAGCAATAAGGGCAGTTTTTATCCATGGGACCAGGGCTTGATTAAAAAAGTGAATGGTAATGGAAGTAGCTATCTGGGCGGTAATATCTATTCAAAAGGCAAAATACTTGTTAGAGGTACAAGCTCTGATAATGGATATATTCTTGCTAATGATGTTGTATCTTCCGAACTTGAAATTTCTGCTGCTGATGTTTCAGTCAACGGGTCGGCGGTGATTTTAGACGAGCTCTTTTTTTCTGCTCCTGAAAAAGGAGAGTATTACTTTAAAAACGGGCTTTTTGCTGATCCTGATAAATTAAGAATTGAGTGTCCGGATATTATAATAAACAGCGTACATAATGATGGTACTTTAACTGACGCGGCTGAATTTATAAAAAATATAAATGCTTATTCATTTTTTATTAACGGAGGCGTGATTTATATTGATAATATAGATCAGTCCATTAAAATAGAATTATTGGATAAATCAGGATATATCAATGCTGATTCGACTCAGGCTGATTCCATACGTATCAGCTCTGCGTTGCTGTTTGACGAAAATGAAAAAGCTGTAAGTTATGTTGAAGATAAAAAATATAATTATCAGAAGGAATATAAAAAATTTCTTAAAGATATAGTACATAATTACGGCAATATGTTCCCGGCTTCCATGGAAAGGGAATATCTCAAAAGCAGCAAGCTTAAAGATAACAATTTACTGGATTCTAATTCTGTTTTAAATATTATGAATAATTCTAAATCATCTACAGATATTAATTCGACAGTTAATTTTAATGAACTTCCATTATATTATATCAATTTTGGATCATTGTATAAAAATTATAAAAACAGTATAGGTGAAGTAGTAATTGAAAGAGCAGCGCTTAATGACGAATCTAAAGCTATAACTGATAGTTGTACTTTAATTGGAGATTTTCAAAACGGTACAATGTATATTAATCCTGGTGATAAGGATATTTGGATAAGGCTTATTAATTTTCATGGAAAGTCTGGATTCAAGATTATTGTTGATGATTCCGGAACCGGTAAGGTGAATTTTTTTGTTCCTGGGGCGGGTGAGTTTATGGAATATTTTAGAAGCAACAAAGACTTAATTACAGTTAATATACAGAATTTTGAATGGTGGAGTGACTACGTATATTCTGACGGTAATATTAAGCTTGAAGATACTTGGATACTTACTAAAACTTATGCTGATTGTTTTAAAGACGGCAAATTTGAGCTCATGAAGAATCCGAATTTATTTGACGAGGGTGAACGAAAAATGATTCCCAATATCAATGTTTATATGGATACGGAATTTGACGGTGATTTTAATTTTTTAGGTAATTCGGCTGTTACTGGTTATGTTATGTCACCAACAGCTTATTTAAATCAAAGCGGTACACCGCCTTTGTTAGATATAAAATATAACAGTTATAATTATATGCCGATAAATACAGGATTTATAGGTTCAGTTATTTTTAAAGAAATTGATGCACAAAATGCTGCGGGATTTGTTTATGTGAATCCTGAGCCTAAATCTGATTCAGTTTCGGAGCCTGAAAAACCGGTAAAGTTTACAGTCCTGTATTATCAGTGTTATTGACAAGCAGAGTGGGGTATAGTTTATGACATTACGTAAAAATAAACTTCGTGGTTTTACACTAATAGAAATAATTGTTTCTTTAGCAGTACTTACAATTATATCTGCTCTTCTTGTTTCAGCTTGTGCTGGAATTTGCAGTATTATAAGAAAAACTGAAGGATTGAACAGTAAAATTATCAAAGAATCTCCGGCGGCAGAAATCAGGGATAATACTGTATGCGTAACGCCCACCGAGGAAAATGGTTCGGAAAAGGAAGCTGCTGTCATTCTTCAAATAGAAGGCAGGAGCTACAGAGTAATAGGAAAAGAGTATTTTTCAGTCATAGATGAAAAAGAGTGTGCAGAAAGCGGACATTTCAGATTTTTTGAGGGGAATATTGTAACTGAGGTGTTTGATGAGAAATAATAAATTAAAGGGATTGACACTTCTTGAGCTTATAATTGTTATGACTATTTTTTCCGGACTTATGATCGGCGCTGTATCGCTTATAGGAATGGTTCAAAATTTGTATATTACAGCAAAGGAAACTGAAAGTGTAAATGCTGATCTTGATAATGTAAGCCGTTATATAGAAAACAATTTAAAATATGCAGATAAGGTCAATGTTTATACAGGATATAGTTCGCTTTCTGAGCTTTTAAATTCGCCGTCAGCGGCAAAGCTTCCAAAGGTACAGCTTAAATCAGGAAATGATAATACATATGAGAATTTAATTGAAGATAATAAGCCCCTTGATTTTTTCAGAAAATATTATTTTAATGAGGAGAAAAATAAATATACTGAAACCTATATAATGGAAATATCAAATGCGCCTTTATCTTTTGATATTAATGGAAATCCGTCAGGAAGTATGGGTAATGTTAAAATTTATTCTGCTGATTTGAAAAACGATACCTGTACAATGATTTCAGAGTCAAATTGTGAATATTACAAGGAATTTTCATATAATTTTAATCTTGGTACTCCTGATGATTCAGGAAATTTTTCAGGTTTCAATTCTGATAACGGTATAATTAGCGTCGACATTTTTGAAAATGATTTTAGTGATACTGATAATGACGGAAAGTACTTTAAAAAGATTAAAGATGATAATACATCTGCTCCTTACGCATATCTTTCATTTTCGTTTGTAAATATAGCTATTTGTCCTGAAATTGCTGTTATTGATGATGCCGCAGGAATCGAAAGAAAAGCTATGAGGTATAAATATTTTGACAGCGGCAGGTCATCTGATAATATTTATTTTATTTATACATTGCCTGAAATTTTGGAATAAAAAAGCAGTTGCATAACAACTGCAAATTTTATATAAATAATGAAAACCACCAGTCCGTAATAGCATTACCCCATAAGGTACCGAAGAAAAGTCCTATTGACAAAAACGGACCAAAAGCTAACGTCGATTCTCCGCTTTTGTGTTTTATTATGAGTCCAGCAATAGAAGCAAGGATAATTCCTATGAAAGCTGATACAACAGCCGCTTTATATCCAATAAATAAACCAGAAACAGCCATTAAAATGGTATCCCCAAGTTCTATTCCCCGAATCTTTTCTCCTGTATTACTTTCAATAATGCAAGATGAAATTTCTCCAATTATGAAGAAAGGTGCGCTAATTATAATACCTCCAGTAATTCTTTGGAATAAAGTAAGACTGTTATCGGTGAATATTGAAATAACAGCAATAATTCCTATTGCTGCAAGGAGTCTAATGTCTATTTCAAGTGTATCCCAGTCGGTAAATCCAATTACGGTCAGTATTGAAAAGAAAATACAGACAAATATTGACCTTGCACTAAAATCCATTACGGTAAAGGTAATAATATAAATTATGCTGTTCATTATCTCGATCAAAGGATACCTTGCGGAAATTTTACCGCCGCATTGACGGCATTTTCCTCTTAGGAATATCCAGCTAAATATAGGAATCATGTCAAGATATTTGATTTTACTTCCGCAGCTTGTACATCTGGAAGAACTGGTTATTATGTTTTCATTTTTGGGAAGCCTGTATATAAGTACATTTATAAAACTGCCTATGCAGATTCCAATAATAAAAATAATAGTATAAAAATATATATAAAATCTTATATCGAGATTTTCAAGCTTTAAAATTGCGTTGGACACTGAAATTCACTCCAAAAATATAATTATATTTCAATTTTAACATATTTTTTATTAAATTACAAGAAAAAGCCGGAGGTTTATATGGGAAGTAATAATAAAATAGGGAATTATCTTGTTTCAGCAGGATTTATAACTGAAAAACAGCTTAAAAGAGTACTTGAAGTACAAAATAATTACAGCGGAGCAAAAAGATTCGGTGAAATAGTTATTGAATTGGGAATGTTGTCTGAAACTGAATTTATAAGAGTTCTATCTGACAAATTAAGAATACCATTTTTGGATATTGGCAATGTAAGAATAAATGAGCAGGCGGCAGGAAAAATTCCTGAAGCAATCGCCAGAAAATATACGGTAATAGGTGTAAATATCCAGGGCGGACGGTTAGTTGTAGCAACTGAAGATCCAATAAACTTTAATATTCTTGAAGATATTAAGATTACAGCCGGTATGGATATTTTTCCAGTGTTTGCCGCTCGTTCTGCAATATTAAAGACAATAGAAAAAATATATCAGCGCCGGCAGGTAGAGGGGGTTGTAGAATTTGTAAATCAGCAAATTACAGAAGAATCAGAAGCAGATGACGGTTCTGAGGAAAGAATAGAAAGTGCGCCTATTGTTAAACTTGCTGTAACAATTGTCGAGCAGGCTTTTCTTGCCGACGCAACGGATATACATATTGAGCCATTTGAAAAGCATACAAAAATCAGAATACGTATAAACGGCGATCTTATAGAACTTATGAATATTTCAAATGCTGCACATAATTCTCTGACAACACGAATAAAACTGATAAGCAACATGAATATCGCTGAAAAAAGGATTCCGCAGGACGGTCGTTTTTCACAGGAAGTGAACGGTGTTAAACTTGATATACGTGTATCCAGCTTGCCGACAGTGAACGGCGAAAAACTGGTAATGAGGATTCTCTCAGCAGGAGGAGCAGCTCTGAGAAAAGTTACAGAGTTGGGAATGACTGATTATAATTATAAAATGTATGAAAAAATGCTGAAATGTCCCCATGGATTAATTCTTGTTACCGGTCCTACTGGTTCAGGTAAAACTACGACTTTGTATTCTTCATTGGAAGAGGTTGCTGAGCCTGATGTTAATGTCGTTACTGTTGAGGATCCGGTAGAAAAACGTATTGACGGAATTAATCAGGTACAGATAAATAACAAATCAGGAATGACATTTGCAGCAGCTCTACGTTCAATACTTCGTCAGGATCCGGATATTATCATGATAGGTGAAATGCGTGATGAGGAAACTGCTGAAATTGGTATAAGAGCTGCTATTACAGGACATCTTGTATTTTCAACTTTGCATACAAATGACGCAGCGTCTACTATAACACGTCTTATTGACATGGGCGTACCGGCTTATATGGCTGCTTCCTCCCTGATAGGCGTAGTTGCTCAGCGGCTTGTTAAAATTTTATGCGGTAAATGTAAAATTAAGAGATTTACTTCTGCGGAAGAAAATGAACTTTTGGGTATTAATAAATCTATTGAAGTTTATGAAGCTGTCGGGTGCAGTGAATGCAGCAATACAGGTTATAAGGGGAGAACTGCTATACATGAAATTATACATTGTACGGGAAGTATAAAAGAAATTATAGTAAACGGCGCTGATAAGGAGTTGATTGAAAGAAAGGCAAAAGAAAACGGCGCTCGAATGCTAAGTGATAATGCCGCTGATCTGGTGATTGCAGGGAAAACTTCTATCAAAGAATTTTTAAGAGTAACATATTCAATTTAATATTTTTGCTAAAAAATACCATTTTGTAAATTTTATTGACATTATATGATATATATGGTATGATTATTTATAAAGAAAAGATTAGAAATTTAAATGGTGTTTTAGGAGGTAATTTTGGCAGAAAAAAATAAGAATAAGGTAAAAGGCTTCACCATTATTGAACTGATTGTTGTTATTGCGATTATTGGTATTCTTGCAATTATTATTGTTCCGAATATGATGAAATGGGTACGCAGCGCCCGTCTGACAATGCAGAATGATACTGCTTCAAAAATTGCAGGACAAGCTAATTTGATTTCAGCAGAAATGGAAATGAACGGACATATTCTTAGCGGTACTTATACCGCAGATGTTGATTTACATGGAGGAGCTAATGCGGAAGGTTTTTCTAAGGCGTTAAATACAGCAATCCCTGATCTTGACGGTCATTTATCTATTGCTTTTGGCGCTTCAGGTCAGGTTGAAGCAGTGGTATGGCAGGAGACTGGTTCAGATTATATAGGAGCTTATCCGGAAGCGATTACTCTTGAGGAAATGGATGAAGAGGGTTTTAGCCTTAATTCTGTATGTGCAAAAAGAGATATTTCAGTTCCGGCAGTATAAGTATAAATAAAATTAATGAAATATAAGATTTTTAAAGGTATAACACTTTTTGAAGTTGTTATTGTTTTGCTGATTACTGGGATCTTGGCAGGAGTTTTAATTCCTAATTATATTTTATGGATCGGCAAGACGAAATACAGAGCAGCCGTATCACAAGCAGAAGTAATTTATGATTCTGTACAGACAATTGTTCAAAATTATGAAATAATAGATCGTTCTATAAGGAATCCGGAAAACAAAAAGCTTGCTGGGATTCATATCTGCGGAAATCTATCTTATGGGCAATTTACCGATGATGAATATTCAGAGCTGTATAAAAAAATAATAAGTTATTATGAAGCGGCAAATGAGTGTTCATGGGCGGTGAAGATTGATAATTACAAGATAATTGCGGTTTATTATTCAGATTCTGAAACTGATGAATTTGTTGGTATTTATCCGGAACCAGCCGATTTTGATGATTATATCAAAGGGGATATAGGAACTAAGATAAATGAAGTTTTAATTGATTAAAGTGGAATAAACATCCCCCGGCAACCGGGGATGTTTATTAAACTGCTGATAAATAGCTAATACAAATCTTTTATATTTCTATGTTGTTTTTTATTGACAAAGTTATATTTATATGATATAATATAAATGTTCTAATGCTGTTTTAGCTCAGCAGGCAGAGCACTTCCTTGGTAAGGAAGAGGTCGACGGTTCGAATCCGTTAAACAGCTCCATTATATATTACTTAAATACGCCGTTTGCAGGTTTTTGCAAACGGCGTTGTTTTTTATCTGAATCAGTTTTTGTGCGACATTGGTGCGCTATTGATATTAAAAGCAATTGGAAAATAACATCCTAATATTAAATATATTGGAGAAGGAAAACTATAATTTACCAAATATAGTTATTCTTTTAAAAAAACTTAGTATTTATTGTTTTTTTTCTGTTATTTCGGTAAAGATTTGTTGAAATAAAGATAGATTTATGATATGATGAATAGGGGTGATTTGATGATACGGATAGCTGTAGTAGATGATGATAAAATTTTTGCAAAGCAAATGCAAACAGAATTAAAATCATTATTTCAAAACAAAAATATTATAAGTGATGTTTTGTTTTATATAGATCCAGAAAAGTTCTTGCATGAATATAATAATAATCCATTCGATTTGATTTACTTAGATATTGATATGCCTAAAATGAGCGGTATCAAACTTGCTTCAATGATTAGAAAAAACAAAACGGATACTCATATAATATTTGTTTCAAGTTATAGCCATTTTGTATTCAATACATTTCAATATGCACCATATCGTTTTATTCGTAAAGAAAAATTATTACAAGAATTATCAGAATCAGTAGATTCCTATTGTGAAGAAATTTTTTCGGAAAAACAGCTTATAAATTTACAGTTTGAAAATAATACGGTTGAATATAAAGATATTACAAAGATGGTATATTTTTATTCGCTTCGCCATGACATTTTTTTATTTTATGATAATCAGTCTAAAAGACTTGCAAACAGGGCTTATACCATGGATTACCTGGAGGAATTTTTTAAGCCGTATGGTTTTATACGCGTACATAAAACTTATTTAGTTAACTGCAGATATGTTTATCAGATACGTAATGATCAAGTTATTTTAAATTATAAATCTGAAAGAACGGTTCTTCCCTTAAGTGCAAGAAGAATGGTCGATGTAAAAGAGCAGTTTAAGTTACTTATGAGAGGCGGTGATGCCTTATAATTTGGACATTATCAGAAATTGCCGCAATTTGTGTTGAAGCCTTTTTGATTATAAGATTTATAGTTTGCTATTTTGAATATCGTTCAGAAAAAGCCGCTTGGTGCAAAAGCTTTTTGTTATTTTATTGCATTTTCATTATTGATAGTATAGGAACTTTTTATATTAAGAATGAATTGATATTTATTATTGGATTTATATTATCTGCATTTTTATTTTCACTTTATTTTTTAAAAGGCCATGTTTTTGAGAAAATATTAATATCTGTCATAAGCTATTCACTGATTTATCTTGTTAATTTACCTGTTTTGAATGTGATAAGTATACTTTCGAATATTTCTGCAAATGATTTGATAGAAGCTCAGGACGCAAGCCGAATTATTTGTATTTTTTGTACAAAGCTGTTGTATTTTTTCGCTACACAATGTCTTTTATGGATAAGAAAAAAGGAACCTTATTATTTTCGCATGAATGAATGGATAATTGTAATATCAGCACTTTGCATTACTTTATTTATTGGATTTGCAATGTATATGATTTCAAGACAAAGTTCAGTTACAAACTATATGTGTCTTTTGATAACCATTCTTTTATCGGTGCTGAATATTATAATATTTATTTTTGTGCGGAAAATGAATATTTCAAGCCAAAAAGAAACTGAAAAAGAGCTTTTACAGATGCAGCTGCATAAGCAACAAGATGAATTGATAAATTTAGAACGGCAGTATCAAAAGATAAGCATTTTGCGTCATGATTATTATAATAAAATTAATTGCGTCAATATTCTGCTTTCGGATAAAAAATATTGTGACGCTAAAAAATATGTTAAAGAAATATTGGGTACAAGCAGCAGTGATGTAAGATTGCTTATAAAATGCTCAAGTTCAGTTATTAACGCCGTTATAAATGATAAGTTTGGAAAAGCCGAACATAAAAATATTGAAGTATCATGCAGGATTATTATTGATATTCCGGATTATCTTGAATATGATTTAAGTCTGTTGCTTGCTAATTTATTGGATAATGCGTTAGAAGCATGTGAAGGTAATACGATTCCGTCCCAGATCATACTTACAATAGGGGAGCAATCAGGATATTTCATAGTTGTAATTAAAAATACGATACAGACTTCAGTCTTAGAACAGAATTACAATTTGAAAAGTCATAAGGAAAATAATAAGGAGCATGGATGGGGATTAAAATCAGTAAGGGAAATAGTTGAAAAACATGAAGGTATAATTGATATTTATGAAAAAAATGATATGTTTATAGTAAGTATTAAATTAATGAAAAGGGATTTTCCTGATGTGGATGATTAAAAAAATTGAAAGCATTTAGAGTTAAATGACATAAAAAAATATAAGGAAATGCAATTGTTGTAATGATAAGAGCATTTCCTTATTATATTTTTGTTTAACAGACTATTATACATAAAAAAAGTTGGATTTAACTTATCTAAGGACATGTTGTTGAAATTTAGTAAGTTTTATACATTGTTTTCTAAGAAAAAATTAAATACAAAAACTCCCTCGACAAAATCGAGGGAGTTTTAAACAAATCATTATATTTAATGGCGGAGAAGGAGGGATTTGAACCCTCGCGGCAGTTTCCCACCCTACGCCCTTAGCAGGGGCGCCTCGTCACCACTTGAGTACTTCTCCATGATAACTAATGTAAAAATAAAAATGGCGGAGAGGGTGGGATTCGAACCCACGGTCCCTTGCGAGATCACTGGTTTTCAAGACCAGCTCCTTAAACCACTCGGACACCTCTCCATTGCTTTAATCAGCATATTTATTATATCTCAAAATGGTTGTTTTGTCAATAGAAATTTTAATATTTGTAACAAATGATATTATTCGCCATTATTTTGTAAATAAAACATTAATTTTGCACAAATAATTAACTCTGTTTTATCATTTTTAAGCTCTTTATTCATAATCATATCTAAAAGAATATTTAAAATTTCACCTATTTTTTTCCCTCTGAATCCGATAGAAATAAGATCATTTCCATTAATCTGCATTTGAGGGAGGGAATAGCATATATTATTTTCAATCATATTTTGGGCTGATACTTCTATATCCTTAATTTTTTTCAATGATTCTTTACAAAAATCCTGTTTTGACATACAATCTGCTCTAAGAACATTCAAAAGATGAAAAAATTTTTTTTCACCAAGCAAATTTAATTTTTTCTTTATATCATATTCAGTATTAATTTCATCACTATGATGCTTTACCAGATCAGTAACAAGTTCAATTTCTTTAGATGAAAATTTAAGTCTTTTCATGATATATTTAGTTTTTTCTGCACCTTTTAAAGCGTGCCCTTTAAAATGGCCAATTCCATTGATGTCTTCAGTATAGCATTCAGGTTTTGAAATATCATGAAAAAACATTGCAAGTTTTATTATAGGATCATTAAAGACGTCAATTGCATGAATAGTATGTTCCCATACATCATATTTATGGTAAGGACTGTTTTGATTAAAATTAAATTCTGCCGATATTTCAGGTATAAAAACTGCAATAACATCTTTATATTTTCTTAGTACACTGCCGGCATTTTTTCCTGAAATAATTTTTACAAACTCATCTCTTATTCTTTCGATAGAAATTTTAGATATTAACTGTTTATTTCTAAATATGGCTTCAGAGGTTTGCTGTTCTATTATAAAGCCCAGGCGTGACGAAAATCTGAGAGCTCTTAATATTCTAAGGGCGTCTTCTTTAAATCTTTCATCTGGATTTCCGGTAGTTCTAATTATTTTACTCTTAATATCACATACACCGCCAAAAGGATCTATTAATCCAGCTTTGGGGCTGAAAGCCATGGAATTGATTGTAAAATCACGTCTTTTAAGGTCTTCTTTAATATACTGCGTAAAGCATACCTTATCAGGATGCCTGTGATCGTTATAAGCTCCGTCAATTCTGTATGTTGTAATCTCAACAAGATTATTATCTGAGACTACTGTTATTGTTCCATGCTTTTCGCCGGAGCATATAATTTTATAGTCCGAAAATACATATTTGATATTTTCTGGTAATGCATTGGTGGTGACATCATAGTCGTGAGGAGTTGTACCGCTAATGAAATCACGAACACAACCGCCGGCTAAATATGATTCAAATCCATATTCATCAAGTTTTCTTAAAATATTTTCTGCATATTCCGGAATAATAAACATAAATTCTCCTTGTATCGTATACCTATATGATAATAAAGTATATCATAAATTATACATATTTTCAATTCAGAATATTAACTTTATTTTACATTTTTTTCTGTATGTTATCATATAGTTTTCACATAAAAAAGTATAATATAAACATAGACAAAAACAAAACAAACAAACATTTACATAGAAAGGATGTTTTTATATGTTAGAAAATGAAAATAATAAAAATCAACAGGAGTTAAACCATAATAATAACGAAGTTCAGAATCCGGCGCCGGCTGCCGAGGTTAATGCAAATCAGCAGGCAAGTGATAATAATGCAAATTGCAATTCAGCAAGCTACAGTTATTCTCAGGGAATCTCACCAGGACCCGCATTTAATTCCGCTGAACAGGAGAAACCAAAAAAGAAAAAAAGAATTTTTACAAAGGTGATTTCTTTTGCAGTATGTGCGGCCCTTATTTCCGGCGGCTCAATTCAGTGCTATAAATATATAAGCAATAATGCTTCACTGGATAACTTTTTCAGTAAATCAGACGGCATAAATAAGAAATCAGACAAGAACTCTTCTGAGGACGAATCTTCTGATTCATTATCCGCTCAGAATACAAAATCTGATGCGAAAAGTTGGCTTGAGCTTGCAGCACGTGAAGACAGCTTATCCATTCCGGACGCAGTATCCAAGGTTATGCCCGCTGTAGTTGGTATTTCTTCTGATTTTACAGTAAAGTCCAATAATTTCGGATATGACAATTGGTTCTTCGGAAGTCCAGGACAAAGCAATACTCAGACTGCTACAGCTACCGGAACGGGAATTGTTATGACAAGTGATGGCTATGTAATAACAAATGCACATGTTATTTCTGATTCAACATACGGCGTAGCATCAAATATTTCAGTAGTAATGTCGGATGAAAAGAAATACGATGCAACAATAATAGGCTGTGATTCAGATACTGATATTGCAGTTCTTAAGGTAGATGCGACCGGACTTGCAACAGCAGAGTTTGGCAACAGCGATGATTTAAGAGTCGGTGAACTTGTTATAGCAATAGGAAATCCGCTCGGATTTGAACTTTTTGGTTCTGTAACCTGCGGTATTGTTTCTGCTCTAAACCGTGATATTACTGTTAATGATAAGCAGATGAACCTTATTCAGACTGACGCCGCTATAAATTCAGGTAACTCAGGCGGTCCGCTGATTAACAGCTATGGTCAGGTTATAGGAATAAATTCAGCTAAAATGTCATCTAATTACTCTGAAAACTCAGCAAGTGTTGAAGGTCTTGGATTTGCAATTCCTATGACGCAGGCAAAGAGCATTATTGATGATCTTATTAATTATAATTATGTACCTGGAAGACCACAGCTTGGAATAAGAGCAACAGATATCGATGAAGCTACATCAAGTCTTTACAATATGCCGGTAGGCGTTTTTGTAAGAACAGTTACTCCAGGCGGTGCGGCTGATGTTGCAAATATTGAAGCAGGGGATATTATTATAGGTATAAATGGAGAGGCAATTTCTACAAGTGAAGAGCTTAACAAAATTAAAAACCAGTTTAAAGCCGGAGATGTTATCAAACTTACTATATACAGAAACGGAAAGGATATTGATATAGATGTTACTTTACAGGAAGTGACTCAAGGTGACGCAATATTTAACGATGATAACAGTATAGTTGATAATTAAAAATATTTGTAGATGTAATGTAGTATATAAAGTCTGCTGTGGTATTAATCACAGCAGACTTTTTTATTTATAAAATTTGTTTTTTCATAAAAAATTATAATAAGTTACGTTTCATTAGAATCAGATCAAAAATGTTTATTTCATTGTCTTTACTTAAATCTCCAGCTTTCCAATTAATTAAATCACCATTGCCGATCAGATATTTCTGCATCATGATAACATCAGCAGCATTAAACTGACCGTCTGCATTAATATCTCCCGCTATAGCTTCCTGGTTGTTAATAAATGTAAAAAGATATGTCAGCGGTGAATTCCAATAAATAGTAACTTCATTTGTAGAAAAGCTTTCCTGATTATCAACGTAGCATTTACCGGTAGGCTGTCCGGAGCAATATGCTTTAGCGGCGCTGTCTTCAAGATAAGGGTGAACTCCTCCGACAAGCATACCGCTCATAGGTTTATTTTGAGCAATAGATGGCCGATGATGAGGGTGCTCAGGGGATACAGTACCGTATCCTGTAAAATAGCATATTCCAAGTGGATTGCATCCCATCAGATAATTCAAATTTGAACTTGCAGCATTCAGGTATTTTTCATCACCGGTTAATAAATAGGCATTTCCAAGAAGAACGCCGTGATTAGCAGCTGTCATATTGCTTCCCCAGCCGCTTTTGTAGAACTGCGTAACTGTTAATCCGAAGGGGCTGTTATCTGCGTTTTTCACCAGCGAATCAGCATTGGAAAGAAGAGAGTTTTTTGCTCGTATATAAACCTCTGAGTTTTTGTCAATACCACTCATTGTAACAATAGCTATATTTCCGTAATCGCCGAAATTTGCAGAATCAAGACCGGTACAGACGTTCATGCTTTCAAGGTGCTTGAGATATTTTTCATCACCGGTTGATCTCCACATTTGGGCTTTAGCCCAGTAGCGTTCATCTCTGTCAGAACTATCTCCGTATTCACCTGTAACAATATCCGATGGATTCTTAAAAATCAGATAGGGATTTTCGTTGAGAAAATTATCCGCTTTTTCAGCAGCACTCAAACATTTTTCTGCAAATTCAGAGTCAATGTCCTTATAGACTTCATATGCAAGAGCCATTACACCGCAGAAATCAGCGGTAGCAGGTGTTGAAACCGGAGTCACGATAAGCTCTTCAGTTTCTTCCTCCGGCATTACATATCCGGGAAATGATTCACACGTTACTTTATGATGTACACCGCCGGAACTGTCTTGCATTTTCAGAAGCCATTCAATTTCATATCTTGCTTCATCAAGCACATCAGGTATTCCATTTCCGCTTTCAGGGATTCCAATACTGTCAGTAAACTGGTCTGGTGCATTCTGATAAGCATAAAGCAGGTCTGCAACAGCCTTTGCGCCTGATACCACATATCTGCCGTAATCTCCTGCGTCATGCCATCCGCCGCTGACATTTATTTTTTCATTTGTTCCATATACGACTGCAAGGGAATCATGGCATGAATCGTGCCCGAATGTACTGTCTTCAACAGTTGTTCCGCACCGCTGTAAATACAGCATTCGTAAGGAGTCGTTAAATGCTGCAGAAAAAACTGTATCCGAAATTTCAAAAATATAGGAATCGTCAAGACTTCCGCAGGTTATATAATACCGGCCGGCTTGATTGACATCTGAAAAGTCTCCGGTACGAACCTTTTCGCCGGCAAATTCATTATATGTTTCATCGTTTAGCTGACCAGTATAAACAGTTTTTCCTGTGTCAGCATTTATTACGGAAAACGAGGTTTCATTTCCTGCATTTTTGAATACAGCTGTTTTAACTGAATTTTTTTTATAACCTATTTGATTGGTTACAATGGGAGGTTCATAATTTCTAAAGCTGGAATAATCCACGTTACTGTCATCAATAAGTTCTATCAAAACATTGTCAAGATAAATAGTATGCTCAGGCAGATCTTCTCCCTGACTGCCGCAGTTAAAAACAAGACGTGACATAATATCGCTTTTTGACTTCATTGTAAATTCGTAGTCTATTGTCTGCGTTTCGTCAGTAAGGGATAATTTTTCTGAAGTATATGTTTGATATGTACCGCCGTTTTGCTGGATCATACCATCAACTGTTCTGTCTATTGTGGAAGATATATCATATTTTATGCGGTATACGCCGTTTTTATAAAGCGGGACAACATCATAATAAAGCTGAACAGAATAGCTCAGTGTGCCGACAGATGAAATATTCAGTGCAAGGCTTCCTTTATCCTGATAAACATTGCATATTCCTCCGCTTTGATGATATATCGACCAGTCGCTTACATCGCTGTCAAATGTAGAATTGCTGACTAAATTTGAATTTTTGGCGGATACTTTTGAGGTATATGAAAAAGAACCGCCGATCATAAAAACAGAACATAAAATTGAAATGCATTTTTTCAAAAATATTCGTTTCATTTAAGATCCTCCTGTTTCAGAAAATGTAAAATAAATGTGTACACTACATCATAAATTTTTACCGGATTATAAAAATTCCTTAATAAGATTATACATCAATAGTGACAATTTTTCAATATAAAAATCGTAAAATATAATATTTGTGTATAAAAAATATGAGAAAAAATTATTCAATATGCTGAATAAGTATAATTTTCAGGAAAATCATTGACACTGTGTCATTGTCGTGCTATACTATAATTAATGACACGGTGTCAACGATATGGGGGAAATATATGTCTATAAATTCTAAAGAGCTAATAACAGCAAGACGTGAAGAAATTATAAACGCTTGTGAACAGCTCTATAAAACAATGAACTTCAAGGATATAACCATTAAAGAAATTGGTAATGTGACTTCGTTTAAAAGAACTTCAATCTATAATTATTTTCAGACTAAGGAAGAAATTTTCCTTGCGCTTATGCAGCGTGAATATGATCTCTGGAACGATGATCTTTATGAGCTGCTGAACGAAAATTCAGTATTTTCAATAGATGAGCTGGCTGATACATTGGCGCATTCTCTTGAAAAGCGGGTATTGTTGTTAAAGCTTCTTGCAATGAATCTTTATGATATTGAAGAAAACAGCCGTACAGAAAAGTTAACAGAATTTAAGCATTCTTATAAAAAGGCAATAAATCTTCTTGAATGTATTTTAGAAAAATTTTGTTCTAATTTAAGTGCGCAGGAAAGACAGGAATTTATTTACGCTTTTTTACCGTTTCTTTTTGGGGTTTATCCCTATACCTTTGCAACAGAAAAACAAATAAAGGCTATGGATAATGCTAAACTTAATTATCCTGATTATTCAATTTATGAGCTTATTGTTAATTTTGTCAAAAAGCTGTTTAAAGGTATTGTTTAGCAGTTTAAAATAACAGGAGGTAATAATTATGAAAAAAATATTAGCAGCTTATTTTTCAGCAAGCGGCGTAACCGCAGAGGCAGCAAAAAAACTTGCAAAGGCAGCAGGGGCAGATTTATATGAAATTAAACCGGCTGTTCCATATACAGATAAAGACCTTGATTGGCGTAATGAGCAGTCAAGAAGCAGTGTAGAAATGCGCAGTAAAACTTCACGTCCTGCACTTGCTGATAATAATGCAGATATATCGCAATATGATACGATTTTTTTAGGATTTCCTATTTGGTGGTATGTTGCTCCCACAATTATCAATACATTTTTGGAAAGCTATGATTTTTCCGGTAAAACGATTATTTTATTTGCTACTTCAGGCGGCAGCGGATTTGGCAGTACAGTAAGGAATCTAAAAGACAGTGTTGCCTCTGATACAAATATAATTGAGGGTAAAATTAATAATATCTCTGATGAAAGTCTCAGGACATGGATAGAAAGTCTTAATATATAACTTTAAATATTTAAGGAAGTGATGACAGTGAAAATAATTCTTTCTATACTTACACTGGGATTATTTTCGATAGTATTATTATCATGCGGTGTTTCAACAAGCGCTGACGAAACAATAAAGTCATATAACTATACTGTTAATGAATTAGGTAATTTTCAAAAATTTTTGCTTGGAGAAGAAACAGAGGAGAATCTTAACAACAAGCCATATAATTTAAACAATGATGATGAATGGAATGTATTCGATCTATGCTTAATGAAGCGCAGTGTTCTTAATCAGCAGTGCAGAACAGGTGATACATTGGTTGCATATTTTTCCAGAACCGGAAATACTGAAAAAATTGCAAATCATATAATTTCTCTTACAGGTGCAGATAAATATGTTATTGAAGCGGCTGTACCTTATACAGATGAGGATATAGCATATAGTAATCCTTCATGCAGGGCAAATATTGAACAGAATGATAAAACGGTACGTCCGGAAATCGCTGAACCGATTGACAACTTCATGGATTATGACATTATTTATCTTGGTTACCCCATATGGTGGGGAGAAGAGCCTCGTATAATTGATACGTTTCTTGAAGCTTATGATTTCTCGGATAAGACTGTTATACCATTTGCTACATCAGGAAGCAGCGGCATAGCTGTAAGTGAGAATAATATTCGAAACCTTGGAGCAGAAATAGGTACACAATTAAGCGGAAAAAGATTTTCTGCAAATGCGTCAGAAGAAGATATATCAGCATGGCTTGATACCTTGGAGTTTCCGCAGGATACAGAGAGCACAATAATTAATATTGAAGTAAATGGTAAAATTTTAACCTCGACGCTTGAAAATAATTCTTCAGCAAAGGCATTTGCAGATTTGCTGAAAGATAAATCGTTGACGTTAGAACTTGATGATTATGGGAATTTTGAAAAAGTAGGCGTATTGCCTAAAAGTCTGCCAGCAAATGATAAACAGATTACAACAGAGCCAGGTGATATAATTTTATATCAAGGGGATAAAATTACCATTTACTATGATAAAAACACATGGAGTTTTACAAAACTTGGTCATATTGAAAATGCAACTCAAAATGAATTGGAATCTATTCTTGGAGATGGAAGTGTTACTGTAACATTTTCGCTCAAAAAATAAGGAGATGAGATAGTTGAAAATAATAAATAAATTAGATTTTGAACAAGCTGACAGTTTTGGTATTGGCAAGTCTAATGATGATTATGCTCAGTATTTCAAGGGAAAATCTTATTTAAAGCCATTAAATAAATTTGGGGAATGTTCTGTATTTCTTGCAAATGTAACATTTGAACCAGGCTGCCGCAATAATTGGCATGTTCACCATGCAAAAAAAGGCGGGGGTCAGATACTTATTTGTACAGCTGGTGAAGGCTGGTATCAGGAATGGGATAAGGCTCCAGTCAGTCTGACTGCCGGAACAGTAATTACAATTCCGGCAGGGGTAAAGCATTGGCATGGTGCAAAATCTGATTCATGGTTCTCACATATTGCGGTTGAAGTGCCGGGAACAGAAACATCAAATGAATGGTGTGAGCCGGTTTCTGATGAAGAATATAAAAAATTAAAATAAAGCATAATTTTCTATGATAAAGCAAACAGCGGGGAGATCAGCTTGGAGGTATATGAAGAATGATAGATATTAAGACTTGGATAACTTCATTTTTACAGGCACTGCAAAAAAACTTTGGAAGCAGAGTTTGGTTTGTAGGTTTACAAGGCAGTTATGCACGTGGTGAAGCTAAAGAAAACAGCGATATTGATATGGTTGTAATTCTTGATGAGCTGTCTTATACAGATATTAGGAAGTATAATGAAATGCTTGATATGCTTCAGCATAGGGAACTGATCTGCGGATTTCTTTCAGGTAAAACGGAATTGTTAAACTGGGAGGTTTCTGAACTATTTCAATTTTATTATGATACTAAGCCGATACATGGAAGCTTAGATGCTTTGTTAAAAAATATTAATAGTGATTCTGTTAACAGAGCTGTAAAAACAGGCGTTTGCAATATATATCACGGTTGTGTACACAATATGTTGTATGAGAAAAACAATGATATTCTATATAGTCTTTATAAATCTGCATCTTTTGTAATTCAGGCAATTGGTTTTCAGAAAACAGGAAAATATGTTTCTCACCTTAAAGAATTAATAAAAAATGTAGATGAGTCGGAACGTAATATCTTAGAGATTTTTATGAATTTAAAAAATAATAGTAAAATAAACTTTGAAGAAATGTCCGAAATTCTATTTAATTGGTCTGAAAGGAAACTTAGTAGTATTCAAGAATGTAGTGGATAGGTATAGGTATTTCAGAAAATCGGAATCAGGCTTAAGATATAGTTATGTTGAAAATATAATAAAAAACCGACTGAAATTCAGTCGGTTTTATTTAACTAAATTATTCTTTTGTTGGTTCAAGAACAGCATAATTGCCGTCATCACGTTTATAAACAACATTAGTTTCGCCTGTTGCGGCATTGCTGAACATGAAAAAGGCATGTCCCAGCATATTCATCTGAAGGATAGCTTCTTCAACGTCCATAGGGCGCATAACGAAAGTTTTATGCTTGATTACTTCGTAATCAGTTTGTTCTTCAACGGAATCTTCATAAACTTCCTTGAAAGCAGATTCTTTAAGTCTTTTTTCGATTTTTGTTTTATTTTTTCTGATCTGTCTTATAATTTTATCAACAGCGCTGTCAAGAGCGTCATTTTTATCAGTCGCCTTTGTTTCAGCACGATAAATCATATTATTATATTTTACTGTAAGTTCTAAAATAATCTGGTTTTTGTGTTCAGAAACAGTAATTTTTGAGTCAGCCTCATCTCCGAAAAATTTAGTAAGTTTTGCGTCAAGTTTTTTTTCTGCGTACTCAGGAAAAGCCTGAGGTATCTGCATTTTTCTTGCTGAAATTGTTACTTTCAATTTTATTCCTCCTTAACCGGTATTTTACTTCCGGTATTATTATGCTCTTATTATAGCACATAAATTATATTTTTGCAAGTACTTTTTGCACAAAATACACAAAAATATATAAATTGTGCAAAATAAACATATGAAAATAGCTATTTTAAGCTTTCCAGAAGCGGAATTATTTCAAGCAGAGAATTTTTCCAGGTAAAGAGTTTGCCTTTGATTTCCTCATCGGGTTCAGAAAGATCAGGAATCATAACCGGTATGCATCCGGCGGAATAAGCTGCCGTTATTCCATTTGGAGAATCTTCAAGAGCCATGCAATCTTCTGGATTTAGATTCAATGCTTCAGCAGCTTTCAGGTATATATCAGGTGCAGGTTTACTGTTTGGAACCATCGGTCCGCAAATAATTTCATCGAATTGGTTGAATAGGGAAGAAGATTCGAGATACATTTTTGTTCGTTCATAGTCAGTTGAAGTTGCAATAGCTCTTTTGTATTTATTATTGCTTAGATATTGCAGAAGTTCATCGATTCCGCATTTTTTATCTATGCCGTTTTCAGCGATGTAGCTGTTCATCAGTGAAATTCTTTTATTTCTTACAGCCTCAAAGTTAAAATCTTTTCCGAAAATTCCATGAAGCTTAGGAGCAGCAAGTTTGGCAGATAAGCTCCTTATTCCAAGTACGTGTTCTTTTTTCATTTTGAAGCCATAGAATTCTGACGCTTCAATCCAAAATTTCATAAGCAGCTTTTCTGTATCAAAAATGAGACCGTCCATGTCAAAAATAATACCCTTAATTTTCATAATATACCTCCCATTTTTATTTTATTATATAACATTTATTAAAATTTTTCAATGTATTGCCTTTTTTATTTTTTTATGATAAAATATATTTTATATATTAAAAAAAGATAAGGTGACAACAATGAAAAATAAAAAAAGTATATTAATGAGAGCAGTAATAATTTCAGTTGCTGCTGTATTAGTAATTGGCTCAATTTTGATACCGTTTGTAAATCAATTCTGATTCAGGAGGTGTATTTATGTCTGATAATAAGCGTGATAAGGATTCTTATGCAAAGGATACACTTGAATTTTCAGTGCCGTCTGAGTATATACAGAATAAAAGAAGTCAGCGCAGACCTCCTCAGCAGGGTATGCAAAGGCCTGGCAATAACGGGCAGCGTCCGGAAAGACAGAATCCTCAGAGGCGCCAGCCTAGCGGGCAGGCTTCTCAGGGGCAGGGTGTGCACAGCAGAACAGGTCAGAGACAACAGATCCCAGGACGGAATCCGAATCAGATGCGGGGGCAGGGGAATAATACAGCAAGCAGAACAGTAAATCCGCAGAACAGAAACAACAATATGCAAAGCGGTGTACGTCCTGTTCAGAATCGACCTCCTCAGAATAATCGTCCGGTCAATAATGTTTCAGCTCCAAAGCCTAAAAAGAAAAAAATTAGAAAAAAAGGCGGATGCCTTACAAAAATTATTATTTCACTGCTCAGCGTATTTATTGTACTGTTCGGGATATACTCAATCATAGTAATGGGATTTATAAGTAAAATAAATATAGTAGAAACAGGAGAACGTGTTTCCTCGAGCCATTCGCTGCTAAGCTCGTCTTCGGTAAAAAATATTCTTCTTATCGGAACAGATTCAAGAGGTGAAGACAGAGGACGTTCCGATTCAATGATTTTACTTTCAATAAACAGTAAAACCGATAAAATTACAATGTGTTCACTGATGAGAGATATGTATGTTCAGATTCCAGGATACGGTTCAAATAAGCTCAATGCTGCTTATTCGTACGGAGGACCTGAACTTCTTATGGATACTATCGAGGAGAACCTGTACATTAAAATAGATGATTATGTAACGGTTAACTTTGTTTCTTTTGCTAATATTGTAGACGCAGTGGGCGGCGTTGAAATAAAAGTCAGCGATAATGAGGCGGACGCTATGAATGTTCTGCTTCAAAGTCCTGAGGGGGTAAGCTTTTTTGGAGAACCGTCTGAAGCTGATCTCCTTGACGGCGGAGGAACGTATAATCTTTCCGGCAAGCAGGCTTTGTTCTACTCAAGGCTTAGGTATGTAGGCAATGCAGACTTTGAAAGAACACAGCGCCAGAGAAAGGTACTTGAAGCTATAATTAAAAAGGCGGCTAATCCAGTCAGAATTGGAGCAGTTGCAAAGGAAGCGCTTCCTTCCATGAATACTAATATGAGCAAGCTGAATATGTATCTGCTTTCTTTAAGAGGTCCTGGATTCCTGTTAGGGTACGATGTAGAGCAGATGAGAATACCGGCTGACGATACCTATTGGGGTTCGGACATTGACGGAATGTCTGTGCTTGAGGTTGATTTTGAAGAAAATATTGATCTGATAGAGGACAAGCTGTATGGCAATAAATAAGAGGCGTCCTTTTATCAGCTAAGAATGGAGTTTGAATATGCATTATTTGTTACTCATTGTTGGATTTATACTGCTGATTAAAGGTGCTGATTTTTTTGTAGAAGGAAGCTCATCAATAGCAAAAATGCTGAAGATTCCAAGTATGATTGTCGGACTGACTATTGTTGCCATGGGTACAAGCGCTCCTGAGGCTGCGGTAAGTATTTCAGCTACCATGTCGGGTTCTAATGATATGGCAGTTGGAAATATCGTGGGTTCGTGCATTTTGAATTTAATGCTGATTGCAGGTATCTGCGCTGTGGTAAAGCCTATTAGTGTGGATAAATCAATTTTAAAATCGGATTTTCCTGTTTCTATTTTGGCGGCTGTTCTGCTGTTAATAGTTTGCATAGGAAACAATTTAATTGTTACGAGAATTGAAGGTATTATTATATTTTTATTGTTTGCAGCTTATATAATATTTACGGTTGTACGTGCACTAAGATACAGAAAAAATGCTGTTAATACAGATGAAATAAGAACGCTTAGTTTGCCAAAAACAATTATCTTTACAATACTTGGTGCGGCTGCAATTGTCTGCGGAGGACAGATGACTGTTGAATCAGCTAAGTCCATTGCCTCAAGTCTTGGAGTAAGCGAACACTTAATAGGACTTACAGTTGTTGCCTTGGGAACATCGCTTCCGGAATTGGTTACATCAATTGTTGCTTCAAGAAAAGGCGAAAGTGATATGGCTCTTGGAAATGTAATTGGTTCCAATATTTTTAATATTTTATTCATATTGGGCATGACAGCAGCAATTAAGCCTGTTAAGGTAGATATTTTCTCTGTTTATGATTCTGCTGTACTTGTTGGGATGAGTATAATGGTTTTTATATTTGCCTTTACAAGAAAAAGACTGGGACGTCTTGAAGGTTCCTTAATGCTTTTAACTTATTCAGTATATACAGGGTATATTATAGTTAGATAACTGAAGTTGTTTCGTATGTTACTGCAATTTACGGAATGTGGGAGAAAGTGTATAATAATAAAAAGGAGCATTCCGGTAGACGGTCGCTCCCAATATAGTGATTATTAAAATAACCGCCTATGTGAGTATGGCGGTTATTTCCTTTATTCAATAATTGATATTTGCTTTTTTGGCTTGGCTGCATAAGTCACGAGTAGCCAGAGTATAGTTTTTACCATCCTTAATAAAATGTGTCCCACACTGGCGAAACTCAAAATGTACTTTGCAGGTGATACATTGCTCCCGAATGGCAAGCACCCATGCATAATCAAGCGGTCTGGCGTTTCTGTCTGATTCCCCGCCAACGACGACTAATTCAACATTATCAAGATAGGCAGTAATGTTTATTTCCTCAATCAATGGCTGACATATAATATTTTTATGTTTTATAGGAAGTTTATTGAAAATGGAAAGCCTGTAATCAGCTCTGTCTTGATTTTCTACTGTGCAGCCAACCGTAACATTATCATATCCATCTTTCCAGTCATCTGGGATACAATCCATAAACCGCTCAATACGCTTTGTCAAAAACAGAAAGTGAAGGTCTGGACGCTCACGTATCATCTGCCAACATTCAGAACGCCATTCATCGGCATCCTCAACCAGAAAATCTGTCGAGAAGCAGAGATATACGGTCTGTCCCGATTTTATTTTGTATGCTCCCGATTTATTTTTAGCTATGGGGGCGTAGAAGTTATCTGTCTTTACAACATTGTTTGTATTAATCCCACGCTTGAAGTCCCCCTTATGAATGTAACAATATCTGCATCCTTCGCTATATTTGTGGCAGCCACGCCACGGATTCCACAATGCCATATTTATAACCTCACATTTTTATTTAATTATATCACAGATAAAACTATAAAACAATTTGCATTATAATAGAATTTTATGTAAATTATCTGTCAGAGTTATATAAAAAAAGGGGCATACCGATAGACGTTGCTCCCTCATGATTAGTTTTGTTCTCACTATCTTGCTTCTTGTTGCATTGAATGATTTAATAAGACGAGCAATTTTAGGTTATAAAAAATTTCAGGAGCAATTAGCTTGTCCGGAAAATAAATACAGTACATTATTTCACGAGTACATACATTGGTCAGACGCTTATAGAAATAAATACAGTGATTTTGCCAATGCAGACAATTATAAAGATGAAATAAAATCTTGGTTTGAATAAAGCACTTAACAGTATGTTAGGTGCTTTTTTAATACCCAAAAATAAACAGTTATGTTAGTTAAAATTAAAGGAAAGAGAAACGAATATCTGCAAGGTTCAGCTGACAGGAGGATATTTATACACATACAAGTGGTGAGGAGCAGGAATGAACCCTTTGTGAACACACTGAATATAAAAATAATATTTTGGTATTAAAATACCAAAATGTATTGACAAATAATAAAAGTTGTGATATACTATTGTTAGAAAGTAAAGAAATCTATCTTTTTAAGGAGGTATATTGCATGAGTAGGGATAAAGATAGAATTGACAGATTGTATTCCTTTTTTAATGCTATTAGGGGAAACAACACACCGGGCGAATATGAAAGTACATTAGCGGTACTTAAAAAAGTAATAGATATACAAAAGCAATCCATCAATGAGTTAGATGATGATGATTTGTATCACATCATGAAACAGGCTGCGAGTGATTTTGAGGTGAAGAACCCATTCCCGGATGCAAATAAATTCATTGATGTTTACAGAACGCTGAGAGGTTTTGAAACCGTTACCTGGACAGATATCATTGAGTACGGTGACAGAAGAGCTGAGTTCAGAGTTCCAGAAGCGCTGGTTGATGAAATGGAAAAGAATTTTATAGAAGGTTTTCAGGAGGTGCTTATTCCTGAAGCAGAGAAATTCTCACCTTGCTTGGAACGTTTAGTGAATGCACACGATGACTCCCATTTTACTTTAACCACTATGAATCCGTTCTACTGTAAAGTTCTGTCAGAAATGTTCAGTGATAATGATATGGTTGATGTGAAGCAGACAAGCATTTATGAGTATGAGTTTTCAGCAGAGAAGTTTGATTTGATACTTGCAGTTCCGGTATTCGGTGTCAGAGATAAGGCCGATGAAAATAGGAATTTTATCTGCAGAGAATATGACATGATTGCAGCAGAAAATCTTGCGCTGCATTTAAGAAGTGAAGGTATCCTATCTATCGTCCTCCCTGCCATAATCACATTCGGAGGAGGCAATGTGAAAGAACTTCGTCATTTCCTTCAGTCAATGTACCGTATAAAAGAAATTGCAGATTTGCCGGCAGGTATCTTTGAAAATACTGGTGTGAAAACGTATCTGCTTACAATAACTACCGGAAGAACGGATGAAGTTGTTATCAAGAGATACGTTACAGATACAGCGAATCCAAGAAAAGACGGTTTAAACAAACTTATTGTCCAAGATGATACATTCGTCCTTGAAGATGAATTGTATGATATGGGTGATTGGAATATCGACAGAATCTTCGAATCACAAGATGAGGACTGGATTAAGTTCCAGGAGTCAAATGTAAAAAAACAGGAACTTGGAACCGTAGCTTCTATATTTAGAGGTAAAGCTGTTAATAAGAAGGACCCTCACGGAAACATCGGTGTGGTGAACATCTCAAACATTGGAGATTACGAAGTGGACTACTCATCACTTGACCACCTCGAAGAGGAAGAAAGAAAGGTTACTAATTATCTGCTTCAAACTGGTGACTTACTTATCCCGGCAAGAGGAACAGCAATTAGAGTGGCGATTTTCAAAGAACAATCCTATCCATGTATTGCATCTTCGAATGTAATCGTAATAAGGTCCACGGATGAAAACTTCTCTACCACATTTTTGAAGCTTTTCTTTGACAGTACATTAGGCAGAAAAATGCTGGTGACAAGGCAGCAAGGTACCGCAGTAATGAATATCAGCTATAAGGAATTGAATCATATTGAGATTCCACTTCCTTCTGTAGAGGAACAGAAGTCTATAGCTGAAGAATATGAAAAAGAATTAGAGGCTTACAAGAAGGCACTCCAGGCTGCTGAAAACAGATGGTCGTCTGCTTTAGCAAGGCTTCAAAAAAGGATATAAGGAGATTAAATGTTAGGTGCAATTATCGGTGACATTGTAGGGTCACGTTTTGAATGGAACAACAATAGAAGCAAGGATTTTGATTTCCTTACTTACAAGTGTTTCCCGACAGATGACAGTATTATGAGTTTAGCTGTTGCTCAGGCAATTCTGGTTAGTAAGCTGGACTACAGCGACTTATCAAAGAATGCAGTTGAATGCATGCAGAGTGTAGGAAGAAATTACCCTGACTGTGGTTATGGTGGAGAATTTTATCGTTGGATGTTTTCCGAGAATCCTCAGCCATATAACAGCTGCGGCAACGGAGCTGCGATGAGAGTTAGTGCTGCTGGCTTTGCAGCAGAAAGTTTGGAAGAAGCAAAGAAACTGTCCAAGCTGGTTACAGAAGTAACACACAATCATCCCGAAGGTATCAAAGGTGCAGAAGCTACTGCGGTGGCAATTTACATGGCCAAGACCGGCAGCAACATGCTTGAGATAAGAGATTACATTGATAAGTATTACTACTCTATGAATTTTACGCTTGATGAAATTAGGGATACATACGAGTTCAATGAAACCTGCCAAGATACAGTTCCGCAGGCGCTGCAAGCATTCTTCGAGTCGACTGGATTTGAAGACGCAATAAGAAATGCTATCTCCATTGGCGGAGATAGCGATACATTAGCAGCTATTTGCGGCGGCGTAGCAGAAGCTTACTATGGAATTCCAACAGACATTAGAAAACATGCAATCACCTTCTTAGACCAGAAGTTGATACAGTTGCTAATCTTATTCGAAAATAAATATCCGCCGGTGATGGAAAAGAAACGTGATGATGTCAGTGTAAGCATTAAGCGTTCAGCGCATAAAAAGGTAAAGACAGGAAGTCGTGGTTCTATGATTCAATCAGCTGCAGAAGTAGCAGATCAGGAATTGAAGGATTCCATTCCTGAAAATGAAGAAACGACAAGTAAAAAATTGTTCGCTCACCTGTATGAAGCCTGCAATATTTTGAGAGGCCCTATTAATCAGGATGAGTTTAAGGATTATGTTACACCTATCTTATTTTTTAAGAGAATCAGTGACGTGTACGATGAAGAAACACAGGATGCATTAGAGGCTTCCGGAGGAGATGAGGAATTTGCAGCTTTTGATGAAAATCATAGCTTCATTATTACAGAAGGCTGCCACTGGAGTGACCTGAGAAATGCAAGTAGGGATGTTGGTAAAATAATCGTCAAAGCTATGAACGGGATTGAACGTGCTAATCCGGAAACGCTTAGTGGCGTATTCTCCAGCTTTGATGATGTTACATGGACAGATAAAACCAAATTAACAGATGAAAGACTAAAAGACCTTATCGAGCATATGTCCAGTCTGAAAGTTGGGAATAAAAATTACAGTGCAGACGTTATGGGTGACGCTTATGAGTACCTCATAAAGAAGTTTGCTGACCTTTCAAAGAAGAATGCGGGTGAGTATTATACCCCAAGAACAATTGTAAAATTGATGGTTATGTTGATGGACCCTAAACCGGGCGATACCGTATACGATCCGGCCTGCGGTACGGGAGGTATGCTTATCGAGGCTATCAGACACATCGATAATAAGCAGACAACTTACGGCAAGATTTACGGTCAGGAAAATAATCTCTCCACATCTGCAATTGCCAGAATGAACTTGTTCCTTCACGGAGCTAACGACTTCAAAGTGGCACAGGGAGATACACTTAGAAGTCCTAAGTTCTTGGAACACGGCCAGTTGCAGAAATTTAACTGCGTACTTGCAAATCCGCCTTTCGGCCAGGAAAAATGGGGCGCTGATAGTTTTGAATCTGACAAATACGGTCGTAACATGTGGGGGTGCCCATCTGATTCAAATGCCGATTACGCATGGCTTCAGCACATGGTTAAATCCATGAAACCGATGGAGGGTAAGGCTGCAGTGGTTCTTCCGCAGGGCGTTCTTTTCCATAGTGGTAAAGAAGGAAATATTCGTGAACAGCTTATCAAGAGTGATTTGATTGAAGCAGTTATTGCTCTTGCTGGTGGTGTGTTCTATGGAACAGGTGTATCAGCATGCATTATCTTCCTTAACAATCACAAAAAGCCGGAACACAAAGGTAAAGTCTGCCTTATTGATGCCACGAAAATTTATACTCCGCAACGTGCACAGAATGTTATGGAAGAAAAGGATATCCATGAAGTATTTAAACTTTATCAGGATTACACCAACGTAGTTGAGAAATGTAAGATTGTTTCTATTGCAGACTTGGATGCCGCTGGCAACACATTAGCTGTTAATACCTTCATTGAGAAAAAGAAGCAAGAAGTTGTTTCACCGAAAGTAGTAAGAGCGCAGTATAATGAAGCCGTTGAGAATGTAAATAAAGCAGAAGCGAGACTGAAAGAACTTTTGATAGAAAGAGGCTATATAAATGAGTAATAAAATTACAATAGATGAACTTGAAAAATACCTCTGGGGATCTGCTGTTTTGCTTCGTACACATGTAGACGCGGGTGCATATAAGCAGTACATATTTCCACTGCTGTTCTTCAAACGTCTAAGCGACGTATATGATGAAGAATGTGAGAAAATCAGAAAAGAGTATGGTGAAGAGGCCTTAGATTGGGAAGAAAATCACCAGTTTATGATTCCGGACGGTGCGCATTGGAACGATGTGCGTAATGTCTCACAGGATGTTGGTAAAGCAATTAAGGACGCTTTTCACGCAATTGAAGCAGCAAATCCAGAGAAGCTGCAGGGTATTTTCGGTGATGCTTCTTGGACAAATAAAAACCGTTTGCCGGATAGATTGCTTAAAGATTTGATGGAGCACTTTAGCTCTAAAACTCTTTCGATTGAAAATTGTCCAGCGGATGAGCTTGGTCAGGGATATGAATACCTCATCAAACAGTTTGCTGATGATAGCGGCCATACTGCGCAGGAGTTTTACACAAACCGTACTGTTGTAAATCTGATGACTGAAATGTTAAAGCCACAGCCGGGAGAATCCATCTACGATCCGACGTGCGGCAGTGCAGGAATGCTGATTTCTGCAGTAGCATACCTTAAACAGCAGGAAAAAGAATGGCGTAATTTGTCGATTTATGGACAGGAAATCGTAACGCTTACTTCTGCTATTGCCAGAATGAACTTGCTGCTTCATGGAGTTCAGGATTTTGAAATTGTCAATGCAGATACACTTAAGGTTCCGGCTTTTACAGACCATTCTAAATTGCAGCAGTTTGATATCGTTCTGGCAAATCCGCCTTACTCAATCAAACAGTGGGATAGAACTGCCTTTGAAAGTGATAAGTACGGACGCAGCTTCTTAGGTGTGCCGCCGCAGAATCGTGCAGACTATGCTTTCTTCCAGCATATCCTTAAATCGCTGGATCCAAGAACAGGACGATGTGCCATTCTGTTTCCTCATGGTATTCTTTTTAGAAATGAAGAATCTGAAATGAGAAAAAATCTTGTTGATACAGACATGGTTGAATGTGTAATTGGTATCGGCAAAAATTTATTTTACAATTCTCCTATGGAAGCCTGTATCGTTATCTGTAGGGCTGTTAAACCTGCGGATAGACGAGGTAAGGTCCTTTTTATCAATGCAAAGCATGAAGTGACCAGAAAAAATGCACAGAGCTATTTGGAAGACAGCCATATCAAGAGAATTACAGAGATTTATGACAATTACACTGTTGAACCGGGCTTCTCTGCAGTTGTTTCCAACAAGAACATCTTAGAGAATGGTGCTGAGCTGACGATTTCATTATATGTTGACGAAGTAAATGATGAAGAAGCAATTCCGGTAGAAGATGCGGTTCAGATTTGGCTTGATAAGAGCAGCAGATTCAATGCGGCTTATGCTAAACTTAAAAAACTGATAAAGGAGGAAGAATAAATGCCGCATTATAAATTCTCAGACTTGGCTTACAACATTACGGATAAGAAAATGCCTGAGCCTGGTGATGAAAAAACATATATTGGTTTGGAACATTTGGATTCTGGTTCTCTTGCAGTCACTCGTTGGGGCAGTGAAATCGAATTAAAGGGCCAGAAATTAGTCATGAAGAAGGGCGATATTCTTTTCGGAAGACGTAATACCTATCTGCGTAGAGCTGCAATTTCTCCTCACGACGGTATTTTTTCTGCACATGGCATGATTTTCAGACCTAAAACAGAAGTAATTGACCCGGATTACTTCCCATTCTTTATTGCTTCAGACTACTTTATGAATGCAGCAATCAGAATTTCTGTTGGGTCACTTTCTCCTACGGTAAACTGGAAGACTTTGAAAGAGCTTGAATTTGATATTCTGACATTGGAGCAGCAGCGTGAAAGTGCAAAGATTTTGAAAGCGGCAAATGAACTGAAAGAGTCATATCAGGAACTGCTTTTGAAGACTGATGAATTGGTGAAATCGCAATTTATCGAGCTCTTTGGTGACCTTTCAAAGAATACAAAGAATTATTCGATAAAAAAATTGAGTGATATTGCAGATTATTGGAATGGCCTTACTTATAAGCCGGCAGATGCAGTTGAGAGTGGTGCTGGTACGCTTGTATTAAGATCCAGCAACATACAAAACGGTGAGCTTGCATTCGATGATAATGTATATGTGAGCTGTGTTATAAAAGAAAAACTGTTTGTTCAGGACAATGATATTCTGATGTGTTCAAGAAATGGAAGTGCTGCATTGGTTGGGAAAACAGCTTTAATAAAGGGATTAAAGGAGTCTACAACCTTTGGCGCATTTATGATGATTATTCGTAGTAAATACTATCCGTATCTAAAAACGTATTTTGAGTTACCGTTTTTTAGAAATCAGATATCTACGGGAACATCAACAATTAACCAGATAACAGGTAAAATGCTAAATGATATTCAGCTACCAGTGCCGGATATGGACACTGTTAGTGAATTTGAAAGCTTTGTTCATCAGAGCGATAAATCAAAATTTGAACTGAAACAATCTATTGAAGGCGTGGACCTTCTCATCAAGTCCATGATACAGCAGGAACTCAATTAACGGAAAGGAGTAAATGTATGTCACATTTTAATGAAGACAATACAGTGGAGCAGTTATTTATTGATTCACTTAAAAAGAACGGCTGGAAGTACATCCCTGCGAACGAACTGCCACGTGATACAACAGATGTCATCGTAGAACCGATGGTAAAGGAGGCTTTGATTAGATTAAATCCTGAAATCGCAGAGGACCCATCAAGAGCTGACGAAGTAATTTATAAACTTCGCGCTATGTTACAGCCATTCCCAAGCGATAATCTTGTCGCACAGAATGAAGCGTTTAAGAAAAAAATATTTGAAGAAAACTCATATCCTTTCGGAGAAGATGGAAGATCTACTTCTATTTCTTTCTTTGGAACGATGACAAAGGAAGAACTTGCTAAGAATGAATACGTGGTTACTAACCAGTGGGTTTATCCTTCTGTGAAAAACGGCAAGAGATTGGACATCGTTCTGTTGATTAACGGTTTCCCTGTTGCAATTGGTGAACTTAAGACACCGGTTCGTAACGCAATTTCTTGGTTGGACGGAGCTCAGAATATTGCAGACTATGAAAAGTCAATTCCTGAAATGTTTGTACCGAACGTTTTCAATTTTGCATCTGAAGGCAAATGCTACAGATATGGTTCTGTAAATATGCCTCTTACAAAGTGGGGCCCTTGGCATACTCCTGACCATAAAGCTGAAGGAAGCTTGGCAGATGTTCGTATCAGTATCGGAGATATGCTTACACCGGAAAAGGTAATGGACATCATGCAGTTCTTTACCCTGTTCTCTACTGATAAGAAACACAGAAAGATTAAGGTTATTTGCAGATACCAACAGTTTGAAGCTGCAAATCTTATTGCGGAACGTGTAAAAGAAAATAAAATCAAGCAGGGTCTTATCTGGCATTTCCAGGGTTCCGGCAAATCATTGCTGATGGTATTTGCAGCACAAAAACTTCGTATGATACCAGAACTTCAGAATCCGACAGTTGTAATTGTCGATGACCGTATCGACCTTGAAACACAGATTACAGGTGACTTCAATGCTGCGGATATTCCAAACCTGCAGTCGCTGGCTACCAAAGAAGAACTTATGAACTTCTTTGAACAGGATATGCGTAAGATTGCCATCACTACTATCTTTAGATTTGGTGATGTCGAAAAAGCGCTGAATATGCGTGACAACATTATCCTTATGGTAGACGAAGCTCACCGTACTCAGGAGGGTGACCTGGGTGAAAAGATGAGACTTGCATTGCCAAATGCATTCTTCTTCGGTCTTACAGGTACACCAATTAACAGACTGGATAAGAACACATTCAAGACATTCGGCGCCATTGAAGATAAGAGTGGTTACATGAGTAAATATTCTTTCTCTGACTCTATCAGAGACAAGGCAACACTTCCTCTTAACTTCGAGCCGGTTCCAATCGACCTTCACGTTGATAAGGACGCGCTGAACAAGGCTTTTGATGAATTGACAGAAGGCCTTTCTGATGAAGATAAGGGTGAACTTTCTAAGAATGTTACAATGAAGGCCATTATGTATGACCGCAAGCGTATCAAAAAAGTTTGTGAGCATATCGTAAACCATTATAAAACAAAAATCGAACCGAATGGTTATAAGGCACAGGTTGTTGTTTATGACCGTGAATGCTGTCTGATGTATAAAGAAGAGTTAGACAGACTGTTACCGGAAGAAGCATCTACAATCGTTATGCACACAAACAATGACAAAGAAGACCGCTACAAAAAGTATCGCCGTAACAGAGACCAGGAAGCTAAGGTTCTTGATAAGTTTCGTGATAAGGACCATCCGCTTAAATTGGTCATCGTTACAGCAAAATTACTTACAGGTTTTGATGCTCCTATTCTTCAGGCAATGTATCTCGATAAACCTATGAAAGACCACAACTTGCTGCAGGCAATTTGTCGTGTTAACCGTACATACGATGAGGGCAAAACAAACGGTCTTATCGTAGATTACATCGGTATTTTCGATAACGTTGCCAAGGCTCTGAATTTCGATGAAGCCGGAATGAAAAAGGTTATCACTAATATCGAGGAAGTCAAAAAGCAGGTGCCTGCTCTTATGCGTAAGTGTTTAAGCTACTTTATGGGTGTAGACCGTACTGTTGAAGGCTGGGAAGGATTACTGGCAGCGCAGGAATGTTTACCTAATAACAAGACCAAGGATGAATTCGCAGCAGATTACCGTGTATTGAACCGTGCATGGAATGTATTGTCACCGGATCCATTCCTTGAACCATTCAAGTATGACTATGTATGGCTCAGTAAAGTTTACGAATCTGTAAAACCTACAGATAACAGAGGCGCACTGGTATGGGCTGCACTTGGCGCAAAAACACTGGACCTTGTGCATCAGCATATCGAAGTTGGAGAAGTACACGAAGATGTCGACATTCTGACTCTTGACGCGTCTCTTATCGATGAGTTTATCGAGAAACAGAAGAACATCAAAAAGACAACCATGAAGATTGAAATCGATCTGGTTGCAAAAATTCAGAAACATGGCAAAGACCCTAAGTTCAAGAAGCTGGGGGAAAAGTTAGAAGAACTTCGTGACCGACATGAACAGGGCTTAATTACCAGTATTGAATTCCTGAAGCTTCTGTTAGAACTTGCTAAGGAAGCTGCAAGAGCTGAGAAAGAAGTTGTGCCGGAAGAAGAGATCGACAGAGGTAAAGCAGCGCTTACTGAACTCTTCAATGGCCTTCGCAATGACAAAACACCTGTCATTGTAGAAAGAATTGTAAACGACATCGATGATATCGTAAAAATCGTACGTTTCGATGGCTGGCAGAAAACTACAACAGGTAAAAACGAAGTTAAGAAAGCACTTCGTAGTGTCGTGTGGATTAAGTACAAAATCAAAGATAAGGAAGTATTTGATAAGGCTTACAGCTATATCGAACAGTACTATTAATACCAGATGATCAGACAATTTATTTAAGTGGTGCAGCAGGTTTTGAAAAAATCCCTAAAAATAATAAAAAGTCCAGGCAACCGTAAGTTTTTTATATTTTGGCTTTATGTGATGTAAAAATCGCATAAAGCTCTTTTTTATGCTCTGCCGTATAACCTTCAGCCAGTACAAAGCTTGCTGAATGCGTATTTCCATCCGTATTAGATAAAACTGTGTCCATTTTCAATGATGTAAATTTATCTGTAAGGTTCTGATTTTGAATTGCTCATATCTGCAAGAAGCGATTCGCTTTTAGTTTTTAGCTTCAGTGGGAGAAATACCGGGAGGAACAGATATTGACCTGTCCATGTACAAGTATGTTAACGGAAGTCTGATACCTGATGAAGAAAAGATACAGCAAGGCAGAAAGCAGTCAGAACGGCTGAGATTAAAGCAAGATTATCAGAGATTGATTTTGAATCAATAAGACCATTAAGAGAAGAACTGGAGGTACTAAAGTGATGAAGATTTTTAAGAAACCATGTGTAAAAAGAGCAATAAGAACATTTATACAAACAGCAGTGGGATACGTAGCTGTAAATATAGCCGCAACAGATTTAACAATAAAATCAGCGGCTTTAGGTCTTGCAGTATCAGCAGTTGCGGTAGGACTCACAGCAGTTATGAATTTAAAAGAAGACTGTTGACATAATCCTGTAAATAGTGTATAATAATAAAAAAGGGGCATACCGATAGACGGTCGCTCCCGAATTTAAGGTTTTAGTTTAATAACCGTCCTCAAGTTGGAAGCTCAGGGCGGTTATTTCCTTTTATTATGAAAGATTGCGTACATAAGTGTTGCAAAGCCTATAAAGACAGACGCGAACTGGAGTAATTCACTCCATGTAACAAAGTTATTCATAGTAAATCACTCCCTTCCGGGAGCAAGGATTGACCGCCTACCGTTATGGTATGCCCTTAAAGAAAATTATACATTATTTGTCTGTATATGTCAATATAAAGTTTATATTTAGTTTATGCGTTCTGTAAAAAACAGGGCGCATTTTTGTACCTAAAAAAATTTAAATGAAAGAAAGAGGTTTTAAAATAAGAGTAAAAAGGTATTTATAGGTGAACCATAGTGAATAAGCTGGACACAAAAAGGCGAAAAGAATTAAGAGTAAAATAAAGAATTTTCA
>CAJUPO010000002.1:198331-230247 GCA_910588145.1 uncultured Oscillospiraceae bacterium | reverse complement strand
CTCTCTCGTTCGACAGCTTTATTATTATATCACCTCTTTCTTCCTTTGTCAACTGTTTTTTTGTAATTTGGCGAATTGTACATAATATAGTTTTATTTTTACAAATTTATATAAAATAAGACAAGTATTACACTAAATATATAAAAAATACTGCTGATATTAATCAGCAGTATTTTCATCTACGCTATTGATACAAACTGCTTTTATCCGTGATACCCAATTATCCTCAGTCAAAAGCACCGTAAATTCCACATCATTATACACAACCGACGGTGTTTCATCTTCATGCGGAATACGCCCAAGCAAATCCACTATAAATGCGCTCATTGTATCATAATTATGATCGGCCGGCAGTTCGATTCCCAGAACTTCTGCCGCATCCTCAGGATTAATATCGCCTGACAGAGTATATACGCCCTCATCGATTTTCAATATTTCTGCTTTTTCGTCATCATATTCATCTTGAATATTGCCAACAATCTCTTCCAAAAGGTCTTCCATAGTAATCATGCCAGCCGTACCGCCGTATTCATCTACAACAACAGCAGCCTGACATTTCTCCTTGGTCATTTCCTCCAGAGCATCAGAACAATTGCAGGTTTCCGGTATATATTTTGCTTTCCTCATAAACTGCCGCACAGTAAAGTCTTCCGAATGTTCACATCCAACCAAACATAATAAATCCTTGACATAAAGAATCCCGATTATGCTGTCAATCGTATCTTCATATATAGGAATCCTTGAATACCCCTCGTTTATTGCCAGATAAACCACATCGCCTATTTTCGTTTCAACATCAGCAGCACAAAGATCAGTTCTATGGGTCATAACCTCAGATACAACCGAACCGCCAAACTCGAAGATATTATTTATCATCTCTCTCTGACTCTGTTCGATAACGCCTGTCTGATTTCCAGCGTCAACCATCATAAGTATTTCTTCTTCGGTAACTCCGCTGCGCTTAGACATAAACTGAACCCTAAAAACAGCACAAAACACCGCAGAAACGCCATAAACCAGCGTACTAAAAGGAGCCAGAACAATCATAAGCCCCTTAATAGGCATTACGGTCTTAAGAGCAAACGATTCAGCATTATTTCCTATCAGCTTTCTCGGAAAAATATCAGCGACAGCGGCGCTTACAATTGCAGCGCCCAAAACGCTAAGGATTACTCCAATTATTTTAAATCTGCCGTCAGGAATTACACAAACAGATGTCATAGCTGCCGCAAAGGCTATAAAAGCGCTTAAAATTGCACGTCCTGTCAAAAATGTAATCGCAAGGCGATATGGTTTTTCAAGAAGCTTCAAAAGCCCTGAGCACCTTTTGTTTTTTTCCGCATCATGAACAAGCTTTGACGTATTGATTTCATTTACTGCAAATTCGCACGCACTGCAAAACATTTTCAGCAGCATAAGAATCACCATAATTAAAACGTAAATAAATTGACTCCCGTCAGGTTCCATAAACAATCTCCTTTAAATATATAATTTGAATGCATAATATGTATATGCTTAATTAGTATATAATAAACTTTACGCTTTGTCAACTTTTTTATAAAACAAAAAATCCCGAGATAAAATCTCAGGATTTTTCTTACGTCAAGAATATTTCCCCAACGAAATGGAGCGGATTACGAGGCTCGAACTCGCTACCTCCACCTTGGCAAGGTGGCGCTCTACCAGATGAGCTAAATCCGCATATATAAAGAATACATCTTTATAAAAGACATATTCTTTATGGTGCCTCCGATCGGAATCGAACCAATGACACGGGGATTTTCAGTCCCCTGCTCTACCGACTGAGCTACAGAGGCAATTAAAATGGCGACCTGGATGGGAGTCGAACCCACGACCTCTAGCGTGACAGGCTAGCGTTCTAACCAACTGAACTACCAGGCCATATTTTGGTGGGAACAATAGGGCTCGAACCTATGACCCTCTGCTTGTAAGGCAGATGCTCTCCCAGCTGAGCTATGCTCCCACTTTTTTGTTTTTATCACTGTCCCTCAGCGACTTTATTATTTTACCACAGTATTCATTTATTGTCAACAGTTTTTTAAGAAAAAATTTCGTTTTGTAGTTTTATACAGTTTTTTATCACATTATCAGTTAAAAATGCACAATTAGTTTAGTCCATTCTCACCATTTACTGAAAATAAACGCATTACATCTAATTTAAGGGAACGATTTTCCAAGGATTCCAGTTCCGGATCTGCTTTAAGAATATTTTCAGCCGCTTTTTTTGTAATATTTATAATATTCATATTTCCCGCAATATCCGCTATTTTGATTGGAGGCAGTCCATGCTGTCTTCGGCCGAAAAAGTCACCTGGCCCGCGCAGCTTAAGGTCTTCTTCGGATATTTTAAACCCATCTGACGTATTACTCATAATCTTCATTCTCTTTACGCAGTCCTCTCCCGGATTATCAGTCACCAAAATACAATAGCTCTGACTGTTTCCTCTGCCGACGCGCCCTCTTAGCTGGTGAAGCTGGGACAAACCGAATCTTTCTGCATTTTCAATCAGCATAACAGAAGCATTAGGCACATCTACACCGACTTCTACTACTGTTGTACATACCAGCAGATCTATCCTGCGTGCTTTAAAGTCATTCATTACAGACTCCTTTTCAGAAGCCTTCATCCTGCCATGAAGCAAACCTACCTCATAATTTACAAAAGCGCCGTTCCTAAGGTTGTCAGAATAAGCCGTAACTGCCTGTAATTCGCCTCCGTTTTCTTCGATTACAGGACAGACAATGTATGCCTGACGGCCGTTTTCCAGTTCATTTATAATAAAGTTATAAGCCCTTTGCCTAAGTTTTCCAGTCACAGCATAGGTTTTAATCGGCAATCTACCCTTTGGCATCTGATTGATAACAGTAATATCCAAATCGCCGTAAATGATCAGAGCAAGGGTTCTGGGGATCGGAGTAGCCGACATAACCAGCCTATGGGGACTTTGTCCCTTGTCAGCAAGAGCCGCCCGCTGAGCCACTCCGAAGCGATGCTGCTCGTCGGTAATAACCAGTCCTAAATTATCAAACCGGACATCTTTCTGAATAATTGCATGAGTCCCTGCAACAACCTGAACCTCTCCGGAAACAAGCTTTTTCTTAACCTCATTTTTCTGCTTTACAGTCATAGAGCCTGTTAGAAGAGCCGTTTTGATTCCTGCCGGTTCAAGAAAACTGCTTAGCGTTGCATAATGCTGACTTGCAAGTATTTCCGTGGGCGCCATGAGAGCAGACTGATAACCGTTCTTAGCAGCATAAACACAAGCTGCGGCGGCAACAGCAGTTTTACCGCTTCCAACGTCCCCTTGAAGAAGCCTGTTCATAGGAAATCCGCAGCAAAAGTCAGATGTTATCTCGTTTACAGCATTCTTTTGGGCGTCTGTCATAGCAAACGGCAAGATTTCAAAAAAGTCCCTAATATCTGTTTCTGCATTCATAACGCAGGAGGTTTTCTTTCTGCTGCGGTTTTTAAGTATCAGCATTCCTAGCTGCAGTGTCAGCATTTCATCAAAGGCAAGTCTTGTTCTTGCTCTTTCTGCTTCTTCAAGGGACTGCGGAAAGTGAACGCTTTTCAAGGCGCTTGACAGGCTCATCAGACCATTTTCAATAATAAGGTAATGTGGCATACTGTCAAAGGGTTCTTTGTCCAGAATAGAAACGGCCTCACGCATATTCTGATGAATGGAAGCAGAAGTCAGACCGGTTGTAAGAGGATACACAGGCTGAAATTTTTCAATTCCCTTTTTTATTATTTTAGGATTATTTATTTCCCGCCTGAGTTTTGTTCCGGTGATTTTTCCGTAAAAGCAGTATTCTGTTCCCGTCTGCAAGGCTCTGAAGCCATAAAGATTATTATATATAACAACTGTAAAATCATGTAATCCGTCGGTAACCGCTGCTTTAAAAATACTTAAACCTTTTCTGATTCTCTGTTCCGGAAATTTTTTTACAATTGTTCCCTGCAATACGCAGTATTCATTAATAGGAGCGCTTAAGGGAGAAACCGGACAGCTGAAATCAACATAATCCCTGGGCAAATGATACAAAAGATCATATACAGTACTTACACCGAGCTTTTCATATGCCTTTGATTTTTTTTCGCCGACGCCTTTAAGCCTGCTGACCGGCATAAAAAGTCCGTCCATTTTCCGTCCCCCTTTTTTACTGCAACAAAGGACGGCAAAAGCCGTCCCGTAGATTATTCAACTGAAATTATATAATAATAAACCGGCTGTCCTCCGTTTGTAAGCATAATCTCAGCCTTTCCGCCGAATTTTGATTCCAAAGAAGCATAAACCTTTTCAGCCTGTTCCTCGGTAACATCAGCGCCGTATATAATATTTACAAATGAAGTATCATTCTTTATCATACGCTTTGCCAATTTCACAGCAGCCTTAGAAACATCTTTTTCAGTATAAACAAGTTTACCGTCCTCAAACGCAAGAATCTCGTTCTTCTTAATATTATGACCCTCATATTCCGAATCACGTGCCGCGAAAGTTATCTGACCAGTGGCCACCTTTTCGACTGCTTTAGTCATTTCCAGACGGTTTGACGAGAAGTCCGCCGACGGATCATAAGCCATCAGCGCAGAAATTCCCTGCGGAACAGTTCTTGTCTGAAGTACGCATACATTACGGTCAGCTAAATTGATAGCCTGTTCTGCCGCCATAATGATATTTTTATTATTAGGAAGAACAAATACATTTTTAGCCGGAGTTGAATGAATTGCCTTTAAAATATCGTCCGTTGAAGGATTCATAGTCTGACCGCCCATTATAACACAATCTGCGCCAAGATCACGAAATACAGATTCAAGTCCCTTGCCGGCGGCAACTGCAACAAAGCCAAATTCATTTACCGGGTCCACCGGAACAAATTCCTGGCGGTTTGTAATTTTCTTTTCCTTTATTCTGTTTTCATGCTGAATACGCATATTTTCTATTTTAGGTTTAGGTTCATTTACAAATCTGCCGAACTCCAAGCCCTTTTGTATTGCAAGCCCCGGATTATCAGTGTGAACATGGACCTTTATTATTTCATCATCGTCCACTACCACAACACAATCGCCTATTGTTTCAAGGTATGCCCTGAGCATGAACGGATCACGGCAGTTTTCCTTTTTTTCCACAATAAATTCCGTACAATAAGAAAAACGAATGTCCTCGTCTGCATCCGCAGCTGCGTCTTGTATCTCAAAGGTTTTTGAAACGCTTTCAATGCTTTGGTTCTTTTCAGGCTCGTTTCCGCTGAAAACGCTGAGCATTGCGTCAAAAATTATGACCAGACCCTGACCGCCTGCGTCAACCACTCCGGCTTTTTTCAGTACGGGAAGCTGCTCTGGGGTTTTGTCCAGTGCTGTCTGAGCCGCTGTACATACATCATTCCAGAAAGACTGAATGCTTCCGGAATATTCAGCCGATTCTTTCGCTTTTTCCGCCGCCGCACGGGATACAGTAAGAACCGTTCCCTCCGTCGGATTCATTACTGATTTATAAGCGGCGTCAACGCCTATTTCAAGCGCCTTGGCAAGGTCTGCACAATCTGCTGTACTCAGTCCGCTGAGACCCTTTGAAAATCCCCGGAAAATAAGAGAAAGAATAACGCCGGAATTTCCTCTTGCACCTCTCAAAAGTGCAGACGCCGCCGCATCAGCAACCTGTGATACAGTAACGCTGTCGTCCATAAGCTCCAGTTCCCTTACGGCAGAGCTCATGGTAAGAGACATATTAGTTCCGGTATCACCGTCCGGAACAGGATAAACATTTAGCTGATCCACCTTTTTTCTGTTATTCTGTATACTGTTGCCTCCGGAAATCAGAGCGTCCCTAAGCATTTTACCCTTTAACAAACAACTCGCCCCCTTTCAGTCATGATACGATTTCGTCCACGAAAATGTTTACACGTTCTACTTCAATTCCAACCAGTTCTGAAAGAACAAATCTAAGCTTATTCCTTACGCTTAAAGCAACTGCCTGAATATTTGTTCCGTATGTTACTGAAATATGAATATTTACAGTCAGTCTGTTTTCTGATATTCTTATACTAATACCGGAATTATCCTGTCTGCCCGTCAGTTCCGATAATATTTTTTCTTTAAGATTGTTGCTGCTGAGTCCCGCAACACCAAAACATCCCGATACTGTTTTCTTTATTATACCTGTTATATATTTATCAGATATATTTATTTTACCCATGTGATTTTCTGTACTTATCAAAATCTTCACCTCTTAAATTTAATCGGTATCTGAATATTATACCACAATATACTTTATTTTACAAGCATGATAAGCATAAAACCAAAACCTGCCCGTTTACGCTTTACAGACAATATACAGCTGCTTATGCTTTACCCGTACAGCGCCGTTTAATTTATAATATTCATATATATTCTCTTTTTATGCATATGCTGTCCCAAAACGTCAAAATACATCTATTGACACTGTTGTTTATTTAAGCTATAATTAAATAGATTTAAACTGAACTAACCGGAGGATCATATGAAAAACCTGCTGTTTATCGGAGATGTGGTAGGAAAAAACGGATGTGATTTTCTCGCCGATAAAATTTATGATATAAAAAAACAATATAACATTGACATTACCGTGATCAATGGTGAAAACTCCGCTCAGGGCAACGGAATTACAAGATATTCCGCCGATCTGATTCTTCACTGCGGCGCCGATGTTATTACAACCGGAAATCATTGCTATAAAAGACGTGATTCACTTGAAATCTATGAGGATGATAATATTATCAGACCTCTGAATTTTCCGGAAGGATGCAAGGGCAAAGGAATCTGTTCACTGGATTTCGGTTCGTTTTCTGTTTGTATTATAAATTTGATGGGAACTGTCTACATGGAACCCCTTGATAATCCGTTTACCGCAATGGAAAAGCTTCTTGAACAAATCAAGACCCCAAATATATTTGTTGATTTTCATGCTGAAGCTACTGCGGAAAAAAAGGCTATGGGACATTTTCTTTCCGGAAAAGTAACTGCTGTAATGGGTACTCACACTCATGTACAGACGTCTGACGAGATTATTCTAAAGAATCATACAGGGTACATAACCGACGTGGGAATGACGGGTCCTGAACTTTCAGTTCTGGGCGTGGATATTACTCCGGCAGTGGATAAACTGCGTTTTAAGTTTCCTGTAAGGTTCAAAGAATCCGAATCACCATGTTTTCTTAACGGTGTAATCATTTCTTTTGACGAAAAAACCGGCAAATGTAACAAAATTCAGCGAATAATTAATAGATAATTCACAATTTTTCTGTAAAGCTATTGCAATTATTTTTAACGTGTTGTATAATATATTTGTATGAAGAACAGTTTAAATATTATTCAGAAAATTTAATGGATTATCCAGTTAACGGAGGATAAAGTAATGGAAATTTTAAAAGTATCATCACATTCATCACCAAATTCAGTAGCAGGCGCTATCGCAGGTGTGATACGTGAACAAAAAGCTGTTGAAGTTCAGGCTGTCGGCGCTGGTGCCGCAAATCAGGCTATTAAATCCATTGCCATTGCAAGAGGATATTTAGCTCCAATCGGCGTTGACCTTATCTGCATACCGGCTTTTGCCAATATCGTTATTGACGGTGAGGAAAGAACGGCAATTAAGCTTATCTGCGAACAGAGGTAAAAAGATAAAGCTTATATGATCTTATAAATAAAAAGCAGTGAAAAAATTCACTGCTTTTTATTTTTTTATTCAGTTGATTTTTATTTTTTGCCAAGAACCTTTTCCCAACCCTTGTCAGGATCAGACTCTCCGCATACCGTAAACTTAGCTATTGCAACAGCGTCAAATACATCTAAGGCATCATCCTCGTTTACATTGCCTGCAAATTCGCCTAAAGACCCCTTGAATCCAGGAATTTTCAGAGTATTTACAGTATACTTTGCAACGGTAATAGCGTCAAATACATCAGTAGTGCCGTCAGAATTGGCGTCTCCTCTGAGGCATATTCCAACAGGTACAGAATCAATAATACTGTCTCCCAGCTTTATATCCATCTGCTTATCCATGCTTTCATTTGTGATTATATTTCCTTCGCCGGCTCTAATAGACAAAACAGGATTACCGCTTATTGACATAGACGCCATACAAAAAATAATTACTGCGCAAGCAGCAGACGCTGTTATTTTCGATATAAATTTTATTTTCATAAGTCTCTTCACATTCCTGACTTTTTATAATATAATCATTTTGTACAAATGTATATTAATCGTCCTTTATATTTTCTTCAGACGGAGCTTCAACCTTAATTACAGCAAATCCGTATGGAGGAAGTGTAATTCTCTCTTTATCACAGAAGTTACCGTAAATGACGCTTAACTTATTGGAACCGTCAATATTTATCTTGCTGCTGTCCAGAATCTGCTCATAAGGAGAACGATTCAGGAAGATTATGACTGCTTTTTTATAATAGGATCTGGTTCTTGAAAAAGCAATAACATTATCGTCAAAATAAAGAAATTTAAGAGTTCCGTCCACAAAAAGCTCGGAGCCTTTTCTAATTGACGCAAGAAGCTTTGCAAACTCAATCAGTTCCTTATCCTCCTTGCCCCATGGATAACATCTTCTGTTAAACGGATCCTTATATCCCTGCTGTCCGGCCTCGTCACCGTAATATATACAAGGAACGCCCGGAAGAAAATACTGAAGAACCATAGCGCACTTCATTCTGTTTCTGCCGAGTTCATATTCTTCATTTGTCAGCCAGCGGTTACACATCCAGTCCTTGCTTTTTCCCTCGCAGCTTTCACCGCCGAGAATATTGATAGCCCTTTCAATATCGTGAGTAGAGATACTGTTCATAAGAACATCGACCGACGGCTTAGGATAATTCTCCACGATAGTCATTATACTGTTTCTGAAATCATAAGGACTTCCGCCAAGAATATAGTTCATAATAGCTGTTCTAAAAGGATAATTCATTACAGAATCAAGCTGATGACCCAAAAGATAACGTCTTTTAACGCCGTAGCTCTCTTTGTTTGAAGCGTCTTCCCATACTTCTCCGATAATAATCTTTTCCTTGCCGTGCTTTTTAACGCACTTATTAAGATTATCAAGAAATTCGTCAGGCAGTTCGTCAGCAACGTCAAGACGATAACCAGCTGCACCTTGTTCTATCCAGTAGTCAAGAACACCGCCGTCACCGCAGATATAATCAGTATACTCCTTATTATTTTCGTTAACATTTGGAAGTGTATCAATTCCCCACCAAGCTTCATACTTATCCGGATATTCACTGAAAGTATACCACGGGAAAAATTCGCTGTCCTGAGAATTATAAGCGCCCTTGCTGTCATATCTGTTAAATTTATTAAAATAGATACTGTCCGCACCTGTATGTGAAAATACGCCGTCTAAAATAATGGAAATGCCATATTTCTTTGCTTCACTGCAAAGAATTTTAAAATCCTCATTTGTGCCTAAAAGCGGATCCACCTTACGGTAATTAGCAGTATTGTATCTATGATTCTCATGAGATTCAAATATAGGGTTAAGATAAATACACGTTACACCGATACTCTGAAGATAAGGCAGTTTTTCCTTTATCCCCTGCAAATCTCCTCCGAAATAGTCATTATTCCAAACATGCCCCTTTTCGTCCGGACGATAGAAAGGAGTATCCTCCCAGTTTTCACGGATCACCCTGTCTTCCGGTACATTTTCATGAACAGCAGTGCTCTTATAGAATCTATCCGGAAAAATCTGATACATAATTCCGCCCTTAAGAAAGTCCGGAGTTTCATATGCCTCGTCATAAACTGTTAACTGGAACAGTTCTCCGCTGTTAACAGAGCTTTCATGACAAGCGCTTCTTTTTATATAATTTCTTGTGCCGTTATTTTTATAGGAAAAATAATAATAATGAACGCCCTCATGCTTCGGAGTATAGGTTGTCTGATATACGTTACAGTTTTCTTCCTCAGCCTCAAGATTCATAGACAAAAAGGTTTCCTTAAAACCGGTCCTAAAAATAACCAATACCGGAACCGGAGGGTAATCGAGCACAATATTCTTTGGCAGCCTTATACGGAATTCACATTCTTCGCCTTTTTTTACCGCCCCAAAGGGTTTTTTATACTTTAAATTCCAACTGTCAAATATTTTTTTCATATAACTTATTCACTCTCCCATTCAAAAGAAAAGGGGCTTTTAGATAATAAAAGCCCCTGTAAGCAAAATTTCAAGTTAATTAAAGACCCCAAATATCCTTTGCATATTCAGTTACTGCTCTGTCAGCCGAGAAAACTCCGGCGCCTGCAATATTGTTAAGAGACATCTTAGCCCATTTCTCTGAATCCTTATAGCATTCAGAAGCATAAGCCTGAGCCTTTCTGTATGAATCAAAGTCAGCAAGAACCATATACGGATCCTGATTCTTAAGAGAATTTGCCACTTCGCTGAAGCTGCATCCGTTAATTCCGCTGTACATTCTGTCGATACAATTTTTGATAACAGGATTTGATTCATAGTATGCTCCCGGATTATATCCTGTTCTCTTAAGGTTCTCAACTTCTTCAGTTTTCATACCGAAGATAATGATATTATCATCTCCGACAGCTTCCTTGATTTCAATATTAGCGCCGTCAAGAGTACCCATAGTAATAGCGCCGTTAAGCATAAGCTTCATATTTCCTGTACCGGAAGCCTCTGTACCTGCAAGAGAAATCTGTTCAGAAATATCGCTTGCCGGCATAAGAAGTTCAGACAAAGTAACCTTATAATCTTCAAGGAAATAAACTGAAAGCTTTTTGCTGATCTTAGGATTCTTTCTGATTTCTTCTGAAAGAGCCCAAATAAGCTTGATAATCTGCTTAGCAAGATAGTATCCCGGAGCCGCCTTAGCCGCAAATATATAAGTCTTAGGAACATAATCTGCGTCTGGATTGCTGAGAAGATAATCATAATCTGCAAGAATATTCATTACATTCAGGTGCTGACGCTTATATTCGTGAAGTCTTTTAACCTGAACGTCAAAAATACTTTCAGTATCAATATTTATCTTACTGTTCTGCTTTACATACTTAGAAAAACGTTCCTTGTTTTCCTTTTTAATTTTCATAAGGCTTTCAAGAACAGCGGAATCATTTTCAAATACGCAGAGCTTTTTCAGTTCACTGCCGTCATTTAAGAACTTATTTCCGATTTTCTTTTCAAGCAGCTCAGTAAGTCCGGGATTTGACTGATAAAGCCATCTTCTGTAAGCAATACCGTTGGTAACATTCTTAAACTTTCTTGGAGTATCAACATATTCGTCGTTGAATACAGACTGCTTGATGATTTCAGAGTGCAGCTTTGAAACGCCGTTAATGCTGTGAGAAGCTACAACGCAGAGTGTTGCCATATGAACCTGATTATCCTTGATAATGGACATACGTGTTGTCTTTGCGCTGTCACCGCCGTTTCTTTCCATAAGAGAAGCGCAGTAACGGTTATTTATTTCAACAATAATTGAGAATATTCTCGGAACGATTCTCTTGATAAGGTTTACATCCCATTTTTCAAGAGCTTCAGCCATTACAGTATGGTTAGTATAGGCAAAAGTATTTGTTACAATATGCCATGCCTTTTCCCATGTGTAGCCGCAGTCATCAAGAAGAACTCTCATAAGCTCCGGAATAGCCAGAGTCGGGTGAGTATCATTGATATGAATTGCAACCTTTTCGTGAAGATTGTCAAGTGTTCCGTAAACGGACATATGATTATTTACAATGTCCCCGATTGAAGCTGCGCAGAGGAAATACTGCTGACGGAGTCTGAGCGACTTTCCTTCAAGGTGGTTATCGTTTGGATAAAGAACCTTTGAAATCGCATTTGCAGCTGCATTCTGACCCAGAGCCTTTTCATAGTCGCCCTTATTAAACATTGACATATCAAAGTTAGGAGCCTTAGCGGCCCAGAGTCTTAATACTGAAACAGCCTCGCTGTCATGGCCTGAAACGTACATGTCATAAGGTATAGCGCAAACTGTTGAATAGTTAACATGAGAAATATGGTGATACTGATTGTCCCAGTATTCATGAAGGTCGCCTTCAAAGTGAATATCTATTGCAAGTTCAGGACGTGCGTCAAGCCATACTGAACCGCCTGGCAGCCAGTTATCGGGAAGCTCAGTCTGCCATCCGTCTTCAAGCTTCTGCTTAAAAATACCATACTCATAACAGATGGAATAACCCATTGCAGGATAATTTGTAGTAGCTAAAGCGTCAAGATAGCAGGCTGCAAGACGTCCAAGACCGCCGTTTCCAAGACCTGCGTCCGGTTCGTATTCATATATGTTTTCAAGATTTATATCATATTCCTTAAGCATTTTCTCAACGTCTTTCACAATTTCAAGATTGTAAAGACTGGTCTTAAGTGAACGGCCCATGAGAAATTCCATTGACAGATAGTAAATCTGCTTTCTTCCTTCTGAATGAACCTTATTAATATATTTCTGTCTTTTTGCCTTAAGTTCATCAGACACGATCGATGAAAGCGTCTGGTAAATCTGTTTATCAGAAGCTTCATTCGGTGTTACGTTAAACTGAAGCTGAAGCTTTTCTAAAAATTTTTCTTTAATCTTCGCAATTTCCGGTTTACTTATCATTTCTCTCTCCACTCCTTGTCATGATTACACACATGACATCTTTTTTGCATATTCATAAGCATTGATTATGATTCAATGTTATTATACTATAAAACTGACTATTTTTCAATAGATATTAATATATTTTAATGAAAAACTGAAATATTGCTAATGTGTACAAACATATTATATGCTCTTTTTATACGCTTTGCAAAAAACATATCATAAAAGCCAAAGTTTTATTTAACTGTATCAACCTTCATCAGATTAGTTGTTCCTGATATTCCAAGGGGTACGCCGGCTGTTATAACAACAGTATCTCCCGTATCAACAAGTCCGCTTTCCTTAGCGGCGGCAACAGCGTGTTCAAAAAGCTCGTCCGTATTAGTTTCCTCATTTATAACAAGAGGAGTAACGCCCCATGACATATTCATTTGACGGCATACAGTTTCGCTTGTAGTACAGCTTATAATAGGACACAGCGGACGGTATTTGGAAATAAGCCTTGCAGTACCGCCGCCCTTTGTAACGGTAATAATAGCCTTTACATCAAGATCATGGGCTGTTGTAACGCTTGCGTGGGATATAGCGTTAGCGACATTTGTATTGCAGTCTGTTCCTCTTTTATAAAATCTTGATTTATAATCAATGTTCTGTTCAGTCGTTTCTGCAATAAGAGCCATTGTCCTGACAGTTTCAACAGGATAATCTCCGGCAGCCGTTTCACCTGACAGCATGATTGCGCTTGTTCCGTCATATATTGCATTAGCAACGTCGGTTATTTCCGCACGGGTAGGACGCGGGTTAGAAATCATAGACTCCAGCATCTGAGTAGCCGTAATAACCTGTTTTCCTGCATTGTAGCCCTTGTGAATAAGCTCCTTTTGGATAGCCGGTATCTGCTCAAACGGGATTTCAACGCCCATATCGCCTCTGGCAACCATTATTCCGTCTGCCGCTTCAAGTATCTCGTCAATATTGTCAACGCCCTCAAGATTTTCTATCTTGGCAATGATTCTTACATCAAACCAACCCAGGCTCTGGGTATATCTTCTAAGATAATTTATATCAGCCGCATTTCTCACAAAGCTTGCGGCAATAAAATCATATTTCATCTTAGCGCCGAATTCAAGATCGCTCATATCTGCGTCGCTGAGGTACGGCATAGAAAGCTGTACACCCGGAACATTTATGCCCTTATTATTTGAAAGCTTTCCCCCGTGAATAACACGGCATTCTATTTCAGTCGCATTCACACTTTCAGCTACAAGTTCAATCACGCCGTCGTTTATAAGTATTCTTGTACCTGCCGACACATCTCCGGGGAGATTTTTAAATGTAATGCTTCCTACCTTATCATCACAAAGTACGTCCCTTGTTGTAAGAGTATAAGTATCCCCGCTTTTTATTTCAACAGGTTTGTCGTCAACGAATTTACCAAGTCTTACCTCAGGACCTCTTGTATCCATCATAGCGGCAATAGGCAGATTCAGTTCAGCGGCTGTTTTTCTTACAAGATCCAAACACTCCTTGTGATAACTGTAATCTCCGTGGGAAAAATTGAATCTTGCAACATCCATTCCGCTTATCATGAGCCTGCGGAGCATTTCCTCCGATTTGGTTGCCGGTCCTACTGTACATACGATCTTGGTTTTTCTCATAAAAATCTCCATTCCGCCGCCTGTTAAGGTCAATTATGAATTCCCGGCAGCTTATAGGAATTCAGTTCTGTCTTTATTTAAGTGATACTCCAGCGATCCAGATAACAGGTTCTGAGCTGTATTTCTCAGGAAGTCCGCTGTAAATCCCTGCCCCCGCCGGTATAAGGTAACTAAGCCTGAAGCCGTTTTCCTCAAGTTCACGTATAAGTTGTTTTCTTGTCCAGAGAGCCTCATACAGTTCATAACCGTTCCAGTCACTAAGGGCTCTAAGCTTTATGCCCGTCCGAGCGTCGGAAGCGCTGAAAACAAATACTCCGTCCTCACTAAGCATTCTCTTTGCTCTTTCATAGACTTTACGGCGGCTTGCATATTTAAGATGATTTACATAGCCAAAGCCTGTAAGAATCTCAAATTTTTGATTTTCATCTGAAGCTATACTGCCCTTTCTTATACTCTCCCCCGGAAAACGACTTGAGCATACAGCAGAAATCACACCTCTTTCAAGGGCTTTAAGACAATTTTCAGGATAGGATGACTCTATTTCTATTTGGGAATTTTCCTCGTTAAATTTTATCAGTTCTTCAAAGCTCATTATAGCTTTTTTTCCATATCTTACTGCTTTTTCACAAAACAGATCGAATGAAACTGCTCCGTAAGGAACAGCGCACTCAACAGCGCTTTCCACAAGGCTTATCATGCCTGTCCCCGAAAGAAAATCGGCGTCAGCATATCTGATATTTCTGAATCCGGCTTTTACGAGCGTTTCGTATGCTCCCAAACTCAGAGTTATGTACTCATGAAGTCCGCAGTCATTTAAAAACAGGAGGTTTTCTATATCATTTCCAGACATCCCCGATAAAGGAGCGTCTCCGCAGATAACAGTAATTCCTGAAATAAAGCTAAATTCGTCCGGAAAGCTCAGGGTATCGGAACAGCAGACAAAAAACTTTCCTTCAGCCTGTCCGCCGTTATTCCTTAATATTTTATAAATACTTCTGCGATTCAGATTTTCAAGAAGAATTTCAGAAACGGCTCCCTCTCCGATAAAACTGATACAAATTTCATCATAAGCGTCAAGGGACAAAAAATCCTTAGAAGCTTCCCTTTGACAGTATTTCTCAAATTCTGCTATATAGCTTTTTCTTTCGTGCTCCGGAGAATTTTTTATTTTCTCAGCCTTTTCATAGAACCCGCGGTTTATTACAAAATCAGCTTCACGGCACCCTTTAGGCCTCATGCTGTGACGGAATCCCGGATTTGTATCAAGTATAAAGTTTTCGGTTCTTTCACTGCTCCTGACAAGTGCCTTGTCAAATTTGCCTATCTGATTGGAATTAAGAGTAGACCTAAGCTTTACAGCGTCAAATTCCTTTTTAAGGGAAGCAAGAGCAGACGCTGTTTTACGGCAGGCCTCTCTTTCCGTTTCAAGGATTCCCTCAAGTCTGCGGCAATATGCCAAAAGGCTTTCAACCGCTTCAGCAGACGCCTTATTAAATTCATTCTGATTTGCCCCAAAATGCTCCAGGGATTCGTTTACATTTTCAAGCCTGCGGATTGTCTTTTTTCCGAATCCAGCGCTGACGTCCGAATCGGCAGCCTCGTAGGCATTTACGGATTTTCCGAGTCTTTCAATATTATCCTCTATTTTACCCAAAATATTCACCGCCTGACAGATACTGATTATTTCAGTTTATTGGATTTTTCATTTGTTTCACCGGGAAAAATCATTGTCTTTATAGTCATAAGAATGATTCTAAGATCCATAACCATAGAATATCTTTCAATATACATAAGATCCATTTTAAGCTTGTCATACGGCGTTGTGTCATATACGCCTGTTACCTGAGCATAGCCTGTCAGCCCTGCTTTTACTTTTAAACGATAGTTAAATTCCGGCATAGACTTTTCATATTTTTTTATAAGCTCCGGTCTTTCCGGACGAGGTCCCACCACTGACATATCGCCCTTTAGAATATTTATAAGCTGGGGCACTTCGTCAAGACGGCATTTTCTAAGAAATGAGCCTACCCTTGTTACTCTGGAATCCGAATCAGTAGCAAGTCTTGGTATTCCGTCCTTTTCTGCATCGGGAACCATGCTTCTGAACTTGTATACATAAAACTCTCTTGCGTCCCTGGTCAGGCGCTTTTGCTTATAAAAAACATTTCCGCCGTCGTCAATTTTAATAGCAATGGCTATAAAGAGCATAAGCGGAGATGAAAGAATCAGTCCCGCAGCTGAAAAAACAATGTCAAACAGACGCTTAAGCACTCTCTGCTCAAAGCTCAGACCGCTGTTACGGCAAAGCAGAAGAGGAGAATCAAAAAGCTTTATATCCTCTCCGCCGCGAATAATAATATCCGAAATTTTAGGAGAAATATATACTCTTTTGGATTTTTCAAAGCAGTATTTTATTATATCATTTCTAAGCGTTCCGCCTACATCGCAGATAATAGCGCCCTCAAACCTGGCAATTTCCGCCTTTATTCTTTCAAATCCCTCGTCAACGCTTATAGATTCGCAGATCATGTATTTATCTTCACGAACGCTCATTTTATTTGTAAGTGTAGCAGCGTTCTTGCTTCCGTATACAATTATAAGCTTTTTCGGCGGATAAAGACGGAGATAAAGACGGTTATTTAAAAATATCCATGCTGCAATAATCATAAGGTCGATTGCAGTCATTATAAAAACAGGGATAAAATTCATAAACCGACGTCCGATAACGCTTATCTGAAAATAAGTTATAATATTTACTGCGACCATAGAAATCGCCTGAGAATACAGCATATCCGACTGTTTGAGATACCCCATCTTCAGTCCCCCATACGCTTTAAAGAACAAAAGCGTCAGGATCATGTAAATCACAATTACGACCCAGTTGCCTCGTCTGTAAAATGGAAGAACGATTGCGTCACTATAGTATTCATACCATATATATACATAAGTTGCAGCAAGAGCCGCAATTAAAATTAGACTTGAAAAAAAAGATATTATTCTTTTATACTGTTCATTATTATTCATATAACGATCCTTTATATAAATTCCAGATATTTATAATTAATTATACCAATCATTATAACAAAATACGTCCTAATAGTCAATAGCTGTAAGTACCATGGAAAGCAACCTACTTAATAAGATTCATAACTGCAAGAATTATAAGTAATATACCAGAAATCCAGGAAATTCCAGGACGTTTTTTTCCGGTAACTGCTCCTGCCTTTGCTCCTGCCGCCACTGCTGCCAAGCCTGCCCCAAAGCTCATTATGCAAACGGGTAAGATCTCCGCCCCTGCAAGGCCTGCGCCGAATCCGCTGCCCAGCGAATCAGCCGAAAGTGCAATTGCAAGAGTAAGGGCTTCCCTTGGTGAAAGAGTTTTTGACTTATCCGTATCCGCCTTTGTTTCGTCAAGAAAAACAGATACCACAAAACCTACTCCGGAAATACTGAAGCTTAAATTCTTTCTGCTTTTATTTCTAAGAAATGTTTTAAGAGCATTCTGAAAAAGACTAACCGTACCAATGCACATAAGTATTATAAAACCCAGCCACCTGCCTGCACCGGACGGAATAACTGCGTCTGCCGCCCCGGACAATAGCATGGATAGCATGAGCACTGCTGTTCCCGCAGCGCTTATTACAGCCGCCGATAAGAACGGTATCTTTATATTATCTGCTCCGTAAGCAAACGAAGCCAAAAGTGCATCAACCGAAACAGCGGCAACAAGCAAAATATTTTCCGTCATCTTTTCGCCCCCCACTTGTTATTTGCTGTTTTATATGCTATATTAAATATATATGAAAAACATTGGAAAAGGGTGATTTTTTCTTTGACTGTTAAAGAAAGCGTAATCTCAGAACTTTCATGCTCTGACGAATATATTTCCGGAGAAGCACTTGCCGAAAAACTTGGAGTAAGCCGCAATACTATATGGAAAGCGGTAAAAAGCCTAAGAGAGGAAGGATTCGATATAGACGCATCCCCCAACAGAGGATATCGGATCTTAAAAAAGCCGTACATAATTACAGAAGCCGGAATCAGAAAATTTCTGCCTCATGACGATAACCGCCGGCTTTATATACTTGACAGCGTAGATTCTACTAATAATTATGCCAAAGAACTTGCAAGAAACGGTGAACCAGGCGGAACAGTTGTAATTTCAGATATGCAGACTGCCGGCAAAGGTAGAATGGGACGTTCGTTCTGCTCTCCGCCCAAAAGCAATATATATATGAGCATTATCCTCCGACCTGAAATTGACATCGAATCAAGTCAGCTTATAACTTCCTGCGTAGCGGCTGCGGCGGCGTCTGCTATTGACACTATCTGCGGTACAGATACACAAATAAAATGGGTCAATGACCTTTTCTTAAACGGAAAAAAAATCTGCGGCATTCTTACCGAAGCCTCAGTCAGCTTTGAATCAGGAACTCTTGACTTTGCAGTAGTAGGAATCGGAATAAATATCCGGTCTGTTGCAAATGTTTTTCCAAAAGAACTTTTAAAAACTGCAACATCAATTCAGGACGAAACTGAAAAATTGTTTGACCGCTCAGAAATTATCGCAGAGGTAATAACCTCAGTGGAAAAATATCTGAACGAACTTCCTGACAGAAAATTTCTTGAAGAATACAAAAAACGCTCGTTTATTATCGGAAAACGTGTTATAGTCACAAAAGCAGGTGAAGAACGTGAAGCGATTGCCGCCGGTATAAGTGAAAACGCCGGACTGGAAGTCATATACGATGACGGACAAAAAGAGGCGCTCAATTCCGGTGAAGCACGAATTTTACCCACATAAATAAACTGACGGCAGCGGTTTCTCCGCTGCTTTTTTTGTGCATTCTGCTGAATTTGAATAATACGCTTGACAATCGTTAATAATAATGTTAAATTATATTTAGCACTCGGAGAGTTTGAGTGCTAACACTCTCCGGGCATCGCTGCCAAAGCTTTTAAAGGGGGGCTTTATCTGGACGACAGAAAATTAAAGATTCTTGCGGCAGTTGTTGATGAATACATCACGACCGGCGAACCTGTCGGATCAAAAACTATTGCAGCCCTTTCACATATAAACGTTTCCGCAGCAACGGTAAGAAACGATATGGCGCTTCTGGAACAGTTAGGCTATCTGGAACAGCCTCATACGTCGGCGGGAAGAATCCCTACTTTCAGCGGCTACCGGATCTACATTGACCGGATAATGCAGAAAAATTCACTTTCCAGTGAAGAAATCGACCGGCTGGACAGTATGCTCGGTGAAACTGAAAATCTTACTGAAGAGCTTATTATACAAAGCGCTTCAAAAGCGCTTGCAGAACTCACCCAGTGTGCGGCGGTTGTTTCAAGCTCCGCTCCGAAATACTCTGTTATTTCAAAGGTGGAGGTCATACCGACCGGAAAAAGACTTTATGTGATACTGCTTATAACATCAAACGGAAGCATAAAGAACAAGGCTTGCCGCCTTGAATTTGATCTCAGCCACGAACAGCTTGACTATTTCACTCAGTTTATTGAGGAAAATTTACAGGGAGTTTCAGTGGAGGAACTCTCTGACGACAGACTCAATAATCTCGTTGAAGCGCTGGGAACTTATATGATGACTCTTTCCCCTCTTGTACAGGGAATTTATGAACTTTCTAAGGGTCTGCTGCAGGAAGAGCTTACCGTCAGCGGCGAAAGAAATCTTCTCTCCTGCAATGAACTCGACAAGATGGACGTTATTCGCTTTATGGAACATAAAAGTGAACTTGAAGGAATCCTCAGCGACTCTTTCAGCGGGATCCATGTTATGTTCAGCGAGGAAAACGATCAATTTGTTATCGGAAATTCAAGCATGATAGTTTCTAATTATCAAAAAGGGGATAAAAAAGTCGGTTCTCTCGGAATTATTGGTCCTATGAGACTTGACTACGCAAAGATTATTCCTTATATCGAATACTTTTCAAATAAAATTTCCAACCTCATTTCAGATGATAAGGAAGCTGACAGAAAGGAAGATGACAATGAGTGAAGAAAAAAACGAAAAAACTTCATCAGAGGAATCAAAAAACACCGGAACTGAAGAAGTAATAAAAGAAACCGAAGAAACCTCGGAGGCGGATAATTTAAACCAGAAGCTGAACGAACTGAATGATAAGTATCTCAGGCTTTTGGCTGAATATGACAACTACCGCAAGAGAACAACAAAAGAAAAAATTGAAACATACGGAAATGCAACTGCTAAATGCATTTCAGATATACTTCCGGTTCTTGACAGCTTTGAGCTTGCCCTGAAAGCAGAATGTTCAGACGAGGCGTTCAAGAACGGAATGCAGATGATATATAACCAGTTTGGCGAAACCTTAAAAAAACTTGGAGTAACCGAAATGGAAGCCCTTGGATGTGAATTTGATCCTAATCTGCACAACGCGATCAAACAGACAGAAGATGAAAACTTCGGCGACAATACAGTATGCGAGGTTTTCCAAAAGGGCTATATGCTAAACGATAAAGTCATTCGTCACGCCGTTGTTGCAGTGGCAAACTGATTTTCTATATTCAGAAAGGAAGATTTATTATGGGAAAAATTATTGGTATCGACCTTGGTACAACAAACTCATGCGTAGCAGTTATGGAAGGCGGAAATTCCGTTGTTATCCCTAACTCCGAAGGCGCAAGAACAACACCGTCCGTTGTTGCTTTTTCTAAAACCGGCGAAAGACTTGTAGGTCAGGTTGCCAAGCGTCAGGCAGTTACTAATCCCGACAAAACAGTTATTTCTATCAAGCGTCATATGGGCTCCGATTATAAGGTAGACATTGACGGAAAATCATATACACCGCAGGAAGTTTCAGCTATGATTCTCCAGAAGCTGAAATCAGACGCAGAAGCATATCTGGGCGAGCCTGTAACAGAAGCCGTTATTACAGTTCCTGCTTACTTCACCGACTCTCAGAGACAGGCAACAAAGGACGCTGGTCAGATTGCCGGTCTTACAGTAAAGAGAATTATTAACGAGCCTACTGCCGCTGCTCTTTCATACGGAATCGACAAGGAAGACGATCAGAAAATTATGGTATACGACCTGGGCGGCGGTACATTCGACGTTTCAATCATTGAAATGGGCGACGGCGTAACAGAAGTTCTTGCAACAGCCGGAAACAACCATCTCGGCGGCGATGACTTCGACCAGAGAATCATCGACTGGATGGCTTCTGAGTTCAAAAAGTCAGAAGGAATTGACCTTACAGCAGATAAAATGGCTATGCAGAGACTCAAGGAAGCAGCTGAAAAATCAAAAATCGAGCTTTCCTCAACTCCTACATCACAGATCAACCTTCCGTTTATCACAGCTGACGCAACCGGTCCTAAGCACCTTGACCTTACTCTCACTCAGGCTAAGTTCAATGAGCTTACTGCTGATCTTGTACAGTCCACTATGGGTCCTGTAAAACAGGCTCTCTCCGACAGCGGATTATCACCAAGCGATCTTAACAAGGTTCTTATGGTCGGCGGTTCTTCAAGAATCCCTGCTGTTCAGGAAGCAGTTAAGAGCTTTATGGGCAAGGATCCGTTTAAGGGCATAAACCCTGACGAATGTGTTGCTCTCGGTGCAGCATATCAGGGCGGCGTTTTAGGCGGCGATGTTGACGGCGCACTGCTTCTTCTTGACGTTACTCCTCTTACACTCGGTATTGAAACAGCCGGCGGCGTAAGCACACCGATGATCAAGAGAAATACAACAATTCCTGCAAAGCAGACTCAGGTATTCTCAACATATGCTGATAATCAGACTGCTGTTGACATCAATGTATTACAGGGCGAACGTGAATTTGCAAGAGATAATAAACAGCTCGGAACTTTCCGACTTGACGGCATTGCACCTGCTCCGAGAGGAATCCCTCAGATCGAAGTAACTTTCGATATTGATGCAAACGGAATTGTACACGTTTCCGCCAAGGATAAGGGTACAGGCAAGGAACAGAACATTACAATCACTTCTTCAACCAATATGTCCAAGGAAGACATTGATAAGGCTGTTAAGGAAGCTGAAATGTTCGCCGAAGAAGATAAGAAGAAGAGAGAAGAAGTTGATACAAAGAACAACGCTGAAAACCTTGTGTTCCAGTGCGAAAAGGCTCTCAGCGATTTCGGCGACAAGGTAAGCGCAGAAGAAAAGGCGCCTATCGAAAGCAAGTGCGCCGCTCTTAAGGAAGCTATAAACGGTAATGATACCGCAGATATAAAGGCAAAGACTGAAGAACTTCAGAAAGCATTCTATGAGCTTTCAACAAAGGTTTATCAGAATGCAAGCCCTGAAGAACAGGCAGCTGCACAGCAGGCTGCTGAAGCTGCGGCTTCCGGCGCAGAAGATGACGGCGTAGTTGACGCAGACTATACAGAGGCATAATCTAAATATACTTTTTGGGCGGACGTCTATCCGCCCGAAAACTGTTTATTGAGATAGTTATCCAAAGGATTATAAAGTCATAATCCGGAAAGGTGTATCATTTATATGGCTGGAGAAAGAGACTATTATGAGGTGCTGGGGGTTCAAAAAGGAGCCTCCGACGATGAAATAAAAAAATCCTTTAAAAAGATGGCAAGAAAGTACCACCCCGACCTGCATCCGGATGACAAGGAATGCGAAGAAAAATTCAAGGAACTTAATCAGGCTTATGAAGTCCTGTCTGATCCGGAAAAAAGACAGCGTTATGATCAGTTCGGTCACGCAGGAGTTGATCCGAACTACGGCGGCGGCGGCTTTTCAGGAGGATTCAGCGGAGGCGGATTCGGAGATGTAGGCGACATATTCGAAGATCTGTTCGGCGGAGTTTTCGGAGGAAGATCACGTTCTTCCAGATCAAATGCCAATGCTCCCAGACGAGGTCAGGACGTTACTGCAAACGTCAACATAAGCTTTATGGAAGCCTGTGAGGGCGTTAAAAAAGAAATAAAAATAGCACATATGGAAACCTGCTCCTCCTGCCGCGGCACCGGTGCAGAAAACGGTTCAGCTCCGCAGACTTGTCCGGACTGTAACGGAATGGGCTCAGTTAAAATAAATCAGCGTACTGCTTTCGGCGTAATCTCCACCTCAAGAACATGTTCTAAGTGCGGCGGAAAAGGTACTGTAATAAACAATCCTTGTAAAAAGTGCAGCGGTACTTCAAGAATAAGAGTCCAAAAGTCTATTACAGTTGACATTCCTGCCGGCATCGATGACGGTCAGGTGCTTCGTGTAAGCGGTCAGGGTGACAGCGGATTAAACGGAGGTCCGACCGGTGACCTTCACGTTGTTGTGTCCGTAAGACCGCACCCGCTGTTTACAAGAGACGGATACGACGTACACTGCGATATTCCTATTACTTATACTCAGGCCGTTCTCGGCGATGAAATTACAGTGCCTACAATTGACGGCAATGTTAAATATACTATATCAGAGGGAACACAAACTGGTACTGTCTTCCGTCTTAAGGGCAAGGGCATAAAGAAGCTAAGAAAAACAGAACGAGGCGATCAATATGTAACTGTAAGCATTGAAGTCCCCAGAAATCTAACGCAAAAGCAAAAGGACCTCCTGCGTGAATACGAGTCTTCAATGAGCGAAACTGAAAAGCATTATGCCAAAAGGCAGACTTTTTTCCAGAAATTCAAGGATTTTTTCAATCAAGATAAATAATTAATTCTGTAAAAAGAGAGCACCTGCTCTCTTTTTGTTTGCTAACATAAATAACAATGCAATTTATATATTTTAGCGGCACATTCCCCTTTTTATATGTTTAATTATACTATAAAAAGAAACCCATACAATATTTTTTTATATTTTATTTCAAAAATCACTTGACAATAATTATAAAATAATGTATACTAACTGTATTAGCTAATACAGTACACTATATTAGAGGTGCATTTATGTTTGATCTGGATCTCCAAAGCCGTACACCTATTTATGAACAGCTCTATAAAAAAATAATTGAGCTGATTATCAAAGGTGTAATAAAAGAACACGAACAGCTGCCAAGTGTAAGAAGTCTTGCAAAGGATATGAATATTAACCCTAACACGGTTGCAAAGGCATATCAGGAACTTGAAAGAAATAAAATTATTTACTCTGTTGCCGGACGGGGAAGCTTTGTTTCCGGAGTGCACGAAACCACTGTTAAGGAGTATATATTCGAAGACTTTGATAAGGCTTCACTCGAAGCGCTGAAAGCCGGTATTACCAAAGATGAACTCAAGGACAGAATAGATGGGGTGAATATATGATAGAACTGCGCAATACAGTTAAAAAATTTGAGAGTAATGATATTTTAAGGGGAATCAATCTTCAAATTCCAAAGGGTTCGGCTTTTGGTCTTTTAGGCTCCAACGGCGCCGGCAAGTCAACTATACTGCGTCTTTTGTCGGGAATTTACAGACCTGATTCCGGAGAAGTCTATATCGACGGCGAACAGGTTTATGATAATCCTAAGATAAAGGAACGTGTATTTTTTATTAATGATGAAACAATTCAATTTACAACATTTACTCTTAAGGAACTGAAAAATTACTATAAGGGATTTTATCCAAACTTTTCAGAAGATCTTTTTGAAAAACTCAGGGAAACGGTAAATCTTCCTTATACCAAAAAGCTTACAACATTTTCAAAGGGTATGAAACGTCAGGCGATTGTAATAACCGCTCTTGCATGCAGAACCGAATATCTTCTGCTTGACGAGGCGTTTGACGGTCTTGACCCAACTATGAGAGTAATTGTAAAACGTATGCTGGTTGACGCAATTATAGACAGAGAGCTTACAGCTATAATATCTTCTCATAATTTGAAAGAAATCAGCGAATTTTGTGACAGAGCCGCACTTCTCCATGACGGAAATATAATTTTTTCAAGCGAACTGGATAATATCAAAGGAAACATTCACAAAATCCAAGCGGTATTCAAACCCGCAGATAAGGATATGCCTCAGACCTATACTTCGGAAGAACTTATGGGTATGGGGCTTGAAGTTATGCACTTTGAAAAAAATCAGAGCGTCTACCAGATGGTTGTCAAAGGCGACATAGATGAGATTACTGAAAAGCTCAACAAGAAAAATCCAATCGTTCTTGATATTATTCCGCTCTCTCTTGAAGAAATATTTATTTATGAAATGGAGGTTAAAGGCTATGACTTCAACGCTGCTGAAGCAAAGTAAATCAAATTTCAATACTTACTTTTTCAATGGATTATTTGCAAATAAGAAAATTTTTATAATAAACTGTATTTTACAGCTTCTGGGATTCCCGGTTATATCCCTTATATGTACATTAGAAGCGTCTGACCATAATTTTATAGACGAACATCTTGGTTCAGGAATGTTTTTTATCGGGATTTCTGTATTTTGCATTTTTGCCTCTTTGTTCTGCGGAATAATAGTCGCACTTAACAATTTCAGCTATCTTTATAAAAAATCAAAGGTGGATATGGTTTATGCACTTCCCCTGAAAGCAAAAACCCGATTTATCTCCGACTATTTGTCCGGACTTTCCGCTTATCTTATACCATATGTTATATCTGCTGTAATTTCAATAGTGATTTTTATCGCAGGCGGTATATGCATAGACGAAATGCACTACGTTCTTTTTGATGACGGTTTTTTTGCAATGGGATTAAAATGCGCTGCTGCTATTCTTCTTATAATGACAATGCTGTACACCTTGACAGTGCTGGTGATCCAGTGCTGCGGCACAATATTTGAAAGTCTTTTTAATATCTTTCTTATTAACGGACTTATTCCCGGAATGATAATGGTTATTTCCGCAATGATGTTTTACAATGTTTATGGAATGAACATTTTCCGTTCTGCATATGCACCCCTCTGCTGTACAAGTCCGTTTGGCGGTATTATTGCTGTCGTTTCATTTTTTACCGAACAAAACTCCTATTCAGCTAACGAGCCCTTTTCACAAGGTCCATCATTCGGCAAATGGATAGTCTTTTATATCCTAATTACTGCAATTTTCTTTGCAGTTGCAATGTTTCTTCACCTAAAAAGAAAAGCCGAAGATGTTTCAAAGCCATATGTTTTCAAGCTTCTTTATTACGTATCAATAACATCTGTCATGACGGCTATCTGCCTTATAGCAAGAGCAGACACTTCACTGATATTCCCGGTAGTTGTTTTTGCAGCAATAGTTTATATGATCTTTGAAGTTATTACAAACAGAGGCTTTAAAAAGTTTTATAAATCTGTAATAAAGTTTGTTATTACACTTGCAGGAATATTTATTATTGCAATGCTCTCATATTTAACAAATGGTTTCGGTGCAGAAAATCATATACCTTCTTTAAATTCAATAAAGAGCGCTTCGGTAAATTATTTTGGGTACGATAAATTTATTAATTCTACCCATTATATTAATTACTATAATATAAATTTTACTGATAAAAAAGCGTTGGAATGCATTAAAGAAGTCCAAAATTCAGCAATAGAATTACACAATAGCGGCGAATTTAATCATGATGACATTTATTTTGATTATAGCTCATCGTATTCTTATTTGACTGAAAACAATTCAAAATATTATATAGATTATCCCAGGTACCCTTTGTCAATTTCATATAACTTAAAAAACGGGTCACATATATACAGACAATATTGGCTGACTCTTGAACAGGCAAAAATGCTTACCGCACTCGATTCAACACCGGAAATGTCTAAGTTCATAGAAAAAGACCTCTATAAAAGTATGCAGCAGTATGAATACATTCACAGAATGAAAAAAGAAGTCTTAAGTTATGATACCGGATTAATCGAATATGAATCCGGTAATTCTGTAAACCCTGGTAAAATCAGCAGTAATGACGCTAAGCGGCTTGCTGAGGCATACAGTCAGGACTATATCGAAATGTCTCCAGATGATATTTTAAAAGGCAAAATACTATATCAAATTGCCAATAACAATTATTTTATAAGAGATAGCTTTACCAGAACTCTTGAAGTTTTGAAAAGTCTTGGCATAGTTCATTCCGGAAAAGGATTAACCTATCCTCCTGACACTCAGGTTTTTCTCTACCCGCCGGAAGGCTTTGACTCATCGGAAAAAAGCAATTTCACTGCCTCATACGGAACATATCACGCTGATTCTGAAACTGCACATACGGTTTTCAGTGATGACTTTAAGAAGCTTGCCGATCTGGTAAGATCATTCTATTTTGATGAAGAAGACTGCTATGTTTTGATAATAAATCAGAATGTTTATGTTATACCATATGAATATTCTTCAGTCGCAGAAGAAGTTTATAATTCTACTGTTTTGACCGGCAGTTCAAAGTTTTATAACCTTATAAATCAGATTCAGGTTAATGAAATAAACGATATAATTGAGATATTTGATCTTGAGGATGATGTGAAAACATATTCTCAGCTTTCAAAATTACAGGAGCTTTCCTACCGAGATTATGACCATTTTGATTCATTTGACGAATACATTTCTGCATATTACGGAACCGTTGGTATACAAAGCGACATATATGCAGATGAACTTGAATCATGGGAATTATGGTTTTTAGCTAAAAAATTCTACGGTTATAATTCCTTAGAGGAATATAAAAAACTCACAAATGAAAATGGATCTTCATTAGAATATGAGTGGGATTCGTATATTAACAATTTTTCTAATATTTATAAATAGTTTTCCTTCAATAAACCTCCTCGTTAAAAGGGAGGTTTATTTTTTTCAAAAATCCTTGACTAATTGCTTAAATTATGATATACTGGTTAACAATAAAAATGAAAGAGGTGGAAAGATGCGTAATTTTTCTTGCAAATAAAAATTGAATTTACAGTAATGCTTTATTTACAGGGTATTGCTGTGCTCATTGCAAGAAAGTTATAAGTCTATTCACTCAAATAATATGATCTAACTGCCGCGCTGTATGCTGCGGTGTAGATTTGTGCTATTTCGAGCCGCAGGAATTAACTTTCTTGCGGCTCTTATTTTTATCTAAAAACCAAATAAAGGAGAGATGCTATTTATGTCTATGATTAAAGCTGAAGGACTTACTTTTGCTTATCCGTCAAGCTATGATAATATTTTTGAAAATGTAAATTTTCAAATTGATACCGATTGGAAGCTGGGTTTTGTCGGCAGAAACGGAAGAGGTAAAACCACTTTTCTCAATCTTCTGCTTGGTAAATATGATTACAAAGGAAAAATTATTTCGTCTGTAAAATTTGATTACTTTCCCTATCCCGTTAATGATAAAACTATGCTGACGGAACAAATTCTGCAAGAAGTCTGCCCTGCCGCCGAAAGCTGGGAATTACTTCGTGAACTCTCATACCTTGAAGTAAATCATGACGTACTCTGGAGACCCTTTGATACTCTTTCAAACGGAGAACAGACAAAGGTCATGCTTGCGGCATTATTCCTGAACGAAGACCGCTTTCTTTTAATTGACGAGCCGACTAATCACTTAGACGCCAAGGCTCGAGAAATCGTATCGTCATATCTGAAAAGAAAAAAAGGATTCATCTTAGTTTCCCATGACCGTTGCTTTTTGGACGGCTGCGTAGACCATATTCTGTCGCTGAACAGGGCAAATATTGAAGTCAGAAACGGTAATTTTTCGTCCTGGCTGGAAAATTTTGAACGTATCCAGGAATCTGAACTCGCCCGTAATGAACGTCTGAAAAAAGACATCAGCCGTTTGCAGAAATCTGCTCAAAAGACCAGCGCCTGGTCAGAGCGCACTGAATCATCAAAGTACGGTAACGGTCCGGTAGACAGAGGGTTTATCGGACATAAGGCTGCTAAAATGATGAAGCGTTCTAAATCCATTGAATCAAGGCAAAATCAGGCAATTGAAGAAAAGTCAGGCTTGCTTAAAAACCTTGAAACCGCTGAAAATCTTAAAATATCCGCTTTACAGTATCATGCACAATCGCTTGTATCTCTTTCTGATGTTGAAGTATGCTATGACGGCAGAACAGTCAACGCTCCTGTTTCCTTTAAAATACAGCAAGGAGAACGTGTGGTGCTCGACGGTAAAAACGGAAGCGGAAAAAGCAGTTTACTGAAAATATTGACCGGAGCCCCCATTGAACATACCGGAACAGTAAATATAGGATCAGGACTCTTAATTTCATATGTACCGCAGGATACCTCACACTTAAAAGGTACGCTGTCAGATTTCGCAGAAGAAAATCACATAGATGAAAGTCAATTTAAGGCTATACTTAGAAAGATGGACTTTGAGCGAATACAGTTTGAAAAAAATATGGAAGATTTCTCAGGAGGACAAAAGAAAAAGGTACTAATAGCCAAAAGCCTATGCGAACAAGCACATTTATATATCTGGGACGAGCCTCTAAATTTTATTGATATATATTCCAGAATGCAGATAGAACAGCTTATTAAAGAATATTCCCCTGCAATGATTCTGGTTGAACATGACAAAGCGTTCAGGGACAGCATCGCAACAAGAATAGTAGAATTATAATCTCCGTCACTGTAACATCATACAGGCTGAAATCATATTATTAATTCAGGGACTGTTGTCATTTTATAGTAGGAGGATCTGATTAATGCCGACAATAAGCTTATGTATGATTGTGCGGAATGAGGAAAGCGTCTTAGACAGATGTTTATCCTGCGTGAAGGATATTGCAGATGAAATTATAATCGTCGATACGGGGTCAACCGATAAAACAAAGGAAATCGCCGCCTTGTATACGGATAAAATATACGATTTCAAGTGGATCGATGATTTTTCAGCAGCAAGAAACTTTTCATTCTCCAAAGCTTCAATGGATTACATTATGTGGCTTGACGCCGATGATGTAATAGACTCTGAAAATAAGAAAAAGCTTTTGAATCTGAAAGAGTCGCCTGCAATGACGGCTGACGTTTATATGATGAAATATCATGTGGGATTCGACAGCTCCGGCGTTCCAAACTTCTCTTACTATAGAGAAAGGCTTTTAAAACGTTCATGCAATTTTTTCTGGAACGGTGCGGTTCATGAAGCCATAACCCCCAGAGGAAAAATTGAATACAGCGATATTGCTGTTCTGCATAAGAAATTAAAAGTAAACGATCCTGACAGAAATTTAAAGATTTTTGAAAAGATGATCGAAAATAAGACGGTTCTTGATACACGGCAGAAATATTATTATGCAAGAGAATTATACTTCCACCAAAAATATGCAGAAGCAATAAAGATATTCGATGTATTTTTTACTGCGGATGACAGATGGACCGAAAACAGTATAAGCGCCTGCCTTGATTTGTCCAGATGCTATATGAAACTCGGACAGAGAAATAATGCATTGAACAGTCTTTTTCAAAGCTTCCTTTATGACAGTCCCAGAGCGGAAATTTGCTGCGAAATAGGATATATCAAGTCTGAAGAACAAAAATACCCTGAAGCCATCTTCTGGTATGAGCTTGCTTCTAAAATGAAATATTCTGCTGAAAACGGCGGCTTTTCATCGGTTGATTGTTATGGCTATATACCTTATATGCAGCTTTGCGTCTGCTATGATAAAATAGGCGATCATATAAAAGCAAAAATGTATAATGATAAAGCCGGTGAAATTAAACCAAACGACGCAAATTTTCTCGCTAATAAAAAATATTTTCAGCAATTGTTTAATGATAAAAAGGCTTGACTTTAGGAGGAAAATAGTATTATGGCAACTTATAAATCCTCAGATTACAGTAAAGGAAGTAACAATTACGATTTTTTAGGATATTCAAAACCATGCCGTCCTCAGGAACCTGATTGTGATCGTCCTCGTCCTTGCTGTCCTCCGGAACCGGAATGCAATCGTCCCCGTCCTTGCTGCCCTCCGGAACCAGTATGCCCATGCCCGCCTGTAAAATGCCCGACTGGTGCTACAGGCGCTACCGGACCTACAGGTCCGACTGGTGCTACAGGTGCTAACGGTGTTACCGGTCCAACTGGCGCTACCGGAGCAACTGGTGCTACTGGTGCTGACGGTGCTACCGGTCCAACTGGTGCAACTGGCGCTACCGGCGCTAATGGTGTAACTGGTCCTACAGGTCCACGCGGCGCAACTGGTGCTACAGGCGCTAACGGTATAACTGGTCCGACTGGTCCTGCCGGCGCTAATGGTGCTACTGGTCCTACTGGCGCTGTTGGTCCTACTGGTGCAACTGGCGCTACTGGCAGTACCGGTCCTATCGGTGCTACTGGTCCGACTGGAGCAAACGGAGCAACAGGTGCTACAGGCGCAACTGGTGCTACCGGAGCTGACGGCGAAGTTGGTCCAACTGGCCCTACTGGCGCAACTGGCGCTGACGGTGTTACTGGTCCAACTGGTCCTACTGGCGCAACTGGCGCTGACGGTGTTACTGGTCCAACTGGTGCAACTGGTGCTACCGGAGCTGACGGTGTTACTGGTCCTACCGGTCCTACTGGCGCAACTGGCGCTGACGGTGCTACTGGTCCGACTGGTCCTACAGGGGCAACAGGCGCTGACGGTGTTACTGGTCCGACTGGCCCTACAGGTGCAACAGGCGCTGACGGTGTTACTGGTCCGACTGGCCCTACTGGCGCAACAGGCGCTGACGGTGTTACTGGTCCGACTGGCCCTACTGGCGCAACTGGCGCTGACGGTGTTACTGGTCCAACTGGTCCTA
>CAJUPO010000002.1:197922-198231 GCA_910588145.1 uncultured Oscillospiraceae bacterium | reverse complement strand
CTGGCGCAACTGGCGCTGACGGTGTTACTGGTCCGACTGGCCCTACTGGTGCTACTGGTGCTACTGGTCCGACTGGTCCGTCTGGTGATGACGGTGAGGATGGTCCAACTGGCCCTACTGGCGCAACTGGTGCTGACGGTGTTACTGGTCCATCTGGTCCTACAGGTGCAACTGGTGCTGACGGTGTTACTGGTCCGACTGGCCCTACTGGCGCTGACGGTGCTACTGGTCCGACTGGTCCTACTGGCGCTGACGGTGCTACTGGTCCGACTGGTCCGTCTGGTGATGACGGTGAGGATGGTCCAACTG
>CAJUPO010000002.1:117723-197822 GCA_910588145.1 uncultured Oscillospiraceae bacterium | reverse complement strand
CTGGCGCAACTGGTGCTGACGGTGTTACTGGTCCAACTGGCCCTACTGGCGCAACTGGTGCTGACGGTGTTACTGGTCCAACTGGCCCTACTGGCGCAACAGGTGCAACCGGCGCTACAAGTCCAACCGGTGCTACAGGTCCTACAGGTGCAACCGGTCCGACTGGTGCTACAGGTCCTACTGGTGCTACTGGTCCGACTGGTGCTACTGGTCCGACTGGTGCTACAGGTCCTGAAGGTTTATCTGCTTTCGGCGGCTTGTTTAATGACACACCACAGACAATTAACCTTGGTATAGGTACAACTGCTCAGGTTCCTTTGCCGACAGCAATGCCCCTTTCAAATACTACCACTGCTGCAAACAGCATTACAGTTGCTCAGGCAGGAGTATATGAAATAAACTATTTCAGCTTAGTTTCTGTAGCTTTAGGTACAACTCTGACCTTTGCCGTAAGAATAAATGGTACAAATATACCTGATACGGTCATTTCAAGAGTTCTGTCAGTAGGTGTAGGTTCCACATTCAGCGGAAGTGTAATAGTATCACTTAATGCCGGCGACGTCATTGATATGGCAGTTTCTGCTTTGATAGCTGTAGGCGTTACTCTGGGAAGCGGAGTCAGCGCAACTTTGACTGTTAAAAAAATCAGCTAAAATTAAAAGGTGTTGGTTATTGCCAACACCTTTTATTATTTCGATTAAGCGTTTTTCATATAAAAAATAAAAAGCCGTCTGCAAAATCTGCAAACAACTTTTCATTTGGCGGAAAGAGAGGGATTCGAACCCTCGAGACGCTATTAACGCCTACACGAGTTCCAGTCGTGCGCCTTCGACCAGCTCAGCCATCTTTCCACATGCTTTATTAAATTAAAAAACCTCAGCATAAGCTGAGGTATCTGGTGCGAGTGATGGGACTTGAACCCATACGTCAACGACACACGCCCCTCAAACGTGCCTGTCTGCCTATTCCAGCACACTCGCATTGAGTACTTTTATATTATATCAGAGTATATATTATTTGTCAAGGGTTTTTTCAAAAAAAAATAATTTTTTTCAAAATTCTTTTAGATAACCCATATAAAACGTTAAAATGCGTACTTTAATATAAAGTACGCATTAATTTTCTTATTTAAATATCAAGACCCTCTGCAACTTCCTTCAATGTTGTTACTGATTCGGAAAGCTGTGTTTTTTCTTCATCGCTCAAAGGAATTTCCAGAACCTTTTCTACGCCCTCACTTCCTATTATAGCCGGAAGACCAATACACATATCATTGAATCCGTATTCCCCGTTAAGATAACACGACACAGGCAGAACAGAATGTTCATTGCGTATTACAGCATGGACAATTTTAGTTACTGCCATAGCTATTCCGTAAAATGTAGCGCCCTTTCTGTCAATCACCTCATAAGCGCTGTCGCGAACATTTTTGTATATATCATCAAATTCAACGTCACTGCAGCCCCTGCAAAGACCATTAAAGTCATCCAGATCAATACCTGACACATTGGCGCTGCTCCAAACCGCAAGCTCACTGTCTCCATGCTCGCCTATTATAAAGGCATGAACGCTTCGGCTGTCAACGCAGAGTTTTTCTCCAAGAAGATACTTTAATCTTGCAGTATCAAGAACAGTACCTGAACCGATTACTCTTTCCGGCGGATAACCTGAAAGCTTTACGGCACAATAGGTAAGAATATCTACCGGATTGGAAACAATTAAAAGTATTGCGTCCTTGTTATACTGGGCAACGGATGGTATAATCTTTTTAAAGATTTCAACATTTTTATTTACAATATCCAGTCTTGTTTCATTTGGCTTCTGCGCAGCGCCTGCTGTAATAATAATTAGAAAACAATCTGAAATATCACTGTAATCTCCTGCATAAACTTTCATAGGCTGTGCAAAAGGCAATCCATGGCTGAGATCCATTGCCTCTCCCTCCGCCTTGGCTTTATTCGCATCTATGAGAACAAGTTCTGAAAATAAGCTTTTTTGAGTAAGTGCAAAAGCTATTGTTGCTCCGACAGCCCCGCATCCTATAACAGCACATTTCTGTTTATTCATAGTTTTATCCTTCCTGTTTTTATTTTCAATATTATTATAAGTGTTTTTTGCTTTTTTATTCACCTGAATTTTGCAAAAAGCACTTGATTAAAGTTTTAAAATGTTATATAATAGTGTTATATGTTGTATTAAGACCTTTTTTTGGTCTTAAACGAAAGGAGTAGTTTTATGGTTTATTCTAATGAAGTAGAAAAAATGTGCTCTGTCAGACAGGGCGTTGCTCATGGCGCAGCTCCGATTCCGGAAGAAGCAAAGTGGGTAAAGGCAACTCAGATTACTGATATTTCCGGTTTTACACATGGTGTAGGCTGGTGTGCTCCTCAGCAGGGTACCTGTAAGCTCACTTTAAATGTTAAGGAAGGCGTAATTCAGGAAGCTTTGGTTGAAACAATCGGATGTTCAGGTATGACTCATTCAGCTGCTATGGCTGCTGAAATTCTCCCAGGCAGAACAATTCTTGAAGCGCTTAATACTGACCTTGTATGTGACGCTATCAACACTGCAATGAGAGAATTATTCCTCCAGATCGTTTACGGCCGTTCACAGAGCGCTTTCTCTGAAGACGGTCTTGTAATCGGCGCAGGTCTTGAAGACCTCGGTAAGGGACTTCGTTCACAGGTAGGTACAATGTACGGTACACTTGCAAAGGGTCCTCGTTACCTTGAAATGACAGACGGCTACGTAACAGGCATCGCTCTTAACGAAGACGATGAGATTATCGGCTACCAGTTCGTAAACTTCGGCAAGATGATGGACTTCATCAAGGCCGGAGATGACGCTAACACAGCTTTCGAAAAGGCTAAGGGTCAGTACGGCAGAGTTGCTGACGCAGTTAAGATCGTTGACCCGAGAAAAGAATAAGGAGGATACTAACAATGGCTTTATTTGAATCATATGAAAGAAGAGAAAAGCAGATTCTCGCTGTTCTCGAACAGTACGGTATCAATACTATTGAAGAATGTGCTGATGTATGCAAAGAAAAGGGTCTTGACATTTATAAGCTCGTTGAAGGAATTCAGCCTATCTGTTTCGAAAATGCAAAGTGGGCTTACACAGTAGGCTGTGCTATCGCTATCAAAAAGGGCTGTACAAAGGCTGCTGACGCTGCTGCTGCTATCGGTGAAGGTCTTCAGGCTTTCTGTATCCCTGGTTCTGTTGCTGATCAGCGTAAGGTTGGTCTGGGTCACGGTAATCTTGGCAAAATGCTTCTTGAAGAAGAAACAGAATGCTTCGCATTCCTCGCAGGACACGAATCATTCGCAGCTGCTGAAGGCGCTATCGGTATCGCTGAAAAGGCAAACAAGGTTCGCCAGAAGCCTCTCAGAGTTATTCTTAACGGTCTTGGCAAGGACGCTGCACAGATTATCGCAAGAATCAATGGTTTTACATATGTTGAAACAGAAATGGATTACTACACTGGTGAAGTTAAGGAAGTATTCCGCAAGGCTTACTCCGACGGTCTTCGTTCAAAGGTTAACTGCTACGGCGCTAACGATGTAACTGAAGGCGTTGCTATTATGTGGAAGGAAAGCGTTGACGTATCTATTACAGGTAACTCAACAAATCCAACAAGATTCCAGCACCCTGTTGCAGGTACATACAAGAAGGAATGTATTGACGCTGGCAAGAAGTACTTCTCAGTTGCTTCAGGCGGCGGTACAGGACGTACGCTTCACCCTGATAATATGGCGGCTGGTCCTGCTTCCTACGGTATGACTGATACAATGGGCAGAATGCACTCTGACGCTCAGTTTGCAGGTTCTTCATCCGTTCCGGCTCACGTTGAAATGATGGGTCTTATCGGTATGGGTAACAACCCAATGGTTGGCGCTACTGTAGCTTGTGCGGTTGCTGTCGAAGAATCTATGAAATAATTAAGCTTAAACTAATAAAAACGTCAGTAAAATCAATTACTGACGTTTTTTCATAATATCTTACATAAATAATACAAAAAAGCGGCTTTAACTCAAGCCGCTTTAATTTTATAATATTTATCATTTATCCTACAAATTTCTTCATAAAAATAGAACCTGAACGGCGTTCACGATAAACATCGGATTCTCCTGAATAATCATACTTCCATTTATCAGTTTCACTATGTATTATTATCTCGCCGCTGTTTACATTATAAGCTATACACAACTCGTCATTCTGTTCATTGATCCCTATTTCCTCAAGAAAACTTGCCGGTACAGAAACAGGAGTCTGATAACCGTTGCCTCTGTATATAAAATCAAACTTATTTGAATAGATGAAATTTTTCTGATAGATAAGATCCATCTTTTCTTTTTTCAACTTTTCTATATCTTCCTGCTGATTACGCTTTCTTTTATCAGTAATTTTTTCAGTGAGGGAATTAATATCATTATCTATATTATTAATCATTTCTGAAAAAACTTCCTCGGGCGAAACCATGATTTCGGAACAGCCCGGCATTTTGTATACTGCATAAGATTTTCTTTTTACCAGTGCCGGTACACAAGGCATTATAAACTGAACATGTTGTTGCCAGTGCTCTTCCTTTTCGGAAAAGTTAACCTTTGATCTGTAAAATTCGAACATTTATGCTTCTCCCTTCTGACTTTTTTGTACATAATAATAATATACCACATTTTACGCACTTTTACAAGGTTTTTCACCAAAAAACATGATAAAATTTTTACCCTCATTTTTGTAACTTTATATAGTGCGTAAATTATTTTAATCTATATAGCATTAAAATTTTATAAATTCAATAAATTAATCATCCTTACAATAATCCATAATTAATTTAATTACTTTTTTTGCCATTTTAGCGCTTATAATTTTATAATAAATTTTTATTAACTGAATAAAATATTATAAAGTTAATATTTACGGAGGATAAATTATGTGTACAAGCATCACAATGAAAACTTCTGATTTTTATTTTGGAAGAAACATGGATCTCGATTATTTATTCAATGAACGAATTGTTATTACCCCAAGAAATTTTCAGTTAAAGTTTAGAAAAGCTGGAATACTAAAAAAGCATTTCGCTTTTATGGGAATGGCGGCAGTCAGCAATAATTATCCCCTTTACGCAGACGCATTCAACGAAAAAGGATTATGCATAGCCGGACTGAATTTTCCTGACAATGCCTATTATATGAAGCCTGAAAGCGCCGGAAACTGCGGGATAGCTTCTTTTGAATTAATTCCATGGCTGCTGGGCAGATGTTCAACGGTTACAGAAGCTGAAAAGCTTCTTAAAAAAACAAATATAACTTCAATAAGATTTAACGAAAGCACACCAAATGCTCCGCTTCACTGGCACATTGCAGATAAAGAGCGTTCAATCGTACTTGAACCTACCGCAACTGGAATGAACATTTACGACAATCCGGCAGGAGTTCTGACAAACAATCCTCCTTTTAGTTTTCAGATGGCAAACCTTAGCCAGTATATGAATCTGACTACATCGGTACCAGAAAACTGCTTCAGCCATAAAGTCGGAATAAAGCCTTTTGGAAAGGGACTTGGAAGCTTCGGACTCCCCGGAGATTTTTCCCCTGCCTCACGATTTGTGAAGGCGGCATATCTTCGTCTTAACTCTAAATGCAGTGATGATGAACAAAGCAGTATTTCTCAGTTTTTCCACTTGCTTGATTCAGTATCAGTTGTAAACGGCTGTATTAATTCAGAGGACTTTGAATTTTATGAAACCACTTATTCTGCCTGTATGAATACCGATAAAAAATTTTATTATTATAAAACATACGACAACAGCAGAATCACTGCCATCAATATGAATAATGAAAATCTTGACGGAAATACTCTTATAGAATTTCCGCTTCAAAATCAACAGCAAATTTTATGGGTCAACTAAAAAATAAAGCAAAAGGCTCGCCGATTATAACGGAGAGCCTTTATTATATTAATCTTAAAAATTTATTATTTCAAAGCTTTTCTTACCTGATCCGCAATATTATCTCTGCAAAGACCAAATTCCTTTAAAAGCTCAACTGCCGGACCTGAATGACCAAATTCATCATTTATACCAATCTTAATAACCGGTACCGGATAGCATTCAGTTACAGCTTCAGCAACAGCAGATCCAAGACCGCCTATAACGCTGTGTTCCTCAACCGTCATAAGAATGCCGGAATTTTCAGCCGCCTTGCATATAAGCTCCTTATCAAGCGGCTTTATAGTATGAATATTTATAACTCCTGCATTGATTCCGTCTTCTTTCAGCATCTCAGCCGCCGCAACTGCCTCGCTTACCATAAGACCGGTTGCAATAATTGTAATATCATTGCCCTCTTTAAGAGTAATACCCTTACCCAGTTCAAATTTATATGTATCCTTATCATTGAATACCGGAGCCGCAAGTCTGCCGAATCTAAGGTAAACCGGTCCTTTATGAAGTATTGCCGCTTCAACAGCCGCTCTTGCTTCAACATCGTCAGCCGGATTTATAACTGTCATTCCAGGGATAGTTCTCATTAATGCTATATCTTCGTTGCACTGATGAGTTGCACCGTCCTCACCCACAGAAATACCAGCATGAGTCGCACCGATTTTAACATTAAGCCCGGGATAGCCAATGGAATTTCTTACAATTTCATAAGCTCTGCCGGCCGCAAACATTGCAAAAGTACTCGCAAAAGGAATTTTTCCTGAAGCCGCAAGACCTGCTGCAACGCCCATCATGTTAGCTTCTGCTATACCGCAGTCAAAAAATCTATCCGGATAAGCCTTCTGAAATATACTGGTTTTAGTTGCCGCCGCCAAATCTGCATCAAGAACGATCAGATCAGGATATTTTTCTGCAAGATCTCTAAGAGCCTCTCCGTAGCTTTCTCTTGTAGCTTTCTTTATTACATCTGACATCTTGATTAACCCTCCAGTTCTTTAAGCTGTGCACTAAGTTCGCTCATAGCCTGTTCATACTGCTGCTCATTCGGTGCAGTACCGTGCCATGATACCTGATTTTCCATAAATGACACGCCTTTTCCCTTAACGCTTTTTTCAATGATAGCAACAGGCTTATCCTTAATTGACTCAGCTTCTTCAAAAGCCTTTTCAATAGAATCGAAATCATGAGCGTCCATTGTAATAACGTGCCATCCAAAAGCTTCAAACTTATCTGTAATTGGTTCAGGAGAACATACCTCTGTTATAGGACCGTCTATCTGAAGTCCGTTATTATCCACAATAGCAATGAGATTATCAAGATTTTTATGAGCCGCAAACATTGCCGCTTCCCACACCTGTCCTTCTTCAATTTCACCGTCTCCGAGAACAGCATAAACCTTATAGGATTTAGAATCAAGCTTTGCAGCAAGAGCCATGCCGCAAGCCGCCGAGATTCCCTGTCCCAGGGAGCCGCTTGACATATCAACACCATTTATATGAATGCACGGGTGTCCTTGAAGAAGCGCTCCGATATGACGTAATTTCTTAAGCTCTTTCTGCGGAAAAAATCCTTTAAGTGCAAGAACAGAATAAAGCGCCGGAGCACAGTGTCCTTTTGAAAGAACCAACCTGTCCCTGTCCGGCATATCCGGATTTTCAGCGTCCACATTCATTTTCTCGAAATAAAGATATGTAAGAAGATCTGCAATTGAAAGAGAACCGCCCGGATGTCCGGACTTTGCATTATATACCCCTTCTATAATACCCATTCTTGCCTTGCAGGCGTTTATCTGCAAGCGCTTCTTTTCAGTGCTGTCCATTTTTTACCTCCTGTGAGTTTGTATTGGCTGTTTATATAAAAGGTTTGCACCAGTTAATATATCTTAAGCTTTCAAAGCCTAAATTTTTCCTGTATAGAGCATATCTATAAGCTCTGCTATTGCATTCTCACTGCTTGTATTTTTCAAAACAATATCAGAAGCTTCCTTAACTGCCTGCTGAGCGTTAGCCGTAGCCGCACCGATATCTGCCGCTGTCAGCATTTCAATATCATTATGATAATCCCCGGCTGCAATTACTTTTGTATTATTCATTTTCATTATTTTTATATATTCCTTTAAAGCAGCGCCCTTTGAGCTGCCCTTTGGAAGCATTTCTATAAACGTATCATGTGAACGCACAAAATCCACATTGAAATTCCTTTCAGAGATATACTCTTCAAGATCCGTAATAAGAGAGGGTTCAGTTGCAAAAAGAATCTTAAACCAGCCTCCTGCCGGAACATCTTCAAGTGACATATAAGCCGGTTCAACCTGACAAATCTTAACATGTTCCTTTTCGTAGTCATTATTGCAAACCACATAAATATTGTCAAGCTTCAGTACCTCTCCGCCGGGATTCTCCATAAAGCCGAAAAGCTCCTTTGCTATATCAGGTGCGCATTCCGGAAGCTCATCTGTAAACAGAACCTCCTGTTTCTGCACATCATAAATCAGAGAACCGTTATAAAGAATTACCGGAATATCAATTTCAAGTTCCTTTATATATCGATCGGCTGACTGTATAGTTCTTCCGGTAGCAATAGTGAATTTACCTCCGTCGCTCCGAAATTTTTTAATTGCTTCAAGGTCTTTTTCAGAAAGAATCTTATTTTCAGGAAGCAGTGTTCCGTCCAAATCGGTAATTATCATTACATCAGAAAAATCAGGCATAATTTATCTAACCTTTCTTAATATCTCTTTAAAGTAATCAGGGAGTTGGCTGTCAAATTCCATATATTCCTTACTTTCCGGATGGATGAATCCTATTTTTCTTGCATGAAGGCACTGACCCTCAATTCCCTTATACGGCTTTCCATAAACATCATCGCCGAGAATAGGATGTCCTTTATATGAAAGATGAACTCTTATTTGATGTGTTCTTCCTGTTTCAAGTTTGAGTCTTATGTATGCACATTTTTCATACTGTTCTATAATATGAAAATGCGTAACAGCGTTCTTTGAATTTTTATCTGTAACGCACATTTTTTTTCTGTCAGCATGATGGCGTCCAATAGGAGCGTCAATTGTCCCGTCAGTTTCTTTAAAATTTCCCATAGCAACAGCTTCATATTCCCTTATAAAGCTGTGTGCTTTTATCTGTTCTGCAAGCCCCTGGTGAGCCGAATCGTTTTTAGCAACGATAAGGAGTCCGCTGGTATTCTTGTCAATCCTGTGAACGATTCCCGGACGAATTACTCCGTTAATTCCGGAAAGGCTGTTACCGCAGTGATGCATAAGAGCATTGACAAGAGTTCCGCTGTAATTTCCGGGTGCAGGATGCACTACCATACCTTTAGGTTTATTTACAACAAGGAGAGAAGAATCCTCATATACTATGTCCAAAGGGATATTTTCCGCAGTTATGTCCAAGCTTACCGGTTCGGGCATAACAACTTTAACTGAATCGCCTTTTCTGAGCTTATAGTTTTTAACTGCAATTTTCTGATTCACATAAACATTTCCCGACAAAATCAGATTTTGAACGGCGCTGCGTGTCAGACCTATATCTTTCTCTGATATCCATTTATCAAGTCTTTGTCCGATATCCTCCTCTGCTGACGAAAAAATATATTCATTCATTGCTTGTTTCTCCGGATTCAGCCTTTTTTAAAGTACTTCCTTTATCAAAGAATATAATATAAATAAGCAGCAGAACTGCTCCGATCGTAACACAACAGTCGGCAAAATTAAATACAGCAAAATCAAAAAGCTGAACGTCAAAGTAATCAACAACAAGACCGCCTCGAAAAAGCCTGTCTATAATATTGCCGATTCCACCGCTTACTATAAGGGTCATACTTACAACAACTGCTTTTTCTGATTTGTGCTTTATCAAATAGTATACACAAAAAATCATTAAAATAAATGTAACCGAAACAAGAATCCATCTAAGACCGCCGAAGCTTCCGAACATAGCCCCGTCATTTTCCAGATAAGTAAGGTTTAGAATATCTGTATCACCGAAGCTGATAAATTTTTTTGACTCGTGTCCCTTCAGATTTTCAACCGCCCAAAATTTTATAAACTGATCTGTTCCTGTCAGTAAAATAACTGCCAAAAACGCCGTAATCAAAGTTACTATAAGGCATCTTCCTCCTTACAAATAAACTTGCCGCTCTTTATTCAGAACGACAAGTTATCATCAATGTTTTTTATTCAACAACACCTGCACAACGTGAACAAAGAGTCGGATGTTTACTGTTCTGACCGACTGTTTCAGAATATGCCCAGCATCTTTCACATTTTTCACCGGATGCCTTTTCAATAGTATAGCTCATACCCTCAAGTGAGGATTCCTTAAATTCCCCGGCGCCGTCAGTTACCTTTATACCTGAAACAATAAAGATTTCCGCAAGTTCCTCAGCAAATCCGCTGATTACGTCGATGATTTTATTTCCGCTCTCTGTCTTTGCGTCATCAGAACAGCAAATTACAACATTAGCTTCAAGTGATTTACCAATAACCTTTTCATTTCTCTTTATTTCAAGAGCCTTATTTACGTCCTGTCTGAGCAAGTAAATAAGATTCCATTTTTCAACAAATTCCTCAGAAACTGAAATTTCTGATTTTGCCGGCATTTCATTTAGGAATATGCTTTCAGCGTTATCCGCTTGGCAGTGAGGCAAATAAGACCAGATCTCTTCAGCAGTGAAGGACATTATAGGAGCTATAAGTCTTGCAACGCCGCTGAGAATACGATACATTACAGTCTGTGCACTGCGTCTTTTTACAGAGTCATCTGATTCACAATACAGTCTGTCCTTGATAATATCAAGATAGAAGTTAGACATATCAGTTACGCAGAAATTATGAATACTGTGGAAAGCAATATGGAAATCAAATTCATCATATCCCTTATTAACTTTATCAATAAGTGCGTCAAAGCGCATAAGAGCCCACTTATCAATTTCCTGAAGCTCATTGTCTGAAACGCTGTCCGTATCAGGATTAAATCCATTGCCGTTTGAAATATTGCCAAGAATAAATCTTGCAGTATTTCTTATCTTTTTATAAGCGTCAGAAAGCTGCTTGAGAATCTCGTTGGAAATTCTTATATCAGAATGATAATCAGACGACGCAACCCAAAGTCTTAGTATATCAGCGCCGTACTGGTCGATAATTTCAGACGGATCAATACCGTTTCCAAGTGACTTATGCATTGTTTTGCCCTGACCGTCAACAACCCAGCCATGAGTACACACTGCCTTATAAGGAGCCATTCCCTTATATACAACAGATGTAAGAAGTGATGACTGGAACCAGCCTCTATACTGATCAGCGCCTTCAAGATAAAGGTCTGCCGGATATGAAAGACAGTCATATTCATCCATTACCGCAGCATGTGATACACCGCTGTCAAACCAGACGTCCATGATGTCATATTCCTTAGTAAATTCACCGCATCCGCATTCACATTTCACACTGTCAGGAATAAATTCACTTAACTCACGCGTCCACCAAGCGTCAGCTCCCTCTTTTCTGAAGAGGTCTGAAATTGCCTTTATAGTGTCATCAGTAACGATAGGCTTGCCGCAGTCCTTGCAATATATAATCGGAATAGGCACGCCCCAGGTTCTTTGACGTGAAATACACCAGTCGCTTCTGTCACGAACCATTCCCTTTATTCTGTCCTCGCCCCATTCAGGAATCCACTTAACGCTTTCAATAGCCTTAACTGCTTCGTCCTTAAATCCATTAACTGAACAGAACCACTGTTCAGTAGCACGGTAAATGATTGGACTGCTGCATCTCCAGCAGTGAGGATATTGGTGAGTAATCTGTTCGCAGGCAAGCAGTGCGCCTGTTTCCTGAAGCTTTGCCGCAATAGCCTTATTAGCTTCGTCAGTATCCATTCCCTCAAATTCGCCTGCTTCAGCAGTCTGTTTGCCTTTAGCGTCAACGCAGACGATAATGCCTATATCATCGTAATTCTTACATACCTCAAAATCTTCCACACCATAACCAGGAGCAGTATGTACACAGCCAGTGCCGCTTTCCAGAGTTACATGCGCACCGACAATAACAGGAGAAATCCTGTCATAAAGAGGATGCTTTGTTTTAATATGTTCAAGTTCAGCGCCTGTAAAGGAACCAACTGTTTCAAACTCTTCAATACCTGCTGCTTTCATTGTTGCCTGAGCAAGTTCAGCAGCCATAACATAATACTCGCCGCCGTTTTTAACAAGTGTATACTCATATTCAGGACCAAGGCATACAGCCAAGTTACCAGGAATTGTCCATGTAGTAGTTGTCCATATTACGAAGTAAACCTTTGCCGGATCAACTCCCGCCGCCGAGAACACACCAAGGTCATCCGTTACATTAAATTTAACGTAGATTGAATTACACGGATCATTTGCATATTCTATTTCCGCTTCAGCAAGGGCAGTATTGCAGTCAGGACACCAATAAACTGGTTTCAGACCCTTATACATATAGCCGTCCTTGGCCATTTTTCCAAATACTTCAACCTGTCTTGCTTCATATTCCGGCTTAAGAGTCAGATAAGGGTTTTCATAATCACCCAAGCTTCCCAAACGCTTAAACTGCGCCATTTGGCTGTTTACATGCTTTAGTGCAAAATTCTTGCAGTGCTTTCTCAGCTCTATCGGAGAAACCGCACCGTTTTCAACGCCGATATCCTTAAGCGCTTTAAGTTCAATAGGCAGACCGTGTGTATCCCAGCCGGGAACATACGGAGCGCAGAAACCGCTCATATTCTTATATTTTATAATAAAATCCTTAAGCGTCTTATTAAGAGCAGTACCGAGATGAATCTGACCGTTAGCATAAGGAGGTCCGTCATGAAAAATATACTTCGGCTTATCCTTATTATTGTCAATCATTTTATAGTAAAGTCTGTCGTTTTCCCACTTGTTCAATGTTTCAGGTTCCCTCTTAGGAAGGTTTCCTCTCATGGGGAAATCTGTTTTAGGCAGATTAAGAGTATTATTATAGTCCATTATACTTCTTCCTTTTCAGTTGATGTATTGCCGGCCGACTGCGAGTTATTCTGTCCGAACTGGAGATCGGTAAATCTTGATTCATACACTCCCTTTACAGTTCTGGCCGAAAAGCTTGATGTCGCAAACGGATCCGGCTTCGGAAGCTCATAGTGCTGAGGTTCTGAAGCGTTCTTATCCGTCTCATCATCGTCAATTTCTATTTCAGGCATAGCGGAAATCATCTCAAGATGAGATTTATACATATCAAACAGCATCTTTTTAAATTCTGATACCTGTTTCTGTGCGTCAATAAGATTCTGTTTTTCCTTTTCAATTTCCGCCCTGTTTTTTTCCATTGCAGCTTCATGCTGAACAGTTGCTTCATCAATGAGCGCCTGTGCCTGCGCTTTCGCATCAGAAATAATTGCCTCTGCCTTTTCCTGAGCTTCTGCAATAACATGATGTCCCTGCTTCTGAGCGCCTAAAAGGGCGTCCTTCAGAGCCTCTTCATCCTGACGGTATTCTCTGACCTTATCGGCGAGAATCTGAATCTTGCTGTGCAGATCTTCTCTTTCAGCGTCGATTTCTTCAAATTCAGCGATCAGTTCAGAAAGAAAATCATCAATATCCTCCTGCTTGTAACCGAACGCTGCTTTTTCAAATTTTCTATCTTTTATATCATTAGCGCTTATCACTGTTAACCACCTCTTAACAATATTTCAACACGGTTATGTGTATTCTGCCTTTTTTAGTAACGCCTGAAATTTCTTCAAGCCTGTATTTGCCAAAACCTCTTACGGAAAATACATCTCCCTGCTTCACTTTATAAGTTTTGTCAGAAACGGGAAAAAAATTCACCTCTGCACTTCCGGAAGAGATTATCTGAACGGTCTTGCCGCGGCTCAGGTTCAGAGCCATGCTAAGTACGCTGTCAAAACGAAGTGATGAAACCGTACCAGTGATTTCTCTGAAATTCTGTTCAGCAGAAAGCAGAATTTCACAATCATCATCAACCTTAACGCCTACTGAACCTATTTTCCGTATTTCTCCGGCAACGATATTTCTGACGGAATCCAGCACCAGCACCTGAGATATTCCCTCTCCGATAATAATATCACCTATTGCATCACGGTTCAATTTCAGCGACATAACCGCCCCCAAAAGATCCCTATGTGAAAGAGAATAGGATTTACGATAGTTAAAGGTAACAGCAGATAAAGGAAAATCACCATCATCAGGTCTGAAATAATCGTCATAAACGCAGAGTATTCTTCTCTGCGCACTCTCATACCCTCCGAAAAAGCGATAATTTTCCGAGTGTCTTTCCCTAAGAAATTTTTCTGCAAGCGCACACTGTCTCTCATTCAAAAACGAAGAATAAACCGAGCCCCTTTTACGGCTTATCTTCATCATATCGCCAATTCTTGCTGCAAGCTCCTTATCATCATCAGAAGGATTCATCCGTTAAAGAATAACCCCGCTGTTTTCGAGCTCACCCACAAGATCCTCGCCGATAAATCCGACATTGTAAGGAGTGATTATATATGTCATATTCGCAACCGGCTTTAAGCTTCCGCCCTGTGCATAAGCAACGCCTACCAAGAAATCCAGTATTCTTCTTTTGTGGTCAGTTGAAGCGGTTTCGAGGTTAAGTACAACAGTTTTCTTTGAAATCAGGTGATTTGCGATTTGTTTTGCATCTTCAAATTTTTCAGGCTTCACAAGCACCACCTGAAGCTGTGCTGTCGCCTGTATGTTCACAACCTTATTGCTTTTCTTTTCTTCAAATTCGTCATAACGTTCAGTTCTGTAGCTTCTTGTTTCCCTGTTGTCTCTATCATCGTAGTCAGAATGCTGCGGTTCACGTCTCTGCAAACGTTCCTCATACTGATCGTCGCCGTCCTCCGGCGGCACAAAAAAGTCCTTAATGTTCTTAAAAACGTCCATATTTGCTCTCCTACCTAATATTTTTTTATTGCTGATCGATTCAAAAGAACCAAAACATAAAAATCATTTATAAGTTCTGGGACCAAAAAGTCCCCTTCCTATTCTGATAATATTCGATCCGTATTTAATGGCATCCGTATAGTCTCCCGACATTCCCATGGAAAGAAAGTCCATACTAATATTATCTATGTTTTTACCTGAAATGTCAATATACAATTTCTGCATATTGTACAAATATATTTCCGGATTTTCAGCAGGCGGTATAGTCATAAGACCTTTTACCCTAATATTATTAAGTTCCGCCGCCTGATACAGGAGTTCTTCAAGCTTATCTGCCCGAACCCCGCTCTTTGATTCTTCCCCGGCAATATTTACCTCAATAAGTATATCCTGAATCTTTCCTGTCTTTGCCGCACACTTATTGATTTCTGCGGCAAGCTTAAAACTGTCAACAGACTGTATCATTGAAACGCTGTCAATAATATATTTCACTTTATTTGTCTGAAGATGACCAATAAATTGAATCTCTGCTCTTTTGTCATACAGCTCCTTCTTTGAGAGATATTCCTGAACACGGTTTTCTCCCAGAAGGCCTAATCCAAGTTCTACAGCATGATTTACTGCGGCAGGTTCTACTGTCTTTGTCACTGCCATTATGTCAAGTTTTTCATCAGGCTTTCGGTATTTAGCCATTGCCTCGCCCGACTCAAACATTATTCTTTTATAATTTTCATCAATACTGATGAGATCAACTGCCATTTTCGTCAACGCCTTCCACAACAATATCATCATAAAGGGCGGCATATCCGTCTCCGGCATTAAGCGAAGACAGTACAAACCTGTCGCCTTCATATATTACATCTATTTTTTTAAAGACTATCTGTTCGCCGACCTTCACATAGACCCCTTTGCAGTTGACGGTCACGCTTTTTTCCTCGCCGGTATTTTCATCTGTAACAGTTTCCTTCACATCATCAAAGCGTATAGCCTTTCTGGGTATCTTTATTCCCTCATACTGTCCCTTAATCATGTCAACATTTTCTGTCCGATGCTGGACAAGGTCATAAGTCAATTCATCGCATTTAATAATTACTATGCTTTCCGACGAATTTTTGGTGCTTCTGACGTCATAAATCTCTCCCTCGACAGTATCCGAAGTGGAACGGAATTTCATAGTTACTTTATCTTCCGGTTCACAGAACTGTTTGCTGTTATCTATAACGCCGGCAATATACCATTCATATCCGTCAATAAGCTTACCGATTATCTTATTGTCATTAACAGCAGTCCTGTCCTCTGCTTCCTTTATATCCTCAACAGTTATTTTCGAAAGCTTAGAGGCAGAAAACTTGTCCTCATAGCCGTCAGCATAGCTTACAAAATAAGCTGAGCTGTCTGAAACCACCGTATCATGCGGAATTGCCTTTGAAGCCTTAAGCTGGGAAATTCTCGTGTTTATTTCACCAATCCTTTTGGATAAGTTAATATCAGCGTCTGTAATAAGCTGATAAGTACTCATTAGTATAAGCAGCTCGTCCCTTGCAGAAGCAATGCTTCCGGTTTCTTTTTTTTCTCTGAGATTAATAATATCCTTATACTGTTCTTCGATAAGACCGGAGATATTAGCCGGCTGAGCAAGCTCCACCGTTCCGGGATTCTGTATTTTTTTCAAAAGTTCAAGTTCATGTTCAAGCTTTTGTATTTCAGCATTGTTGTCAATCTGTGATTCATCTGCATAGACCTGTGCGATTACAGAACCCTTACCGAGTTTCCCGCCGTCTGCCACGCAATAATTGACAACTCCGTTTCCGCTGCATTCCACCAGCGATTCGCTGCGTATATAAACACCCTTGAACGAGATAAGCTCATCTGCCGAAGAAAGAACTGCTGTTTCAGTCTCATACTCCTTATTCAGCATATGAAAGCCTATACTAAACAGACAGGCTGTAATGCAAACTATAAGAAGAAGACTCACTATTTTTGATGTTATGGATTTCATGAATACTTTGCTGTTTATTCAGCCTCTGCCTTTTCAGCAGTATCAAGAATCGGGATAGACTTAACCGGAATAACGGTAGAAATTGCATGTTTATAAACAAGATTCTGTTTTCCGTCACAGTCAAGTATAACAATATAATTATCGAAGCCTCTTACCATTCCCTTAAACTGAAATCCGTTTGTCAGATAAATTGTAACAGGGATCCTGTCCTTCCTTGCCTGGTTAAGAAAAACATCCTGAAGATTAATTGATTTATTCATAATATCTGCACTCCTTCTTTATATGGAATGTTCGCATACAGGGTTAAAACTGCATACAAAAATACTTATTTTATATTATATCACAAAGAAAACAATTTGGCTATATATTTTTTGCAAAAATTCAAAATTTTTTCTTTATTGTCAAATTCATCCAACATAAGCCATTTAATTTCTGCATTTTTTCTAAACCAGGTAAGCTGACGCTTTGCATAACGTCTTGTTTCCTGCTTGATTTTGTCTATACATTCCTCAAAACCGCATTCGCCTTTAAAATAAGGAATAAGCTCCTTATAGCCGATTGCATTTCCGGCTGTTTTCATTTCTCCGGATTCATAAACATCTCTTGCTTCCCTCTCAAGACCTGCCTTTATCATAAGATCAACCCTCATATTTATACGGTCATAGAGTTTTTGTCTGTCTGATAAATTAAGACCTATAAAAGCCGTTTTGTACGGCGTTTCGTATTTCCTGCTTTCTGCTTTTAGTTCGCTTATTTTTCTTCCGGTCAGCTCATAAACTTCTATTGCTCTTATAACTCTGACGAGATTGTTCGGATGAAGCTCTGACGCAGTTTCCGGATCACATTTTACAAGCCTTTTAAAAAGTTCCTCATTACCTTTTTCAGCCGCTTCCGTTTCAAGGGATTTTCTCAGAGAATCATCTCTTTTTATTTCCGGAAAATTAATATTTTCGAGCAAAGACGTAATATAAAGTCCTGTTCCGCCTACAATAATCGGCTGTTTTCCTCTGCCTGATATATCGCTGATTTTCTCTTTTGCAAGAGCAGTATAATCTGCAACGCTGAAAGATTGATTCTTATCCAAAAAACCCAGCAAGTGATGCGGTATCCCATCCATTTCTTCCTCAGCCGGCTTTGCAGTAGCTATATCCATTCCCTTATATACCTGCATGGAGTCAGCAGAGATCACTTCTCCGTTATATATTTTAGCAAGCTCAATACCCAAGGCGGTTTTTCCCGACGCAGTAGGACCGACAACTGCAATAACATTTATTTTATCCATCGGTTACAAAATCCTTTTAAAATTTTTTTCTATCTCTCTTTTAGTCAGCACGAACATAATTGGTCTTCCATGCGGACAATGCCTGATATTTTCATCGTAGAACACATCTTCGGCAAGTTTTTGAAGTTCCTTTGCCGTATTTTTATCATTCGCCTTAACTGCCGCCTTGCAGGCAAGATCATGAAGAATATCGTCAAGCATATGTGTTTGAGGGCTCATTTTATTCATTATAAGATTTTCAGCGATTTCCGGAATGACCTCGTCCATATTAAGTTTTTCAAGCAGAATCGGAACCGCATTAAGCTTTACATACGGCTTTCCGGAAAAGTCCAGAGAAAACCCCATATTTTCAAGAATCTGATTATTAGAATTTAAAGCTTCAAATTCTGTACCTGAAAGAAGAATACTGCAGCTGTTTATAAGAAGCTGACTGTCGCTGCTTGTATTGCTGCGCTTCAGTCTTTCAAAGATAATTCTTTCGTGGGCTGCATGCTTATCAATTATGATCATTTTTTCACCCGACTGAGCTACAATATAATTTCCAAACATTTCTCCCTGAACCTTTATTTCTTCTTTCTCGTCAGATTCTTCCTGTTCCTTCGGCGATTGGTCAATTTGGGATTCTGTTCGCTTAAGCTTTGCACTGCTGATATAACTGAAACCGCTTATTGTTTCATCAGCTTCCTGTTTTTCTTTGATCTCCGATGCTTGAGACTGAGATGTATCAAATACAATACGCTCGCCGGCTCCGTATGTATCCTTTGAAGAAGAAAGAACAACAGGTACTTTTTCTTCTTTTACTTGCGGTTTAGTTAAACTTTCATCGTAATTCCTGTTTTCCTGATTATCAGTAATTACAGCTTCCGGCTCTGTATTATCCTGCTGTTTTGTAACTTCAGCTGTCTGTACTTTCTTTTCGGGTTCAAGCTTTACCTGCTGAAAATTTTCCGGTACAAAAGGTTCTTTATAATCTAACCGTTTGGCGTTTTCATTCTTAACCTGAAATTCATAAATAAGACCCGATTCCATCAAAGCGTTTTTCACTGCGAAATATACGCTGTTGAAAATAATCTTTTCATCTGAAAAGCGCACTTCTGCCTTAGCCGGATGCACATTTACATCAACTGTAACCGGCGGCGCTTCAAGCATAAGCACACACGCCGGAAACTTTCCTGTCATTATCAGATTTTTGTATGCTTCCTCAAGAGATACACAACAGGTAACGGATTTAACATATCTGCCGTTTATAAAAAAATTCTGAAAGGATCTATTGGATTTAGAATATAGGGGTTTAACGGTAAATCCTTTAACAGTGATATTATTTTCCTTGTAATCAACCGGAATCATATCATGAGCAAAATCCCGTCCGTAAACGGCATAAACAGCCGAATAAAGCTCTCCGTCACCGGCTGAGCTAAATTCAAGCTTATTGTCCTTAATAAGCTTGAATGCAATTTCCGGATGAGATAATACGATCTTCTGCATTATAGAAATAACAGCGTTTGCTTCAGCGGAATCTCTTTTCATAAACTTTCTGCGCACCGGAACATTATAGAAAATATCCCTAATAATAATTGTAGTTCCGTCAGGACACCCAGTCTGTTCATTTAAGACCTCATGTCCTCCCTCAATTATATAATTAGTGCCGTATTCGTCGCCCCTGCGTTTAGTCAGCACTTCTGCCCTTGAAACTGCGGAAATTGAAGCAAGCGCCTCGCCTCTGAATCCCAGAGTCAGAATGTTTTCAAGATCGTCCTTAGTTGTTATCTTACTTGTTGCATGACGCAGAAACGCCGTTGCCACCTGATTCGGCGCAATGCCGCAGCCGTCATCTGTAATGCGCATATATGTAGTTCCGCCGTTTTTTATCTCAACGGTTATATGCTTAGAACCTGCGTCTATGGCATTTTCAAGAAGTTCCTTTATTACAGACGCCGGACGCTCAATAACTTCTCCTGCGGCGATCAGCTCTGAAATATCCTTGCTCAGTACATTAATCTCAGCCATTCAACTCTCCGTTTCTCCATGTATCCTATTCTGCCAACAATGAAAGCTCCTCTAAAAGTTCACGGCATTCACTGTCAGTAAGCTCAGCCACATTTGTTTTTCTGATTCTTTCAGCAAGTATATCTCTGTTCAGGGCAGAAAAACTCATTTGACCATCGTTATTCGAGACAGTTTTATAATTTTCATTTTCCATATCAGCAAGAAGTTCTCTTGCACGTTTAACTACCTTATTCGGTAGTCCGGCAAGCTTAGCCACCTCAATACCGTAGCTTTCGTCCACTCCGCCCCTGACGATTTTTCTCAGAAATCTTATTCCTTCGCCGCTCTTTTTAACAGCAATACTGTAATTCTTAACGCCCTCCATAAAGCTTTCAAGTTCAATAAGCTCGTGATAGTGGGTAGCAAAAAGGGTTTTGCACCCCAGTCCTTTTGAATTGCATATATGTTCCGCAACTGAACGGGCAATGCTTATTCCGTCAAAGGTAGAGGTTCCTCTTCCAACCTCGTCAAGTATTACAAGACTGTTGGGAGTAGCAAATTTTAAAATATCAGCTACTTCGCTCATTTCCACCATAAAAGTACTTTGTCCGGCAGTAAGGTCATCTGAAGCGCCCACTCTTGTAAAAATTCTGTCAACAATAGAAATTTTTGCATAAGCCGCCGGAACAAAGCTGCCTATCTGCGCCATAAGCGTAATAAGCGCAGTCTGTCTCATATATGTGGATTTACCCGACATATTAGGACCTGTTATTATGGACATACGGCTTTTTTTAGTATCGATATAGACATCGTTAGGAACGAACATTTCATCCTCCAGCATAAGCTCCACAACTGGATGACGTCCGTCATGAATATCTATAACCCCGTCCACTGCAATTTCCGGACGAACATAATTGTTTTTCATGGCAACGTCCGCAAATGAAGCAAGCACATCCGTTTCTGCCACAGCTGCGGCAGTTTTCTGAACGCTCCTTAGTTTTGTTGAAAGATAATCTCTTACCTCGGCAAAAATGTCCGCCTCAAGTCTAAGTGACTTATCCTTTGCACCGAGAATACTGTTTTCAGTATTCTTAAGTTCTTCCGTTATAAACCTTTCGCAGTTTGCAAGAGTCTGCTTTCTTATGTAATGCTCCGGAATCAGTTCATAGTACGACCTTGTAACCTCAAGGTAATATCCGAAAACACGGTTGAATCCGATTTTCAAGCCTTTTATACCGGTTACTTCACGCTCCCTTGCCTCAATCTCGGCAATAATATCTTTTCCGCTGTTCATGATATGACGAAGCTCATCAAGTTCCTTATTAAAACCATCCTTAATAACTCCGCCGTCCTTTACGGATACGGGAGGTTCATCTACAATTGCATTTTCAACAAGATTGAATATATCCTCAAGATCAGAAATACTGTTTTCAAGGGAGTCTATGAGCTTTGAGCCCTTTAGTTTTTTCATCTGCTCTTTCAGCAGAGGAAGCTGCAAGGACGTAACGGAAAGTGATTTTAAATCCCTCGGAGTTGCGGTTTTATACATTACTCTTGTCATAAGGCGTTCCAGATCAAAAACCTTATCAAGAATATCGCCTATCTCCATGAGTACTATCGGATTTTTTACAAGATACTCTACTGCCGTAAGCCTGTCTATGATTCTTGCCGGACTTGTCAGCGGCTGTTCAATAAAGGTTTTAAGCAGTCTTTTTCCCATTGATGTCCTTGTAGAATCCAGAACCCAGAGAAGCGAACCTTTCTTTTCCTTATTCCTGAGAGTTTCCGTAAGCTCAAGATTTCTTCTTGCAGTAAGATCAAGATTCATTACCGACGAAGCGTTAAGTCGTTCTACAGACATGAATCTGCCTGTAAGTATTTTCTGAGTATCCCCTATGTAGTCAAAGAGTCCGCAGACAGCACACACATCAGCAGAATCCCCTGAAAGGCCCAGTTCATCCATTGATTCAACAGAAAACTGCCTGATAACCGCCGTGCTTTTTTCAGCCGGATTAAAGCACTCGCTGTCACGGAGAGTAACAACAGCTCCCAGCTTTGTTTTAATGAAGTTAAGCGTTGACTTCAGTGAAAGAAATTCAGAATTAAAAATTATTTCAGACGGCTCATATCTTGACATTAGATCAATAAGCTCCGGCTCCATATTTTTACCGTCCGAAACTGAAAGCTTTACTTCACCGGTAGAAATATCCGCAAAGCATATTCCGCAGCTTAACTTATCATAAAAAACGCAGCAGATATAATTATTCGAATCATCGCTAAGCATACTGCTTTCAATCAGAGTACCGGGCGTAACAACTCTTATAACATCTCTCTGAACGATTCCCTTGCTCTCTGACGGATCAGTAAGCTGCTCGCAGATAGCGACCTTGAATCCGGCGTCAATCAGCTTTTTTGTATAAATTTCACTGCTGTGATGAGGAATCCCGCACATAGGCGCCCGTTCCTCAAGACCGCAGTCCTTTCCAGTCAAAGTAAGCTCCAGCGTCTTAGAAACAACAAGAGCGTCGTCAAAAAACATTTCATAAAAATCGCCTACTCTGAAAAATAAAATCGTATCCGGATACATATCCTTAACATCAAGATACTGATTCATCATGGGCGAAATTTTTGATCTGTCAATATTCATCAGAAATCTCCATTTCTATGTTCATTTTACTAACCGGCTGATTGCTTTATCAGTGACATCCGCCGCATGACGAGCAGCTGCCTGAACATCCCGGATGTGCCGGACAGGTTTCAGGGTCTTCTCCGTTAGCAGACGCAGTAATAATATTATTTATTTCAGCCAGCATTCCATCCATTTCATTTTTCGCTGAATTAAACGCTATCATATTTGGTTTAGCCATAATTTCATTGTATATGCTCTTAATTGAAGCGTCGAGTTCTTTAAGCTTTTCCCCGTCCTTGTCGGTCTTTGACATTTCCGTATTCAGTTCAATTCTTTTCATACTGAAATCATTTATAAGTTTTTGAAGTTCTTCGTCCTTATCATTCACTTCACGTGCTTTCTGATAAGCCTCGTATCTTTTATCACTCTGTATAAGTTTTCCTATTTCTCTTGCCATAGCTATAATATCCATTTTGTTTTCTCCTTTTATCATTTTATTATTTCACCGGTAACTGCCCAGTTTTTCGCAGCAGTTATTTTTACATCTATAAATTTACCGATCAGAGATTCATCGCCCTCAAATTCCACAATAACGGCCTCCCTGCTTTTTCCTGTCATAAAGCCTTCGGATTTACCCTTTCCGTCAACCAGTACACGCAGTGTTCTGCCGATAAATCTCTTATATTTTTCCGTTGATATTTCACGCTGAAGGGCAAGCAGTCTTGTCATACGCCTGCTTTTTTCCTTATCAGTAATTTTGTCCTCCATAACCGCCGCCTTGGTTCCGGAACGCTTTGAATAAATGAAAGAATATATATTGTCATATCCCACTGTTTTCATTAAATCAAGAGTTTCTTCAAAATCCTCATCGCTTTCATTCGGAAAACCAACTATTATATCTGTTGTGAATGAAAAATCTGAAATAAACGAACGTGCATAATTTATAGTTTCCAGATACTGTCCCACTGTATAATTACGGTTCATTCTTTTCAGAATATCATTGCTTCCGCTCTGTACCGGAAGATGCAAATGCTTTTCCACCTTATCGCAGCTTATAATAGTATCAATCAATTCTTTTCCTGCGTCTTTCGGATGAGATGACATAAATCTTATAATAAATTCGCCGTCAATATTATTTATACGTCTGAGCAGTTCTGAAAAGCTTATTCCGTCCTCAAGGTCTTTCCCGTATGAATTAACATTCTGACCAAGAAGCATAATTTCCTTATAGCCTGTCTGGACAAGCTTTTCAACCTCATTTATTATATCCTCGAAACGCCTGCTTCTTTCTCTGCCCCTGACGTACGGAACAATACAATAGGTACAAAAATTATTGCAGCCAAACATTATGGGAACTGAAGCCTTAAAGCTGCTGTCCCTCAATTGACTGAGTCCCTCAACGGGCATATTATATTCTCCGACCTCCACGGTACGCTTACTGCCGGACAGCTTCTGATAAATCAGCTTAGGAAGTCTGTCCAGAGCTGAGGTTCCGAAAACAATATCCACATAAGGATAAGATTTTTTAATTCTTTCCACAACATTTTCAAGCTCAGCCATACAACCGCAAAGACCTATTATCATTTCCGGATTATCTTCCTTTAACCGCTTTAAATTTCCCAGATTGCCGAAAACTCTGTCTTCAGCATTTTCTCTAACAGCACAGGTATTAAATATAACAAGATCGGCTTTTTCCGGTTCTTCAGTAAAACCGAATCCCATTTTCATAAGCATTCCCTTAATTTTTTCACCATCAGAAAAATTAAGCTGACAGCCATAACTATGAACACAAGCCGTCATAGGATAATCACGCTTTCCGATTTTTTCCGAAACAAGAGAAATGTATTCGTTAAAACTTAAATTTTCCACCTTGCACCTCAAAGCCTTTTTATCATTTCAAGTACTACCTCAGCCACACGCTTAGCCGCAATTTTTTCAAATTCATCAAAGGACATATTCCCCTCATCATCAGCATTATCTGAAATACATCTAATGCTGACATAAGGTATTTCATTCATAAATGAACAATGCCCAATAGCAGAGCTTTCCATATCAACAGCAAGTGGAGAAAATTTTTCGCATATTTGAGCTTTGACCTCATTGCTGGAAATAAACGCTTCACCGGAAACTATTCTTCCAATATGACTATTTATACCGAAGTCACTGCACACTTCCACAGCGCACCCTATCAGCTTCGCATCTGACTTAAATATGCTGTTATACGGAGGATAATTATCAAGAAACCTTAGCTCCAGATCATGGGGCAGTACCTCGCTGGAAACAACTATGTCGCAGACCTTGACATTTCTGTCCATTCCTCCGGCAACGCCTGCGTTGATGATTGCGTCAACGTCAAACCTATCAATCATTACCTGAGCGCATACGGCTGCGTTTACTTTGGCAATTCCGCAGCAGGCATTGACAATAAGCTTGTCCTCATATGTATTTATATAAAAATCGTATCCGGAATATCTTTTAACAGCTGCTCCGGCAAGAGTTTTTCTTATATCTGCAAGTTCCGACGGCATAGCGCCGATAATTCCGATTATTTTCATTAGCAAACCTCCGATAAAATAATTATACAGGATGTGAGTCCATCCTGTATATTATAACATAAAATTCCCATTATTAGCAACAGCAAACTAAAGAAAATATTCGCTGAGAAGCGACTGTTTCATATTCCATAATTTAGCTGAGAGGTCAACATAATATTTATGAGGGTTCTCAAATCTTTTTATCTCGTCCCATATAAGTGTAAGCTGCTGCTGAGCATATTTCTTTACTGCATTAACATCAGGCGATTCATAAACACATCTGCCGTTTTTAAAAACAGGTATCTGAAGTTCTTTAGCCTCAAAATCAACAAGAGTTTTCTTCTTGTAAGTAAATTCAGGGTCGAATATTACATACGGCTTAGTACTGTCAATTTGTTCATCTGCAAGAGTAACAACATCCGCCAATGCTTTTCCGGTCTTGCGGCAGAATATTCTGTAAACCTTTTTGTATCCCGGATTAGTAATTTTGGTAATGTTTTCAGATAATTTTATCTTAGGAATAATCTTTCCCGAATCCTCAACAGCAGTAAGCTTATAAACGCCGCCGAATACTGGTTCAGATTTACTTGTAACAAGTCTTTCACCCACGCCGAAGCTGTCTATTGGAGCGCCCTGATCCAGCAAGTCACGGATTATATATTCGTCAAGAGAATTTGAAGCTATAATACGACAGTCACTGAATCCTGCGTCATCGAGCATTTTTCGGGCGCATTTTGAAAGATAAGCAATATCTCCGCTGTCTATTCTAATCGCCCCGGGACGGTATCCTCTTTTATCAAGTTCACGAAAAACGGTAATCGCATTTGGAACACCTGATTTCAGTACGTTATAAGTATCCACAAGAAACGTACAGCTTTCAGGATAACATTTAGCATAAGCTCGAAACGCCTCAAGCTCGGATTCAAAAAGCTGTATCCAGCTATGCGCCATAGTTCCCATTGCCGGTACTCCGAATTTTCTGTCAGATAGAGTACAAGCCGTACCGGCACAACCACCGATAAAAGCGGCTCTTGCACCGTAAATTGCTCCGTCGCCCCCCTGAGCGCGCCTTGAACCAAATTCCATAACAGGACGTCCCTGAGCCGCCCTTACAATGCGGTTAGCCTTTGCAGCAATCAGGCTCTGATGATTTACAATAAGCAGCAGCATTGTTTCTATAAACTGAGCCTGAATCGCCGGTCCCCTTACAGTCAAAAGCGGTTCTCCTGGAAAAATCGGAGTCCCCTCCGGAACAGACCATACGTCGCACTTAAATTCAAAGTTTCTGAGATATTCTAAAAAGTCACTGCTGAAAATGCCTTTTGATTCCAAATACGCTATATCGTCTTCTGTAAATTTTAAATTTTTGATATACTCAATTACCTGTTCCAGCCCTGCAAAGATGGCAAATCCGCCTTTGTCCGGAACTCTTCTGAAAAACAAGTCGAAATAAACAATTTTATCTCCCAGTCCGTTTTTCAGATAACCGTTTCCCATTGTAAGCTCATAAAAGTCTACAAGCATGGTAAGATTTCTCTCATCAATCATATTCTACACCTCCGGCAATTATGATTCCCGCATTTTTCATAAATTCAGAAGCTGCCAAATTCATAATATCTGCGTCATGCTGATCACTGTTATATGTTTCCGTAAGATCAGAAAGAACAGTTACGGAACATCTGATATTATTCTGATCAAAGTAAGCTTTTAGACTAAGACAAAAATTCATGACGCAAATGTCGGTGCAGTCTCCGCAGACTACAAAGTCAGTACGTTCAGGATTATCTGAAAGAAACTTCTGCATAACCGGAGAAAAGAATCCGTTTGTTGAATTTTTTTCGGCAAGGATATACCCCGTTTTTTCTTTTAATTCATTTACCAGTTCGCTTTCAAGGCTTCCGCTTATACAATGTACAGGATATGAAGAAAACTCCTCCGCATTTTCGCAGTGACTGTCTGCAAACGCAACTGCCGGAATCCCGGCTTCAATGCATTTTTCAAGAAGCTTTGCCGTCCCCTGTATAATATATTCTATCCTTGAATCAGCCATAGCGCCTTCACGTATAAAGCCATTTATAACATCAACTATAACAAGTACTGTTTTATCTGTATCAAAACTGCTGAGCGGAATATTTTCAAGGGATTTAAATCTATCATATATTTTTGTAAAAACATCTGCCGATTTTTTCTTTATAGTTTCTCTGTCACTTATTTTCATAATTGCCTCCGGTTTGTATATATTAGTTATGCAATATTTAGTATATTCCCTGTTGATTAAATAATTCAGGCGGCATATAAATAATGCCGCCCGTAATTTATAATCAAAGCTTTACTATTTCACCTTCAAGTCCGCCGAAAGCAGAAACAGCATTTGATTCGTCCGTATCAATATGCATTGCCGGAGCATAATTTGCTGAAACTCTTACAACAACATCTCCGAGCACTGCTTTCCTGCCATTTGTTTCCAATTTAACCCAGACAATATCCTTATCCTTAACATCCATTTCTTCCGCTGTTTCCGGAGTAAGGTGAATATGTCGCTTAGCAACGATCACACCCTGACTTATTTCAATTTCTCCTGCCGGTCCTACAATTTTACATGCGCCTGAACCTGCAACATCTCCTGATTCACGAATCGGAGCAGCAATTCCGATTGAACGTGCGTCTGTAGCTGAAAGCTCTACCTGTGTTTCAGGACGAACTGGTCCTAAAATAGAAACGCCCGGCATTTCCTTTTTAGGTCCGACAATAGTTACTCTTTCCTCGCAGGCAAACTGTCCCGGTTGAGAAAGATCTTTTTTATGAGTAAGCTTTGCGTCCTTACCAAAAAGGATCTCAAGATGCTCCTGTGAAAGATGAACGTGTCTTGCAGAAGTTTCAACAATAAATTTTTTAGACATAGGTTTTTCCTCCAAATATTTAATTCTCTTTAATTTTACTACTTTTTTCAGCAAAGGTCAAGGATAAGCTTATATTTTCCATAAAAATACCGCTTGTTTTTTCATGGATAAAAACCAAGCTCCTGCATGAATATCTTTTATTCAGCGCTGATATAATATGAGTAAATCAATTAATCCGGAGGTTTTATATGGTCACTTTAAGTTTTGACAAAAATTTCACACAAACCGAAATAACAGAATTATTTAAATCAGTGGAATGGGAATCGGCAAATTTTCCGGAAAAGCTCTTTAATTCCCTAAAAAAAAGTGAAACTGTTATTACACTTCATGAAAACGGAAAACTTACAGGACTTATGAGTGCAGTTTCTGACGAAGGAATGAACGTTTACTTTCCTTATCTGCTGATTGATCCAAAATATCAGGGAAAAGGATTCGGAAAAATGCTGACTGAAAAAATGCTTCAAAGATACAGTAATTTTTACAGAAAAATACTAATATGCAGCAATGAAAAAATTCCTTTTTATGAAAAATGCGGAATGACTCCATACACAGACCAGTGCCCTATGATGAAAATCGACTGAAAGCTGTGTCATTTTCCCGCTAAAATCATAGTATGTAGTGTAAAACACAACTACCGGAGGGAAACAATGAGTATACAGACATATTTTCTCGGCGGTGTATCACCGTCAGGCTTCAGATCAAAATTTATTAATCAAATAAAAAAACCGGGATTTTATACCTACATATTAAAAGGTGGTCCCGGAACCGGAAAATCAACTCTCATGAAAAAAGCGGCGGAAGCCCTAAGCCACGACCGACTTTCTATATTTTACTGCTCGTCAGATACAAGTTCTCTTGACGCAGTAATAGACGAGGATAAAAAAATCATCATCGTTGACGGAACAGCTCCCCATGTGTTCGAAGCGCTGTATCCCGGAGCATCTCAGGAAATCATCAACCTTGGCGAATTTTGGAATGGCAATAAGCTAAAAGCAAGCGGTGACGCAATAAGATACTGTTCTGACGAAAACAGCCGTTATCATAAAAGAACACGCTGCTGTATTGAAGCCTCCTCGGCGGTAAATTCCGATATTTACAGCATTGCTGAGGAATCTCTGAACCGAAAAAAACTTGATTCTTATACTGAAAGACTGCTGAAAAAGCTTATCCCCAAATCAAAAGAGAAAAAGAACGGCAAAATTGAATTTCGCCAGCTTTCTGCCTTTACCGCTGATCATTATATGACTATGCCTGTTTCGGGAGATTATTCCGTTTACTTTGTAAAAGACGATCTTTTCGCCGGAAGCGATATTTTCCTGAAAAAGCTTACAGATTCCTTTACATCTTCCGGATACGATGTAATAGTAAGCGAATTTAACATACTTCCCATTCCTTCATTTGAGCATATTATTGTACCAGAACTCGGCTTGGTATTCCTAAGCGGAAACTTCTTCAACAAGCTTGAACCCGGAACTGCCGGAATAATAAATTTCTCCAGATTCTACGAAAAGGAAAAGCTTTCTGAAAAGAAACAGCGCATATCCTTTGACAAAAAAGCTTCTCTTGAGCTTTCTGCCGAAGCGGCGCTTTCTCTGCGCACTGCTTTGAGAATCCATGATGAACTTGAAAAGTTTTATATTGACGCTATTGATTTCAAAAAGCTTAATTCCATGACAGACCGCTTTATTAAAAGTTTATGAAAATATAAAAGGCAGCCCATATTCCATGAGCTGCTTTTTAATTCATCTTACTGTATATTTAGCAATTGCTATTGCATCAAAAACATCTATTGAATCATCCTGTTTCATGTCTGCAAGACAGAATCCAAGAGAATTTTTGAAGTTTTTATATTTTTCAGTGTTCGGAGATACAGTATATTTTGCTACATAAACTGCGTCAAAAACGTCTATTCTTCCGTCGCAGTTTGCGTCCCCTCTGAGCCCGACTTTAGCTTCAACAAACTGAACCTTTGATTTTCCCAGAATAATATTAAAGCCTTTAAGCCCTTTTTTATAGACCTGTTCAGGAGTTACGTCTATATTATAAGAAACTTTATTTCCGTTTTCATCTGTAAAGCTTATTTTATTCTTAAAGGACTTATCATCAGCGGCAAAGTACATCTTATCTGCCGTATACTCCAAATTATAAGTCTCGTCGGTCAGATCTTTTTCCGTAATCAAAGTATAGTTTGAAGCAATATCATAAATTTCTGCTCTGAATGAATCTCCGCCTGTGTTCAGTACAATATATTGGGACAAGTTATTCTCATCCGACGCACAATAATCATAAGGCTCTTCCGTTTCATCATTGTACAAAATTCCGCCCTGAAGCATACGGTTGTCAGAAGCCTTTATCAAAGCCTTTTTTTCACCGTTCACATTCAGCCTTATACAGCTTTCAACTACCGGTGCAGAGGTATCAACAATAAATTCCTGTGAAATCATTTGAGTCTTATTTGTTGCCGGAACAACGGCTGTTATCATAAGGGTATAAATTTCACCGTCATGTATTTCACCGTCAAGATCACGGAAATCCCAGTCCAGATCATAGGAACACGGCATAAGGTAGTCAAAGATATTAAATACCTTGTTTCCGTATCCAAGGTTCTGTTCGAACACCTTTTTTCTTGAGGAGTTGTAAATCTTTGCCGTCACATCATAGCACCGGCGTTTGAAATACATATCCACAACTATATTATTAAAACTGCCGTCACTGTCAGGTGAATAACAAGGCGTCCCCGGAATCTGTTCCGTACCCGCAGACGCAAGCTCTTTTATTTTATTAACTCCGGCAATATTAAAACCGGAATCCTCAAGAAACGAATAATTTTTTGACGGAATCCTCTTACTGTAAATAAAAGGTTCAAATAAATCCGCCTCAGACCAATCACCGTAAAATCCCATAAAAGGCAGGGTCAGATCAGGAACATCAGGATTTTTCAGACGTATAAAACCATCGATATAGGTTCCGTATGGGAAATAATCTTCTATATACTCCATGTCTTTAAGACTTATAATAAGCTGCACGTGTATTTGCGTATCTTCACCGGGAGCCACCGTAACAGAATCAATCTTAAAACCGTTTTTATTCAAATATGTTACATCGGCATTCAAAGGTCTTGTATTCCATTCAAGCTTTTTTTCATCGGCGCTGTCGCTGAAAACTGTACTTTCCAGATCGTATGAAACTGTTTCATCCGAAACATTTTTTATATTGAACATAAATTCAAAAACGCCGCTTTTTTTCGGACAATCCCCCATCGAGATTTTCGGGCGGAAGTTGTCTTTTTCACTGTCTGTATAAAGATAAGCCGGTGTATTAACAGCATTTTCAAGATTTGCCAATCCGCTTCCCTGCACTCTCGGAGAAGCAATTTCGAGTCCGTCAGAAGTATAAATCGGTTCTGCTGTTGACATAAGAAGACGTGCTGTCACTTCAGTATAGTCCGCATTACTTGTGATTGCGTATTTTTCTTTGTTTTCTGAGAGATACTCCTTTAATAGAGCGCTTATTCCTGAAATCTGCGGCGTAGACATTGAGGTGCCGGAAAGAGCCGTATAACAGTTTCCCGGATACGAAGAAATTATATCTCCTCCGAATCCCGTTATTTCCGGCTTTAGGATCAGGTCTTCAGTAAAATCCCACGAGGAAAATTCATTCATCTGATTATCTTCATATTTTTGGATAATTATATTTTTAAACAATAATGTTTTTTCATCAGCGTCTGAAAACTTAACTGCGTCCCGTGCCGAGATAACGCCTCCGGGGAGAATACTGCAATTCTCTGTAAAAAGCAGGTCTGAGTTATCATCGTAAAGAATGATACCTGCCGCTCCGGCATTCTTTGCCGCCAACGCCTGACTTTCTATACTCTCATCACCTAATTTTACAATGGCAATTTTACCTGCGGCATCTATATTTCTGTAATCCAAGGGAAGTCCGTTTCCTGCATGAATATATTCAACAGTCTGGTCGGAAAATTCCTTTGTAATACTGTTATTTCTAAACGGCGCTACCCTAAACGGCTCATTGTCAAAATAAATGTAATCTTCCTCAACAAAACAGTTCTGAGCTGAACCAACCGATAATACTTCCTTTAAATTATTGTGAAATCCTCCGGTTGAGTAATCCGGCGTTCTAAGCGGATCATCATACACCATCTTTCCGCTGTTGCCTGCCGAAACACACATAATTATGCCGCATTCCGAAAGATTTTTCATTGCCTCCTCAACATAGGTTACAGCTCCCTTTGCCGCTCCTCTGAGACCAAAGCTTGTATTAACAACGTCAACATCAAGATACAAGCAATCGTCAACCGCCGCAAGTATACCTGACTCGCTCAGTCCCTGATCCGACATAAATATAAGCTGTGCGCCGGGCGCAATTCCCTGAGCATTATAATAAGGATCTGTTTCAGATTCTCCGTTTCCTCCGGCAATACCTGCAACATGGGTTCCGTGAAAACCTGTTTTGGAGCTTACATCATTTGTCTTAGTTCCGTAATTAAAAGCAAAAGGAATCTTTTCATTATAGTAAAAATCACTTCCGCCGGCTCTTGACGCTGAAAGATAAGGCGAAATATTTTCTACATATTCAGCGGACAGCTTTGTTTCAGCGTCATCCGGAAGGGTGAAAAACTCATGATCAATTTCCATTGAATCATCTATAACGGCAATAACAGTCCCATCGCCCCTGCGGCTGCCGTCAACACCCACAGTATCAAGAATATTTTTTGTCAGATCGTCATGAGTATATGTTTCACGGGATTCAATGCTGTAATCGGATTCAACATCATACCTGTATTCCCCTGAAGCCTCGTCTTCAAAAACTAAATCAGATACATAAAGTGCATTCAGACCAAGAGCAGAAAGATTTTCTAACGCAAGGTTATATTCATCTTTTGAAAGAATAACAGCCATGCCGTTATACGCCGCTGTATATCCGTATATTTCGCTTATCTCCCTGCCCACAAGCTGACTTAACGATAACAGCGACGCATTATGGGAATCAATAATACTGTTATAAGCTGTTTTTCCTTCTTCCGTAAAAATAAAGCTTCCAACGCCGTTTTCCTTTGCATACTCATACTGCGACAAAGGAACGCCCTCTGCCTCAGCGATACAGCAGTATAATTCATCGGACACTTCCCCGTCATTTTCTGTATATAAACCGGCGTCAGCCGTAAATGTACCGACAGAAGGCATATCCAATAAAACCGCTGCTGAAATCAATGCTGTCAGCACTGATAAAATTCTACGTTTCACTTTATCCTCCTTTAAAAATTTACTTGTCATTTTAATTATATATTTTTATATGTAAAATGTCAATCTTAAAGTAAAATATCCCCTGATATCCAGAGGATATTTTAAAATTAAATTTATCAGGGCATATCCTGCTTAAATCTACCCGATACGGAATAGTCGCATATTTCGTTGTACGATTCATATTCCGAGCCATAATATACCACTGACGGTATAAGTCCGGTACAATCATTTGCGCTTCCTGCTTCACCCATCATTATATCCTCATATGCCGGAACGGGATACTGCTTTTTATATTTTTTCATAAAACCTCCAGAAGTATAAAAAGAAAATTCAGGATACACCGTAAAACATTTCACGGCATATCCTGAACATAGTTTCTGAATTTAATTGTAAATTATACAGATAACTCACTTCTGAGTCAAAGTATAAATAAAGTCAAGGGAAATAACGGCAATACAGCATATACCGATAGTTCTGACTACATTTTCTGAAGTTTTTTTTCTGAATTTTCTAACTGCCGGATAAACAGCTTTAATAAGCAGTACACTCATAGCGCCGAAAATCAGACTGCTGTAAAGGGATATTCTTCCTTGAAAATTGAAATCCCAGCTTGAATAGTTCCAAAGTTTTTGGTGTATAACAGCTTCAATTATGTATGAACTTACAAGCTCCAGCGCCGTTGAAACAATCATGCCTCCTGCAAATACTGCAAACCATCTTCTGCATTTTTTTAAAATCAATATAAGAAGAAACGCAAACACTCCATAAACCGGAAGTACCGGAATATGAAGATATCCTCTTTCCGCATATCTTCCCCAAAGGTAAGATGTCAGCGCTGTTTCATATACCCATCCTGCAAATCCGCAGACAGTGAAGAGAACAGCGGCAGAACAGATTTTCGTAAAGACATATGAAGCTGTTTTTTGTACATTCATTACTTTTTAAAGAGTTCCTTAAATCTTTTCATAGCTTCGACAGTATTCTCCCTGTCGCCGAATGATGTGAGTCTGAACCAGCCCTTACCATTTTTGCCGAAGCCCTCTCCAGGGGTACCGACTACATTTATCTTTTCAAGCAGATAGTCAAAAAACTCCCAGCTTCCCATGCCGTCAGGACATTTAAGCCAAATATACGGAGAATTAACACCGCCTGTATATTTTATTCCAAGCTCATCCATAGTTCCGGCAATAATTTTAGCATTTTCCTGATAGTATGCAATATTTTCCTTGATCTGCTTCTGTCCCTCTTCAGAAAAGACTGCTGCTGCTGCGCACTGAACCGGATAAGAAACTCCGTTAAACTTTGTAGACAGTCTTCTGTACCACAAATTATAAATGTTTGTGCCGTCTGCCTCCAGTTCCTTAGGAATAACCGTATAACCGCATCTTGTACCTGTAAATCCAGCAGTCTTTGACAGTGAGCACATTTCAATTGCACAAGTTCTTGCGCCGTCTATTTCCATAATGCTGCGAGGAACATCTTCCTCAGTAATAAACGCTTCATATGCCGCATCATAGATAATAATCGCACCGTTGCCGTTTGCATAATCGACCCATTTTTTAAGCTGTTCTCTTGTATAGCACGCTCCTGTTGGGTTATTAGGAGAACAGAGATAAATCAAATCAGCCTTAACAGACGGATCCGGAAGTGCACAAAAACCGTTTTCCTCGGTACAGTCAGCATAAAGGATTGTTCTGCCGTCCATTATATTTGAATCCACATAAACAGGGTACACCGGATCTGTTACTAAAACAACGTTATCCTCAGAGAAAATATTTACAATATTTCCGGCATCGCTCTTTGCGCCGTCATTAATCAGTATTTCATCAGCGGATACGTTTACACCGAAGCTTCCGTAATAATCTGAAACTGCCTTTCTAAGAAACTCATATCCCTCATAATCCGGATAACCCTTAAAAGTATCCTTAACGCCAAGCTCATCACAGCCCTTTTTCATTGCCTCAACTACAACAGGCGCCAAAGGAAGCGTAACATCGCCTATTCCAAGCCTAATAATTTTTTTATCCGGATTAGCCTTGATAAATTCATTTGTCTTTCTGGCTACATCTGCAAATAAATAATTTGGAACCAGATTTGAAAAATTCTTGTTTACCTTAACCATGTTATTACACCTCAAATATATTATTTCACTTTATAAAGCTTACATCAACATCTCCGTCGCATATTAAAGCGGCAGGACCCTTCATTATAACCGTACCGTCACCACAGTATGTGATTTTCAGATCACCGCCCCTGAGATGAATTGTTATTTCCTCATCCCTGCGGCAGTATCCGTTTAAAACCGACGCTACTACCGAAGCGCAGGCGCCTGTACCGCAGGCAAAGGTTTCTCCGCTTCCTCTTTCCCATACTCTCATATTTAATGTACGGCTGTCAAGTACCTCAATAAATTCAGTATTAATTCTGTCAGGAAAAAGCTTGTGGTTTTCAAATAAAGGCCCCATCTTTTCCAGTTCAAGATCAGCTATGTTATCAAGATAAACCACTGCATGAGGATTCCCCATAGAAACACACGTAATCTTATATTCTATACCGCCAACCTCAACGGGAACGGAAATAAAGCTCTCACCCTCAGCCATAACCGGAATCTCTTTGGGAACAATTACAGCTTTTCCCATATCAACCTCTACATATTCAACTTTTCCGTTTTCCGGAAACAGGGTAAGATACTTTATGCCCGAATTTGTTTCAAGGGTAATTTCTGTCTTATCTGTCAATCCTTTATCATATACGTATTTTCCGATACATCTTGTAGCATTTCCGCACATCATAGCTTCTGAGCCGTCTGCATTAAAAATTCTCATTCTGAAATCAGCCTTATCTGACGGCATAATCAAAACCAGTCCGTCAGAACCTATGCCCTTATGACGGTCGCTGACATATATTGAAACTGCCTCCGGATTTTCAACTTTTTCCTCAAAGCAGTTTACATAAATGTAATCATTTCCGATACCGTGCATCTTTGTGAACTTCAAAATATCCGCCCCTTTTCCTTTTATTTCACATATTAGTATATATCATTTCCGTTCAAAAATCAACAAGCTTTTTGAAATTTCATTTATATAAAACCAAATCTGTTAAAAATAATATGTTTAAACAGAATTTTTTTCATATCTTTGCTGCTCAGCAGTAACCTCTGAAAAGCGAATCATAAATTAACTCCAATGACTTTATACAAATTTTTACCGTAATTTATTTTTACTCTTCCATAATATGATAAAAAATTCTTGCAATGACTGCCGAAATGTTGTATAATAATTAACGTATAACGTGAGAATCACATTGATTAATTATTTTTTAGAAATGAGGGATTTAGTTGGATCTGGAAATGGTTTCATATCTTTCAAAGCTTGGAAAGCTTAGTTTCACCGACGAAGAACTTCAGAAAACTGCTGAGGAAATGACCGGTATAATCGAAATAATGGATACCGTCAAGGAAATTGACGTGGTTTATGACGCTTTTGCTGACAACAAGAACGTATACCTTAACGATCTGCGTGAAGACGCTTCAGAGGCAAGCATGGCTACCGGAAAGATACTTCAGAACGCTGAAAACAGCGAAAACTGCTTTGTTGTTCCAAAGGTTGTTGAATAATACTTTAAGAGGTAAAAAATGGATATAACTAAACTAAAAATAAGAGAAATGAGAAAGCTTCTTGACAATAAAGAAATTTCCTCTCCGGAGCTTACTCAGATTTATATTGACAGAATAAAAAAATATGACGGCAAGCTTGAAAGCTATATTACCGTTACTGAAGAAATTGCCCTGAATGAAGCTGAAAAAGCTCAGGATATTATCAATTCCGGAAAAGCCGGTGAATTATGCGGCATTCCCCTTGCAATAAAAGACAACATCTGCACAGACGGTGTAAAAACCACCTGCGCTTCAAAAATGCTTGAAGATTTCGTACCTCCTTATGACGCAACCGTTATGGAAAAGCTAAACGCCGAAAATATCGTTATGCTCGGAAAAACAAGTATGGACGAGTTTGCAATGGGCGGTTCAACACAAACCTCGGCATTTGCAAAAACCAAGAATCCCTATGATATAAACAGAGTACCCGGAGGTTCTTCCGGCGGTTCCGCTTCATGTGTATCAGCTTCACTCTGCGCAGCGGCTCTGGGTTCAGATACAGGCGGTTCAATAAGACAGCCTGCGGCATTTTGCGGAGTTACAGGTCTAAAGCCGACTTACGGACGTGTTTCAAGATACGGCCTTGTTGCCTTTGCCTCATCCTTCGACCAGATCGGACCTATCGCCAAGGACGCCCATGACTGCGCAATTATCCTCAACGCCATCGCAGGATACGACCGCCATGACGGAACAGCTTCAAAGCTGCCCGCCGCTGATTATACCTCTAAAATTAATATGAGTATGGAAGGCGTTAAAATAGCTCTTCCTAAAGAATTTTACGGCGACGGAATCGACCGTGAAATTACTGACGCTGTAATGAAAGCCGCAGAAGAATACGAAAAAATGGGCGCTGTCCTCGTTGAATGCAGCATGCCCAGTCTGAAATATGCTGTTCCGGCTTATTACCTCATTTCATCGGCAGAAGCTTCATCAAATCTTTCAAGATATGACGGAATAAAATACGGTCATAGAAGTGAATCCGGCGACGATTTCAACCAGCTTATATGCAATTCCAGATCAGAAGGCTTCGGTAGTGAAGTAAAAAGAAGAATACTTCTCGGAAACTATGCTCTTTCAAGCGGCTACTATGACGCTTACTACGGCAAGGCTCTTGCCCTCAGACAGCGTATCTCAGCTGAATATGACAGCATTTTTGAAAACTGCGATATGATCCTTACTCCCACAACCCCGTCCGCCGCATACGGAGTAAACGAAAATGTATCCGACCCTGTTAAAATGTACAAAGCAGATATATGCACTGTAACCGCAAACATTGCTTCTCTTCCTGCAATTTCAACAACCTGCGGATATAATGCGGACGGAATGCCTATCGGAATGTCCCTTGTAGGTAAAAAATTCGACGAAGCATCTATTATCGGTGCGGCAGACGCTTTTGAACGCAGCTTTGAATACAAGGCGCCTGAATTAATATAAAGGAGGTACAAAAATGTCATCTTATATTCCTGTAATCGGTCTGGAAATCCATGCCGAGCTTCTTACCAAATCAAAGGTTTTTTGTACCTGTAACGCTGAATTCGGCGGCGACCCGAACTCAAGATGCTGTCCGGTCTGCACAGGTATGCCCGGAACATTGCCGGTAATCAATCAGACAGCCGTTGAATATGCTGTAAAAGCCGGCTTTGCCCTCGGCTGCGATATAAATAAATTCTCTGTTTTTGACAGAAAAAATTACTTTTATCCCGATCTTCCAAAAGCTTATCAGATTTCACAGCTTCAGCTTCCGCTTTGTATAAACGGCTCTGTTTCTATTGAGGTTAACGGAAAGAAAAAGAATATCAGAATTAACCGTATTCACCTTGAAGAGGACGCCGGAAAGCTTGTTCATGATGACTTTAATGCGGTTTCGCTTGCAGACTACAACAGATGCGGCGTTCCCCTTATAGAAATAGTTACAGAACCTGATATTTCATCCGCCGAGGAAGCAAAGGCTTTCTTTGAAAAGGTTAAGCTTCTGCTTCAATATGCAGGAGTCAGCGACTGTAAAATGGAACAAGGCTCTCTGAGATGCGACGTTAACGTTTCCATCATGAAGCCGGAAGATACGGAATACGGCACAAGAACAGAGTGCAAGAACCTGAACTCTTTAAAGTCAATCGAACGTGCAATAAACTATGAAATAAAACGTCAGTCAAGACTTCTGGACATGGGAAGAAGAGTTGTTCAGGAAACAAGACGTTATAACGACAACAGGGGCGAAACCACTTCAATGAGAAGCAAGGAAGACGCCCACGATTACAGATATTTTCCGGAACCTGATATTCTCCAGGTTAATTTTACTGACGAAATGCTCGATAATATAAAAGCGTCTCTTCCGGAAATGCCCCACAAAAGACTCTCAAGATACACCGAAGAATACGGTCTTCCTGAAAAGGACGCCCAGATTTTAGTTGCACAAAAGAATGTTTCTGACTTCTATGACGCGGCAATAAACGCCTATAACAGTCCGAAAAGCATTTCAAACTTTGTTATTGTTGAACTTCTCCGGCGTGTTAACTTAGGTGAAGTTTCTATGGAAAACCTTCCATTCGGGGCAGAAGCATTTGCAAAATTGGTTGAAATGGCGGATACAGAAAAGGTTTCTAAAAATGACGCTAAAACAATTCTGCGTGAAATGATTGCCTCCGGCAAATCTCCTGAAGATATAGCTAAAGAAAAAGGCTTCCTTATTGTCAACGATATGGGTAAGGTTAAAGAAGTTATTTCTGCTGTTCTTGAAGAAAATAATTCCGCCGCTGAGCAGTACAGAAACGGTGAAAAGAAAGTTTTCGGATTCCTTATGGGCAAATGCTCATCCCAGCTTAAGGGAATTTGTACTCCTAAAGCAATAAAGGAAGAACTTGAAAAGGCTCTTGATTCACTTACTGACACTTCTGAAGCTGAAGCAGGCGCTGAATCGGTAACAGAAATCAAAGAAGAAATCCAGATCAGAGAAATGAGCATATATCAAAACGAATCTCAGTATAAGCCTGATAAAAAGAACGATATTATGCAAATTTCACCGGAATCCCTTAAAAAGGAATTTGAAATTTCTGACGCTCTTAGCAATATCGGAAAAGAAATCAGTTTCGACTGCTGTGTATACAAAATAAGAAATATGAGCGAATTTTCATTCGTTGTAGTAAGAACAGGCAGATATATTCTCCAGACGGTTTATTCTCCTGTAAACTGCAAAGACAGCATAGACGGACTTAAAGAAGGATATTTCGTTAATGTTACAGGTACTGTAACAGAAAATCAAAAGGGCTATAACGGAATAGAAATTGTGCTTAGTAAAATTAAGCTTATCTCTGCACCGGGATTTGAATATCCTCTTCATGTTCCTAATAAGCGCCTTGGCTGTACTTTGGATATAAACCTGAATAACCGTTCCGTAGCCTTAAGAAATTCTTATGAACGTGCGGTTTTCAAGCTTCAGGAAGGCGTTTGCAACGGTTTCAGAGAATTTATGCTGAAAGAAAACTTTACTGAAATTCATACTCCGAAAATCGTAGCCCAGGGCGCTGAGGGCGGTTCAAATATTTTCCATCTTGAATATTTTGACAAGCCGGCATTCCTTAACCAGTCCCCGCAGTTCTATAAGCAGACCGCAGTTGCATTCTTTGACAGAGTATTTGAAATCGGACCGGTTTACCGTGCTGAAAAACACGCTACTTCAAGACATATAAACGAATATATAGGTCTTGACTTTGAAATGGGATATATTGACAGTATGTATGACGTAATGGCTATGGAAACAGCTATGCTCAAATATGTAATGGAATATATCCGACATAACTATGCAGAAGAAATCAGTATTCTTGAAGCTGAAATTCCGGTAATTACTGAAATTCCTTGCGTTACACTTCTTGAGGCAAAGGAAATTCTCGGAAACAAGGGTTCAAAAAATAAACTTGACCTTGAACCTGAGGATGAAGTTGCGCTCTGCGAATACGCTAAAAAGGAATTTGACAGCGATTTCATCTTTGTTACTCATTTTCCGTCATCAAAGCCTCCGTTCTATGCAATGAACGACAGAGAAGATCCACGTCTTGCATATAAATTTGACCTGCTTTTCAGAGGTCTTGAAATTACAAGCGGCGGACAGCGTATTCATGATTACAACGAACAGGTTGAAAAAATGAAGGCGCAGGGGTTAAATCCTGATGACTTTAAGTATTACCTTGAAGCGCATAAATATGGTCTTCCTCCTCACGGCGGTCTTGGAATCGGTCTTGAAAGACTGGTAATGAAAATTATCGGCGCTCAGAATATCAGGACTTGCAGTATGTTCCCACGAGATATTAACAGACTGCTTCCTTAATAATTTAATTATAAAATAAAAAGGACTTCTAAAATTCAGAAGTCCTTTTATTCATCTTCAGCTATACGCTTTTTTATATTTTCTTCCTTAAGTATTCTTCCCTGCCTTATAAGCTCTTCAAGTCCTGCATTATCGCCGTCTGCAATGGCGTTTCGAAATTCCCCAAGATGCTTTATAAGCTCATCTATTTCAAAAATAAGCCTGTCCTTATTTTCAATAAAAAGAGAAGTCCACATGGATTCGTTCATGGTAGCAGTTCTGGTCATGTCCTTAAAGCTTCCGGCGCTGAATCCAAGTTCTTTCTGCATTGTCGGGCTCTTTACATACGCTCCTGATACTACATGAGCCAGCTGAGAAGTATATGCAATAATACTGTCATGGTCAAATGGAGAAGCTTCAACTATCCTTTCAAATCCCATATCCAGAGCAAGCTTTTCAACAGTCAGAACAGAGTTTTTATCGGTTTTATCAATGGGTGTAACAATAAAATTGGCTCCTATGAATAGTGTACCGTCTGAAAAATCGAATCCGAAGTGTTCTTTTCCTGCCATAGGATGAGTTCCTACATAACACACTCCGTTTTCAGCCGCAAGTTTGGTAATGTCACATACCATCTGCCCCTTGATTCCGCATACATCTGACAGTATTGCTCCTTTTTTCATTTTACCTATACATTCTGACATAAATTTTTTTGCAGGTGCAGGATGCAGACAAACGATTACCATGTCAAAAATACTGAAATCAGTAATGTTCTCACTGTTTTTTATGCACTTTAAATCATATGCTGATTTTATAACCCGTTCATCAAGATCAGAGCCATAAACCTCATGTTCAGTATAGCTTGAAATTGCCTTGCAGTATGAGCCGCCTATTAGTCCTAATCCAACAACAACTATTTTCATGTTAACGCTCCTAATACTATATTTCTTTTATTAGTATACTACTTTAAATCGCAAAAGTCAAGTGTATAACATTATGCGGCAATATTTTCTGCCGCATAATAAAAATATCTTAAAGCTTAAATCCGCAATTATCGCAGAATACGTCGTCTGTCTGAGCTTTTGTGCCGCATTTAGGACAAAACTTATTCTGTGCAGGAGTCACCTTAGTTACTTCCGCCGGAACTGGTTCTGGTACCGGTGCAGGATTTACTTCTGGTACTGCCGCAGGAACTGGCTCTGGCACAGGTGCAGGAGTAACCTCAGGTACTGCCGCCGGGACAGGTTCCGGTACAGGTACAGGAGTAACCTCAGGTACTGCTGCCGGGACAGGTTCCGGTACAGGTGCAGGAGTAACTTCTGGCACTGCCCCTGGTACTGGTTCTTTTATAGATGCAGCAGTTACTGACGGCACTGACTGAGGCTGTACTGCCGAAATTGCCAGTTTGTTTCCGCAATTATTGCAGAATTGTGCTTCTGCCGGAAGAACTGTACCGCACTTTGAGCAAGTTTTGTTACCGGAGGAAACCGGAGCACTGCTTGGCAATGCACATCCGCAAGAAGAACAAAAACCGGCGCCTGGTTTAAATTCCTTCTTGCAATTGGGACATTTATAACGATTCTGGAGATTATCCAGTTTATCCTTTGTTTCAGCAATTTTCGCCTTTGCTTCATTAATTACCGATACAGACTCGGCAAATTCCGGCTCTGGTGAGCTTGCATACTTTTCAAAATATAACTGCCCTAATATCTGATAATGGGACGCAATTTTTCTTTCTTCGGTTTTAATAATACCATTAAGTGATGTTGTTTCGGATAAAGTTTTCGCCTTATTCGATAAATTTTCAAGAAAAGTCATAAAATAACCGCCTTTCTGATTTATTATTGTTAATTATAGCATTAATTTTATTTATTTGCAATACTTGCAATATGCAAAATAATCTGTTATGATAAAAATAAGGTGATAGATTTTGGATAATTTAGTGAAGATAACAGAAGCGTTCGGTTTTAATAAAAAATATATTTCAGCCGAACGTATAACATCAGGTCATATAAATGACACCTATAAAATTTTATATTCTGATAATGAAAAATATATACTTCAGAGAGTGAACAATAAGATATTTAAAAATCCTGAAAAAATAATGCACAATATAAGGTTACTGAATAAGGCTTTTTGCGGTGCAGATAAAATAAAAGTTCCGTGCTATATTGAATCTGACGGTAAAAATTATATAATATTCAATGGCAGTCTTTGGCGTATGTGTCCCTTTATAAATCAGACTGTTTCATTCAACAAATTTGATAATGCAAGACTATGTCAAGGTTTCGGCAGTATTCTCGGATCGTTTCATAAATTAACTTTAGGAATAAATACTTTTGTTTTTCATGAAACCATTTCCGGATTTCATAATACGGCTGAAATAATCGAGCGTCTTTTTGATTACGGAAAACCTGTTATGCACAGCGGCATTCTAAAATGTGCCGCCCAGTATTCAAAAACCCTTATGTCAGCACAAAAGCAACAAATTGTACATAATGACGCTAAATGCTCCAATATTCTATTTTATAAAAATTCACTTGAACCTGCGGCAATAATTGATCTTGATACAGTTATGCCTGGTCTGACAGCTTACGATATAGGAGATGCTGTACGTTCGTCATGTACCGACGGTTCTGAAATAAACACGGATAAGTTTATAGAATTTCTCAAAGGATATATCAGCGGATACGGCAGTATTAATGCTCAGCGCTGTATATACGGTACCATCTGTATTACGGCTGAGCTTGCCTCCCGCTATATTTACGACTTTTTGTCGGGCGAGAATTACTTTAAATTTCAATCAGGACGAATGAAGCTTGAAAGATTCAGAGAACTTGTCCTTCTTGCTGAACACATAGAAATTCGAGCCGATGAGCTGATAAATATTGCTGAAACATTAAATAGGCAGCTTGGAGAAAATATATGAAAAAACTAACTATTGGAATACTTGCGCATGTCGATTCCGGAAAAACTACACTGACGGAAGCCCTGCTCTACAAGACCGGAGAAATACGAAATCTCGGACGTGTCGATCATAAGGACGCATTTCTTGATACCCATGAACTTGAACGAATGCGTGGAATTACGATTTTCGCCAAGCAAGCTGTTATGAATATCAATGATACTGAAATAACGCTTCTGGATACTCCCGGACACGTTGATTTTTCAGCCGAAACAGAACGTACACTCAGCGTATTGGACTACGCTATACTTGTAATAAGCGGTACAGACGGAGTGCAAAATCATACTGAAACTTTATGGAAGCTTATACAAAGATACAATATTCCGGCTTTTATCTTTATAAATAAAACTGATATTATGGGTACATCCCATGAACAGATAATGGAACAGATTCAAAGCAGGCTCGGACATGAATGCATTGATTTCAGCGGCGGCATTGACAGTTTAAATGAATCTCTCGCCTTGTGCAGTGAAGAGCTAATGCAGAAATTCCTTGAAAATGAATCTATAAGCAATGAAGATATTATTTCCGCAATATATGAAAAAACTGCTGTTCCATGCTTTTTCGGCTCTGCTCTTAAACTCAGCGGTATTGATGAATTTTTACTGGGACTTGAAAAATATACTTTCACGCCGTTTTACAGCGAGCAATTCGGCGCAAAGGTTTTCAAGATTTCTGAAGATGAATCCGGCATAAGACTTACACATCTGAAAATTACCGGCGGATCATTAAAAGTCAAGGAAATGCTTAACAATGAAAAGGTCAATCAAATTAGGATTTACTCAGGAATAAAATATAAAACTGTCGGAGAGGCGGAAGCCGGAACAGTCTGTACCGTCACCGGTCTCAATAAAAGTATGCCCGGAGATGTATACGGAGCTGAAATAACTCAGGAAACTCCCATACTTGAGCCATATCTTGACTATCGGGTAATTCTGCCTGACGGCGAAGATGTCCACAAGGCATTCAGTTGTTTTAAAAAGCTATGCGAAGAAGACCCTCAGCTTCATGCCCAATGGAACGAACAGCTTAAAGAGATTCACATAAGGCTTATGGGTGAAGTGCAGACGGAAATCCTAAAAAACATTATTAACAGCCGATACGGAATAAATGCAGATTTTGAAATGGGAGGCATAGTTTATAAGGAAACAATCTCAAAGCCGGTTGTTGGAATCGGACACTATGAGCCGTTAAAGCATTATGCAGAGGTACATCTCCTTATGGAACCCCTTTCGGCTGGAAGCGGACTTGTTTTCGCCGCAGACTGCCGTGAAGAAGTACTTGATAAAAACTGGCAAAGACTTATACTAACCCACCTTGAGGAAAAAACGCATATAGGCATTCTGACTGGTTCGCCTATTACTGATATGAAAATTACAGTTGCAGCAGGAAAGTCCCATATAAAGCATACCGAGGGCGGCGATTTTCGTCAGGCAACATACAGAGCCGTCCGTCAGGGACTTAGGTCAACCAAATGCGTACTTCTTGAACCATGGTATAACTTTAAAATTGAAGTTCCCTGTTCATCGGTTGGAAGAGTTCTTTCCGATATACAAAAAATGAGCGGAACATTCTCTCCTCCGGAAACAACAGGCGAAATGTCCGTTATCACCGGAACAGCGCCGGTTTCCGAAATGATGGGCTATCAAACAGACATAACAGCATTCACCCACGGTATGGGACATATTTTTTGCAGCATGAAAGGATATGAACCATGCCACAATTCAGAAGAAATAATTATGCAAAAAGGCTATAACTGCAATCTCGACATCGAAAATCCGGCGGATTCGATTTTCTGTTCACACGGTTCGGGATATGTAGTAAAATGGAACGAAGTTAACTCAATGGCTCATGTCAGCAGCGGAATAAAGTTCGGCGAACCCATAAAGGAAACTGAAATGCCTGAAAAAACGACATCATTCAGAAAAGCCGAAGCAACTGAAAAGGAGCTTATAGAAATCTATGAAAGAACCTACGGACCCATAAAAAGAAATGAACACCAAACCATGAAAACGCCCAAAGCGCCTTCCTTCGATAAAAAAAAGCTGAATATAAGGCGTGTTCCCTCCGGTCCGGAATATGTTCTTGTTGACGGATATAATATAATATTCGGCTGGGACGACTTAAAAGCAATCGCCAGGGATAATCTTGATCTTGCAAGACATACACTGATAAATATGCTCTCCAATTATCAGGGATTCCGCAAATGTGAGCTTATACTTGTCTTTGACGCTTACAAGGTAAAAGGTAATCACCGAGAAGTTGAAAAGTCCGGCGGTATCAGCATAGTTTATACCAAGGAAGCCGAAACAGCCGACGCCTATATAGAAAAAACATCTCTGACGCTTGTAAAAGAACACAAAGTACGTGTGGCAACTTCAGACAATCTTGAACAGATAATAATTCTCGGAAACGGCGCTTACCGTATTTCCGCCTCAGAGTTCAGAAAGGAAGTGGATATGGTTTTAATGGAAATAAAGGATTTTATTGAAAAAAGAATATAAAAATATTTGACTTAATTGTTCTTTTGATATATAATTAACATATTACTTATTTTTACAAGAAAATGTTAAATACGGAGGTTTTTATTTACATGAATGAAATTTATTCTGATTCTGCTGTCGAGATAAAGCATGTCCCGCCTATAAACCCGCTGAATCCCTTTAATAATCCCACTGAAAACGAAAAGTATAACTCTGATTATGCTGACATTGTTCCGCAGATTTCTATCCCTGGATGTGAAATACCTTTTGAACCGTCAAAACCCGAAAAAAAAAGAATCAGAAAGTATTTTAATATTGCAGGATCGTGGCTTCTGATTCATTTTGCGGCTATTAATATTCTCGCATATCTATCATTTGCCATAATAAAGCTTGCTTTAAGCAAAAATGCCTCGGACGCCGACTTGCCGTCTATTTATAAATATATTTCAAACTCTGCAATATATTTAGGCATGACCGGACTGATTTTCCTTGTCTGCAACCTGCTTACTTTCTTTTTCGGCTGCAAAACAGCTAAAATTAAAATTTCTTCTCTTTTTCAGACAGAGAGTATTCGGATTCCTAAAATGCTGCAATATATTTCAATTGCTTTTATGCTCCAGTATCTGTCTTCCCTTATAGCCCTGGCTATACAGTATCTATGCCCGGATCTGAACCTAATTTCAAATGCTCTTGACACGCAAAATATGACCTCAAGAGCGTATATTGCATTTGCAGTCTATTCCTGCATAATTGCTCCTATTACGGAAGAATTTCTTTACAGGGGATTTGTTTTGAAAACCTGTTCCAGAGTAAGCCAGCGTTTCGGAATATTTATAAGCGCCGTTTTATTCGGTCTTGCACACGGAAATGTTACACAATTTATACTCGCCTTTTTAATCGGAGTCTTTATGGCTCATATAGATATAAAGCATAACTCCCTCTTCCCGTCAATTTGCGTTCACTTCTGTGTAAACACACTTTCAACTGCCGCCGGATTTTTCCTGAATAATGATTCTAAAACAGCTCTTTTTGTATTAGGAATATTTGAAATAGGAATGTTCATAACAGGAATAGTAATGCTTATTTTTTTCAGACGCAAAAACAAGCTTCCGTTTACCATGCCGCACCAGAAAATAAGAGGCGGTTCAGTTGCGGTAACATCTTGGGCAATAATTGTATGCTTTGCTGTGTTCCTGCTCCAGTTTGCGTTAAACCTTTTTAATTTTAGCTGACAAATACCCCGTGGAGCTTTCACGGGGTATTTTTTATATTTTTTCTAATAACCAATATTTTTTATATCCAGGCTTTTTCAAGGGCGCCGACGCCCTTTTCTATATCTTCAAAATTTATTCCTGAATATCCCGCAATAACATTGCCCTCCGGAATATTCTTTTCACCAAATGAGTAATATTCTGATAATCCATAAACCCTAACACTATGAGCAGCAGACGCTTCCGTCATCTGCTTTTCGGTCATACCGTCTGTCGAGTGAAGCAAAAGATGAAGTCCGGCAGCAGCGCCCTTTATTTCTATATGCCCAGACAGTGAGCTTTTATTTACACATTCTATAAACCAGTCACGGCGGCTTTTATAAAGCTTTTTCATGCGGCTGATATGCCGGTCAAAATATCCTCTTTTTATAAACTCTGACAGTGTAAGCTGTTCGAAAACCGGAACAGTACAAGCGTAAAATCCCAGTTTTTCAGTAAATTGTTCCAATAACTCAGGCGGAAGAACCATATAGCTTATTCTCATAGACGGCGCAAGGCTTTTTGTAAAAGTATTTATATAAATGACACGCCCCATGGTATCCATACTCTGGAGAGACGGCACTGGTCTTCCGGAAAAATAAAAGTCACTGTCGTAATCGTCTTCAATAATATATCTGCACGGAGAGCCATAAGCCCAGTTCAGAATTTCATGACGTCTGGTTACCGGCATTATCGTTCCCAGCGGAAATTGATGGGACGGAGTTATATGTACAACGTCAGCCTTTGCAACTTCCATAGCGGCTGGGTCAGCGCCGTATTCGTTTACTGGAATTGCCTCTATTGATATACAATTGGACTTAAAAATTTTGTGAGTTTTAACGTATCCCGGATTTTCCACTCCATACACTTTATCCCGTCCCAGAAGCTGAATTACAAGACCAGTAAGATACTCTGTCCCTGCGCCTACAATAATTTGCTCAGGATGCACGTCCATTCCCCTGAAGCTTCTCAAATATGAAGCTATCGATTCCCTGAGTCTGTATACGCCCTTGACATCACACCTGCAAAGCAGTTCTTCTCCCCCTGCGCTGAGCACTTCACGGGAAAGCTTTGCCCACGCCGAAAACGGAAACAATCCTGTATCAACTCGGTTAGTACCAAAATCATATTTGTATTCCTCTTCTTTTACTCTTGAGGGAATAAAAATTTCAGTCTTCCTTGCAGCCGAAATTTTTCCGGAAATCGTTTCTGCAAAAAAGCCGCTTCCCGGTCTTGAATATATATACCCCTCTGACAAGAGCTGAGCATAAGCTGTTTCAACAGTAACAACACTGATTTTTAGATGCGAAGCCAATCCCCTTTTTGACGGAAGTTTTTCACCGGGTTTAATATTTCCGTTTTCAATTTCTTTTCTAACGTGTAAATACAGCTGTTCATATAAAGGAATTTTTCCATTACTTTCAAGACTTAATGTAATCATCATCAACCGACCTTATCATAAATCACAAAACCGACCATTGAAACAATGTCAGTTATATATTATTATTATAGTGTAATTTAAATAAACAGTCAAGGAGAAATTTTTAATGGAAAACAACAGATACGGCTTGAACAAGGAACTCGCACAAATGCTTAAAGGCGGCGTTATTATGGACGTAACAACTCCGGAACAGGCAAAGATCGCTGAATCAGCCGGCGCCTGCGCTGTCATGGCTCTTGAAAGGATTCCTGCCGATATAAGAGCTGCCGGCGGAGTATCGAGAATGAGTGATCCTAAAATGATAAAGGGCATTCAAGAGGCTGTTTCAATTCCCGTAATGGCTAAATGCAGAATCGGACATTTTGCAGAAGCACAAATACTGCAGGCAATCGAAATAGATTATATTGACGAAAGCGAAGTGCTTTCCCCTGCCGATGATAAATATCACATTGATAAAACTAAGTTCAGTGTTCCCTTTGTATGCGGAGCTAAAGATTTAGGAGAGGCTCTGAGAAGAATCAGCGAAGGCGCTTCAATGATAAGGACTAAGGGTGAGCCAGGCACCGGAGACGTAGTGCAGGCAGTAAGACACATGAGAATGATGCAGGGAGAAATCAGACGGCTTTCTTCAATGTCAGAGGACGAGCTTTATCAGGCAGCTAAAGATCTTCAGGTTGACTTTCAGCTTGTAAAATATGTTGCAGAAAATAAAAAGCTTCCAGTTGTTAATTTTGCCGCAGGCGGAGTTGCAACTCCTGCTGACGCCGCTTTAATGATGCAGCTTGGCGCTGAGGGCGTTTTTGTAGGCTCAGGTATTTTCAAGTCAGGAAATCCGGCAAAGCGTGCTGAGTCAATTGTAAAGGCTGTTACCAACTTTAACGATCACAAATTACTGGCTGAACTATCTGAAGACCTGGGAGAAGCAATGGTTGGAATTAACGAACAGGAAATACAGCTTCTCATGGCAGAAAGAGGAAAATAATGAGAGTCGGAGTACTCGCCCTCCAAGGAGCATTTATTGAACATATACGCATTCTTGAATCCCTTGGAGCTGACGCTTTTGAAATAAGGCAAAAAAAGGATATAGAACAGAAAGTTGACGGGCTGATTCTTCCCGGAGGCGAAAGCACTGTTATGGGAAAGCTTCTCAATGATCTTGAACTTATGAATCCAATAAGAACGATGATTCAAAATGGAATGCCTGTTTTCGGAACCTGTGCCGGACTTATTCTGCTTGCAGAAAAAATTCACAACGATAATGCCGTACATATCGGTACAATGGATATTACCGCAAGACGAAACGCATACGGCAGGCAGCTGGGCAGCTTCAATACAGCCGAGGAATTTAAGGGTCTGGGCAAAATTCCTATGACATTTATAAGAGCGCCTTATATTGAAAATTGCGGCCCCTCTGTTGAAATCCTTGCTGTTACTGACGGAAAAATTATTGCGGCAAGACAAGGCAGACAGCTTGCAACAGCTTTTCATCCTGAATTAACTGATAATTATTCCGTTCACAAGTATTTTCTGGATATAATTAAAGAAAGTTAGTAAATTTTATAGAAAGCAGTCAATATCACGGCTGCTTTTTTATTTGACAGCAGATAAAACATACTATATAATTATAGTATAATATAGGCTGAAAGGAACTGCAAAATGAAAATTTCAACTAAAGGAAGATACGCTTTAAGACTCATGGTTGATCTTGCACTCAACGGCAAAGACAGAGCGATCCCGCTGAAAGAAATTGCCTCCAGACAAAACATCTCAGTAAAGTATTTAGAACAGATTATAAACATACTTAACCGCTCAGGATATGTAAAAAGCACACGAGGTTCACTGGGCGGATACAGAATTGCAGGTTCGCCGTCTGACTATACAGTTGGAATGATACTTCGGCTTACTGAGGGAAATATTGCACCTGTATCATGCCTTGAAGATGAAATCAACATTTGTCCAAATAAAAAAGACTGTACAACGCTGTATGTATGGGAACAGCTTTATGAATCAATAAAAAATACTATTGATACTATAACAATTGAGGATATTGCAGTAAATTATAAATCGCAGAATATATAAAAAGGTAAAGCCCGGAATAGATCCGGGCTTTTTATTATGAGTGTTAAAGATTGAAACCGTTTTTTCTCAGCTCATCAATTGCATCTCCGAGTACTGCGGCATTAGTACTGGAAACTGAGTGGAGAAGAAAAATTCCTCCGCTGTGTCCTGATGACACGATTTTTTCTAAAGCTGAAACCTTATCAGGCTGATCATCTGTTTTCCAGTCAACATATGCAAAGCTCCACATTAGGGTTTTATATCCCAGTTCATTTGTAAGAGCCAGCGACTGTTCAGAGTACTCTCCGCACGGAGGACGCAGATACTGCATTTCATATCCGTATTTTTCAAGAACATATTCGTGAAGACTCATTATTTCTTCCTTGAGTTTATCTGATGACAGATCCGGCATTGAAGCGTGTGTCATACCGTGATTTCCCAGTATGTGCCCTTCATCTATCATTCTCTTCACAAGTTCGTCCTCTTTCTGAGCGTAATCTCCTGTAAGAAAAAATATTGCTTTTACATTTTTTTCTTTTAATGTGTCCAAAATCGGTCCTGTATATCCGTTTTCATATCCTTGGTCAAAAGTCAGTATAATCCTGTTTTCCTCAGGTGTCAGTGCATAGCTGCCGTATTTTTCGTATTTTGAGTTAAAATCCGACGCACCGAGCGGACAATTTTTATTATCCGTTTCTTTTCCCTGACCATATCCGCATTTTGCCGTACTTGTCGCATTTACAGCGATTTTAGGCATAGCGGTAATCATTAGGGCAGCCGTCAGAACTGTGATAAAAATTCTGTTCTTTGTTTTCATCAGGTTACCTCTTGCCGCTTCTTTAAGCGACAATATTATTATGCTCTGTCATTTTGTTTTTATAACGTCCAATTTTTTGAAAAAGAAAAGAAAGGTCATTGCCTTTCTTTTCCTAATTCTTTTTGAAAGAATTTTTTCTTAACCGCAGCAGCCCGGACGTCTTACAAATGAATTACAGTCAGTACATTCAGGAACCTTAGGATCAGATTCATGTGTGCCAACCTTAATCATTTCGAGAGAACAGTAATCCTCTGAAATGCAATTGTACTCGCACTGCTTAACAGTACAGTGAATGTTTGGATTTTTCTTCTTTGATTCCATGTTTATCACCTTTTCTTTATTATATATTCTCTTTTTTGATGAGAATAACTTTATTATACTCATAAATTCAATTTTAATTCATAAAAAATATAAAAAAATAATTTTTTTATTGTTACAATATATTCAAGTATCCAAAATTTCTAATTTGTTATTGACTTTATAGAATAAATTTGTTAACATTATAGAAGCGCCAAATTATATATTAAACAAATTTAATCAGGAGGCTTTTTATATGTCAGATCTAAATGAATATAATAATCAGGAAACACCTGTAAATACACAAGCGGAAGAACAGCCTGCCGTAAATATGACTGATACAGGCATAGCCGCAGAACCTCAGTCCCCCGCAGACATGGGTCCGGAAATTGTAAGCGGAACAGAACCTGTAAAAAAGAAGCATAAGGCTCTTTTGGCAGCAGCAGCGGCGGTTGTTGTCCTTGCCGGAGGCAGCGCAGCGGCTTACGGATTCATTCCGTCTGTAAAGAACACTGTCAATATGGCGGTTATGAGCGATGATAAATATTATCACTGGGTTGAATCTGAAAACGCTGAGGATACTGCCGGGGATATTTCAGATATTTACAAACAGATTATAGACTCTGCCGTAAAGGAATCGGAATTTCAGCTTAAGGCTGACCTTAATTCAGAAGCAATTTCATCTTTGATTGAAAGCTTTCAAAACGGCGCCGGAGCATCCGGAGATTTTGCATCAGCTATAAAGATACCTGAAAGTATCTCAATCGACGCTGCTTCTAAAATCGAAGATGGAAATGCAGCAGTTACATATGCCTTAAAGGCTGACGATAATGCTTTGGCTACTTTAAACGGCTTTATTCAAGATACAATTTTATATTACGAAATTCCTGAACTGTCAAAGGATTATCTTTCATTTAATATTGACGACGTTACATCTCTAATGCAACAATTAGGTGAAGACAGTCCGGCTAATTATAATTTTAGCGATATGTTCAAAAGTGCCCTTAACGGCAATCAGTTTGAAAATTATTTTACTCCGGATGAACTTGAAACTTTATTAAATAAATATACAGAACTGGTTTACTCCAATATTGAAGACGTTAAAATCACAAAGGGAGATAAATACAATACTGCCACAGCTGATCTTGATCTCGGTACCTTGTATTCTATCGCATCTGATTTTCTTGACGAAGCCGAAAACGATAAAACAATAATCGATTTCGCCGTTAAGCAGGGCTATACTGAAGAACAGTATAAAAACGCTGTTAAGGCACTTCAGGATGAAATGGGCGACCTTGAAGTAAAAGGCGGAAAAACTGTATTGACAATGAACGTATTCATTGACAAAAACGGCAGTATCTGCGGACGTTCTTTCACTGCTCCGGATGATTCTACAGAAATTAAATACCTCTGTAAAAAAGACGGTCACGATATTGACCTTGAGATTTCCATAAATTCAGTTGACTTTAATTTTTCCGTTACAGGAGATCTTGAAGAAAAATCCGATAAGATAAACGGAACTATTAATGTTTCCGTAAAGGATGACTCTACTGACACCAATTTTGCCGTAAATTTTGAGGATCTTGAATCAGTCGGCGAAAATAAGAATTATCTGAACGGTTCAATCTCTATTGACCTTTCATCATTGAACGCAGGCGTTATTACAATAAAATTTGATTCCGACGGCAACAGTCAGACCATTTCTACTGATATTACAGTTAACGGTACAAATTATGCTAAGCTTTCCTTATATACTTCCAACAAGGTTTCGTCAGAGTTACCTGCCTTTGACAGCAGCAAAAAATCTTATGACATTATAAATAATACTAACGCTATGGAAGAATATATGAGCAATGCAGATTTAACCGGATTTATGAATAAGATAGGCAACGCATTCGGTATTTCTGACTTAGGTTCTATGATTTTCGGCACAACAAACAACATTATTGATGTTCCTGATCCGATCGACGTACCAGACCCAGATGATGATTTTGACGATACTCTATCTTCAACATATGACTTCAGCAAGCTAAAATTCCAACTTAACGGAACAGACGTTTCTTTCCCTTCAAAAATCGACGGTATCCTAAACTACGTAAAGGTTGATACTGACAAGGTAGCTGCCGGCGACTTTTTGTTCCTCTCATCAGACGACTATACTGTATCAGTATCGCTGGATAACAACGGTTCTTCAGATGCTACTCCGGAAGAATGCATAGTTTCAGGAGTTTCAGTTTATGAAGGCTCTGCTCTAAATCTGACAATAGACGGTTTAGCTATCGGCGATGATGTTAACAAGGCAGCTGAAAAGTACGGTGTTAAAATTACCGATACAAGTTATGGATATTTTAATGTCTTTGATACTGCATCAGAGTGGAATACCGTTACAATTAGCTATTCAAAAGGAAAAATTGCTGGCATAAGCGTTGCAGTTTATGATTAATATATATTAAAATTAAACGGCGGAGATAAACTCCGCCGTTTTTATTTCAAGTCTGAACGCTGCACCTCTGACTTTGGTCCCCACAAGCCTTGAAACTTTTAAATATTTTGATTTCATTCAAACACGTTGACACATCACATTCAATGTGTTATAATTCTTTTTGAAATGACAAATAATTATCAAACTTTCAGGAGGAAAAAATGAGAAAATTTGATACCAAAATCCAATACCATAAATATAAGATCCTAAGAGAAATAACAAAACTTGCATTTGAAGACCGTCTTATGGACTGCTATACAGAAATACCCGATGTAATTATCAAAGGACCCGAATCCATTACCAGATGCTGTATTTATAAGGAAAAGGCTATTTTAAGCGAACGTATTAAGCTTGCTCTCGGCGGAAATAAAAAGAATCCCAATGTAATAGAAGTTATAGATATAGCCTGCGATGAATGCCCTGTCAGCGGTTATAACGTAATAAACGATCTCTGCCGCGGCTGTATGGCACATAGATGCGAAGACGCCTGTATGAAACACGCAATATCATTTGACAAAGATAATAAGGCTATTATTAATAAGGAAAACTGTATAGAATGCGGAAGATGTGCCGCTGTCTGTCCTTACGGCGCTATATCCAACAGTAAAAGACCTTGTGAAAGAGCGTGCAAGATCAATGCCATAAAGAGGGGCAAAGACAACTGTGCTGAAATTGACAACAATAAATGCATATCCTGCGGTGCATGCGCTTATCAGTGCCCGTTTGGTGCAATAGCCGACAAATCATACATACTTGAAGTTATAGACATGATAAAAGCCAAAACCGGAAATCTTTATGCTGTTGTTGCGCCGTCTGTATCAAGTCAGTTTTCATATGCTAAATTAGGGCAGGTCATCAGCGGTATAAAGGAACTGGGATTTAATTATGTAGTTGAAGCGGCTCTGGGCGCCGATATGGTAGCTTATAAGGAAGCCACTGAGCTTGCTGAAAAGAAATTCCTGACAAGCTCATGCTGTCCGGCATTTGTTGATTATATACATAAGCACGTTCCGGATATGACAGAACATATTTCATCAAATCTTTCGCCTATGGCTGAGGTGTCACGGTATCTGAAAGAAAAGGATCCCCAGGCAAAGATAGTTTTTATCGGACCATGTACTGCTAAGAAAATGGAATTCCGCAAGGAAGAAGTCAAGCCCTATGTTGACAGCGTAATCACCTTTGAAGAGCTCCAGGCGCTCCTTGACGGCAGAGAGATAGATATAACACAGCTTGAAGAAACGCCACTTGATGACGCCTCATATTACGGACGTATATTCGCAAGAAGCGGCGGTGTATCGGACGCTGTACGTCAGGCTCTCTTTGAGCATAACATGACGGAATTTTCATATGATCCGATTATATGCGACGGTATTGAAGCCTGCCGTTCAGCTCTGCTGAGGGCTTCAAAGCACGTTCTTCATAATAACTTTATTGAAGGAATGGCTTGCAGCGGCGGCTGTATAGGCGGTGCCGGCTGCCTGACACACGGAGTTAAAGATAAAAATTTAGTTGATAAATACGGACACTTAGCCGCTGAAAAAACGATTTCAAGTTCAGTGCATTCCGTAGAAAAAACAAAAGAATAAAAAATTAAGCTCAGGTTTTTAGCCTGAGCTTTTTTATTAATGATGTAAATTTTTAAGCGTCAAGATAAGACTTAACCAACACCTGAAGAAGTTCATCCCTGTCAATATGACGGATAATGCTTCTTGCATTATTATATGTGGTTATGTATGTCGGATCTTCTGAAAGAATATATCCGACAATTTGATTTATGGGGTTGTAGCCTTTCTGAATCAACGCATCATAAATAATAGTAAGATTTCTTTTTAATTCAAATTCCTTTTCATCATTAACAGAAAATGTCATTGTTTTATCGCACATTTAACTTCAGCCCCCTTTTGATAATACTATTATACCCTAATTTTAATAAATAAACAAGGAATTTTAAAAAATTTTTCTGTTTTGTAACGCTTTAACACTTATAATTTAGTAAATATGAACAAATAGCATTATAAATTAAAGTTTTTAGAATAAATTATTCCTGTACTTTTCCAATATGCCAAATGTTTTCAGCATAGTCTTTAATGGTTCTGTCTGAGCTGAATTTACCTGCATTACACATATTCAGCCACATTTTTCTGCCGATAGCTTTCTTATCGCTGAAATCACTGATACACTTAAGCTTGACCTCCATATAATTTTCAAGGTCGCCAAGCAGATAGTAATTATCCGGTGAATGCCATGACGCACCGTCAGTAAGAGAATAGTAAAGTTCCCTGAAGTATCCTGTTCCGCCGTCGGAAACAGTACCGTCAATAAGCGTTGTAACAACCCTTCTTATTTTTTCATTTTCAGAAATAAGCTTGCGGCTGTTGTATTCAGGCATAATTTCCTTAAGTTCTTCAACCCTTGCGCCGAAAATATAGTTGTTATCTTCTCCGGCCTCTTCAGTAATCTCAATATTAGCGCCGTCATATGTTCCAAGAGTAACAGCACCGTTAAGCATAAGCTTCATATTACCGGTTCCCGACGCTTCTGTTCCGGCAGTAGAGATCTGTTCTGAAATATCAGCGGCCGGAATCAGTTTTTCTGCATAAGAAACATTGTAATTGGATACAAAAACTACCTTTATAAATTTACGTACCTCTTCATCTGATTCAACAAGCTTTGCAATCTCATTAATATATTTAATTATACCCTTTGCCCTGCGATAACCGGGTGCAGATTTTGCACCGAATATGAAGGTTACAGGATTCATGTTGGTAATCTCACCGGACTTGATTCCAAAGTAAAGCCACAGAATAGAAAAAGCATTTAAAAGCTGCCGCTTATATTCATGCAGACGCTTTATCTGAATGTCAAAAACTGAATCTGGATTAATCTCAATTCCCTCAGTTTTTTTGATATATTCAGCCAAGCAAGCCTTGTTGTCCTTCTTTATTTCAAGGAAACGATCTATAATTTCTTCATCATCTGCATATTTTTCAAGTTCTTTCAGCTTATCAAGATCAATCATCCAGTTATCTGTTCCCAGAAGTTCGGTTATAAGTGAGGAAAGATTTTTGTTGCACAGACCAAGCCAGCGGCGCTGAGTAATGCCGTTTGTTTTATTCTGGAATCTCTCAGGATAAATACCATACCAATCAGCAAGAACAGTATCCTTTAAAATTTCAGTATGAATTTCAGCAACGCCGTTTACATAAGAGGAGCAGTAAACTGCCATATCAGCCATATGGACAAGGTTATTTCTGACAATCTTAATTTTTTCCAAGGTTTCAGCCTTAACAGAAGCTGCATACATATCAGAAATCAGTTTTTCATGAATTTGAAGAATAATACCGTAAATCTCTGGAAGAAGTTCTTCCACAAGGGAGCACTCCCACTTTTCAAGCGCTTCCGGCATTACAGTATGGTTAGTATAGTTAAATACTTTTCTTGATACTGCAAAAGCCTTGTCAAAGCTCATGCCGTCCTTCATAAGCAGACGTATCAGCTCCGGAATAGAAATAACCGGATGAGTATCATTAAGCTGAATAGTGATACTATCTGCAATATTTTCAAGAGATCCAAATCGTTCTATATGCTTTTTAACAATATCCTGGAGCGACGCTGAACAGAAAAAGTACTGCTGTTTTAGCCTTAATTTTTTACCCTCTCTTGTATCGTCGTTAGGATAAAGCACCCTTGAAATATCCTCAGCGCTTATCTTTTCACGGCTTGCCTCCAGATATTTCTGATCGTTGAAAAGATGAAAATCAAATTCATTAACAGCCTCTGACTGCCATAATCTCAAAGTGCTGATATGATTTGTCTTACAGCCGAAAATCGGCATATCATACGGTACAGCCTTTACAGTCTGCCCATTGTAGCAAACCTCAACAGTATCCTCATCGCATCTGACTGCCCATGGGTCGCCGTATCTTGTCCAGTCGTCGGCTGTTTCTGTCTGGAATCCGTTTTCCATTCCCTGTTTGAACAATCCGTACTTATATCTGATTCCGTAACCATCAAGAGGAAGATTCATAGAAGCCGCACTATCCAGGAAACATGCCGCAAGACGTCCAAGTCCTCCGTTGCCCAGGGCAGCGTCCTCTATTTCTTCAAGGTCGGAAAGACTCTTTCCCATTTCATTAAGAATCTTTTCAGTTTCATCATAAATTCCTATGCACATAAGGTTATTGAATATACTTCTGCCAACCAGAAACTCCATTGAAAAGTAGCAGGCACGCCGGCTGTTCAAATGCGCATTTTTTGACTCTTTCCAGCTTTCACCGGCATATTCCATTACCGCTCTTCCAATAGCATTATGAACCTCCTGAGGCGCCTTTGCTGCCTGAAGAGCTGATTTCAAAAAGTTTTTGTATTGTTCCATGCTGTCTCCTTATCTGTTATACAATTTATTAATTTTCATTATTTTCTTAGCCAGTTTATCACTAAAATCGCTTTCACGGGTTCTAAACTGCCAGTTACCGCCTAATACGGACGGGGTATTCATTCTTTCTGACGGATCAGAATTAAGAAAATCCTGCATTTGAGCAACAGCTATGCCTGCAACGCTCTTCCACGCTTCACGGACAATTCCCTTTGGAATATCCTTTTTCTTTTTAACGCCCAAATAAACCATGCAGTGCTTAAGTGCGTCGGCAGATAGTGAATTTACCCATCCTCTCAGGGTTTCATTATCATGAGTTCCGGTATAAGCGATACAATTTGAATCAGTAAAATTATGCGGAAGATTTTCATCAGCGCTTCCGTTTCCGAAAGCAAACTGCATTACCTTCATTCCGGGATAGCCTACTTCACTGAGCATACTGCGTACATCCTCGGTAATAAAGCCTAAATCTTCTGCGATAATATTAAGTTCTCCCAGTTCCTTTTCAGCCGCCTTGAATAATGCTGCGCCCGGTCCTTTTCTCCATTCGCCGTTTTCGGCAGTTTCATTTCCATACGGTATAGCATAAAAGCTTTCAAAGCCTCTGAAATGGTCTATTCTCAAAATATCATAAATGGAAACTGAAAATTTCAGACGGTTTATCCACCACTGATAATTCTGCTTTTTATGATATTCCCAGTCATATATCGGATTTCCCCAAAGCTGTCCTGTAACAGCAAATTCATCAGGAGGACACCCTGCAACGTCAAGAGGCTTCTTGTTTTTATCAAGCAAAAAGAGCTCCGGCGACACCCATACCTCGACGCTGTCATATGAAACGTAAATAGGCATATCGCCGATAATTTCAATACCCTTGTCATTAGCATACTTTTTCAGATTAGTCCATTGACTGAAAAATTTATATTGTATAAACTTAAAAAATTCAATGTCCTTCTTTAGTTCCTCAGAAACCTTTTTCAATGCCTTTGGATCACGCTGAGCCACTTTGCTGTCCCATTCATACCACGGCCTGCCGTCATTTTTAAACTTCAGCGCCATAAACAAAGCATAATCATCAAGCCAATAGCTGTTTTCGTCAGCAAAATCCTTATATTTCTGAGAAAGATCATGCCGGTATGTTTTATAAGCTGCTTTAAGCACCTTATAGCAATTGTTATATATTTTACTGTAATTAACCTGCTTATCACTGTCCTGCCACTTCAAATCAACATAATCGCTTTTTTTAAGAAGACCTTCCTGTCTGAGGGTATCAAAATCAATAAAATAAGGGTTGCCGGCATAAACCGAAAATGACTGATAAGGTGAATCTCCGTAGCTTGTAGGAGATAAAGGAAGAATTTGCCAGCATTTAACTCCGGCTTTAACAAGAAAATCAACAAAATCATACGCTGATTTTCCCATTTTTCCAATTCCGTATTCAGACGGAAGGCTTGAGATATGCATTAAAATACCGCTTTTCCTCATAATAAATCTCCATTCTGCCGTAATTTTCAACTATTATTTCAGTACGGCTGTTATGTATATTAACCAAAAAACTATATATAATAAGTTACAGAAAAATAAAAAAAGGGGAAACGCAATGCAAAAAATTTCATCCTCAGTCTTAGTATTTCTCACTGGCTGCTTTGTTTACAGTCTTATTGAAATTACTGCGAGAGGATTCACTCACTGGACTATGACATTAACCGGCGGAGTGATTCTTGTCGTTCTTTATAAAATGCAGACCAATATAAAAGATATTTCACTATGGAAAAAATGTATTATCGGTTCGCTTGTAATAACATCCTTTGAGTTTACAGTAGGAGTTATTGTAAACATAATTATGCACTGGCACGTATGGGATTATTCAGATATGCCCATGAATCTATTAGGACAAATATGCCTGCCCTTTACAGGGCTATGGTTCCTTATATGCATTCCGGCTTTTTATGTTTGCAAAATTATAAATAAGCGACTGGAAAATATATAAATAAATTTTTCCATGCGTTTATATTATAACACTAAAGACAGTAAATTATCAAGTATATTTGCAATTTTTTATACAGTTCGCATTCATTTGTCAATAAAACCGTATTTCAACAAAAAAGCGGCGCAGATAATATAAAAAGTGATGGTATGTTATGTTTTCTTATGTAAAAAAACTGCATATTATACTTGAAAATGTTTCTTCTATCTGATATAATAGATTGTGTATATTATACGCATAAATTTATAAAGATTGGAAAGAGGTAAAAAAATGCCTGCAAATATTGTCATCGGAACCCAGTGGGGAGACGAAGGAAAAGGTAAAATAATAGACATTCTCGCATCAAGAGCTGAAGTAGTTGTTCGTTCTCAGGGCGGTAATAATGCCGGTCACACGGTTGTTAATAATGGTGAAACTTATAAGCTGCATCTTATACCATCCGGTATTCTTTATCCGGATAAGCTTTGTCTTATAGGTGCCGGCGTTGTTCTTGACCCTAAGGATTTTATCGGAGAACTTAACTCACTTGCTGAAAGAGGAGTTTCAACTTCAAACCTTAAAATTGATCCGAGAGCACACGTGGTTATGCCATGGCATATTGTTCTTGACGGACTTTCAGAGGAATTCAGAGGCAATTCTGATATCGGAACTACTAAAAGAGGTATCGGTCCGACTTATATGGACAAATACGAACGCTGCGGAATAAGAATCTATGACCTGATAAATCCGGAAGTTTTCGCTGAAAAGGCAAGAGCAACCGGTAAACTTAAAAATAAAATCATAACTGAGGTCTACGGCGGAAACGCTTTTGATCTTGAAGAGGTTATAAAGGAATATACTGAATACGGAAAGATTCTTGCTCCTTATGTAGCAGATGTTTCAGTTCTAACATATGAAGCCTCAAAGGCCGGCAAGACAATTATGTTTGAAGGCGCTCAGGCAACTCTTCTCGATATAGATTTCGGTACATATCCATATGTTACCTCATCCCATCCGCTTTCAGCAGGCGTATGCGTCGGAACCGGCGTAGGACCAAAGGTTATCACAAATATAATCGGCGTTGCTAAGGCATATACTACAAGAGTTGGAAAGGGACCTTTCCCTACCGAGCTTGACGACGAAACCGGCGATAAAATCAGAAATGTCGGCGGAGAATTTGGAACTACTACGGGACGTCCGAGAAGAACAGGCTGGTTTGACGCTGTAATAGTAAGACATTCAGTTAGAGTAAACGGTCTTGACGGTTTAGCTATCAACAAGCTGGATACACTATGCGGTCTTGATACGTTAAAGGTTTGCGTAGGCTATAAGATGCCTGACGGCAATATCCTTGAAAACTTCCCTCCGACTCTTGAGGAGCTCAGCGGATGCCTGCCGGTTTATGAAGAATTTGAAGGCTTTAATGAAGATATTACAGGCTGCCGCAGCTTCGAGGAGCTTCCTGAAGCTTGTCAGAAATATATCCTCAGACTTGAAGAGCTTTGCGACTGTAAGGTAGCTATGATCGGCGTTGGTCCTGACAGAACACAGATCATTGAAAGATAAGCTGTATTGATTGTATAAAAAAATTAAACCAGAGAATTTTTACATTCTCTGGTTTTTTATTAATAAATTATTTTTAGTTCTGTTCATCAGATTCATCATTTTCAGAAGAATCTGAAACAACAACCCTTACTTTAAGTATCTTTTGGTCGTCCGTTTCCAGTACTGTCATTTTAAATACGCCGCTCTCGGTTGTTTCCCCTTCATTAGCCACGTGTCCAAGGAGCTCCATAACCCAACCGCCGATTGTATTGCTTGCGCTTTCCACACAATCGCTGTCAAGTTCAAGATTATCAAGCATATCGCTGATACTCAGTTCTCCGGATACTTCATATTCATTTTCACCGGTCTGTGAAAAATTAAAAATGATCTCATCCTCTTCATCATAGATCTCACCAACGAGTTCTTCTATGATGTCCTCCATGGTAATTATGCCCTTAGTACCGCCGTATTGGTCCATAACTACTGCAATATGCAGCTTATTTTTCTGCATTTCCTTTAACGCTTCACTGATAAGCTTTAAATCTGAAATATGTATGATTTCCTGAATAATTTCTCCTATGTCTTCCTTACCCTCAATCATGAGTCTGAAAAAGCTCTTGTTGGTAATAAAGCCTATTATATTATCTATGCTTTTTTCATATACCGGAAGTCTTGAATATGTTTCATTTAAAAACTTTTCCTTTATTTCCTCAAAAGGAGTATTTCTCTCAATGGCGATGACATTAACCCTCGGAATCAATATTTCATCAACAGTTATTTCATCAAACTCCAGAGCAGAACGTACAAGATCGCTTTCCTGTTCTTCCAGGACGCCCTGTTCTTCAATCTCATCTATGATATACTTAAGTTCGTCTTCTGTAACACTGGGCTGAGAATCATCTGAGGCAAACAATTTTTGAAGCTGTCTGAAAATAAATGTTACAGGAGTCATGATCCATAAAAGTACGGAAAGCGGAACAGCAAAAAACAGCGCACACTTTTCCGCATTATTTTTAGCATATGATTTGGGGGTGATCTCTCCGAACACAAGTACAAGGATAGTCATTACAACTGTTGCGACTCCAACGCCTCCGCTGCCGAGAATCTGTGTAAACAAAACCGTACTTATTGAAGTAGAAAGAATATTTACTATATTATTTCCGATAAGAATTGCAGTAAGAGCCTTTTCAAAGGAATTGGCAATTTCCAGCGCCTTTTCTGCCTTTTTATTTCCCTGATTTATATAGTTTTTAAGCCTTATTTTATTAACGCTTGAAAAGGCAGTTTCACAACTTGAAAAAAGCGCAGAAAAAATTAAAAGTAAGATGATAATTATTATATTTTGGTACATATACCCTCCTGATTAACTTTAAGGAATACAAATTTTTTTTAATCTGCTTAAAGATATTATCTTAATTATTTTATCACAACCCTGACTAATAATCAATAGTGTAATAATAAATAATATTTTTAAAATTTACTATTGGCATTTATAAAAAAATGTGCTATTATTATAATGAATACAAATTCGGAGGTTAAAAAATGTTTAAAAAGTTTATTAATAAATTAGTTTCTTTATTTCCGGACAAGATACAAAAAATTTATTATAAATACGAAGAAGTTTTAATGTATCTTTTCTTTGGCGTTCTGACAACAGCAGTTTCATTTATAACAGCCGGACTTTCAAAAAAGGTTCTTGAATTAGCCGGACTCGGAACAGATTATGTTTCGGTTTTCAGCACAGTATTCTCATGGATATGTGCCGTAACATTTGCCTATGTTACAAACAGGATATGGGTTTTCAGCTCTGACGCAAAAAGTAAAAAAGAACTTGCAGCAGAAGCATTATCGTTCTACGGCGGACGAGGATTCACACTTGTAACTGAAATTTTTATTATGTGGCTCGGTTACTCACTCTTGGCATTTAACTATTGGCTCACTAAAATAGCCGCCAATATTATCGTACTTATACTTAATTATATAATCAGCAAAATCTTTGTATTCAGAAAAAATAATAAGGAGAAATAATAATGAAGATAAAAAAGAAAATTCTATCCGGATTAACTGCCGGAATACTCACATTGATATCTGTAACATTCAGCCTTTCAGCCGCTGACGCAGAGTTTATAGCATCCAAAGAGGACCCGAGATTCAGATATACATATATTGATCAGAATCAACAGACCGTTTCCATCGCTGCCAACGGCAATTTAACTGGAAATATAACAATACCATCTGAAATTGACGGAAAAAAAGTTACGGCTATAAGCGAATACGGATTCTCTGAACAAGTAAAGGTCACCGGAATAACTATTCCGGAATCAGTTACAAAAATAGATTCCTTTGCATTCAATAACTGTACAGCACTGAAAAATGTCAAAATACCTGACAGCGTTATTAATATGGGTACACGTCCCTTTGTACTGACTGAATATGAATCAGTGCTTGAAAAAAATGCCGGGTCAGATTTTGTACTTATCAACGATTATATTCTGTATAAATACATAGGAAATAAAGTAAATATCGACATTCCTGACGGTGTAAGGGTTATCGCCGGTTCTGTCTTCGCATACGACGAAGATATAAACAGCATTGTTTGCCCTGACAGCGTTCAGTATATCTGCGAATACGCTTTCTGGGACTGCAATCACATAAAATCAGTAACCTTTGGCAATGGAATAACAAACATAAAACTAAATTCCTTTACCAGCGCCGATATGGCAATTTACGGCTATTTGGGCTCATACTCTCAGAAGTTTGCACAAAATAATAAATATACTTTTGTGCCGCTCATGAATTACGGAGATACCCGAACAGAAATTATTTATACCAAGGACTTAAGACAATACTATTTTTCAGACGAAACAAGCTTCAGCCGCAGTGGAATAAAAGTATGTACCAGAAAATATGACGGTACGCTCACTGAAATACCTGACTGGGATTTTACATCAAGCCCTGATAAGCTTTATAATTAAAAGTTTCGCTCAAGCCTTTTCAAAGGCTTGCGGTTTCCAAAGGCAGAGCCTTGGTCGCCGTTCGCAAACGGCGAAATATTTTGCCTTAGAAGCGCTTTGCAAGGGGTGATTTATCAAACAGTCTAAATGACTGTTTGATAAGAGGGGACGCTTTGCAAGTGAAAGCGTCCCCTTATTAATATTAAAAAAGACGGTACATACCGTCTTTTTTTACTTCATTCTACTACAATATAATTGTCAGCCGCCGTTTCCTTTGTCGCATATTCTGAAACATTTGTAACCTTTACCTTTAATGGGCGTTGTCCCATATTTATTTCAATAATATCACCGGTTTTTACATCATATGATGCACGGGCAATTTTGCCGTTAACTGAAATTTTTCCTGCGTCACAAGCTTCATTAGCAACAGTTCGCCTTTTTATAAGACGAGTTACTTTCAAATATTTATCGAGTCTCAAACTGCTTCCGCCTTTCTCTAAATAATAAAAACTAAAGGCAGAGATGCATAATGCTCTCTGCCTGTTTGTCAAGTAAATAATCAGCCGTTAACTGTATCCTTAAGAGCCTTGCCAGCCTTGAATGCAGGAACCTTCTTTGCAGGAACCTGAATTATTTCGCCTGTTCTTGGGTTCTTGGATTCCTTAGCTGCACGATCACGTACTTCAAATGTACCAAATCCAACAAGCTGAACCTTATCGCCGTTTGAAAGAGCTTCTGTAATAGAGGAAACTACTGCTGAAAGTGCCTTTTCAGCGTCCTTCTTAGTAAATTCACATTTTTCTGCAATCTGATTAATCAATTCTGCCTTTGTCATTTTTTATACCTCCAATTTTCTTCTGAACAAAAACCATCATTTTTGCTTAGCCCGACGCCAGTAAACGTCAAGCTCATCTATGCCAAGAGCCGACATATCAGCTCCGTTCAGCATTACTTCTTTTTCAACCGCTTCAAAACGCCTGATAAACTTTTCAGAAGCGTCCGTCAAAGCCTGTTCTGCATCTATTCCCAGATGCCGGGCCGTATTCACGCATGAAAACAGCAGATCACCAAATTCTTCTTCAATATTCTTTTTATCGCCGTCTGCAATTGCCGCTTCAAGTTCGTCAGCTTCTGACTTAATGCACGCAAAAGCTTCTTTCGCATTTCGGAAATCCATACCTGCACGCATAGCTCTTTTGCCGATTTTCTGCGCCCTCATAAGCGCCGGCAAGGATTTCGCCACTGCATTAAGGGTATCAGTATATGTTTCCTGACATTTGGTTTTCTTTTTTATACTGTCCCAGTTTTTAAGGACTTCACCCGAGTCTGATACTGTAAGATCCCCAAAGACATGAGGATGCCTAACAATCAGCTTTTTACAGAGCTCGTCGCAAATATCATCGAAAACAAAATTCTTATTTTCACGCTCTATCTGACAATGAAAAACCACCTGTAAAAGCACATCGCCCAATTCTTCTCTAAGAAGCTCAGTATCCTCAAGATCAATAGCTTCGATGGCCTCATAAGCTTCCTCAATAAAATCCTGTCTTATAGATTTATGAGTCTGTTCCTTGTCCCAAGGACACCCCTCCGGGGAACGCAGAAGTTCAACAATTCTTATAAGATCATCAATATTATATGATTCTTTTCTTTCAAACTCAACCATTAAGGCTCCCTTTTCATTTCAGTATTACTTATAGTACATTAAAACTTATTAAATTGCAATAGTTTTTGCAAACTTTGTCGAATTTATTGAAATATAAGTAATTTTAACATTATTTTATGTCAATTTACTCTATTTCTATTCGCTCATGCTGCCGCTGCTTATTCCTGCCGCCTGATCCTTCATCTGAGCGATTCTAAGTTCAGACATAACTCTCTGATACATATTGAACAGACGTCTTTTTGACTCTTCTTCCTTTGAAATAGCATTAGGAGTAATCTCTGTTTTATAAACGCCTTTCTTTGTCATCAGATAAACAAACTGCTTTCCTGCAACCGGCATATCAAATTCAGTAGTCTTTTCGCATACGCTGAGATTATCAGACGCATTCTTTACGAAATCAAAGGCCGCCTGAGCAACGCCTCTGTAACGCTGTGCGGCATTAAGATACTCACCGCCAAGATTAAAATAAAGATTTGCCGCTCCGTTTACAAAGCAAACAAGTGTAGCCATAACAGTAGGAGTCATGGGCATATCCACAACTGCGCCGTATACCTCATCGTCACGCAGTTCCTTTTTAAAAGGAGCTGAAGGAAAAGTCAGCGCTTTTCCTCTTGAAATAATATACTTCTGTGAAACCGGATATCTATCCAGTATAGAACGCTTCTTAGCCATATCAATTCTCCGTTCGCCGCAAAACACGGCGGCTGTCTTTTTTTCGGCGGACAGCCCGCCTGATTTTTATTATACGGTGATTGCACCGTTTATTTTCAGTCAAATTTTTCCTTTGTCATATTACCAAGAATCTCAATGCCCTTTATGATCTGTTCATTGGCCGGCGTTGAGAAATTAAGACGGAATGAATCTGTTTTATCGCTTTCGTTTATCATAAATGCTGTTCCCGGAACTACTGCAATTTTGTAATCTCTTACTGCTTCAGTACAAAATTCAGTCATATTGCTGCCCTTTGGAAGCGTTGCCCAGATAAACAATCCGCCCTCCGGTCTTTCATATATAACCTTATCCGAAAAATGCTTATCCATGCAATCGAGCATAAGTCCGCACTTTTCTCTATATATACTTCTGAGTTTATCAAAATGATCATCAAGATTGCATTCAGTCATAAACCGTTCGCAGACAATTTGTGACCAGATTGTTGAATGAACATCAGAAACCTGCTTACACACAACTATTTTCTGTATTATTTCCTTTGGAGCCGATACATATCCAACTCTAAGTCCCGGTGCAAGAATTTTTGAAAATGTACCCGAATAAATAACTCTGCCCTCAGTATCCATGCTCTTAATTGACGGAACATCTTCTCCGGCAAATCTAAGATCGCCATAAGGATTATCCTCAAGGATAACGGCGTCATATTTGCAGGCGAGCTGATAAAGACCTTTTCTTTTTTCAAGAGACATTGTTGCTCCCGTTGGATTCTGAAAATTAGGAATAACATAAATCAGCTTCTGACCTGTTCCCTTTTTAAGAGCCTCCTCAAGAAGATCAAGCTTCATGCCGTCCTTTTCCATTTCAATTCCGGCAAGATTAACATTATAGGACCGGAAAGCATTCAGCGAACCGATAAAACTCGGTGACTCGCAAATCAGCGTATCCCCCTCATTGCAAAGAACCTTACAGGAAAGTTCGTTTGCCTGCTGGGCGCCGGATGTTATAATAAGATCATCTATATCGGGATTAAAACAGTTTTTTAGCTGCATTCTTTTTTTCAAAAGTTCCCTCAAGGGCGGATAACCTTCAGATACACTGTACTGCAATGCAAGAACAGGATCATTTTTTAGGATTTCTGCTGAAATATCAGCTATTTTTTCAGTCGGAAATGCCTCCGGCGCAGGATTTCCTGCCGCAAAGGAAATAACCCCCGGCTGTGATGTAAACTTAAGAATTTCTCTGATAGCGGACGCTTGAAGTCCTGCTACCTTTTCTGAAAATTTATAATCCATAACAAGTGTCGCTCCATTTCATACTAACTGAAATAACTGCATATAATTATAACATACATTTCTTTAATGAGCAATATAAAACTCCCTAAAACCCAAAATCATTATGCAAAATAAACAAACTGCGGCTATTAGAATTAAGCAATAAAACAACAAAGAAAGGATGTTTTATGAAAAAGCAGAGTTTTATAAAAGGTTCGCTGATACTTATCGTTTCAGCAGTTATTGCCAAAGCGGCAGGAGCGCTGTTCAAAATTCCGCTTACAAATATGCTTGGCGGTACCGGTATGGGCTACTTCAGCTGTGCCTACGGACTCTTTCTTCCCATATATGCTCTTACTGCAAACGGTCTTACCACCGCCGCAGCCAAGCTTACTGCGGACAACTGTGCCGCCGGCAATTACAGAAACGCCCGTAAAATTTATAGAGTTTCACTTGCGCTTTTTACTGCAATAGGTCTTGCGGGCACTGCCGCCGCCGCAATTCTTGCACGTCCTTTTTCTGAAAAGATAGCCGCCTGTCCTGAAGCTGCTCTGTCAGTGCTCATGATAGCCCCGTCAGTGCTTTTCGGCTGTATTACCGCTGTATACCGCGGCTGCTGGGAGGGCATGAGGAATATGTATCCCACGGCTGTTTCTCAGGTAATAGAATCCGTAATGCGTCTTGCCGCAGGACTTGCGCTGTGCTCCTATGTACTGAATCACCCGGATAAGGTCATGTCTTTCTTTCCCGCGGGAACGGATATAATTTCAGTTGCCGCAGCAGCAGCCGTTGCCGGAATCACTCTTTCCACCGCCGCCGGAACACTGTTTCTCGTAATACTCGGAGCAGACCCCAGCGAAAAATGCATTGATAATACAAAGCGTGAAGACAGCTCCGGCAAAATAATAAAATCCCTGTTTGCCGTCATGATACCTGTTGCGCTGGGATCTATAATCACAAACCTCACCTCATTAATCGACCTTGCAACAATCATACGCTGTCTTGACAAGGCTCTGCTAATACGCCCGGGAAGCATTATACATAAATTCGGTCTTGAAAGCATTCCTAAAAACGAGCTTTCAAACTTCATCTACGGCTCTTTTTCAGGTCTTGCCGTAACGGTATTCAATCTTATTCCGTCGGTTACTAATATGTTTGGAAAGGGAATCCTCCCTAACATTGCAGAAGCATGGACCCGTAAGGATATTGACTCAGTAAAACGCCTTTCAGCTAATGTAATCGGAGCAACTGCATTTCTTGCTGTACCGTCCGGTCTTGGGATAAGCATACTTGCCGCACCTGTTTTAAATTTTCTGTTTCCCTCAGGAAAAATGGAATGTATAGTTTCATCTGAAAGCCTTTTTTATCTGGGCTTCGCAGTAATTTTCCTTGCCCTTTCCTTTCCCGTTTTCAGTATGCTTCAGGCAATAGGAAGAGCTGACGCACCTGTAAAAATCATGATTGCCGGCGTAATAGTCAAATTCCTCGGCAACATACTGCTTATCCCCATACCGGAGATAAATGTTGCAGGAGCGGCAATTTCAACACTTTTATGCTATGTCTTAATCTTTATACTGTCGCTTATCATATACAGCAAAGCGGCAGGAATAAGAATAAAAATATTCTCCATTCTGCTGCCGCCTGTTTTTTCCGGAATTATGTGTGCTGTTACTGCAAATCTTGTATATAATGTGCTGCCCTTTGAAAATCTCATAGCTCTTCCTGCGTCAATTGCTGCCGGAGGCATTGTTTATCTTATTTTCTCAACCTTGACCGGAAACTTTAAAAGCAAAGCTTAATCTTCTGCACTGCCTGCCTCTATACAGTCTTCCAAAGTCACTGAGTTTTCAGCATTATACATTTTTATTATATTTTCTTTTTTATTATAGACTTCAGAAATTTCGCCCTTATTATCTGCAAGGTATTCATCGAACCATAAACCAAAAAATGACCACAGTGAGTTATCCCTGCACATTTCATCAATACCCGGAATTGTACTGCACTCACCTATAGCCAGCATTTTTTCTCCACCGGTTATTTTTTTTAGCCACTGATACTGTTCTGAACGGCTTCCATAAACCATGTCAGGTGATAGATAAATGTCAAGAGCCGCAATATCGTACTTTTCGCTGTCAACCATATATTCCTCACTCTGACCGTTCCATATCCAGATAAGATTATTAAGCTTATGATACTCAGTCATTCGGCTATACATAAGATCATACAGCCATTTATAGGCTTCAGCGCCGTCTGCTCCCCACCAGTACCAGCTTCCGCCGGCCTCGTGAAGCGGCCTCCATAAAACAGGTATATTCTCTTTTGCAAGCTTATTGAGAGCATCTGAAACCTTATCTATATCATTAACAAGTGAATAACACTCCTGAGTGATTTCCCCATGCTGATAAAGCTCATTCAGCTCTTCCGGATCCTTGTTCCATATTTCAAGATCTGTTACTGCCTCACTTAATTTAAAATCAGTTTTGTCAGCATAAACCGATGAGTTATCGGACGGTGCATTCCAGTACCACATAAGTCCGACGATTCCGCCTTTTTTACTCCAGTCTTCCGCCGCCTTGATTTCTTTTTGTGACGGAGCTTTTTCCCGGGTATACTCACCTATATCGCTGAACCGTACAGCAGGATACTTTCCCGTTGTTTTATAGATAAGCTCGAGTTCTTTATTATCAGGTCCTGACGCATACTGACCGGTAATAATCTTACTGCCAAAGCTTTCATTCATAAACTTAAGAAGTTCTTTGGATTTTGCAGAAGCGTCCTTTGAAACGGGAGTTTCCACAATTTCAAATGCGTCCTCATAAACAGTTTCATTATCTGAGATTTCAATATAATCCACATCAAAGTTTGAATCGGCGTTATTAACCTTTATCTCAGCTTCTCCCTCTTCCATAAAAACGCCGTGAAGTGTGATGCGGACAAAGTTTCCCTCTCCCTCTAAGCTAAACGGCGCAAGATCCACGGAATTTACTGTCAGATAATTAGATATATTTGTATCAGACGCCGCACATATTGTTATGTCATAGTGCTGAGTGGCAGGAATATCCGCTTTAAAGCTTAAATAATCGGCTGAACCGCCGTAAAAGCCTGTCACATACCCATCTCCGGAAAATCCCTTGCGTTCATCGGATTGGTACAGACTGCCGCCAAGCTCGCAGTCCTCTGCTTCAAGCACAAAAGACGTATCGTATTTATTGATTTCGGGAACCTCTGCAACATATTCGGTATACTCAACTGCTTTTTCAGTAGTTTCCTGTATTTCATCCGCAATCGACTCAACTTCCGAGGAATCCTTTATGTGATTCCTCGGCTCATGAGAAATATCTTCGCAGGCAGTAAGCAGAGCCGCCGCTAACGCAAGAAACAATATTGTTTTTTTCTTCTTCATGAAAATGGCTGTCAACTCCTTATTATATACGTTTTCCCCGATTCTGTATCAAAACTTATAACACCGCCCTCAAGTTTTGAATTAACATTTTCTCCGTTGCTGGAAACACTCACTACTGTATTCGTTCTTACACGGCATTTTGCTCCGGATAAGGACTCGATTACAGCTTCAGTAAGCTTTCCTTTAGACCATCTTACAGAAACCTCAAAATTTCCCTTTGCTTTTAAACCGCAGATTTCTCCCTCTTGCCATTCTTCCGGCAGTGCAGGGAGAATATTTATTTCTCCGCTGTGACTTTGCAGCAAAGCTTCAGTAATTCCGGACGCCCCTCCGAAATTTCCGTCAATTTGGAAAGGCGGATGATTATCAAACATATTTGGATTAGTAGAGTAGGCAATAAGCTTCTGTAAATTTTCATAAACCATATTGCTGTCAAACAGTCTTGCCCACATATTAGTTATCCAAGCACGGCTCCAGCCTGTATGCCCCCCGCCGTGAATAAGCCGCCTGATAAGGGTAAATCTTGCGGCGTCCGCAAGCTTAGGCGTCTTGTACGGAGTTATAATATCTGCCGGGTGCAGTGCAAAAAGCTGGGATACGTGCCTGTGTCCCACTTCTGCTTCATCGTAGTCAACTGCCCATTCCTTTATCTGACCGTATTTTCCCACTTCCGGCACTGGTATCTTCTTAAGCATCTCCTTAAGTTTTTCAGCGAACGCCTTATCTCTTTCAAGAATTTCACAAGCGCTTATTACATTGTTGAAAAGTACGGTAATAATCTGACTGTCCATGGAAGGTCCCATGCAAAGACTGCCTTTGACTCCGTTTTCAGTTAGATAAGTATTCTCAGGTGAAACGGACGGACAAGTCACAAGTCTGCCCTCATTATCCTCAATTAAGTATTCGGTAAAAAATTCTGCCGCTTCCTTTAGCGTATCAAACTTTTCCTCAAGGAAATCCTTATCAAGCGTATATTCATAATGCTCGAATATGTGCAGACAAAGCCATGCCGCACCCATGGGCCATATTGTTGCAGGCATCCAAAGGTCCTGAGGCGCTGAATCTCCCCATAAATCTGTGTTATGATGGCATACAAAGCCCTTACAGCCATACATCTGACGGGCAGTTTCCCTGCCGCTGATTCTTATTTTTTCTATTAGATCAAACAGCGGGATATGACATTCCGATAAATTTCCGCTTTCAGCGTTCCAGTAATTCATCTCCGTATTAACATTAATAGTAAATCTTCCGCCCCATGCCGGCATCATATCCTGATTCCATATACCCTGAATATTAAGAGGAAGAGTTCCCGGACGGCTTCCTGAGATCATTAAATACCGTGAAAAATTATAGTAAAGCACCATCAGCCCATTATCGTGAATATGGCTGTCGCATTCCTTATCGTCAAAATCATTTCCGCGCATACGCAGAATACGCTCGTCGGTTGGAAGCTGACTGCCGCCCTCGCTGTTATCATTCAATTCAAATTTTACACGGCTGTAAAGCTCACTGTAATCACATACATGACGGTATCTCAGTTCATCAAAGCTGCATTCAGCCGCATATTCAGCGTCCATAATCGCCGCATCCTCAAATGCTTCATCAATATAATAGCTTGTTCTTGCACTTAGTATAAATGCTGCGTCGGTAAAATTTTTTATATGAAGTCTTCCGCCCTCAGTAAATATTTCACCGTCTTCTGATATTGCTGTAAGTGCGGCGGCAAAAAGAATGCCGTCTTTTCCTCCGGAACCGCCTGAAAAGAGTATTAAATTTTCTTTAACAGGTCTGTTATCATCAAAATAATCATCTCTGCCGTCGATTTCTGCATATGAATCAGCAGCGCCGTTTTCTGAAGTGAGATGTACGACCATTACACCATCAGGTTCAGAAACAAACACTTCCCTGCGTAAAATTACATCTCCGGCAGTAAATTCAGTGAATACTGACGCACATTCCAGATCAAGCCATCTTTTGTAATTCTTAGCCCTCTTTCCTCCAAGATCAGTATGTATATGAAGATTTCCAAGAGGCATATAATGACGGCTCGAAGGAGTAACTCCCTGCATTTTTTTGAAAACAATTTCCTCAGCCTCGGTAATGCGTTCTTCCTTTATAAGATTCCTGACTTCCTCAAGTCCCTGCAATGCGTTTGGATTATTCCGGTTTCTTTTGCCGCCGGACCAGACAGAATCTTCATTAAGCTGAATCAGCTCATTTTCCGGCTTGCCGTAAACCATGCCGCCTATTCTTCCATTTCCAACCGGCAAAGCGCTGTTAAAATCCTCAGCAGGCTTTTGATACCATAAAACTGATTCGCTCATTATTTAATCCCCCTAATAATACTTTATTTATTCATGACTTATTTTATCATATTTCAGACCGCAATGCAAATAAATATAAGGTTTTTATACCTTTTACATAATTTTATCATTGGTTCATCATTTAAATCAATGAAATATTATAACGAAACTGCTCGAAAGTTACATCACTTATTTTGTTTGCCTCCCCAGCCGTCTATATTGCTCCTTCTCATGGCGCCCATAATTCTATCCGAAAATCCTTTGCTTTCCTTTTCCATATTACGTATAAATTCCTTGGTGTGTTCACGGTTTGTATGCCCGTCTGCCGGACACACAGATTTCACTACTGGAAAATTATTTTTTACTGCTGCCTTTTTAACCTCTCTTTCCGGAGCCAAAACAAGCGGTCTGATTATCGTCAGTTTATCCGATATTTCAGTTAAAGGTGAAAAACAGCCTATTCTTCCCTCGTTAAAAAGATTCATTATAAAAGTTTCAACTGAATCATTGAAGTTATGTCCCAATGCAATTTTGTTGCAGCCCAGATCTTCTGCTGCCTGACACAATGCGCCTCTTCTCATTCTGGAACACAAACTGCATGGATTATCTTCCTTTCTCTTCTCAAAAACAATTTCTCCTATTTGTGTGGAAATTATATGATAATCAATTTGGATTTTGTTAAACATATCTGCAACTGCACCATAATTCCCCTTTTTTCCCTCAAACTGCGGGTCTATCGTAATACCTATAATATTATAGTTTATGCCAATAAACTTTCTTAAAGCGTAAAGTCCCTGCGCAAGCACAAGACTGTCCTTACCGCCGGAAATCCCTACCGCTATTACATCTCCGTCACTTATAAGTTCAAATTCTTGTATAGCTTTACGCATATATCCAAGTATTTTCTGCATAATACCCTCCAAAATAAATTTGTTATATTATACTGCAAAATCTAAATTTTTGCAAATATACTTGAAAATAATAATAAATTATTATATACTATACTTATGAATTTTATTAAGGAATTAATAAAAAATAATATTAGTAGTTTATAAACCAGACTTTAACTATTAGATAGGAGTTATTATGAAAAATATTCTTGTAACCGGAGGAACCGGTTTCATCGGAAGCCATACATGCGTAAAGCTTATTGAAAACGATTATAATGTTATTATAATGGATAATCTTTCAAATTCTAAAGCTGAAACTGTTGATAAAATTGAACAGATAACAGGCAAAAGACCTCTTTTCTATAAGGCAGATATGCTTGATACTTCAGCAGTAGAGAAAATATTCCAGGAAAACGATATTTTTGCTGTAATTCACTTTGCTGGACTAAAGGCAGTTGGAGAATCTGTTCAAAAACCTCTTGAGTATTACAGTAACAATCTTACCGGTACCCTTAATATTCTTTCTTCAATGAAAAAGCATGGCTGTGAAAAAATTGTATTCTCATCATCTGCTACCGTTTACGGCATAGACAACAAGGCGCCTTATACAGAAGATATGCCTACATCTGCAACTAATCCCTACGGATATACTAAGGTTATGATTGAACAGATCCTACATGATCTTACAATTGCTGATGCTGACTTCAGCGTGGTTGCATTGCGTTATTTTAATCCGATCGGCGCTCACAAAAGCGGTCTTATTGGTGAAGATCCAAATGGAATCCCTAATAACCTTGTACCTTATATTGCTCAAGTAGCCTGCGGAAAGCTGGATCATTTAAGGGTTTTTGGCAACGATTACGATACCCCGGACGGTACTGGCGTTCGTGATTATATTCATGTTTCTGATCTGGCTTCAGGTCATATTGCAGCATTAAAATATTCAGAATGCAATAAGGGCTTCAGGCCAATAAATCTTGGTACCGGAAAAGGTTCAAGTGTTCTTGAAGTTGTCAAGGCTTATGAAAAAGCATGCGGGAAAGAAATTCCTGTTGAAATTACTCCAAGACGTGCCGGTGATATTGCAACTTCCTTCGCTGATACTAAACTTGCAGAGGAAATACTTCATTGGAAGGCTGAGGCAGGCATCGATGAAATGTGCGCTGACAGTTGGAATTTTACCTTGAAAAATTTATAAACAAATTAAAATTAACGCCTTGCATATCGCAAGGCGTTTTTTTGTTGGGAAATAAAAAAGCCTCCTGAAATCAGGAGGCCATTTTACGAAAATAATTATTACTAATTAAAAATTAGTGCTTTTTCTTAAGAACAACTGCTGCTGCACCTGCTGTTACAAGACCAGCTGCTGCAAGTGCGATACCTGTTGCGCCTGTCTTAGGTGAGTCAGACTTCTTAACTGTTGTAGCCTTAGGAGCTGCTGTTGTAGGAGCTTCTGTAGCTGCGTCTGTAGGAGCATCTGTAGGTGCTTCTGTAGGAGCTTCTGTTGGTGCTTCCGGAATATCTACAGTGATTGTTCCGCTGTAAACACTGAATGTTTCATACGGATCAGCTGCGCCGTACTTATTATCACAAGCGAGGTCTACTGTCCAAGAATCACCGTTAGCATAATCTGCTGGGAGCTTGAAAGTAAGTGTAGCAGAAGCGCCAACGATTGCGCCTGTTGTAAATGTTGTTACATCTACACTGTTACCTGTAACTTCTGATGGAGTAGCAACTGCACTGCCTGCACCTGCAACGCCTACGAATTCAAGAGCTTCGTCCCATGTGATTGTTGCTGTATAACCAGCAGCATCATCATTTACAGACTCACAATCAATTGTAAGCTCAACTGTTTCTACGCCGAGTTCAGTAACTGTAGCGCTTGAAACGCCAAGTGCATTCTGATCGCCAGCGCTTGCAGACATCATTGATGCTGCACCAAGTACTGTCATTGAAGCCAGCACTGCCATTGTTCTTGTTAATACATTCTTCTTCATTTTAACTTTTTTCCTTTCTTTTCTATATTTGTTAAATACGGAACCGGACGAATCCGGTCCGTATTAGAACAAAACTTAAATTATCAAAGCTTATTTAGCTTCTTTGGTGATGATATTGTTGTAGTTTGTAATAATCTTCACCCATGGATTAGCTTCCTTGCTAACTGTATACTTAGCGATTGCTACTGCGTCAAATACGTCGATTTCACCGCTCTCGTTTACATCTGAACGGAATGCGTCAAATGAGCCTTCAACAATCTGCTGTCTCTTAACTGTATACTGTGCAATTCTGATAGCGTCGAATACGTCAACTTCACTGTTAACCTTAGAGTCGCCACGAACACCAATCTTAACTGGTATTTCAGCTGTAGCTTCAGCGCCCTTATATTTTACAGTAAAGCTTACTGTGTAATCTTCAGCATGAGTCTTGCTGTCGTATACACTTGCTGGTGTTTCATCAAAGATGATTTCAGCATCAGCAGTAATATCTTTTCCATCAAAGAGAACCTTTATGCCATCCTTAACAAATACCTGGTCATCTGTATGATACCACTGACCATTATCTGCTGATGGATCAACACCACTTACGTCAACAGTAATATCTGTGCTTGGCTTTTCGCCAGTGCCAGTAGTAGTAACGGTTACAGGATCTGTAACTACTACCTGTGAAATTGATGTTACAATTACAACAGATACAGATGTTTGTGTTACAACTACCTGTGAGATAACTGTTTCTGTTACAACTATACGTGAAGTAACTGTTTCTGTGCTTGGAATTACAATCTTAGAAACAGATGTTTGTGTAACTACTACCTGTGAAACAGATGTTACAGTTACAACTGATACAGATGTTTGTGTTACTACAACCTGTGAAATAACTGTTTCTGTTATAACTATACGTGAAGTAACTGTTTCTGTGCTTGGGATTACAATATTAGAAATAGATGTCTGTGTAACTACAACCTGTGAAACAGATGTTTGTGTTACCACAACCTGTGAAACAGTTGTTTCAGTTACTACAACCTGTGAGATAACTGTTTCTGTTACTACAACCTGTGAGATAACTGTTTCTGTTACAATTACCTGTGAAACAGATGTTACAGTTACAGGCTTATCAGTTACACCATCAGTTGTTGTTGTTACAGGTTTTGTTGTTGTAGTTGGCTTTGCTGTTGTTGTTTTTGTTGTAGTTGTAGTTGTTGGCTTTGCTGTTGTTGTAACTTCTGTAGTTTCTTCTGTTTCGCCAACAATTGTTATCTTACCAATCTGCTTAATAACTGGAGTTAACTGCTGATATTTACCATTTTTCTTTGTAATTGTAAATGTTGGATCAACGTGTCCGTTTGTACCGGATGCGCCGATTTCATATACATCGCCAGGCTTAGCATCGCTTGGAACCTTGAACTTGAATGATACCATGTATTCATCTGGATCATTTGGAGCAGCAACCTGTTCGCCTAAAATGTATGTGCCTTCGCCTACTGTTGCGCCTGCATCAAAACCGAATCCAAGTTCGCCTGATCCAGGAACGAGTGAAAGGTCCTTATCCCATGCATACTTAAATTCGATACCGAGGAGTGACTTTCCGTGTGTATCAACCTTAACGCCGATTTCAACTTCTTCACCTGGAGCAGCTTCCTTCTGATCGAAGTAGATGTCTGCATCGCCTACGAATTCCTTATCTGTTGGAACTTCTGGCTTTTCTGTTGTTTCTGTTTCACCAGCAATTGTAATTTTACCAATTGTCTTGATAACTGGAGTTAACTGCTGATATTTACCATCTTTCTTTGTAATTGTAAATGTTGGATCAACGTGTCCGTTTGTACCGGATGCGCCG
>CAJUPO010000002.1:0-117623 GCA_910588145.1 uncultured Oscillospiraceae bacterium | reverse complement strand
CCTTCTGATCGAAGTAGATGTCTGCATCGCCTACGAATTCCTTATCTGTTGGAACCTGTGGTTTTTCTGTTGTAGGAGCTTCTGTAGGAGCTTCAGTTGGAGCTTCTGTAGTTGCTTCTGTTGGCTCTGTATCGCCGCCGAGTTCGATTGTGAGCTTTTCACCAGTCGGCACATATTTCAGAGTAAGATTAACGTCATTAGAGTTAACGCCTGAAAGGAAAGTGAAATCTATGTCGTACTTACCTGGTGCAAGACCAGCATCAAATACAGCAACAAAGTTTGCGATAGCAGCACCCTGTTTTGTATATGTATTCTTTGTGAATGGCTTTAAACCTGACTGTGACATAAGTGTAAAGCCAGGAGTAAAGGCTGTATCAGGTGTTACTGAACACTTAAAGTCACGGTTAGAATATCCGTCACCGCCAACACATGAGAACCAGTTTCCCACAAAATCAGGATTTTTTCTGTCTGCGGAATTTCCCGGAATTGACATTGACTTGATCTTTACGCCCTCCGGTCCTGCAACGTTACACTGAAGACCGGTATACATCTCAGCCTCATCATAGTTGTTTACTACTACACTGACCGGAATTTCAAAACCGTTTTCATATGTACCTTCTGCATATGAAGTAGGTGCAGTAGTGGTCAGCCCAAGATTCATAGTTGTCTCAGCATCCTTAGTTGCAGCACTTACGCTAAAAGGAAGTGCGCCTGCAACCATGGTACCAATCATGGCTAATGAAGTCAGAGCTGAAAGAATTCTTTTCTTCTTCATCACTATTTTTCCTTTCTGTCCATTTTAAACGGACACTGTATAATTTTTTTAGGGTCCCCCCATATATTAAGCTTTACGCTTAATCTACTAAATTATGATTTTCCAAGAGCGCTTTCTTCGATTGACTCTGCAAGGAAATTAATAAGCTTTCCGCTGTCAACAAGGTTAATTACTGAATCCTTTTCAACGTCGGCATTTGCCAGGCCCTGAGCTGTTACTCCAGGGATATTAGATGTTGTATCAAGAAGATACATATTGAGAACAACTACGTCATTTACTTCGATAGTACCGTTGCAGTCAACATCTCCGTACTTTGTAGCTTCACCCAAAGTTTCAGTCGGTTTTTCTTCTGATGGTTCTGTTGTTTCAGGTTCTGTTGTTTCTGTTGGATTTTCATCGCCGAGCACTTCAACATAGCCGTCTGTTATTGTAGGAGTGTAAACAGTGATATTTTCATCACCATCGATCAAACCAAAATATGTATTCTTGTTTACTGCTGTACCTGATGGCTTTTCCGTTCTATTAATAGGTACAATGCTGAATTCCGCCTTGCTTCCGGCTTCTGCTTTCTCATCGACCGTACCCTTGATTGTCAGGAACACGCCTGAATCCTTAAGATAATATGCAGGATCAACTGTTCCCACACCATAAATCACGCTAATAAATCCATCTTCAATATTTGTTGTAAGCGGATCAGACACTGCAAGTTCGCTGTCCGGAACCTGAGGGATCAGCTCACCCTTTGTTACTGATGAAACGCTTACCAAATCAGAATCATATTCGATACCAAAGTCGCATGCATTCATGCCTGCTGATGGAATACCGTCAATACTTACTGTTAAAGTAAAATCTTCTCCTGCCTTTACCTTATCATTTGAAACTGTAACGTTTACAGAATCTGCCGCTGTAACAATAACAGACGCTGCCATTGTTGCAGCTACCGCAGCTGCCATAAAGCCTGCGATCAGCTTGCTAGTTTTCATTTGCGATTTCCTCCTTTTCTTATCAGACAAAATAATAAAAATAAAAAAATTATAATTCATATAATAAAGGAATACTTGCTCTGTACATCCCTTCAATTATATTTGCAGATAAACCGAGACATACAAGCCCCATTCATTCACATTTAAATTATAATTAAATGTGGATTTAAAGTCAAGAGCTTATTGGGCTTTTTGTATAGATTTATAAAATCAATTATACAAAATTGTTGAATATAATGAACAAATGATAATATTTCCGTTACGCATACAATTTATACAATATTAATTCAACATAAACAATTGATTTTCACGTTTATCCCAAAATCTGCGATATTTATATTATAGCTGATAAATATGCAAAAGTCAATAGCAAAGTTAAAGGCAAAAACATATTTTTTGGTACTTGCTTCTTAACGTATGTAATTATACCTCAAAAGATTCATAAAGTAAAGTTTTTTTTGACTGGAAGATTTATATTTGTTGAATATTTATAAAGCGTTTTTTTTATTTTGTTATTTTTTTATAAGTTTTACAATTGACTTTTTCATATTTCATCCAAAATTTCCACTCCCTTGCATTATTTATATTTTAACGGCAATACTAAATCCGTAAAACATTTAAGAATCGGAGGATAGTCTGACTATGCAAAATAATTCTTCCCGGGGGATTGATCCCGTACTGGATCAGAACATAAAATTAATACAACAAATTTCAGGCGGCTCTTCGGACGTACTGATAAACCGAATCGAAATAAGCGGTATCAAGGCAGCTCTTTTATGCTGTGAGGGAATGGTTTCCACTGCGACTATGACCGAGCTTATTCTTCACCCTCTTACAAAAATCGCACTTGAAAATCCAAGTCCGGCAGCGCTGTTCAATCACATTGAAAACCATTTGCTGCTATCCATCGACCGCACCGACGCTGCAAATTACGCAAACTTTTTTCGTCTGCTGAATTCAGGATTTGCCATGCTTGCCGCCGACGGCTGCGACCGCATTCTTGCCTTCGGCGTACAGGGATACGATAAAAGAGGCGTTGACGAGCCCTCCGGCGAAAACAATATTACCGGCGCTCACGAAGGCTTTGTTGAAGTTGTCAGAACAAATATGTCTTTGATAAGAAGACGCCTAAAATCGCCGGATCTGGTCCAGAAACTATTTGTTCGGGGAGAAAAAAGCCAGACAGATATGTGCATATGCTATATGGCCGACAGAGTTCCCCGGAAGCTGATAAAACGCATTATGAATTCTCTCGACAATATTCAGCTTGAATCTGTTTTTTCCACCGGATATGTACAGCCGTTTCTTGAACAAAAAGGAAGACGAATTTTTTCTTCCGTGGGCACTACCGAAAGACCGGACGTGCTTTGTTCTAAATTAATCGAGGGCAGAGTTGCAATCCTTATAGACGGAACTCCCTTTGCACTGATCATTCCAAAACTTGTAAGCGATAACTTCCAGACGGTAGATGACTATAACTGCAAGCCCTATTTCGCAGTTTTTATTAGATGGCTCAAATATGCAGCATTCTTTATAGCTATACTGCTGCCCTCGCTTTACGCCGCCATAGCCATGCATCACCCTGAGCTGCTCAACAGTACGCTATTGCTGATCCTATCAGAATCGGAAGCCAATGCTCCGTTTTCCATTGTAACGGAACTGGTTGGAGTGCTCCTTATGTATGAAATCATAAAAGAAGCAGGGCTGAGGCTTCCCAAAGCGGTTGGAGGAGCCGTCAGCATTGTAGGCGGTCTTATTATCGGTGACGCCGCAGTTTCCTCAGGACTTATAAGTACGCCTCTTCTCACTGTTGCCGCACTTTCAGTTATCAGCGGATTCGTTATCCCCGAGCTTTCACGCAGCATAACTATTCTGAGAATAGTTTTCATAATATGCGGAGGAATATGGGGGCTCTTCGGCATAAGCCTTATGGCTTCGGTTGTGCTCTTTAATATGTGTGTAACTGAAGATTACGGTTATCCTTATACTGCGCCTGTTTCGCCATTCAATCTTAAAGCAATGAGAGATGTTGCGGTTAGAACAGGATTCAGAAAAATGCAGAACGATCATTTTACAGTGGAGGAGCTATATGAATAAAATAAGCAGCAGTCAGTTATTCACACTGCTACTGGGTGTAAAAATGTTCAGTTTGATATGCTCAGTCCAGTCGTCCAATGCTGAACAGATGGCAGGCGCAGCGCTTTCTGCCGCATTTCAGATATTAGCGGCTATACCTATGATAGCGCTTTACAGACAGAATAAATTCAGTCTTAGCAAGGAAATTCTTTTCGGAAAAGCCGGAAAGCTTCTATACGCTCTCTATTTTATAATATGGGGAGCGGTTTCCTTCGGAAATCTATGGGGAGTTACCAAAAGCGTGTATTTTCCGATCGACAGCAGTCTTACCGGTACGGTAATTCTTGCGGCAGTCAGCATATATGCCGCTTCACTGGGCCTTAAATCAGTTTCCAGATACAGCACTGTAATGCTTGGATTCATTATTCTCTCAGTCGCTGTCATGATACTTGGGGCATATCCCAAAGCTGACCTTTCCAATTTTGTACCTCAAGCGTCAGCTTCAGGAATTTTAAAGCATGGAATACGTGATTTCTGTTCGTCCGGAGAACTGGTAATGCTGTTTATTCTCCTTGACTCTGCCAACGGAAACAGAGAAAAAAGCACTTATCATTTCTTTATTTGGAAGCTTGTCCTGACAGAAATAATTTGCGCTATCGAAATAACAGTTCTGGGAAGAATTATGAACATTGCCGAATACCCGTTTTTTACCGCCGGAGCATTCTCTCAGCCGTTCAGTATTCAGCGTGCCGATTCCTTATATATGATAGTATTCACTATGCTCTGCGTAATGACTGTAACTTTACAGCTTGTGCTAAGCTCGTCCCTTATAAGAGAAGTATTCCCCGAACTAAAATATACGGGAGTAATTTCCGCCGTTTTCATGGCTGGACTGTCAGCGGCTATAAGAATGATGTCGCTGAATATTTTCCCTGTTATGGGAATCCTGATTATAATTCTTGCCGTAATAATACCGCTTATCATGTTTATAAGGAGGAAAATCGGAAATGAAAAAAATACTGCTTCCGGCATTGCTGCTGATTCTGCTGAGCGGGTGCAGTCATAAAGGTGAAGTAAGAAGCATGAGCTTTGTCAAAACTATCGGTACAGACTTTACTGAAGACGGAATCCAAAATATATCTCTCAGACTTTATGATAGTGAAAATACTCTAACCGGAAACGGAAGAACTATTTTTTCAGCAATTGAAAACGCTGAAACCTCCCAGGAAAAAACACTTTTCAGCGGGCACACCGAATTGTTTATTTCAGGGGAAGGCAATCTTCAGGAAAATCTGGAGCTTCTGATAAAAAACAACAGAATTTCCCCCTCCTGCGGATTTGTATGCACCAACGAAAAAGCCGCTGATATAACCTCCCAAGACGAAGAAAATTCGCTGTCAGGACTTATAGAAAGCAACAACCGAAAGGGACTCATTCTTAAAAGAAATATAAATGACGTTCTGGACGATATGCTCGGAGATGACGGAATGGCAGCAGTTCCTATTATAAATCAGCAAGGTCTGGGCATGGCAATTATAGATTCCAAGGGCATAATAGGAACCCTTACAAGCGATGAAGCAAAGGGACTTTGCTGGCTGAACGGAAATATACGGGAGCTTTATATTCCCGTAAACACCGGTGATGGAATGACAGACTTTTTTGTCAGCAAAAGCAAAACAAAGCTTACTGCCGAAGCAGACAATGACAGCATTAATATTACAGTTGAAATTAAAATAAACGGTAATGTTCAAAATAAAAACCATAATATATCAGACGCCAGACGTGAAATTTCAGATCAGATTTCTGCCCTTTGCTCCGGCGCAATAGCCAAAACAGTTACAGTATACGGAGCAGACGTTTTCGGGCTTGAAAAATGCATTGAATCCTCAGGAATAGCCGCAAATGCACAATGGAAAGATATTATTCCTAAGCTTAAGTTTTTTTATCGAATAAAAGTTGCTGAATAGTCTAAATTTAATGTATAAAAAAGGGATGCTTTCATTAGAAAAGCATCCCTTTTTAAAGCGAATCATCCTTTAAAACCCATTCATGGCAAAACACTTATGCTTCATATGCCCTTACACGCAGTTTTATTCCCAAATCCCCGGCGATCTTTCTTGCAGCGTTAACTTCATCTTCTCCGATTACGTCTACAACTGTAAGCACAACCTCCGGAACATATTTTTTACATTCAACGGCAAATTTCTGCATTTCTTCAAATGAACTGTCACCAAACGAAGGTCTTGTAACTTTAAGATATTCTTCCTTAGTGCCTGCGTTCAGACTGATCGAAACAATATCTGCAAGCCCCTCCAAAAGCTGAGCCGTTGGTCTGCCGTTAATAAGATCAGACAATCCATTAGTATTGATTCTTATTTTCGGTCCGTTATTCTCCTTTATAAATTTTGCTGTTTCAATAAGCACATCAATTCTCTCGGTGGGTTCACCGTATCCGCAGAAAACAACTTCATTATATTTCTTATAATCCATATTTTCAAGAGCGTCAATAATTTCTTCGATTTCAGGATCATGTTCGAGCCATAGACTGTCAGAACCGTATGCTCCGTCTGCATTTTTTCTTATGCAGAATGTACAGCTGCACGGACACTTATTAGTAATATTCAGATAAAGGTTCTGTCCAACCTCATAAGCTATTGTCATTGCCATAAATCTTCTCCGTTCTGCCCTCAGGCGTTATGATATGTGATAAAGGACGGCTATACGCCGTCCTTTTAATTACCTTTTCTTCTTTTTACCTTTATTCTTCTGTTTTTTAGGCTTTGAAGCAGTATTGACCTGAGTATTATTATTCTCTGTACCTTCGTTGGCTGCTTCCTTTATTTCAGCGCAGGTCTCAGCAACGTCATCACCGTCCGGCTTTTTTGCAGGCTGTAAAGCCATTTCACGCTTCTGACGCCTTAGCGCAATAAGCACCTTGTTATTTTTCTTATCATACTTGTAAATATACACTATAATTACAATACCCGCCAACAGAGCAAATATTCCAAGGTTTAGTCCCGGAGGCGTATAAGTCATTTCAACAGTATGTGTACCCGGAAGAAGTCTAACGCCTATCATTGCGTCTGCAATTATTACCTGACCGGTTTCCCCTGCTGTATTTCTCAGCGCAACACTTCCGTCAGGCTGCTTTATTTCTTCAACAAGATTATCTACACGTTTTCCGTCAACCTTAATAGACCAGCCTGGTTCATATGGAATACTTGTCATCATAATCTGATTTTCACGTGCTTCAATGGTTCCTTCAAAACGGCGGCCTTCCGCTTTAGTAAGATTCCACTGCTGTTCCTTAAGCTTAGTAACAGCCGCTGTATATGCGTCTTCATCAAGCTGATAGAAGAAGAAATTCTTTACAATTGTAAATTCATTTGCAACAGTCATTCTCAGATCAAATGTCTGTCCAGCCTTAAAGCTGCCAAGATTTATAATATGGTAATCATGGTTTTCAAAATATGTCTTTACATATTCAAAGTCAACATACTGACCGTTTTCGTCCTGTTCTGTACTCAGCCAGAGATTTACAGCGTGCTGGAACTCTGTTTTAAAGTACATATACACATCTCCGTCCTTATCAGGAGTTATGAACATATCCACTGTCGGATCTCCGCTTTCCTCAGCAACATACTTAATCTGGTCATTGCCGTATGGCTCAGTAGTTACATTACTCAGAACAAAATCGTCAGGATTGACATTCATTGGCTTAAAGTATTCTGTATACTGCTTAAACGGATTGGATGTGTCATTAAGATCAATAACAGTATCACCGGCAACGGTACTCAGGAAAAGGTTCTGGCTGTTAAATGGATTGTCATTACCGAATGCGGCAATATTCTGTATGCTTGTATCAGCCATATAACCCATTGCCAAGGCGCCGGTATTTTCATAGACGTCCACTACCTGTTCCTTGTCGGCGTTTACCTCAGGATCAAATCCATTAAAATCACAGGAGTATTTATAGTCGTAAATAGAATTTACAAGACCCTTTTTATTTAATTCTTCGGAAGGTTCTCTCTTATCCAATACGTACTTAATACCAAGGAGTGAATCTGAAACCGGAGTGTTTCCGTCATAGCGGGAATAGTATGTGTTTGCATTGTATCCCATAGCTTCAAGGAATTTCAAAAGCCTTGCGTTCATAACTGAACTTGAATGGCTGATTCCTTTTAGACCAAGCGCAAGATTATCGTTTACCGTTCTATGGAAAGTTTTTTCAGCACGGTAAAAGCCCTTATCCATATTTTCAATTGTGTTTGTAACGGCACGTCCGTTGTTTATATAGTCATACCATGAAGTACGTGTGGAATATGAAAGTTCAGCGTCCTCTGACTTAAGTGTATCATAGCTGTTGTAGAGCAATTCTCCGCTGCTGACAGCGAAAATAACCAGGGGAGCAATAAAGTTCATGGCTTTTTTGTATCTGCTCACAACAAGCAGCATACCTGCATAAATTACGGTAAGGCCAACTGAAATCCATATTTCCTTTGAGGTAATATGCTCAATGCCCCTCGATTCATTTATAAGCAGGAATATTATAATGCCTAAGCCGGAACCGCAGATTGCCGGTATTTTTATTCCGTCAAGTTTTGTAAACGCCGTTGCCGCCATACAAAGAATCAGGAATGAAAAAGTGAACGAATAACGGAACGGCAGCCAGTTAGGCTCCTGTCCGCCGTGCCACATCATGTCAATCGGCTTAACGTACATGCATATAAACATTATAAAGAGGAAAACAGTATATCCCGCTTTTTTTACATTAGGAATCTTTTTATTCAGATAGAACAGCGGAAGCATCACAACTGAAAGAACACCGCAGTAAATTTCAGGAAGCGGACTCTTTTCAGGATTTACTGAATCATACTGACCTGCAAACATCTGCATGAAAAAGTCAATCGGTGAAAACTGAGCGCTGTAAGTATAATTTGGATCAGAGAACTCAAACTTACCAAGCTTAAGAGCATTATAGACCGGAAGCAGCATAAATGCGGAGCATAAAAGCACCACAACAGTAGCTCCCATAAATCTTACGAATCTTGACCACTTGTCATAAATAGAAATTTTAAGCGTTTTGTCACTTCCGAATAAAAGATAGAACATGAAGTACAGGAAAGTAAAAATCGCAATCATGAATCCTATGTAGAAGTTGGCAATGAACATAAGAGCAAGCGGAATTATGTAGTTCAGCTTTCTGCCGTCGTCAATAAGATATTCAACGCCGAGCATTATCAACGGCAGAAGAATAAGTCCATCCAGCCACATAGGGTTCATAAGCTGGATAACGCCGTAAGCCATAAGCGCATAAAGCGACGAGAAGATTACCGACTGAAACGGCTTCATGCCTTTGGATTTCTGTAAATAATAACTGAAAGTTACTCCGGCAGCTCCTATTTTAAGCAGAATCATAATAAGAAGACTGCCCAGCAGCATGGTTCTTGGCAGAAGCAAAACTACAAGAGTAAACGGACTTGCAAGATAATATCCGATAATACCCATATATCCGCCGGAAAGGTTTCTCGACCAGCTGTAAAGAGCGCTGCCGTCGCCCCAAAAGGCGTCTCTCAAAGCCTCAAAGTAATGGACATACTGTCCGTTAAGGTCAAGAACAAGTACAGATTCGTCACCAAACGGATAGATTTTAAACATTGCGTAAGCAATAAACATTATAATAACCGGTATAATGAACGCCAGAAAATAAATTTTATTTCTGAAAGCCCACTGCTGCAGAAAAGAAAAAAAGTTCTTTACCGAAAAGCCTTTTTTTACTATATCTGACGGAGCTTTTATTTTCGCTGAATGAGCCAAATTTTTATTCCTCCTTAATTTTTAATTAATCGCCGCTCCATGCTTACAATTACTTAATATTATACAATATTTTAAACTGTTTTACAATAGAAAATGAAAAAATTCACATAATTATCAAATGATTTCATAGAATTTTTTGACCGCTTCGTTATTATATTTTTCATAATCCACATTCATGGCAGTTATTTTTGAGTCTGCAAACATTTTCATTCCATTCAAAATTCCCGCCTTGCTGTTTTCAATCAGTGTTCCGCCGTATTTTTTCATAAATCCCCGAGGTCCCCGTATATCTGTTGCTAAAGTTGGTATCCCAAGCGTATCCGCTTCTAAAATAACAAGTCCAAGCCCCTCATACAGCGACGGAAGAATAAAAAGACTGCACTGCTTTAATACCGGCATAGGATTTTCCATAGAGCGTATCAGAATAACCTCTGCTCCTGACCTTTCAGCATATCTTACCGTATCCTCATAAAGTTCTCCTCGTCCGCCTATTATAATAAGTACAGTATCAGGACGCTCCCTGTAATACTCAGAAAATGCGTCTATCAGGCGCTTATGCGCTTTTTCACTTGAATATCTTCCTATTGTTATAAATTTCACCTTATCGTTCTGAAGCAGGTCATTTAGCTCAGATATGGAAACTGTACTTTCAGTTTCTTTCTGAAATTCAACAGGCAAAAGACTTTTTCTAATCACTTCTTTCCAATTATGGCAATTGGGCACTGCCTGCATATTTCCTCCGCCTCGGCTTATATCCAAAGCGGACTCCCGCATATCCTCTGTAACAAGAGCGACTGTATCAAATTCATTATAGGCTCTTCTAAGAGTAGGTTCATGCTGATTCCTGCGCAGCTTTATTTCTTCTTTCATATTATTATGAACATAGATAACTCGTCTTGCATCAGCCGCTCGGAAAAGGTTGATAACTCCATATTCATATCCTGTAAATTGTACAGCGCAGTCCGGTTTAATTGCGCCGTAAAGCCTTTTCCACTCCCTTTTGTAAAGCTTGTCAAGTCTTTTTACTATAAACTGCCATTCAATTCCGCACTTATAATAAAGTATATAGCACAAAAGTTCAGACAAGCTATACAAGGTTTTACCCGCTAAAGGTACAGTCATAATTCCTTCAGGAATTTTTTTAATATTCTCCGGATTCTTTTTAAGCGCTTCCTCACGATACGTTATTCTTATGTCAACTGCTTGTCTGTCAACTGACGACAGAAGATTTAACAAAGACGCCGTAAGGCCGTTCTGCGCAAGTGATCCGGCATAAATCAGTACTTTTTTTGTTTTGCTGCGCAGACAAATTCCGTCAGGAATATTTCCCGCCATAATATTGCTGATAATTTTATCCTTTTCACCTGTAAGAATTTTTCCGCAATAAAGCCCGTCCAGCATATATTCAGAAACATATTCCTCTGCGTCAGTGCACTCCGGAAAAATAATATAATCAGACATTAACAGGGTTCTTTGTATTCTACCGAAAAAAACTTTTTTTTCGGTAGAAAATGCTGATATTAAAACCTGTTTTTCTTTTTTTATAAAGCAGTTTGGCAAAGCTGTTTCGGCTATTATGTATTGTGATACAGACAGTTTTTTTAAATCCGGCTTACCGACCTTTTCCGCTCTGTATAGCGTTCCTGGTATGACGTCTTTTTTAAATTGACAAAGATACCTGCTTTCACCAAAAACTTCACGTATCGTCCTAAATACAGATTTTATATTCAAATACCGCACCCTCCCAGCCATAAGATAATAATTATTATAAACCCTCAGTGTTTCCTTGTCAAATCATATATTAAAATATAAAACTGGAACTTACCTAATATTTATGTTATAATATGGAAAATAATGTTATTTTAGGAGGATTTAAAATGAGTACAGTAAGCAGAATAAGTAAACATGCTAATCAACCAAGAGGCGGCTATCTTAAACAGTCACAATTTGAAACAACAATCATAGATGATGGAAAACAATTAATGGATATGAAATTTGAAACCATTCATTACTTTAATATGGGAATGGTTGTTGAGTATTTAACAAGATTAGAAATGGGAGTTAGTGCAAAAGATGTTTTTAATATTTCAACAGCAGGAATTTTAAATGCTTTTAAGCAGGGATTTGAAGAGGCGATAAATTACATGGATTTAACATCTGATATAAAAAAGGGTCTTGATGACCAATCCATCATAAATGCCTGTAAATTGACTACCTTTGATACTTGGTGCCGTAATATATATTCAGCTATGAGGGCTGCTTCTACCTATTCTTTATACAGCGCTAAACAAGAAATAATTTATCCAAATGAAATTGCCCTTGACACAAATACCATTGAAAATATTAGAACTATGGTTCAACGAAGTATATATTTTTGGAAAAAACATGGTCCTGTAATAGAAACAGGTTTTACATTTAAAAAAGAAGCTTTTACTAATACTGTAACTGATGGAGAAGGCGATTTTTTAACTAAAGATACCATATGGGATTTTAAAGTATCAAAAAACAAACTAAATTCACAGCAAACATTACAGCTTCTTATGTACTGGATAATCGGGCAGCATGACGGCAGTCCAAAATATAAAAATATTAAAAAGCTTGGTATCTTTAATCCTCGTCTGAATATAATATATACCTTAAATGTATCACAGATACCGGATGAGATTATAGAAGCCGTTGAAAAAGATGTAATATGCTATGAAAAATAGTAAAATTTATAAGAACTCACTTCTTAAGTGAGTTCTTTTTGTAGATTTATAATTATTATATATTTTAATAACTGTACAATATTTGTTGACATTACATGGTTTTAGCGTTATACTTATAATGAATTGCAAAATCCAGAATTTAAAGGAAAGGTAAAATTATGCCAGCAGACTACTCCGTTTTGATGTCAGTTTATATTAAGGAAAAACCAGAAAATCTCCGCAGGAGTATAGAAAGTATGTTAGCACAATCTGTTCCTCCGTCTGATTTTGTTCTGGTGTGCGACGGGATATTGTCCGATGTGCTGTACTCTGTAATATCCGATTTTTCCGGAAGATATTCTTTTATTAATGTAATACAGCTTGAAACTTCCGGCGGATTGGGAAACGCCCTGAACCATGGTCTTGGATTCTGTAAAAATGACATTGTGGCAAGAATGGACAGCGACGATATAGCCATGCCCGACAGAATGAAACGTCAGCTCAAGGCTCTCGCCGTTCATGAAGCAGATATTGTAAGCGCAGCAGTTGAGGAATTTAAGGATACTCCAGGTGATACAGGCGTATTTCGGGTACTGCCCGAAACCCACAATGAAATCATTGAATTTTCAAGACGCCGCAATCCCTTTAATCATCCCTGTACAGTTTTCCGTAAGCAAAGAGTCTACATGGCAGGCGGCTATATTGAAACAAAATGGTTTGAGGATTATTATCTTTGGCTTCGTATGCTTGATTCCGGCTGTATCGGATATAATCTTCCCGAACCGGTTCTTTACATGAGAAGCGGCAGGGAAATGTATAAAAGACGCGGTGGATTAAAATACGTCTCAGCGGCGCTCAAATTCCGTAAGAAAATGTTTAATGAAGGATTCTGCGGTCTGTTTGACTTTTTGTACGCCTGCACTGCTCATATTATTTCGGGAATAATCCCCGGAAGGCTGAGAATGATTCTTTATTCCAGACTTCTGAGAAAGTAAACAGAGGACTACCTTATGGCAATTTTAAAAAAAGCTCCGAGAAAGATGTGGAGGTTTCTTGACTATTTCAATAAGTGTATCAAAAAAAATCAAAATCAGATTTTTTTATACTCAAATTTAGGTTTTAGGGATAACGTCAGAGCTGTATATGACTATCTTGTAGAGAATGGTTATAACAAAAAGTTTAAAATAGTATGCAGTCTTAACGATTATAAGCGATACAGGCACTGTGCGCCCTGCAATGTAAAGTTTGTTGGAAACTTCACTGGTCTTTTTAAGTTTTTCCGCAGTAAATTCTGCTTTTACTGCTTCGGTAAGTATCCTGTAAAACCATCGGACATGCAAGCAGTAATAAATCTTTGGCACGGAATGCCCATAAAAAGAATCGGCAACATGGAACAAGGAAATGAAAAAACAGACTACAATTATTTTTCTTATCTTTTATGCACCTCAGAGTTTTTCAGGGAAATCATGAAAGAAAGCTTTAATTGCAGTGACGAACAGATTTTTATCTGCGGACAGCCCAGAACTGACATCATGCTTAATAATCTGTCCGGCAGCTCTGAAAATAATGCTTTGTCGCCGCTCATGAATGCAGACGGCAGAAAGCTTATGTTATGGCTTCCCACGTTCAGAACTGATTATGAAAATGAAACTGAACTTATGTCAGACGAAATTTTTATAAAACTGGACAAGCTTTGTGAAAAATACGGCTGGAGTATTATGATAAAGCTTCATCCGCTTTCAAAAGCAGAAAATATCAGCATTAATAAGTATAAATTTATAAAAATCTTTAAGCAGGAAATTTTAGATAAAAACAATATTAATCTTTATTCCATCCTTAAAGAATCTGAATGCCTTATTACGGATTATTCGTCGGTTTATTTTGATTATCTTCTTCTTGACAGACCAATTGGCTTTACTGTACATGACATGAACAGCTACAGTCAAGACAGAGGATTCGTCTTTGAAAATCCCGGCGAATATATGCCGGGCGAAAAAATAATTACCGGAATGGATCTGCTTGAATTTGCAGAATCAGTATTTTCCGGAAAAGACAGATATAAAAAAGAAAGAGAAAGGCTATGCAGGCTGTTCAATAAGTATTCAGACGGTGAAAACTGCCGCCGTATAATTGAAAAAGCCGGCATAAAAAAATGAAAGGCAAGGCAATAAAATGAATATTAGAAAATTTATAGAAAAAATTGGTCCGCTGAAAAAAATTGCCAAGAAATCATACCTGAAAAAAAGACAAAAGCTATATAAAAAGCTTTCCGATTCTTCGGTAACAGACAAAAAGCTTGTGGTTTTTGAGGCGTATCAGGGAAGAAGCTATTCTTGCAGTCCAAAGGCTATATATGAATACATGAGTTCTTCTCCGGACTACTCAGACTACAGATTTATCTGGGTATTCCGTGATGTTCATTCACATGGTTCATTTGCCGCAAATACAAAATTAGTTGAATTTGATTCAAAGGACGCTCTTAAAGCGTATGCCTGCGCCGGCACATGGATAACCAATTCACGTCTCCGGGATTTTATAGTTCCGAGAAACGGTCAGCAGTATATACAATGCTGGCACGGTACTCCGTTTAAGAAAATCGGCTGCGATATTGAAGCCGGAGGAAATGCAACTTCTTCAGTCGATGAAATTCATGAAGAATACATGAATGAAGCCCTGCGTGTAACAAAAATGATTTCCCCATCGGCATTTTGCACATCAAAGCTTATTTCTGCCTTCGGTCTTGATAAAATTTCAAAGGAAAACATTATAATACAAAAGGGTTATCCAAGGAATGACGCACTCTTTTGCCTGACAGACGAAAAAATACAAAGCATTAAGAATAAGCTTAACACAGCAGATAAAAGAGTTATACTATACTGCCCTACATTCAGGGATAACCAGTTTGACGAGCACGGCTATACCTTGGATATGAAGCTTGATTTCAGCCGGCTGCTTGATCAATTGGGTGAAAATACTGTAATCCTGTTCAGGGCACATTATTTTATTACCCAGCAATTCGATTTTGATAAATATAAAGGAAAAGTTCTTGATGTTTCAGACTATGATGACATAAACGATCTTTACGCCGCAAGCGATATACTTATTACAGACTACTCCAGCGTATTTTTCGATTTTGCTTGTCTGAATAAGCCGATAATTTTCTATCACTATGACCTTGAAGACTATAAAACAAAAATGCGTGACTTTTATTTCGGAACCGCTATGCTGCCAGGACCAATAGCCAATACTCAGGAAAAGCTCACAGAACTTGTAAAGGCTGCCTTGGACAATTTGAATAACGGCGGCAGCGGATTGCTCAGACATCAGAAAACCATGGAGGCTTTTAACAAAAGGTTCAACTCCCTTAACGGACCTGACTGTGCTCAAAAGGTTACTGACGAGATTTTTAAATCCGGCATGGCTTGATATGCCCATATACATTATTAAAACCTAAATGATTTAACGGAGATGAAAAAATGACTAAAACAACATCCTCAGCAGGACTTATAGATATTATTTCTGAACATAAAGGACAAAGAAAAAAAATATGGATGCTTGCAGTTAATGATCTTATTAAAAAATACAAAGGCTCGGCAATGGGACCCTTATGGGCTCTTATAAAGCCTTCTTTTACACTTTTTATACTTTGGTTTGCATTCCATGTCGGAATAAGAGGTTCGGGCACTGTAAACGGTTTTCCAAGATTTATCTTTATGCTGGTAGGATATGTTCCGTGGTTCTTTATAAATGAAGCCATAATAGGCGGTTCACGTTCCATTCGCCGGAACAGTCAGTTTGTTACAAAGCTTTCTTTTCCTGTTTCAAATATAATGACCTTCAGCGCTATATCTTCTCTTATTGTCCATGCGGGAATGTGCGTTATTATGTATGCAATCTTGGTTATTGCAGGATACTGCCCGTCTTTATATAACTTACAGTTTTTCTATTATTTCATACTTATGTTTCTGTTCTTTCTTGTATTGTCCTGGTTCACCGCTCCCCTCAGCGCATTCAGCAAGGACTTTGAAAACCTTGTAAACTCTGTTATGACCGGTCTTTTCTGGTTTTCAGGCGTATTTTGGGATACTTACAGCATTGAAAATCCGGTTCTGAGGAAAATCATGTATTTTAATCCAATAAATTATTTTATAAACGGATACAGAAAGAGCCTGCTTTATAATGTTTCTATATTTGACAGCAACTATACGACAGAAACTATTGTTTTCTTTGCAGAATTTATTTTGATTATTTTTGTCGGCTCGCACTACTATAAAAAACTGCGTAAAATACTTCCGGATATTCTTTAAGGAGATTTGAAATGAGCGATACTATAATTAAATTTGAAAATGTGAGCAAGGACTATTTTCTATATAAAAATGAAAAATCAAGGTTTAAGGCAATATTTACTAATAACCGAGGGGTAAAGCGTCATCAGGCGCTTAAGGACATTACCTTTGAAATAAAACGGGGAGAATCCGTCGGAATAATAGGCAAAAACGGCGCCGGAAAATCAACACTTCTGAAAATGATAACAGGTGTTTCCTTTGCCACTGAGGGAAATGTTACAGTCGACGGCAAGGTTGCCGCACTTCTTGAGCTTACCGCAGGATTTTCAGCCGACATGACGGGCAGAGAAAATATTTATCTTAAGGGGTATCTTCTTGGACTTGAATCTGAAGAAATAAAAGAAATCGAGAACAATATTATAGAATTTGCCGCTTTGGGAGAATATATCGACCAACCTGTAAGAACATACTCAAGCGGAATGAAAATGCGTCTTGGATTTGCCATAAACATCAATATCCGTCCGGATATTCTTGTTATTGACGAGGCTCTCAGCGTAGGGGACGCAGAGTTCAGAAAAAAATGCGAGGAAAAAACCAGAGAGCTGAGAAATTCCGGTGTTACCGTTCTTTTTGTAAGTCATTCCATGAGCAGTATCAAGGATACCTGTGACAGAGCAATATACTTAAAAGGCGGCAAAATTGATTATGACGGCGATGTTGAGGAAGCCTTTAAAAGATATAATTCTAAAAAATAACATGACCAGCGTAGAAAAAAGTGAGTTGTGAAATTAATCACAACTCACTTTTTTTATTATTTGCTTTATTTTTCCGTACAAAATTCAACCTTTTCACCGGCAAGTATCTTGTTGGTAGTCCTCATGGCGCACATCTTTCCGCACATTGAACAAGTATGCCTGTCTTTAGGAGGCGTACTCTCGAAATATTGCCTTGCTTTTTCAGAATCAATCGCATAGCTGAACATTTCTTCCCAGTCAACTCTGCGCCTTGCGTCACTCATTTTATCATCAATTTCTCTTGCACCGGCAATTCCCTTTGCAATATCTGCCGCATGTGCGGCAATTTTAGAAGCAACAATTCCCTCTCTGACATCATCTGCGTCAGGAAGCCGCAGGTGTTCAGCAGGCGTAACATAACATAAAAAGTCAGCTCCGTTTGCAGCAGCAACGGCGCCGCCGATGGCGGAAGTAATATGATCATATCCTGGGGCAATGTCAGTTACCAACGGTCCAAGAACATAGAACGGCGCATTATGACATATCCTCTTTTGCAAAGCCATATTTGCCGCAATTTCATTTAAAGCCATATGTCCGGGACCCTCGACCATTACCTGAACGTCCTTTTCCCATGCACGCTTAGTCAAATCCCCAAGTTCAATAAGTTCAGAAATCTGCCCGGCGTCAGTACTGTCATGGATCGAACCTGGTCTAAGAGCGTCACCAAGACTGATCGTAACATCATATTCACGAAGTATTTCCAAAACATCATCATAGTATTCATAAAACGGATTTTCATTGCCTGTCATTTCCATCCATGCAAAAAGCAGTGAACCGCCCCTTGATACAATATTCGTAAGCCGTCCCTGTCTTTTAAATGCTTCAACAGCCCTTCTGTTAATTCCGGCATGAATCGTCTGGAAATCAACGCCCTCCTTAGCATGTGCCTCCACAACTCTGAGAAAGTCTTCAGCCGTTATGTCAAGCAGATCCTTTTCAAGATAACCTATTGCGTCATACATTGGAACAGTACCTATCATTGCAGGTGACATTTTCACAAGCTCACTGCGGAATGTATTGGTTTTACCGTAATTGCTGAGATCCATTATCGCCTCGCAGCCAAAATCAAGAGCCATCTTCACTTTCTGCATTTCCATTTCATAATTCTGACAATCACCGGATATACCGAGGTTTACGTTAATTTTCGTTCTAAGACCCTGCCCGATACCCTCGGCGCTGAGGGATTTATGATTTATGTTGGCAGGAATACAAACACATCCAGCCGCAGTCTTTTCTCTGATAATTTCCGCAGAAGCGCCTTCCTTTTCTGCTACGACCTCCATTTCCTTGGTAATAATGCCTTTTTTGGCGGCTTCCATTTGTGTTTTATAATTCATTTATAACTCCTTTTTTATTTTTATAAAAGTGATTTAAAGGTCCGTTTCCATGTCCCAAGTCCAGACCGTGCGAAATTGCACCTGAAATATATTTTTTAGCTTTTGAAACACTTTGCTTGAAACTTAACCCATATGCAAGAAATACTGCAACAGCCGAGGAAAGTGTACAGCCAGTTCCGTGAGTATTACTGCTTTTAATTCTTTCGGATTCAAACCATGTAAACATATCTCCGTCAAAGAGCAAATCTGCCGCACTGCCTGACATATGTCCTCCTTTAAGGAGCACACTGCCCCTGCACATATCAAAGAGTACCTCAGCCGCATTTTCCATATCCTTTCGGCTGGTTATTTTAATGCCTGTAATAGCCTCTGCCTCCGAAATATTGGGCGTTATTAAGTCACTCAACGGAAAAAGCTGTTTTATAAGAACATTTTTTCCGGCTTCAGAAAGAAGCGGTCTTCCGCTTGTAGAAACCATTACCGGATCAGTTACCACGTTTACTGCCTTATAGTCTGCAAGCACTTCCGATACAGCTTTTACTATACTTTCATTGCCCATCATACCTATTTTAACAGCGTCAGGAAAAACATCACTGAAAACGCTTTTCATCTGAGCCTTGACAAAATCTCCGGAAATTTCAAGGACTCCGTCAACACCAACGGTATTCTGGGCAGTAAGAGCAGTAACTGCACTCATGGCATAGCAATCAAGTGCGGATATAGTTTTTATATCAGCCTGTATCCCTGCGCCGCCGATACTGTCACTTCCGGCAATAGTAAGAACCGTTTTCATAAAGTAACCCCAATAATTTCAATAACCGCTTGTTTCATGTTTCTTGCTGCAAGAACTATGTTATTTTGCTGAAAAACGGCAGAAATAACTGCTGCTCCGCTTATTGAGGTGCCTGCCAACTTGAAAATATTTTCAGTGTTTATACCCCCAATAGCCACAACGGGGATGTCTACTGAACCGCATATTTTTTTTAGTTCGTTAAACGACAGCGGAACAGTATCGTTTTTAGTCGGCGATACGAAAACTGCTCCTGCGCCTATATAATCTGCGCCGTTTTCTGCGGCTTCTATTGCTTCTTCACTGTTATGTGCCGTAGCCCCGATAATTGCACTTTCTCCCAATAATTTTCTTGCTGTCTGTATATCGCCGTCACTGCGTCCGAGGTGTACTCCGTCTGCTCCGCATTCATATGCCAGTTCAGCGCAGTCATTTATAATAAACGGAATATTCTTTTCAGTACATATTTTTTTAAGCCTGCGTGCCTGCACAAGCTTCTGAGCATAGGGCATATTCTTTTCTCTCATTTGAATTACATCTGCACCGCCTGCAATTGCCTCGCTTACTGATTCTTCGATATTTTTCCCTTTCGGCAATGACTCACTGCCCGCAATGCAATACAGTTTGATATTTTCGGATAAAATTTTCATAATAAACCTTTCAAAAAAGGCGCACCTCCACAGAGGTACGCCTTCCCTTAAATTTGTACTCCCTACGCCGGAATTATCCGTATCAGGTCAGCGGGTCTAATCTCAGCCTTTTTACAGGCACCCCGGTATCCATTATAATATTTTATTTTACTTCACAAATCCAGCCAAATTCATCCGGAAGCTTACCCCACTGAATTCCTGTCATTGTATCATAGAGCATCTGAGAAATCTTGCCAATCTCATTATTGTTGATCTCCATAATCTTATCATTCCACTTTAAGTGACCAACAGGTGAAATTACCGCAGCAGTTCCTGTACCGAATACTTCTTCAAGCTTTCCAGCGTCATACGCCTGTGCAATTTCCTGAATTGAGATTTTTCTTTCAGTAACCTTATATCCCATTTTACGGCATACTTCAATGGCTGATTTTCTTGTGATACCAGGAAGAACTGAACCGGTAAGCTCAGGAGTTATAACCTCTCCGTCGATAACAAAGAAAATATTCATTGAACCTACTTCTTCAACGTATTTCTGTTCAACGCCGTCAAGCCACAGAACCTGTTCGTAATCCTGTTTATGAGCCTCGTCCTGTCCGGCAAGAGAAATAGCGTAATTAGCCGCTGTTTTTGCAAAACCTGTTCCGCCTCTTACGGCTCTGACATATCTGCTTTCAACATATATTTTAACTGGATTCAGCCCCGTAGAATAATAAAGACCTGACGGAGAAAGAATTATAATAAACATATATCTATCCGCCGGCTTAACGCCAAGATACGGATCAACCGCTATAATAAACGGTCTTATGTAAAGGGATGTTCCCTCTGTATGAGGAACCCAGTCCTTTTCTATGCTCAGCAGCTTCATCAGACCCTCAAGAGCGTCCTGTTCATTGATCTGAGGAATTACCATTCTCTCGTTAGAAACATTCATACGCTTGAAGTTTTCTTCAGGACGGAATAACTGAACCTTTCCCTCAGCGGTTCTGTAAGCCTTAAGACCCTCAAAAATTTCCTGCCCGTAGTGCAGACACATTGAAGCCGGTGAAAGAACGAGATCCTGATAAGGAATTATTCTTGCATTATGCCATCCCTTGCCTGTTTCATAATCCATTATAAACATATGGTCTGTAAAAACATGACCAAATCCAAGATTGGATTCATCCGAAGGCTTTGCCTTTGGTGTATCGGTTAACTCAATTCTGATATCCATTTTATTCATGCCCCTTTTTAAATAAAATCTGCTTTTTAATCGCAGATGGTAATATACTTTTTACGTGACTTGCTTTTGCAGACCGAAATGGCAGCTATGACTCCTGCTGTAACCGCTGCTGCCGAAAAAATAACCATCAATACTTTTAAAGCTGTTTTCATAAGTGCCATCCTCCGTATTCAATGTTAATAATAATTTTCACTTATATATTATATCATATTTTTTCAATCTTGGCTATAATTTTTCACAAAATTCCGCACAAAAAAGTTTTACTTTGCCGCCTGTATATTGTTAAAAAGGTATAAATTATGCTGTATTTTTTATTTAACAGGACTGCGAATAATAAAATTTTACAAATCCTATTGAAATTTTTTTTTTAATGTGGTATAATGTTAAGGAAGTTATTTAAGGTCATACAGCAGACCTATTCCGGAATATAGGTGTGCGGGCCCTGTGCAATGAAACACCGTGAACCATGTCAGGCGGGGAACCGAGCAGCATTAAGCGGATCGTTTTGTGTGCCGCAGTCAGCCTGCACACCTATGTTCCGGATTTTTTATTATATTTTTCTGGAGGTGCGGACTATTTATAAGGCGTTATACAGAAAATGGCGGCCTAAATCCTTTGATGACGTGCTGTCGCAGCCTCATATTACGGCTACCCTGAAAAATCAAATTAAAAATGATAAAACTGCACACGCATATCTTTTTACAGGTTCAAGAGGAACCGGTAAAACAACCTGTGCAAGAATTTTTGCAAAAGCTGTCAATTGCCCTGAACATGATAACGGAAATCCATGTCTTGAATGCAGTATATGCCAAGACGCTGACGATTTTTCGCTATCAGATATAATTGAAATAGACGCTGCTTCAAACAGCAGAGTTGACGATATAAGAAACCTGAGAGACGCAGCGATTTATACGCCGGAGCGGTGCAGATACAAGGTCTATATTATAGACGAGGTGCATATGCTCAGCACTGCTGCATTTAACGCCCTTCTTAAAATTATGGAGGAACCGCCTGAGTTTGTAAAATTTATACTTGCAACAACCGAACTGCATAAGGTTCCTGCTACTATTGTTTCAAGGTGTCAGAGATTCGACTTCCATAGGATCCAGGTTTCTGATATTACCCAAAGACTTATGTTTATTGCGTCCCGGGAAAATATTGAACTTGATGAGAACGCCGCTCAGCTTATTGCAAGGCTCTCCGACGGCGGAATGAGAGACGCACTTTCTCTGCTTGATCAGTGCGCTGCCTGTTCTGAGCATATTTCATGCGATACGGTTTCCGACGCTGCCGGCGTTGCCGGACGTGAAAGTCTGTTTGATATTATTGAAGCTTCAGCTAAAAAAGATATGCCGTCTGCTCTCGCAGTGGCGGACAGGCTATATGCTATGTCCAAGGATATGCAGAAGCTTTGTACTGAACTTACCGAGCAATTCAGAAATCTTATGCTTTTAAAGGTTTGTCCGGAAAATAAAAATCTGCTTTCCTGTATGCCGGACGAAACCGATAGACTCGCTGAAATATCAGCCCGTTTTACACTTAACGATATTATGTCTGACCTTAGTATCTTACAGGAATGTACGGAAAAAATGGCTAAATCCGTAAACAGGCGGGTTGAACTTGAAATGTGCCTCATAAAGCTTTGTTCAGGTCAGATTTCACAAAAAACTATTGACAATTCACAGATTTATGATAAAATAAAACAGTCGGACAGTAATTCTGTACGCACCAGCGTTCAGGCTCAGCCGGTACAGCCGACTGTATCAGCTGCTTTTGAACAAAAAACAACTGACAGACAAAATACAGCCGGCTCGGCTCAGACCGCTGCTCCCCCTGCTGACGTTGATATGTCAAAGCTTAGAGCCTCGGATTTTCATCCTCTTGCAGAATGGCTTGAAATACTCGACGTTTTAAGACGCAGCAATCCGGCAGTTTCCGGAGCGCTTAAGGATTCCAGAGCGTTTGTTTTTAAAAACATTATGCTTATAGATTCAAAAAATAAATTCTTTCTTAAGATATTTAAGGAAAAAAATAATGCAGAAGCTCTAAACAGAGCAGTCGTAAGCGTCATGGGCAAAGCCTATGTTATAAGAGCAAAATGTTCCGCTGCCGCAGCTGAAGAAAAAAAAGCGGACAATTTGATTGAAAAAGCTTTAAACAGCGGTATTGAAACTGCTGTTGAATAAAAATTAAATATAATATTATAATGTAAAATTAAAGGAGATTTATCATTATGAAATCAAGATTGCCAAAAAATATGGGCGGCGCCCAGAATATGAATTCAATGATTAAACAGGCTCAGAAGATGCAGGACGAAATCACTGAGCTTCAGACTGACATTGAAGCAAGAGAATTTTCAGCGACTGCCGGCGGCGGCGCTGTTGAAGTTGTTGTTACAGGCGCTAAAAATATTAAGAGCCTTAATATTAAGCCGGAGGTTGTTGATCCGGAAGATATTGATATGCTTCAGGACCTTATCATAAGCGCTATTAACGAAGCAATGACTACTGTTGAAAAAACTACTGAAGAAGAAATGAATAAGATCACCGGCGGAGTTTCACTTCCGGGTCTGTTCTAAAATATGGCTGAACATAACGCTTTGCCGCTTATTGTTTTATCAGAACAGTTCGCTAAACTGCCTGGCATCGGCATGAAAACTGCTCAGCGGCTTGCTTATGCAGTAATTTCAATGAGTGATGAAGAAGCAAAAAAATTTGCAGAAGCTATTATTTCCGCTAAGCAGGACGTAGGATACTGCACTCAGTGCCAAAATCTCACAGAGTTTGACCTTTGTCCAATTTGTTCGGACAGCCGGCGTGACAGCTCCGTTATATGCGTTGTAGAGACTCCAAAGGATGTCACTGCCTTTGAACGTACTAACGAGTACAATGGTACATATCATGTATTGCACGGGCTTATATCTCCCATTAACAGCGTTGGACCTGATGACATTAAGCTCAGGGAGCTCCTTGATAGAATAAACAAAAATAACATTACTGAAATTATCATGGCAACTAATCCAACGGTTGAAGGCGAAGCAACGGCTATGTACATCGCACGTCTGCTCAAGCCTATGGGGGTAATGGTGACTCGTCTTGCATTCGGTATCCCTGTCGGGGGTCAGCTTGAATATGCGGATGAAGTTACGCTTTATAAAGCATTGGAAAACAGAAATGAAATGTAAATAAAACAGCAGACATAACTGTCTGCTGTTTTTTCTGTCTTTTTTTAAATGATATTAAAAAAACAGACGAATTTTAATCCGTCTGTCAGTTCAAATTAATTTTACATAATATAATTCCGCAACATAGAAAACCTTGAAATTTATTCCTTTATGTAAACAGCAGTAATTTCTCCGGTAAAGGCTTTGTGATACGGATCCTTATCATAAAAGCTCAGAAAACTCTTGTCAAGAAATCCGTTTTCTTCAAGAGCGTCTGTATAGACCTTTCTGCAAACAAGAACCATTTCAGCCTCTTCAAAAGCAGTTGTACCATCTATAAACATCGGAGTCAGACCTGTTTCCTTAGCCTTGTCGCAGTCACGTCCGGAATGTGACCCGCAGAAGCTCAGTGCACTACGGTAATCCTCACTGAAAAATGAAATCGTAAAGTATTCATTATTCTCCATAAATTCAAAGGTTTTTCTGTTGGGACGGACAAATGCAGTAATTACAGGTTTATTCCATAAAATACCCATCTGCCCCCAGGAAGCAGTCATAGTATTATAGCCGCTCTCATCGCCGCTTGTAATGAGAAACCATTTCTTTCCGATAAGGTTAAACGGATTCATTTTTTCTTCTTTGTAAATATCCTTTTTTACAAAATTCATAAAATCATTCCTTTCGGGTAATATATCAATAACATATTACCACAAAAATGAAAATATTACAAGCGAAAAATAAATAAATTATGCCCTCTTAAGAACAGGTTTGTACTGAAGTCTCAGTTTATCAGTAATCAGTGCAATAAATTCCGAATTGGTAGGTTTGCCCTTGCAGGTATTAACTGTGTATCCGAAGAATGAGTTAAGGGTATCAAGATTACCTCTGTCCCATGCAATTTCGATTGCGTGTCTAATGGCTCTTTCCACTCTTGAAGAAGTTGTATCAAACTTTTTAGCCACAGTAGGATAAAGCATTTTTGTAACACTTTCAAGCAGCTCGCTGTTATCAAGTGAAGCTAAAATTGCCTCTCTCAGATAATGATAGCCCTTGATATGTGCAGGAACTCCAAGCTGATGGATAACTTCAGTAACAATTACCTCCATATCCTGACCGTTGCCGGAACCGCCCTCACCCGGAGCCCCATGCATCATAAGGGAGATTATTCTTTCTCCAAGGGAATTGATGTCAAATGGCTTAAGCATAAAATATGCCGCGCCGTTCTGCATTACCTGCCTTTCAATAAACGGATTGTCGTAAGAAGATGTAACGATAAATTCCGGTTTTTTACCGCCCAGTGCCTGAACTTTCTTTATTAATTCGATCGCATCAATATGCGGAAGTATTGCGTCAACCACAACGACGTCAGGGCTGTCATTTTTTATAGTCTCAAACAGCACATTTCCGTCCTTTGGTCTTGTTACGGCATACATTCCCATTCCTCTGAGAGTACTGGCGCATGCAATGCCGTATTCAACACTGTCATCTCCTATCAAAACCTTGATCTTATTTATCATTTTGTTCTACCTCCTGATTTTTTTCTACTTCAATATATTAACACATGTTTCAGCTTAGTGCAATAGCAATTATTAATTCATTTTATCATTTTTTGGTGGTATTTGTAAATAAAGTATAGATAAATCGTTAATTCGTTTACTTTTTCTGACAAATTAAATTTTATGTAAACATTTTAATATGGTTTTTAAGCCATTTCAATTAAATCAACCAGCATTTCCCTTTCAGGCATATTTTATCCTTTTTCAACTATCCGAAAGCGGCTTCACCCTAATTCGTCAGAATTATTTTTAATGAATTTCATATCTAATATCCTCCGTTACAATGCCGTTACATAATTTATTACAGCAGGTAAACGCAGAAAACGCCGCTACAGTTCTGAAAAAATTATAAATTTACCAGAAAACTTATATATTGCTCCGTAGTCAGGCAGATTGTAAATCCAGCCCGCAGCATACAGAACATTGAAAATACATGAATTAATGGCGATTGTCAAATTTGCCGCAATTTTCATTCTTTAAGTTGCTTTCTTAAAAATTCTTTCCTAATCTGTAATAGGTTCCATTTTATTTTTCATGTTTATCACCAACAATTCAATTTTATTATAATAAAAACGCATAAAAAAAATTTAGTAAAATACCGTCCTCATTTTTCATTAATAAAGTTCTGAAGTTATGCCAATAGTATTATCAGAAAAATATAAAGGCAAAATGAAAGGACATCAAAACATGAAAAAACTTTTTAAAATTTCATTTGGAATTCTGACGCTGTCTGTCATTAATATCTGTTCAGTTGCCGGATATTATGCTCTTAATCTTCCTGACAGTTATTATGTAGAAAAGGGTAAGCAGCTTGAGCTATCAACAGTATTCGACATCTCAGCAAGTCCGGAAAACGAAACTCTGGCGTCTTTTGCCGGAGAAACATATCCGACTACAACAGCAGCTTCACTAAAGCTGTTCGGAGTTATTCCCGTAAAGGACGTTGAACTTCATACAGTGGAAACACCTGTTCTTGTTCCCGGCGGCGATCCATTCGGAATAAAGCTTCTTATGGACGGCGTAATGGTTATAGATACCGGTGAAATCAGATCCCAGGACGGCATGATCTCACCTGCCGATGACTGCGGAATTAAAAAAGGTGATATAATCCTTACTATCGACGGTGAAGAAGTTTCTTCCAATTCTGATATACAAAATGCAGTTGCGGATTCCGGCGGTGATTCCATGAAGGTAAAGTTAATCCGTGACGGAGAGGAGATAATGACATCTCTTACTCCAGCTTTTTCTCTCAGTGACAGCTGCTACAAGGCTGGTATGTGGGTCAGGGACAGCACAGCCGGCGTAGGTACCGTTACATTTTACGAGCCTGAAACGGGCAGATTCGGCGGTCTGGGGCACCCTGTATGTGACTCAGACACCGGAGAGATCGTACCCATATCGTCAGGCGAGGCTGTTGACGTAAGAATAAACGGTGTTATTCCAGGAACCAGCGGAGCGCCCGGAGAATTAAGAGGAACATTTATTTCAGATAATTCCTCTGGCGTAATTTATTTCAACAATAAATTCGGCGTTTACGGAGAAATGCTAAAAGATATTTCAAGCAGCGGCGCCATTCCAATGGGTCTTAAGCAGGAAGTTAAAACCGGCTATGCAGAAATTTATACTACCATAGACGAAAACGGACCTAAAAAGTATGAAATATCTATTGAAAAGATAAATCAGAAAAACACTGATACAAAAAATATGATTATAAGAGTAACCGATGAAGAGCTGTTGTCTAAGACCGGCGGAATCGTTCAGGGAATGAGCGGTAGTCCGATTATCCAGGACGGAAAGCTTATCGGAGCTGTTACCCATGTTTTTGTAAGCGATCCAACAATGGGATACGCTATTTTCTGTGAAAATATGTATGAATCCGGCATTGCCAATTAACAGTAAAGGGCGTTACTGCAAGTAACGCCCCAAAATCGCTGTCTTTAACAAGACTGCAATCAGCTGTTGCTGAATCCGCTTTCTACTAATTCAACAAGAGAATCAACTGCCTGCTGCTCATCTGAACCGTCAGCAATGATTCTGATTGCTGTGCCGCCAACGATTCCCAGAGAAAGGATACCGAGAAGGCTCTTTGCATTAACCCTGCGTTCTTCCTTTTCAATCCAAATTGAAGATTTAAATTCATTTGCTTTCTGAATAAAGAAAGTAGCTGGTCTTGCGTGCAAACCCACCTGATTCTGAACCATTACATCTTTAACAAACATAATAAACTCTCCTATCTTTCATATAAAATGTCACAAATGTAATTATTTTTGTAAACTCTATATTTAATTATACAAGCTATTTTTCACATAGTCAACGATTATTTTACATGAAATATGCCATTTCACAAAAAATTCTACGCTTTAGTTAATGTTGACTTTTTCAATAGCTGCATATTTGTTTATATTAACTAACGTATAATACTGTTAATCAATTCTATTCACTATATACAATTTTCAACATTTTTTTATATCTACTATAAACAAATCATTTCTTATGTTTATTTCTCTCTTTTTCAAACTTTTCGTACATATCCGGACGTTTTTCACTGGTAATTTTAAGGCTCTGTTCCAGCCGCCAATCGGCTATGTTTTTATGGTGCCCTGACAGCAGTACAGGCGGAACAGCTTCGCCCTCCCAGATCTCCGGACGAGTATACTGAGGATATTCAAGAAGACCGCTGAAATGGCTTTCGTCCTCATAGCATTCAGCGCTTGACAATACTCCGCTGCACATTCTTGCTACGGCGTCCGTCAGGACAGCAGCCGGCAGTTCGCCGCCTGTAAGCACATAGTCTCCGATAGATATTTCCTCATCAACTATCTTATCAATAATACGCTGATCGACCCCTTCATAATGTCCGCACAAAACCAGTAAATTATTCATTTTTGAAAGTTCAATAGCTTTTTTCTGGTTAAAAACGCTTCCTTTCGGGGTCATATATATTGTATGCGGCTTTATTCCTGTCTGTTCACAAACAGCCTTATAGCAGTTATAAATAGGCTCTGCCTGCATTACCATACCCATTCCGCCGCCGTATGGTATATCGTCCACTCTTCTGTGCTTATCGCAGGTGTAGTCCCTTATCTGATGACAGTAAACCTCTATTGCGCCTTTTTTCCTTGCTCTTCCGACTATGCTTTCTGAAAGAACAGCCTCACACATTTCCGGAAAAAGCGTTGCTATGTCAATTCTCATTAAAAAGGCCCTCCAGCGGACTTATTACCATAACAGAATTTTCTATATCAATTGATACTATTACATCAGGTATTGCAGGAATTAGGTAACTTTTTCCGTCCTTTTCTATTTCATAGACATCATTGGCGCCTGTCTTATGTACATCAATAATTTTACCGTAAACTCTACCGTCTGAGGAATCCTTCACCGTCATTCCTAAGATGTCGCTGACAAAATATACGCCCTCTTCAAGCTTAATATCTTCACGTCTGAGATAAATTATATCACTTCTCATATTGTTAGCGGCTTCCGGGGTATCTATTCCTTTAAACTTTATCAGTACAGAATTTTTATGTACTCTTGCATATTCAACAACATAGGGTTTTTTCAGCTTTCCAACATGGATAACATCAAACTGACAAATAAAATCAGGACTATCGCTCCACGGCATCACTTTAACTTCGCCTCTTAGCCCGTGTATATTTACTATTTTACCCGTTTCTATAAACTTACTTTTCATAAGGCTTTACTCCCTTTATATAACAAAAGGCGGCTCCTGCCGCCTGAAATCAGTCTATTTCAACTGCAACCTTTATGTTGCATCTGGCAGCGCCGGCACGCATTATGGTACGTATAGCCTTAGCGATCCTGCCCTGTTTTCCTATAACTCTGCCCATATCATCAGGGGCTACATTCAAATGAAATACAATAACGCCGTCAGCGTCTGGTGCATCCTCAATGATTTTTATAGCAGACTTGTCCTCGACAAGTTCTTCAACAATTGAAAATAACAATTCCTTCATGAATCTGTTTCCTCCATAAGGCTGCCCACGGCAAGAGTCTTTGCCACTCCTGCCCTGTCAGTACCCCCGTTTATACGGATTAAAGCACGCCGTTATTCTTAAGGATAACCTTTACAGTATCTGTTGGCTGTGCTCCGTCAGCAATCCACTTCTTAGCCTTTTCAGCGTCAACGTTTACAACTGACGGTTCCTTTGTAGGATCATAGTAGCCGATCTCCTCGATAAATCTGCCGTCTCTTGGATATCTTGAGTCAGCAACAACTATACGATAAAAAGGAGCCTTCTTAGCGCCCATTCTTCTGAGTCTTATTTTAACTGCCATTTCTTTCACCTCCGAAAATCAATTCTATCTAATCAATATTATTGATAGCTTGAAATTTAATGTTAAGATACCCTACATAGGAGGCATCTTATCAAGATTCATACCGGCTAAGCGTTTCATCATTTTTCGGTTTTTCATACCCTTGCCGCCGCCAAGCTGCTTCATCATTTTCTGCATTTGTTCAAACTGCTTGAGCAGCCGGTTTATATCTTCAACCTTAGTTCCGCTTCCGGCAGCTATTCGGCGCTTTCTCTGAGGATTAATAATCGACGGCTTTGCACGTTCTGCTTTTGTCATTGAAGTTATCATAGCTTCAAGCCTTACAAACTGCTTGTCGTCTACATCTATATCCTTTAATTTATCGCCGACTCCCGGTATCATGGAAATAATGGATTTAAGTGAACCCATTTTCTGAATCTGCCGCATTTGTTCAAGAAGATCGTTCATATCAAACTTATTTTCCTGAAGCTTTCTTGCAAGTTCTTCAGCTTCTTTTTTATTTATTACATCTTCAGCCTTTTCAATAAGCGTCATAACATCGCCCATACCGAGGATTCTTGATGCCATTCTTTCCGGATGAAACTGCTCGAATTCATCAAGCTTTTCTCCGGTTCCAACAAACTTTATTGGCTTGCCGGTAACTGAAAGTACAGAGAGCGCTGCTCCTCCTCGTGTATCTGAGTCGAGCTTTGACATCAAAACGCTGTCGATTCCCAGAGCGTCGTCAAAAGCCTTGGCAACATTAACAGCATCCTGACCGGTCATTGCGTCAACAACCAGCATTATTTCACTCGGACCAACTGCCTCTTTAATGTTCTTAAGCTCATCCATAAGCTCGGTATCTATATGAAGACGTCCCGCAGTATCAAGGATTATAATATCATTACCGTAATCTTTAGCGTGGGAAACAGCCTGTTTGGCAATTACTACGGGATTTATCTGTCCCATTTCAAAGACCTTTACATCTGCCTTTTCACCGACCACCTTAAGCTGATTAATAGCAGCCGGACGATATATATCACAAGCCACAAGAAGCGGTCTGTGACCTTCCTTCTTGAAGTATTTAGCAAGCTTTGCTGAATGTGTTGTCTTACCGGAACCCTGAAGTCCGCACATCATAATTATGCAAGGTCCCTTGGAAGGCATATTTATTCTGGAATTGGAATTTCCCATAAGCCCGCAAAGCTCGTCTCTTACGATTTTAATAACCTGCTGAGCGGGCGTTAAGCTTTCCAAAACTTCATTGCCCACAGCCTTTTCTGAAACCTTTGCCACAAAATCCTTTACAACCTTATAGCTTACGTCAGCTTCAAGGAGCGCAAGCCTTACCTCACGCATAGCTTCCTTTATATCGGATTCTGTCAGCTTACCTCTTGATTTGAGTTTTTTGAATACATTATTAAGTTTTTCCGAAAGTCCCTCAAACGCCATAGACACTCTCCTTTCAGTCTTGTCAGAATAAATCCCCTGTTTCGGACGCAAGTTCATTTATTTTTTCTATATTTTCTATATTATATTGTTTTTCATGTTTTATCAATTGTGCATATCTGCTGATCAGACTGCAATTTGCACGGCATTTTATAATTTTTTCTGCAAGACCGAGCTTATTTTCAAAATCCTCAAGCAGCTGTTCACTGCGCTTAATGCTGTCCCTGACTGCCTGTCTGGTAATTCCCGCATTTTGTGATATTTCACCGAGGGAAAGATCGTCCCAGTAATAGAGCTCCATAACGTCACGCTGTTTATCAGTCAGCATTCTGCCGTATATTTCAAGCAAGAGGGCAAAGTCAAGATTTTTTGGCACAGTACAGCCTCCAGTCCTGTAAAGGTTATCAGCTTTACACATTATACCTCAATTCTTTATACTTGTCAATAGGAATATTTGCTTTTTCATAAATTTTTACAAGCTGTCCTCCTGCTGCACACAAGCGTATTCACTAAAAGAACACGCTGCAAACCTTTTTATTTTGTATTTTATACCCATTGATTTTTATAAAAAAATCCCATATACTATTATATGTGGTAATTTACGACGGAAAAGGAGAGTTATTTAAATGAATATAAAAGTTGTAAAGTTCGGCGGAAGCAGTCTTGCCGACGCTAATCAGATAAAAAAAGCCGCTGACATCATCAGAAGTGATGAAAGACGCAGATACGTAGTTCCTTCTGCGCCCGGCAAACGCTTTTCAGACGACATAAAGATAACTGATATGCTTTATAAGTGCAACGCCCTGGCTCAGGAAAACAGAAATATTAATGAAACCTTCAGCGCTATAGCACATAGATACAACAATATTATCGAAGACCTCGGAATTGATCTTTCACTTGACAGCGAACTTGAAACTATAAGAAAAAATATTACGGAAAAAGCCGGCAGCGAATATGCCGCAAGCCGAGGCGAATACTTAAACGGTATTATTATAGCGGCGCTTCTCGGATACGAATTTATCGACGCTGCCTCTGTTATAGTTTTCGACGAGGACGGAACCTTTAACAACGAAAAAACTCAGCCTAAGCTCAGAAAAAGACTTAAAGGTGTAAGCCATGCGGTAATTCCAGGCTTCTACGGAGCTGACGAAAAGGGAAATGTAAGAACATTCTCAAGAGGCGGTTCTGATGTTACAGGCTCTATAATCGCAAGCGCTGTAAAGGCTGACGTTTATGAAAACTGGACGGACGTTTCCGGCTTCCTTGTGGCTGATCCGAGAATTGTTGATTCACCGAAATCCATCAGCGTTATAACATACAAGGAGCTTCGTGAGCTATCCTATATGGGCGCAACTGTTCTGCACGAGGACGCTATTTTCCCTGTAAGAACAGCGGGTATTCCGATAAATATTAAGAATACAAATAAACCAGAGGACGCCGGAACATTTATAGTTTCTGAAGTTCCTGAAGACGAAAGCAACAAGTATACAATAACAGGTATCGCCGGAAAAAAAGGCTTTGCTGCCATCAATATTGAAAAAGCTATGATGAACAGCGAGCTTGGCTTCTGCCGCAGAGTACTTGCTGTCCTTGAAGAGTCCGGAATTTCAATTGAACATATGCCGTCCGGTATAGACACTCTTTCAGTTATCTTCCCTTACAGCCAGATCGAAGGCAGAGAAGACGAAGTTATTGCAAAGATCAGGAAGGCTGTTGCTCCTGAACACATTGAACTTGAAAGCGGAATCGCTCTCCTTGCAGTTGTAGGACGAGGAATGAGACGTACAAGAGGTACTGCTGCAAGAATGTTTGCATCTATGGCTCATGCAAGAATAAACGTAAAGATGATTGATCAAGGCTCAAGCGAGCTGAATGTAATTATCGGAATAGGTGAATCCGATTTTGATGAAGCAATTCGAAGAATTTATGATATGTTTGTAAATTCTGTTGAAGAATAAACTCTTATGATAATATGAAACGACCCTGTGCATCGGGCACAGGGTCGTTTTTTCAGCTTTTAACTGTCATTTTCAGCCATGCATTTGCAAGGTCAAGGGCCTCATATAGACTTTCCTTTTCGCTTGTTTTCTTAATTGCTTCATTTGGCTTCAGCGTAAAGTCCGTGGACATTTGATAAATTTTGATCTTACTCGCTACATCAAGATTATTTATTCTCGTCTTATCAAGAATCTGAAGCATTACAACATAGTCATCTGCCATATTGCCGTAATAAATTACATCTTCGTGTCTTACAAGAGGAAATCCCTTGTATGTAAAAAATCTGTTACTCATTCTTTATCCTCCCTTTCTCAGTTGTCAATAATTTTCATTATATCATAATTCTTTTAAATTTATAGTCGAAATCTGCTCTGATTACCAGTTGACAACAAATTTTTCACCGCTGTCAAACTTTGATAAATTCTCTATAAGCAAATCAACAAATGCTGTCCTACACTTAAATGACGGCGTTCCGTTTACACATATAAGGGACTTTTTACCGTCTGCCTTATAAAATTCCACTGTTTGTTTTGTTTCGCCGTTTTGAGTTTCCAGATATACTGCTGCCTGCGGTTCTCCCTGTGGAACTTCATCAATTGAAAATTCCTCCGCTGACGTTTTCAGCAGGAACGAATAAAAACTCTGGAATCTTTCACGATCACACTTTTGACCGTCCTTAGTCACCTCATAATCGTCTTTGGAACTGCCCTTTCCGGCAAATTTAACTGTCTTGCCTTCAGCTTCAATTTCAAGCTTGCCTATATCCCATACATATGTACCGAATACCATTCTTGAAATAATATCATCGGGCACAACATCGTCCCAGCAAATACTCTCAGCGTCTATTGCGTATATTATATCCTTATCGGTAAACATAGCCGCATAATAAACTCCGTTTTCTGTATCAAGCTTATTGCCAAGCTTGAGTTCATAACTGCTGTTATCACCGCAATCCATTTTTACTGTACAAAACGGCTTGTCAAGTCCTGAGCCCTTAATTTCCGCTTCATCAGGATATGCGGCAATTACAGAGCTTGCTGTAAGTCCGAACAAGCCTGCAACCTCGTCCTGTGATTTTTCAGGGTCAAGATATGCAAATATAGGCGCCGTCATAAAGTGGGTAGCCATAGTACCGCTGGTTGTTCCGTCGTCAGTTGACTTATCGTATTCAATGACAATATCATAATCAAGGTCATTTCTTGCTATTGTCAGTTTATTCATAATCGGTTTCTGGTCATCTGCGGGATTTTCCAAAATAACATTGGAAATATAATCTGTATCATCATTCAGAAAAACACTCAGGTTTGCAGTCGCCGCAGTATAAACTGTACTGTCACCCTCTGCCATGCAGTATGTTTCACCGCTGACCGGCGAATCATTGCCGATTAATACAGTTTTGCTGTCACTTGCCGATGATACGGTAAAGCTTGCACGAGGCTCTTTCAAGCCGTACTTATCAAGATCGGATGCATTCTCCTCAACAGTTGTTTCTGACGAGAGAGCTTTTGCACTGTTTAAAATTGATGAAGTAAGATTTTTATTTACGTCAAGCTTTTCAAAGCCCTTGATAGTCATTTCGACAGTACCGTCCTCAGCAGGACTTCCTACAGGCACAGCCTCATAGCTTCCGTTTTCATTTTCAATGGAAATAAGTGTTACGTCAGCCGCCTCAAAGGCAGTAAGCGGCACATGAATTTCTGATGTCAATTTATCCGAAGCTGAGGAGGAAGCTCCGCCTGAAGAGGAATCCTCTTCAGTAAGCTTCAAAGCAGCATAACCGCCTCCTGCTACGGCAAGAGCCGCAAAACAGGCAAGAAGCGCTTTAACATTCTTTTTCATCGATTCTTTCTCCTAATAAATACGATTACTCCGGCAACGCAGACACTAAGAGGTATAACAAACATTATAACTCTGTTTATCACACGTGCCTGAGAAGCTTTTATGTCCATATAATCAACAGAAACATTCTTTTCAGCAATTATAATTCCATTTTCCTTACCGCACATCTGATTTACAGAATTAATAACAAACTCAGCATTATTATACAAGTCAGATGAAACAATCATACTATCAGTAATTGCACTTCCGCCGATTACAAGAACATTATTGACATGCTGCTGATTGTTTTCATCCATGCTTGTTTTAGAGGCAAGCGCCATAACTACATGAGAACCTTTTTCGGCTGAATCAGGATCAAATTCTGTCGGAGCTTCTGTTGAAGCTTCGGTTTCTGCTTCTGTAGTTTCCTGATTTGCATCTGTTCCAAATTCAATAAGGTTTTCATCTTTTTCAGGTGCGTCCATCATTGTGATCGGATAAAGGCAAGTGGAATCAGAAGTTTTTAGCAGTGCAGACGTTGTTCGGTCTACATTAGCGTCAAAGAGAAGATTTATAGACCTTGCCCGAGGTGCGACAATCGGCAGTTTAGTATTTGAAAGACTTTCGCTGTACTTTTCATCTGCAATAGAAGCAATTGCAGACGGCATTTGAAGAGTTTTACTTCCGACTACAATCTGGGCGTTTTGAGTAAGACTCTCATCTGTTTCATAAACCCAACCATCGCCGATTTCAATTCCCCATACTTCAAGAAATTCATCTATATTCGGGGTACGATACTGATAAACATCGGCAATATAAATCATATCCTTATCAAGACTTCCGCCGTTATAAAGAAAATCTTCAAGCTTCTTTATGCAATCCTCTGATATGTCAGATACGGGTGCAGGAAGCACTACAATATCATAATCCTCCGGATTAAGCTCATCTGAAAATATATCAATCATATTTATTTCATAGCCGTTTTTCTCCATCATTGAATAAAACGATGAAATAGCATAAGTAACATACGGACTATAAATACTGCTGCCGTTATAGCCTGCTATAAACGCAGCCTTTTTCGGATTAGCGTCAGTAACGCTCATAACTGCTGAAGTTAGAAGCTGTTCTCCGTTAAAACCTTTAATACTGCTGCTGCCGTATGCTGACTGTTCAAATGTGAAAAGATCATTTATAGACATAACTTTAACTCTGTCCCCGGAGGAAACAACAATATTTCCTTCTTGAATTGAACCGTTATAGTTCTGAGAATATTTTGATACAACATCCGGATTTGACGCTATATCATAAAATTCAACAGAAATATGCTCTGAGCTTTGTTTATATCTTTCAAGAATCTCGACTATCATTTTTGCATAAGCCGTACTTGTTTCATAGTCAGCCTTTTTGCCCATTAAAGCAATTTCAACATCCTGATCTATTGTTTTAAGATAATCTGTTGTTTTATCGGAAACTTCATAATACTTTTCCTTTGTAAGGTCAAGCTTGAGATTCTTTCTGTCGGTCAGGATTCCTGCAATAAGATTTATAACTATTACAAAAACTATAAATACTACAGTAATGACAGTAGCAATACTGCCGTACTTAAGCTTCTTTTTATACAGTGAAAACTTATTATTCTTCACTGCGCCTTCTGTTTCTCTGCTCATACTTATCCCTCCTTAGCTCCAGCGTCTTTTTTCAAAAATCCTGATAGTCAGGAAGTTGAAAATAACTGCGGCACTTATATAAAATATTACACTGGAAAGATTAAATAATCCGCAGGTAAATTCATAATACCTTGTGTAGAAAGACAGAGACCTTAATATATTGGATATAAAATCAATATTTATAAAGGAAGCCGCCGCATCTATCAGATAAAGAAGCATAATTACTATGAACGATCCCACTGCGGACACAACCTGGTTTTCCGTCAGTGAAGACACTAAGATTCCCGCGGCAATAAACGCACTGCCAAGAAGAAGAAGAGCTGCATAATTTGCTAATACAGAGTTCCACTGGACTTCACCGAAGCAGCTTAAAATAAGTCCATAGACAAACACGATACTGATTCCCATTATGTACATTACAACTGTTGCAAAATACTTGCCCAGAACGATTCCGCCCAGACTTACCGGAGCAGTAAGAAGTCCCTGTTCAGTTTTCTGCTTTTTCTCCTCGCTGAATGATTTCATCGTAAGTATAGGAATAAGAATTACTATTACCATGAACATATTGGAGAACATACCCGACATATCTGTAATTCCGTTGTAAATAGTAGTTCCATAGAAGAAATAACCTGATAATGCATAGAATACAGCAAGAAAAACATAAGCGATACTTGATGTAAAAAATGAACTGATCTCACGTCTGAATATTGCGCCCATTATTCATTTCCTCCATTATTTTTCTTTTCTGACGGTTTTGAAAGCTTTTCAGAGAAAACCTCTCCCATAGTTATCTTAAAGAATATATCCTCAAGAGTAAGCTCCTTGGACTGCATAAGCAGTATCACCCAGCCGTTTTTCTGAGTTACTGCATTAACTTCACGGCGCAGATCGGTTCCGTCCATAGCTTCCATTTCATATTCAAAGACGCCCGGTTCACGCTCAATCTCAGCTCGGACATACTTAATACCGTCAATTTTTCTGAGTTCATACATAACCTCGTCCTTGCTGCCTTCAATTCTCACCACAAGACGGTGGTCGTCAGATATTTTCTTTGATAGATTAAACGTGGTATCATCTGCGGCAACTCTGCCCTTATCAATAATAATGATTCTGTCGCATACCGCCTGAATTTCCGACAATATATGGGAGGATAGAATAACCGTATGGTTTCTTCCCAGATTCTTTATAAGATTTTTTATTTCAATAATCTGATTCGGATCAAGACCTACAGTAGGCTCATCCAGAATAAGCACGGGGGGATTGCCGATAAGCGCCTGTGCAAGTCCCACACGCTGTTTATAACCCTTTGAAAGATGTTTTATTACTCTGTTCTTCACATCTGTAATTTTGCAGAGATCGCAGATACTTGAAAGATGAGTTTTTCTCGGAAGCTTGCATTTTTTAAGGTCATACATAAAATTAAGATAAGACTTAACCGTCATATCCAGATAAAGGGGCGGCAATTCAGGAAGATAACCTATTTGAGCTTTTGCCTTTATCGGCTCATCAAGTACATCGATTCCGTTTACAAGGATACTTCCCGAAGTCGAAGAAATATATCCGGTGATCATATTCATTGTGGTTGATTTTCCGGCGCCGTTTGAACCGAGAAATCCGAGTATTTCCCCGTCATTTACGGTAAAGCTTATATCGTTTACAGCAAGCTTGTCGCCGTAATACTTTGTAAGATTTTTTACCTCTATCATTAAACTGTTACCTCCTTATTTCAGGTAAACTTTTTTTAAAGTAATTATATCAGAATAATGTGAAAATTAAATGAAAGCCTTATGAAAGCTTTTCTATACCTCTGCGGATTCGTGAAAGAGTTTCTTCCTTACCCAGCAAATGACAAAGCTCTACGCCGCCGCCCGGTGTAAACTGTTTGCCGGAAACAGCCGTTCTTACCGGCCACAAAAGCCATCCGTTCTTCACTTCAAGTTTAGCTATAAGGTCAAACAGAGCCTTATGGACAGCTTCCTCCGTCCACACATCAAGGGCTTCAAGCACCGGAAGAACGGCCTTGAGAGCTTCAAGTGAAGTTTCCTCATTAGTCTTCATTTTTTTATGACAGTACATAGCTGTATCGTATTCCGGAAGAACGTCAATAAAATCAATCATTTCAGGAATATCTGTAAAAAGCTCTGTTCTTGACTGGATCATTGCCGCCAGCAAATTCAAGTCTACATCTTCCCTTTTCACCGACTGTTTTATATAAGGAAGCGCCAATTCGAGGAATTTTTCCGGTGAAAGCTTCTTTATATGGGCAGCATTAACAGCCTTAAGCTTTACAGGATCAAAAATAGCAGGAGATTTAGAGATTCCGCTTAGATCAAAGTTTTCCGCAAGCTCATCAAGATTAAAAATTTCTTCCTCGCCCTTTGGAGCCCAGCCGAGCAGAGCGATAAAATTAACCACCGCCTCAGGCAAATATCCCTTTGCAACAATATCTTCAAATGAAGCGTCGCCGTTTCTCTTGGAAAGCTTTGTTGTATGATCCTTCATTACAGGAGCGCAGTGTATATATACCGGAACCTCCCAGCCAAATGCCTCATACAGCAGATTGTATTTAGGAGCAGATGAAAGATACTCGTTTCCTCTTACCACATGAGTGATTCCCATTGTGTGGTCATCTACTACATTTGCAAAATTATAAGTAGGCATACCGTCTGTTTTAATTAGAATCTGGTCGTCCAGAGTTGAATTTTCAACGGTAATATCGCCGTAAATTTCATCATGAAAAGTTGTTGTTCCCTCAAGAGGCATTTTCTGTCTTATAACATAAGGAATACCGGCCGCAAGCTTTTCTTCAACCTCTTCCTTTGAAAGATCACGGCAGTGTCTGTCATACATTGGAGGAATATGTGACGCTTCCTGAATTTTTCTAACCTCGTCGAGTCTGTCCTTGTCACAGAAACAGTAATATGCATTTCCGTTTTCAACAAGCTTCAGTGCATATTCCTTAAACATTCCCATTCTTTCAGACTGAACATACGGACCGTAATCTCCGCCTATATCCGGACCCTCGTCCCATTTAAGACCGGCTTGTCTTAAGGTATTATAAATAACTTCAACTGCGCCTTCTACATATCTTTCTCTGTCGGTATCCTCAATTCTGAGAATAAAATCACCGCCGTTTTTCTTAGCAATAAGATATGTGTAAAGAGCTGTTCTGAGATTTCCTATATGCATATATCCCGTTGGACTGGGAGCAAATCTTGTTCTGACTTTTCCTGACATCTTAAATATCAATCCTTTCCTGCCGCCTGACGCACATTTTCCTTAGCTGCATTCATGCGAACGGCTGCAATATCTGCGTCAATCTGTTTTTTCAAATCATCAAGAGATGAAAACTTCATTTCATCTCTTACAAAATATAGTAACGTGACCTTTACTCTTTTTCCGTAAAGATCTCCGCTGTAATCAAGTATATGTGTTTCAGCCAAAGGGGCTGCCCCGTCTGCTACCGTAGGTCTGTATCCCACATTGGTAACTGAGGGGTATTCCTCTCCGCAGATTTCAGTGACAGAGCAATAAACTCCCTTTCGGGGTACAAGCTGATTTTCACTGAAATGCTGATTCACTGTAGGAAAACTTAAAACCGTACTGCCGATTCTGTTTCCCTCTCTGACAACTGAATCTATGAAATATGTGATTCCCCAGCATTCTCTAAGTTCCGTAATTTTCCCCTCAATAAGCATATTTCTTACCGCTTCTGAGGAAATAATCTTACCGTCCATTTTAAGCAGTTCTACTACCTTAACTTCAAATCCGTATTTTTCTCCGAATCGCTTAAGCTCGTGAGCCCCGCATTCAGCATTTTTTCCGAACCTGAAATTTTCTCCGCATATCACTGCTCCGGCATTGAGCCTTTTGGCAAGAATCTTTTCGGAAAACTCTTCTCCGCTCATATCTTTCAGCGTTCCCGCATCGGGTGAAAAAATATACTCCACCCCCAGAGAATCAAGAATCTCATGCTTTTGCCTGTCGTCATATATATATTCATATCTGCGTCCGTGTTTTATTTCTATTGATTCAACATTAAAAGTAAAAACCACCGGACTTAAATTACTTTTCTTATATTCAAGGGCAGCGGAAATAATTTCTCTATGCCCGTTATGGACGCCGTCAAAAATCCCCAGAGCAACAGCGCTTTTACTATTCATAATTTCACCGCTGTCTGTTATATTGATCATTTGTGTACACCGCCTAATAAAGATTTTTATCGACCCTTAATATTTTTTCTTCAAAATCAGCCTTTGCAGTTCCGATAAAACCATCGTCACCGTAAACCTTATAAAATTTTTCTTCTGAAATGCCGTCAAGCTGATCAAACCGCAGCTTTACTCCGTTTTTATAGAGCGCGGTTTTTCTTTTATCCAGTATAATTGAAGGCAATGACGAAAAAAGCCGTTCAACAGGAATGACAGCCGATTCAAGCTTTTCTTCATCACGCAGCGCTTCAAGCTGTTCCAGAGTATAGCAGTCCTCTATGGAAAAACCGTTTGAACTGGTTCTGACAAGACTTGTCATCACTGCGCCGCAGCCTAAAATAACACCCATGTCATGAATTATAGTACGCACATAGGTTCCCTTTGAACAGAAAATACTCAGCTTTCCCTGTCCCGTTTTTTCATCAAAGGACAGTATATCTATGGAATAAACGGTAATATCTCTTGCTTCCCTTTCAATTTCAATTCCCTGACGTGCAAGCTCATACAAACGCTTTCCGCCTACTGAAACCGCTGAAAACATGGGCGGGATCTGTTTTATTCCACCTGTTAATTTTTCCGCAGCGCTTTTGACCTGTTCAGGAGAAACATCAAATTCGCTTTCAGATATGATCTTTCCTGTTATATCCTGAGTATCTGCTGTCAGACCCAGTCTAAACCCTGCCGTATATTTTTTATCGCCAACCGGAATAATGCTTATCGCCTTCGCAGCGCTTCCGGCAAAAACCGGCAGCACTCCTGTAGCCATAGGATCAAGAGTACCGGAATGCCCCAGCCTTTTCATTTTCAGAATGCCCCGAAGCTTGGCAACAACGTCAAAGGACGTAAAACCTGCCGGCTTGTTAACGCATATTATGCCGTTGCACTGCATTTTTTTATACCTTCCTCAACAGCGTCTACAATTTTCTTTTTAACCTCATCAAGAGTACCGTGCAGCAGACAGCCTGCCGCCTTCACATGACCGCCGCCGCCCAGTGAAGCGCATATTTCTGATACGTTCACATCGTTTGCAGACCGCATGGATATTTTATAGCTGTCCTCATCCTTTTGCTTTATTGTAACGCCTACCTCTACTCCCTCTACCTGCAGGGGTATTCCAGCAAGACCCTCAAGCTCGGAAGAGTCAACATTCATTTCGTCAAGAATATCGCTTGTAACGCAAATCATGGTACACTGGTCGTTAAGATAGTATTCCATTATATCAGAAACAAATCTTTCGATTTTCATTCTGCCCCTGCTCTTCACATCAAACATATCCCTGTTTATCCGGGCATAGCAGATGTTGCAGCAGCGTTTTAAGTTTGCCACTATTTCATGGCATCTTGCTGTGGTATTTTCATATTTAAAGCAGCCTGTATCAGTTGCGATACCTGTATAAATACATCTTGTAATATCGTCTGTCAGCGGCACTTCAAGAATTTCCATAAGCTCATAAATCAGCTCGCAGGTAGCGGACGCATCCGGTCTGAGCAAAGTTTTTTCCGCATATCCCGTATTTGAAATATGATGGTCAATGCACAATCCCACCTGATTTCCGTATTCTTCCTTAAGGGCGCCGAGAAGATTAGCGTCGGCTACATCGGTTGATATAATGAAATCCGGTTCAAAATCCTCATCTATATAGCCTTTACGCATAAACCCATATCTTTCCGGAATTTCATCAGGGCAAACTACCTTAGCTTTTTTGCCCAGGTATTTCAAAATATGATATAATGCTGTTCCAGCGCCTATACAGTCTCCGTCCGGGCTCTGATGAATCAGAATATATGCACTTTTACAGTTTCTTATAATATTTGCTGCTTCAGTATAATCTATATTCATATGCTGACCGGTGTTTTTGCACCGGATACGCACCCCCTTAATATTTTTCAAAGTCCTCTCAGCTTTTCATTTATCTCTGCACTGATTGCAATAGAATCGTCTGCAATAAACTTTAAATCAGGACATTTTCTCATAGGAAGTCTATGAAACAGCTCTCTTTTTATGAATCCAGAAGCGCTTGTCAGTCCCTTGACAGATTCCTTTGCCTTTTCTATTCCCTCAAAGCAGGAAACATATACCTTGCAGTGTGAAAGATCATTTGAAAGATCAACTCTGACAACAGTCAGCAGTCCGTTGATCCTGGGATCCTTAAGCTCCCTGAAAATTGCTGTAAGCTCTCTTTTTATATCCTCTGCCATTCTTCCGACTTTAAAACTTGACATAATATTAACCTCCTTCTCAGGACAAAGCCTGCGGGAATATTATTCCCGCATTCCGGGATTTAATCTCTGTATTCTTCAATTATAAAGCCTTCAAGAATATCTCCTTCTTTTATATCAGCAAATCTTTCAAGACTGATACCGCATTCAAAGCCCTTTGCAACTTCCTTAGCGTCGTCCTTGAAACGCTTTAAGGAATCTATTTTATCTTCTGCAACAACAATTCCGTCTCTTACAACTCTGACATCGCAGTTTCTTGTAATCTTACCGTCTATAACATAAGAACCGGCAACAAGACCTACGTTAGAAATCTTATAAACCATTCTTACTTCTGCTTTACCTACTCCGACTTCTCTGAACTTAGGTGCAAGCATACCCTTCATAGCTGTAGTTATTTCTTCAATTGCGTCATAAATTACTCTGTAAAGCCTTATGTCCACTCCGTCACGCTTAGCAGTATCCTCGGCTACCGGATTAGGTCTTACGTTAAAGCCGACAATTATTGCATTTGAAGCGGACGCAAGCATTACATCGCTTTCAGATACAGCGCCTACGCCACCGTGAATAACCCTTACTCTAACTTCATCATTTGATATCTTTTCAAGGGACTGCTTAACAGCCTCAACTGAACCCTGAACGTCAGCCTTAACAATAATCGGGAGCTCCTTAATTTCGCCCTCAGCGATCTGGCTGAAGATATTGTCGAGAGTAACTTTCTGGAATGACTTAAACTGTTCCTGCTTTGCTTCATGCTTTCTCTGTTCAACAAGCTCCTTAGCAAGTCTTTCATCAGAAACAGCATTAAACGAATCGCCTGCGCTCGGAACATCTGCAAGACCTGTAATTTCAACAGGTACTGAAGGACCTGCCTCGTCAAGTCTGCTGCCTCTGTAATCGGTCATAACTCTCACCTTGCCAACTGCTGTTCCGGCAATTATAATATCGCCTGTACGGAGAGTACCGTTCTGTACAAGAAGTGTTGCAACAGGACCTCTGCCCTTATCAAGCTTTGCTTCAATAACAACGCCCTTAGCAAGTCTGTCCGGATTCGCCTTAAGCTCCTTCATCTCGGCAATAAGGAGAACGTCTTCAAGAAGCTCGCTGATACCGTCGCCGGTTTTTGCAGAAACAGGAACGCACATAATATCGCCGCCCCATTCTTCAACTACAAGACCATGCTCAGTAAGCTCCTGCTTTACTCTGTCAATATTTGCGCCTTCCTTGTCTATCTTGTTTACCGCTACAATAATAGAAACCTCAGCCGCCTTGGCATGGTTAATGGATTCAATTGTCTGGGGCATGATACCGTCATCAGCCGCAACAACAAGTATAGCTATATCAGTAACATCAGCGCCTCTCGCACGCATAGAAGTAAACGCTTCATGACCCGGAGTATCAAGGAAAGTTATCTCCTTGCCGTTTATCTGTACCTGGTAAGCGCCTATATGCTGAGTAATGCCGCCCGCTTCTGAGGCTGTAACGTTTGCATTTCTGATTCTGTCAAGAAGTGAAGTCTTGCCGTGGTCAACGTGTCCCATTACGACAACAACAGGGCTTCTTTCTTCTGTATTGTTATCATCATCGCTGTCATCAATAAGGCGTTCTTCAATCGTAACGATAACTTCTTTTTCAACCTTTGCGCCAAGCTCGTCGGCAACAAGAGCAGCGGTATCAAAGTCAATAACTTCGTTAATTGAAGCCATTACGCCAAGTCCCATAAGCTTTTTGATTACCTGTGTAGCAGTTACTTTCAAACGGGAAGCAAGCTCACTTACTACGATCTCATCCGGAATTAGAACCTTAAGCTGCTGCTTTCTTGCTCTTTCAAGTTCAAGACGGCGCAGCTTTTCTGCTTCAGTTTCTCTCTTGCTTGAGAACTTGTTTTTATTTCTCTGAGCAGACTTCTGTGTTATCTTCTGCTTCTTGGAATAGTTATCCTTATGCTTATTTGCCGGAGCGATCTGTTCATATCTTTCGTTATATTTATCAAGATTTACATATGAACCTCTTGTATCAACAGTTCTTCTATTGTCGGAAACTGTCGCTGACGGAACAGCATTAGACATGGATGTGCCCAGCTTCTGCTTTTCACCGTGCTTCTGAGGCTTTGCCGCCTGTTTCTGCTTTTTATTCTGAACCGGCTCGGATTTTGCCTGTTCCGGTTCAGCAGTCTTTTTCTGTTCTGCTTTCGGTTCGAAAGCCTTTTCCTCTGCCGGAGAATTTACAGGCTTAGACTTCTTATCATCTTCATCTCTAACATTCTTTTTATTATCTGTTTTTTTAGCGCTGTCAGTTTTTTTATTCTGTTTTGCTTTAACAGGCTTTTTAGCCGGTTTTTCTTCGGGAGCTTCTTCAGCCTCAACAGGCTTATCCTTTGACTGAAAATACTCGTCAAAGTTTTCCACCTGATTTTCCTGAGAATAATGTTCAATTATATAGTTCATTTCGCTCTCATTGAGAGATGAACCATTCTTTCTTTTAACACCGTCATAATTTTCCATAAGGGTTATAAGCTCCTGTGCCTGAAGCTTTAAATCCTTTGCCGCATCCGACAGCTTTACTTTTTTCGTCATAGGCGAAACCTCCTATTATTAGTCACTGAAAGTTATTATTAGCTAATCAATTTATATAAACGCAAGCTTACACTTACTGTTACTTCCCGTTTTCCTTGCTGAGTTCAATGAATTTTCGGGCAAATCCGGAATCATTTACCCCCATAACCACTGTCTTTTTCCCCACTGCAAAATGTATTTCCGCTGACTCAAGCTCTGTAGAGATCACCGGAACACCTGAGCTTTGACAGAAAAAATTTATTTCTTTAAGTGTTTTCGGAGAAATATCCGACGCCGTAAGTACACATGAGGCATTTGAGCTTACAACCGCTTCCTTTACAGCGTCAAAGCCTGATACAAGCTTATTTGCTTTCCGGCAGATTGTAACAAGATTAATCATTTTCTGTGATTTCATTTTCCATTTCCTCATAAACATTATCTTCTATTTTGCAGGAAAGTGATTTTTCAAATCTTCTTGCCTTTCTTGCAGTTCTGAAGCATTCGGCTTCCCGGCATATATATGCTCCTCTTCCGGATTTCTTTCCGGTAAAATCTATTGAGACCGATCCGTCGGGAGCCTTTACCACACGGATCATTTCCTTTTTAGGCTTCATTTCTCCGCAACCCAGACACGATCTCATCGGTATTTTCTTAGTTTTCATTTTCTCCCTCCAGAAAAAGCTGATTATTCGGCTTCAGGTTCAAGTCCCTTTATAGGAATCTCAAACTCAGGCTTAATATCTATTTTATATCCTGTTAGCTTTGCAGCCAATTTAGCATTCTGTCCCCTGTTGCCGATAGCAAGTGAAAGCTGATCGTTCGGAACCACAACAGTGCATTCCTTTGATTCACCCTCTGCAACATCGACCTTAATTACCTTTGCCGGAGCAAGCGCCTTAGCAATAAATTCCGCAGGATCTTCACTGTAATTTATTATATCGATTTTTTCTCCGTTAAGTTCATTAACAACTGCCTGTATTCTTGTTCTCTTAGGGCCTATACAAGCGCCCACAGCGTCAACATTCGGATCAGCTGACCAAACTGCAACCTTTGTTCTTGCACCTGCTTCTCTTGATATGGACTTGATCTCAACGATTCCGTCATATATTTCCGGAACTTCAAGCTCGAAAAGGCGCTTTACAAGGTCTCTATGTGCTCTGGAAATTTTAATAATAGGCTTTTTCGCCTTATTTGCTATTCCTGTAACAAACACTTTTATCTGCTGACCTTCCCTGAAGCGCTCGCCCGGAATCTGCTCATTCCTGAACAGATACAGCTCAGTCTTATCATAAACTACAGTAACAGTACCGCTTCCCGGTTCAACCTGGGATACGACTGCTGAAATGCATTCGTTTTCCTTTTCACCGAACTGGTTAAGTATATTTTCACGGCTGATTTCTCTCAGGTCTCCTTTGATAGACTGTTTAGCCGACTGGGCAGCCGCTCTTCCGAACTTAGCTGCGTCAAGGGGATATTCAACTGTTCCGCCAACATAAGCTCTCGGATCAATTGTTCTTGCCTCATCGATATTGATTTCATTGTAATATGTTGGCTGATCGTCAACAACCGTTCTCATAAGATACATATCAAATCTTCTGCTGACAGGGTCAATATTAACTCTTATATACTCTTCACAATCCGGATAAGCCTTTTTTATAGCCTTCAGCAGCGCGGACTTAACCTTTTCCACCAAAACCTCTGTATCAACGCTGTTTTCGCTTCCAAGCAGCGAAAGAGCCTCAAAAAAACCGTTATTCATTTTTTCTGATTCCTCCGTTTACTATAATAATTCATCAAAATCTTCATAAAGCTTTACAAAAGCTATTTCAGCCAAAGGGATTTCAAAGCTTTCGCCGCCGTCCTCGTCAGAAGCGGTTACGCTTAACTTTTCCTTATCCCAATTGTCAAGAAGAACAACAAGTTCTTTTTTGCCGTTAAATTCACGAATCATTCGTATTCTGACAACCGTACCAACGCTGGCTTCAAAATGTGATTCCCTGAACAGCTCCCGCTCGATTCCGGCTGAGCCCACTTCAAGCATATACCCCTGCGGTATCGGATCATGTTCATCGAGCAGCTTGCTTACCGGACGAGTCATAGCCTCACAGTCGCTGATACTGACTCCGTTTTCACTGTCGATAAAAATCCTCAGATACCAGAGGGCTCCCTCTTTTTCAAATCTTACATCCCAGATAAGCAGTCCCAGCTCATCTGCAACAGGTTTGGCAAGCCCGTAAACCTTTTGTTCCGTGCCGCCGAATTTTTTCATTTTCATAACTCAAGGTAATCTCCCGTTAATAATTACGGCGATGTCAAACCGCCGTATACATAAGAAAGACCGGAGGATTCCGGTCTTTAGCTTACTTTATACACAATATGTATATTATACCACATTAATCATACAAAATCAAGTGATTTGTAAAAAATATCAAAATGCATAAAAATATTACTGTGCAGAATTTTAATTGTACTTTTTGACTGCGTCCTCAACAACAGACTTCCACTCGTCCCTCAGTTCATCCCATGAACCGGGAGCGCCCTCATACTCTGAAACAATAGCGTCATAAAGGTTATTAACAGCGCCTCTTTTGCTGTAATCATATAACTGTGCGGACATTTCAGAACCCATACCGTAACCGAAATCATAAACAAGTGAAGCTTCTGCCGGATCCGTCATGGCAAGAATTGCATTATACTGTTCCTCGGTAATAAATAATTCATCGCCGCCGGGGCTCTTAGTTTTTTCAAGAGCCTTCTTTTTAGCAGCCTCTGTATACTTATCTTCCAAAAGGGCTATTCTTTCGCATTCAAGATACTTAGCCACAGCTTGTCCCTTGTCTGAATTTGCTGCAAGCATTTTTGCGTCTATATCTGCGCAGGTATAGTAGCCGTCTGTATTCGGCATTTTCGGATAAGGAACAATAAAAATATCCTCATCCGGATTTTTAGCGTTTGATTCTGCAAGCGCCCACGGTGACATAGCATAAAACAGGACTGAACCATCATCAGGAAAACTTGTATACCATGTGTAGTCGAAAAGGTCCTGCTGATTTATTTCTTCAACAAGCAGCTCTGCTTTTTCAATTTCAGGACTGTCAAGATTGCTTGAAAAGGTTTTGCCGTCAAAGTTTACAAATCCCTGACCTGTTGACTGTACAAGAGGCTTGCTGAATTGTCCGGCACAGCCGTATCTTGTTTCACCGTCTGCATTATCAACAAATTTATTCATCATGTCCGTAAATGCGTCCCAGTCCCACTTGCCGCTTTCATATAGCTTATAGGGATCGTCAAGTTTCTCATCCTTGATCATTTTACGGCTGTATATTAAAAATGATGGATTGCTTATGCCGTAAGGAATCACATAATGCTTTCCGTCATATGCCATTTTATCGGCAAGTCCCTTTACATCCGACCAGAGCTCGTCATTAAGGTCTATGTAATCGTCAAGAGGCTGATACTGTTCCTTGGAAATACCGTCAGGAATAACATCAGAAGTAAACGGAACCATATCAACCGGATCTCCGCTTAAGATTCTGTTTGCAAGATCGTCTGAACGTTTTTCCCTGGTTGTTGGAATCCATTCCACCTTTCCGCCGTAAACATCTTCAAACAGCGTAAGCGCCACGGAACGCCCTTGACTGCCGGACGGATTTATGTCATATTCGGACATCCAGTAAATAGTTTCTCCGCTGATATTGCTGCTATCCTCATTTTCGGAAGCTTCTGTTTCAATATTTGCATTGTCTCCGGATTCTGTTTTTCCTTCTGAACCGGACTTCTCCGATTTGCCTTCGCAGGCTGTCATTGAAGCAATCATTGCCACAGCAGCGAATACAGCCGGAATTCTTTTAAATTTCATATAGTTACTCCTTTAAAAGTGAAAATCTGTCAGAAAGGTCTTAATTCTCTTTCTTTCTAATAATTATATATAATATAAATTTAAATGTCAAGAAACATCACTGAAAATTCAGCATAAACACCCCTTGCTAAATTCCTTTAAAAAGTGTATAATGAAATCATTATTTGAATTTAATTGAGGTGGACATAATTAAAAAGGTTGAAATTTTTTCTGACGGAGCGTGCAGCGGTAATCCCGGTCCCGGAGGTTATGGAGTAATTCTCAGGTTCGGCGAACATATAAAAGAGCTTTCCGGCGGAGAACACGAAACTACCAATAACAGAATGGAGCTTACCGGAGTTATAAAGGGACTTGACGCACTGAAAGAGCCGTGCGAGGTAACACTTACAACCGACAGCAAATATGTCGTTGACAGCGTCACCAAAGGCTGGGTCTACGGCTGGAAAAGCAAAGGCTGGAAAAAATCAGACGGCAAACCTGCCCTCAACGTAGATTTATGGGAACAGCTTCTTCCGCTTCTTCAGAAACACAAGGTAAACTTTGTATGGGTAAAGGGTCATGCCGGACACCCTGAGAATGAACGCTGCGATAAGCTTGCGGTAATACAGCGTGATTTGAATATGTAAAATTATAAAACAGCAATAAAATTTATTCTTGCATTTTTTTACAATGTGTGATATAATTAGAGCGATGTTTCCGTAGCTCAGATGGATAGAGCGACCGCCTCCTAAGCGGTAGGTCGGGTGTTCGAATCACCTCGGGAACACCAGCTTATAAACCGTACCGCTTTTTTGGGTACGGTTTTATTTTTAGATTATTTTTGGAATAACTGATTTTTTTGTTGTAAAACATTAATTTACGTGGTAAAATATAAACAAAGAATTATTGGCAGTTATTTCAATCTTTAATTTATAAGACAAAGGAGACAGCATCATGGTTGAATTTGACAATGAATGGGACGAACTTCTGAAAGATGAATTTAAAAAGGATTATTATCTGAAACTCAGACAATTTCTTATTCAGGAATATAATACAAGACGAATCTTTCCAGGAATGTATGATATTTTCAACGCTTTGAAATATACATCCTACAGTGATGTGAAAGCGGTTATAATAGGTCAGGACCCTTACCACGGCTTAGGACAGGCTCATGGACTCTGCTTTTCCGTTAAAAAAGGCGTAACTCCTCCGCCGTCACTTGTAAATATATTTAAGGAAATAAAAAGCGATACAGGAATCGACAATACCGGTAAACACGGGGAATTGACAAACTGGGCCAAAAGCGGAGTACTTCTTCTGAATAATGTTCTCACTGTCCGTGAGGGAGCAGCCAACAGCCATAAGGGCGCCGGATGGGAAGAATTTACCGACAACATTATAAAGCTGCTCAATGAAAGAGAAAAACCTATGGTATTTCTGCTTTGGGGTGCAAATGCAAGAGCTAAAACAAAGCTTATAGATAATCCCAATCATCTTATTCTAACCTGCGCACATCCGAGTCCGCTTTCTGCATATAACGGATTTTTCGGATGCAGGCATTTTTCTAAAACCAACGACTTTTTAAGACAAAACGGAATCAGTGAGATCAACTGGAGTATAGATTAATTTAAGGAGAAAAAATGAAAATAAAATCAATGTTTGAACGGGGAACTGTTTTTTCCTTTGAAATTTTTCCCCCGAAAAAAACTTCACCCATAGAAACTGTATACAATACCCTTGAAAAGCTGGGCGACCTTAATCCTGATTTTATCAGCGTAACCTACGGCGCTGCCGGAAGCACAAACAAGGTTTCAACCTGCGAGATTGCTTCAGCTATTAAAAATAAGTACGGCGTTGTTCCGGCTGCACATCTTCCCTGTATAAATTATACTAAGGAAGAAATATTACAGATTCTTGATGAATTTAAAGCCAGCGGAATCGAAAATATTCTTGCGCTCAGAGGGGATATAAATCCTGATATTCCGCCGAAAAAGGACTTCAGATATGCAAGCGAGCTTATCGAATTTATAAAAGCCAACGGAGATTTTGATATTGCAGGCGCCTGCTACCCCGAAGGGCATATTGAGTGTGATAACATAATTGACGACATACACAATCTAAAAAAGAAAGTTGACGCCGGAGCCGAACACCTTATTTCCCAGCTATTTTTTGATAACAGCTGCTTTTACTCATTCCTTGAGAAAATACGGATTGCAGGTATAAACGTACCCGTTGAAGCAGGTATTATGCCGGTGGTAAATAAAAACCAGATTGAACGAATGGTTTCCCTCTGCGGTGCAAGCCTGCCTTCAAAATTTACTAAGATGATGCAGAGATACGAACACTCTCCGGAAGCTATAAGGGACGCTGGTATTGCTTATGCTATCGACCAGATCGTTGATCTTGTTTCCAACGGAGCGGACGGTATTCACATTTATACTATGAACAATCCTTATGTGGCAAGACGCATAAGCGAAGCTGTTGAAAGCCTGATAAGATGCAGAAAATAAAACTTGAAAAGCTGAACAGAAACGAAGCCCTAAGATATATGGGCCACCGAGGCGAAGTGAGCACCGCTCTTGAGGCTCTGATGGAAAAATGCGAGGCAGAGCTTCTTGAACACATTTCCCCGGCCTTTATATATAAGGTTTTCGATATAGAGGAATCTGACGAGGCAGTTAATGTCTGCTCAACTACTCTCACCCTTAGAGGAAAGGATATAAGAGAACATCTTTCCGGTTGCAGCAGGGCTGTACTTCTTTGCGCAACAATTGGTCCGGCTGTTGACTCTTTTATAAGAAAAAAAGAGATTACTGATATGTCATCTGCCTTTGCCGCCGACGCTCTTGCAAGTGCGGCTATTGAACAGGTATGCACTATGGCAGACGAAATTATAAAATCTCAGCTGCCGGATAAGTTTTTTACATGGCGTTTTTCTCCCGGATACGGCGACTTTCCCCTTGATACCCAGAGGGATTTCCTGAATGTTATGAACGCTCAGAAAAGAATCGGTCTCTGTCTTGAGGAAAGCAATATACTGACTCCGAGAAAGTCGGTAACTGCTGTTGCCGGAATATCCGACCATCAGGTCGAAAGAAAAAAAAGAGGCTGCGCAAGCTGCAATATGGCTTCAAAATGTAATTTCAGAAAGCGGGGAGAGCATTGTGGATTTTAAATCTTTGCTGAATAATAAATATATACTTCTTGACGGTGCAATGGGTACTATGCTCCAGGAGGCCGGGCTTGAAGCCGGAGGGATTCCTGAGCTTCTTAACCTTACCGACCCTGAGCTGATAGAAAGTATTCACAAAAAGTATATTGCCGCCGGTTCAAATATTGTTTATGCAAATACATTCGGGGCAAACAGATACAAGCTTAAAGGAAACAGTGTTGAAGAAATTATTTCTGCCGGAATTTCCATAGCCAAAAAAGCCTGCGGCGAAAAGGCTCTTACCGCACTTGATATAGGTCCCATTGGTCAGCTTCTTGAACCGACGGGAACACTTACCTTTGAAGAAGCATACAGCATTTTTAAGGAACAGATAATTGCCGGCAGGAACGCAGATATTATCGTTTTTGAAACAATGACCGACCTTTACGAGCTGAAAGCGGCTGTTCTTGCTGCCCGTGAAAATTCTGATAAGCCTATACTCTGTACTATGACCTTTGAGGAAAATATGCGTACTTTCACCGGATGCAGTATTTCCTCCATGGCGCTTACTCTTAACGGATTAGGCGTTGACGCAATGGGAATCAACTGTTCTCTGGGTCCGAAACAGCTTGCTCCTGTCTGCGAAGAGCTTATGAAGTGGACAAATGTTCCCGTTATTTTAAAACCAAATGCCGGTCTTCCTGATCCGGTAACAAATAAATATGACGTTCTCCCTGAGGATTTTGCCGAGCAGATGAAAACTGCCGCACTTCACGGAGTAAGTATTTTCGGAGGCTGCTGCGGAACTACTCCGGAATATATAAGTAAGCTTAAATCCGTCCTTGAAGAAACTGATATTAAACGTGAAAAAATCATTATTCCTGCGGCTGTATGCTCTTCCTCAAAGACGGTTATAATAAATCAGCCGAGAATTATCGGGGAACGAATAAATCCTACCGGAAAAAAGCTTTTTAAAGAAGCCCTCAGAAAACATGACATAGGGTATATTCTCAATCAGGCTATTGAGCAGACTCATGCAGGCGCTGATATTCTTGACGTTAATGTCGGATTGCCGGAAATTGATGAAAAAGAAATGATGGTTTCGGCTGTAAAGGCTATTCAGGGAATTACCGATGCACCTCTCCAGATTGATTCAACTATACCGGAAGTCCTTGAAGCCGCATTGAGAATCTACAACGGCAAACCAATAGTAAACTCAGTTAACGGTGAAGAAAAATCCCTTGAAACTGTTCTTCCCCTTGTTAAAAAATACGGAGCTTCTGTCGTAGGACTTACACTGGATCAAAACGGTATTCCGCCAAAGGCTGAGGATAGATTCAAGATAGCTGAAAAAATACTCAGACGTGCGCTTGAATACGGTATTCCAAAGGAAGACGTTTATATTGACTGTCTTACTCTTACGGCGTCGGCTGAACAGGAAGCCGTTATGGAAACCTTAAAGGCTCTTAAACGTGTAAAGGACGAACTTGGACTAAAAACTGTTCTCGGCGTATCGAATATTTCATTTGGTCTGCCAAACAGAGCCATGATAAATCAGAACTTCCTTACAATGGCTATGGCATACGGACTTGATCTGCCTATAATTAATCCTAATATTGACGCCATGACCGGCGCTGTAAGAACCTTTAAGCTTCTTACCAATATAGATAAAAATTCCACTGAATTTATTGCGGCTTATAATGACGCAGTTCCTCAGAAGCCTGTTACTGAAAAAAAATCCGGCACTGTTTCACTTTCCTATGCCATTGAAAACGGTCTGAAAGAGGACAGCGCTTCCGCTACTGCTGAAATGCTGAAAAATCACGCTCCTATGGAAATTATAAACGATATTCTTATTCCGGCACTTGATAAGGCAGGCGCAAATTTTGAAAAGGGCACCATTTTTCTGCCTCAGCTTATACTGACAGCCGGAGCGGCTCAATCTGCTTTTGCAGTAATCAGGGAAAAAATGACCAGCGAAAACGCTGAACCGGTAAGCAAGGGTAAAATTGTACTGGCTACCGTTAAAGGCGATATTCATGACATCGGAAAAAATATTGTCAAGGTACTTCTTGAAAACTATGGATACACTGTAATTGATTTAGGCAAGGACGTGCCGTGCGAGTCGGTAGTTAAAGCGGCTATTGAACATAAGGTAAAGCTTGTGGGACTTTCCGCACTTATGACTACTACTCTAAAATCCATGGAAGAAACAATTTCTCTTCTCAGGCAGAATAATGTTAACTGTAAAGTTGTTGTCGGCGGCGCCGTTCTTACTCAGGAATATGCTGACCAAATAGGCGCTGATTTTTATGCTAAAGACGCAATGGAAACCGTTAATATCGCTAAACAAATAGTCGGATAAGCAAATGCAAATATTTAAGGACGTCAGTTAACTGACGTCCTTTTAATTTTATTTTTAGATTATACTCGGCTGAAAAATCTCTGATATGCCTCAAATGTCTGCTGAGGACGTATTTCTCTGTATCCGGTGACGTCGCTTGGCATAGACAGGTTTGGTGCGTCTATCATCGCAGTCATTGGCTCAGGACAGAAATATCCGTTAAAGCCTCTGTCATTCCAGATAATCCAGAACTTGTACTCATCGGATACCTCGTAACAGATTTTTTTGCCGCTTTCTGTATCCTCTGCTATAACGCCGTGAAAATCCTGACCGTCAAGCTTTAGGCTGTCAGCAGTATACATTTCATTATCCACAACCTGTAATACCGGTTTTCTGCCCTCGTTTATATACTCACTGTCTGTTTCAGAAAGGTCAAGCAGCTTTTCTGTAGGCAGACAGCGTTCATTAAGCTCACATCTTTTTATTACCGGTACAAAAAGTCTGATATTTTCTTCCTTTCCGCCCTCTGCAAACGGAGAATTTATTGTTGTATGTGTCGCAATGGAAATCGGCATCATCTTATCTGAAAGATTTGTAAGCTGAATTTTTTGCTCAAGACCGCATTCTGACAAAGTAAAAGTATATTCAGCAATAAATCTTATAGGCATATATTCAAAAAACTCATCATTTTCATCATATGTATACTTTGTCTTTACAACTGCACAATTATCGTCTGCATAATGTTCAGTTACAGTATGCACTCTTTTGTGAAGAAATCCGTGAATATGATTGTTATAAGGCGCCTTTTCATTCACGGGAAGCTGATAAACAGCGTCTGAAGTTTTAAGAACTCCGTCTGCAAATCTGTTTGGCAGATAAAGTGTGGGCAGTCCCCAAACTTCTGCTGACTGCTTAATATTTTCCGCCGGATTATCCGCCTTGAAACGGAAAAACTCAATTCCGTTTTTGTCATCATGCAGTCTGATTACATTGGAGCCTATTTCATAGGCTAATATTGCAGTGTATCCCCCTGCTGAAAACTCAACCACCGGCATGCCGTTAAATTCAGTAAGCTTTGTATAATTACTCATAAAGTTCCTCCTCAAATTTTCTCATTTGTTATATATTAACACAATTTTGTATTTTTGTCCATGCATTTTATTCACTTTCTATTACTGCATATAAAATTTCCGGCGGATTAAATAATCTGTATTTGCCGATTCCGGCAGAAACCACAAGTTTTTTCCCGTCTGTTTCATATACTCCCAATGATTTTTCAGGAAAAAACTTTCTCTCAGGTGATAATAATCCACCTATAAACGGAAGTCTAACTGCTCCCCCATGAACATGACCGGAAAATGTCAGTTCTGCTCCCCAATGAGCATATGCGTCAGAAAAAAACGGATTATGTGCAAGCAAAATTGTAAATCCTTTTTTTTCTCCCAAATCATTTAAGATTTCTCTTTCAGAATAATAATGCAGGTCCGAGTACTTTCCGTCCTTGTTTTTATAGCATGAAAGCTTAAGGCTTGCTCCGGTTATATTTATGGTTTTACCGTTTTTTTTGTAAACAACAGTTTCATTGTCAAGCAAAACCGCTCCTGATTGATTTATCATTTTCATATAATCATCCATTTGCTTATCGGTAAAGTCAAGCTCGTGATTTCCAAGACAGCAATAAACCGGACAAATACTACTAAGCTTTTTCATCAGAACTCCCGTATATTCAAAATCTTCAGCAGACCTTGATACAAGATCACCGGTAATCAGGATAATATCCGGTTCAAGGGATTTTATACGCAGGACAAGTCTTGCCCACCCGTTCTTATAGGTTCTCTTGTGAATATCGGATAACTGAACTATTTTCAGGGGAGAAATTCCTGACGGACATTTTGTTTTTATTTTATATTTCCTCACTATCAGCATTCTGTTTTCGATAAAAAAGTATATCAGCAAAATAACAAGAAAATACATAATAAGAAATAATACCCTCATAAACACCTCAAATACAAAAAGGGCGGATACACCGCCCCTTAACGCATCAAACTTCTGCTATAACCTCAACTTCAACCAAGACTCCCTTTGGAAGATCCCTTACAGCAACGCAGCTTCTTGCAGGATTCGATGTAAAATATTCACCGTAAATCTTATTAAATGCTGCAAAATCAGCAATATCCGCAAGAAAACAGGTAGTTTTTACTGCCTTGTCAAATGAAGAACCAGCCGCTTCAAGAACAGCTCCAAGGTTTTTCATAACCTGAAGAGTCTGACCTTCTACATCGGATGCTTCAACTTCGCCGCTTGCAGGATTAATTGCGATCTGACCTGATGTATACAGCATATTTCCAGAAACAACCGCCTGGGAATATGGTCCGATAGCTTCAGGTGCTTTGTCTGTATGAATTTTCTGTGACATTGTAATTACCTCCTTGGTTTACTCAACAATTGAAAAGCCTGCGTCTGCAAGCGCTTTTCTAATAGCAATTTTATGTTCGAAATTTCTTGTTTCAAGTACTATTCTCAGATAACAGCCGATAATGTCTGAATTTTCACTTGCTCTTTCATGATGTATTGCTACAACATTTCCGCCCAGATCAGCTATTATCCTTGAAACGTCACGAAGCTGACCAGGCTTATCCATAAGCTCTATATTTATAGAATCTGAACGACCCGATTTAAGCAGACCTCTCTTTATAACCCTGGAGAGAATTGTTACATCGATATTTCCTCCGGAAACAAGGCAAACTACCTTTTTTCCCTTAACAGGCACTTTTCCGAACATTACGGCTGCTACCGATACAGCGCCTGCCCCTTCGGAAATAAGCTTATGCTGTTCAATTAAAGCAAGGATCGCAGATGAAATCTCATCATCGGTTACGGTTACTATTTCATCTACATATTCACGGCAGCATTCAAACGTGTGCTCTCCCGGTTCCTTAACCTTTATACCGTCGGCAATAGTGGAAACTGAGTCAAGGCACTGTATCTCTCCCTTTTCAAGAGAAACAGCCATACTTGGCGCGCCGCTTGCCTGGACGCCGTAAACCTTTACCGAAGGATTCAGATGCTTTACCGCAAAGGCTACACCCGAAATTAGTCCGCCGCCGCCTACCGGAACAACAATAGCGTCTACATCGGCAAGCTGTTCAAGAATTTCCAGTCCGATAGTCCCCTGTCCTGCAATAACATTTTCATCATCAAACGGATGAATAAAGGTATAACCCTTTTCATCCCTCAGTTCGATCGCCTTATTGTATGCGTCATCATAAACGCCTTCCACAAGACACACGTCGGCTCCGTAGCCCTTTGTAGCCTCAACCTTGGAGATAGGCGCTCCGTCCGGAAGACAGATAAGAGACTTGATTCCGTTCTTTGCTGCGGCCAACGCAACGCCCTGGGCATGATTTCCGGCGGAACAGGCTATAACGCCTCTTGCCTTTTCATCATCACTGAGCTGTGAAATTTTATAATAAGCGCCTCTAACCTTAAAAGATCCGGTAATCTGAAGATTTTCGGTTTTCAGATAAACCTCGCATTCAGAATTGATTTTCGGCGCATAGATAAGATCTGTTTGTCTGATTACGTCCTTTAAAACGTAACTTGCATGATAAACTTTATCAAGGGTAAGCATTTTGAAATACACTCTTTCAATTATATTTTGCACCGAAGACAGAAATATTATTTCTGCTGTACCACTCCGGAACAATATTTTCGTATCTGACAATACGTTTCCTTTATAACGGAGGAAATAACCCGGACAAGCTTACTTTTGATCCTTCAGCCTGCCTGCTCAGGGAGGATATATTGCGGACGGATTTGTCCGGCTCTCACCATTCACCGAATCTCTGTACTGTCCTTTATCCGCAAACGTTCCCGTCAATGCATTTGTACTAAAATTATCACGGCAAATTATGAATTTGTCATTTTTCTGATTTAACTTATTCTAAAGATTTTCCTTGCGGCTGGCTATCATCCTGTCAATAAACTGTTTAGCGGCTCTGGGGGATCTGCCTCCGCTTTTTCTTATTGCAAATCTTTCCGCTTCAAGCTCCAGTTCCTGCATAGGCATGTCAAGCCCGTTTTGTGCGGCAAGACCTTTGACTATCTCAAGATAGTTATTCTTATCGGGGCGTGAGAATGTTACATTTACGCCGAAGCGTTCTGAAAGTGAAATAAGCTCCTGAACCGTATCGTTTCTATGAATATCGTCACCGTCCCTGTCTGAAAAGGATTCCTTTACCAAATGACGTCTGTTGCTTGTAGCATATATTGCAATATTATCTGCCCTTGCTGACACTGAGCCTTCCAATATTGCTTTTAGAGCGCCGAAATTATCATCGTCCGCCGCAAAGGACAGATCATCGATAAACAAGATGAATTTAAGAGGATTTCTGCTAAGATTATCAATTATAACAGGAATATCCCTAAGCTGATCCTTGCGTATCTCAATGATTCTGAGTCCCCTGTCACGGTATTCATTGGCAATCGCCTTAACTGAAGAGGATTTTCCGGTACCTGCATCTCCGCTCAGCAGTACATTTGACGCCGGCTTATTGTTTATCAGCGCAACTGTATTATCAATTACCATTTGTCTTTGTTTCTCATATCCGATTAGCTGTGACAGCTTGATTTCATCAGGATACTTAACCGGAACAACATTGCCGTCCTTGACTATAAACATATAGTATTTTGCATAAATACCGTATCCGTACCTGCCGATATTCTCAACACGCTCCATATACTCCTTTTTAAAGTCATATGAAGTATTGTCCCATTCAGGAAGGAAGCCGTCATATTTTATATTTACCCGTACTTGTTCAGAAGTCAGTTCAGCTAAAAGCTGAAGCGACTCCAGTTCATTCATAAGACATTTTTCCATCTTTTCGCTTATTTCCTGCTTATGAGAAGACCTTATCATATAGATATTTTCATCTTCAAGGATCAGCGTAAGAATATACGAGCTGAGATTATTATTATGACGGTAAAGGTCTGATACAAAATCAGAGTATGCCTGTATCTGAGACAGTGTATCCTCACTGCCGCAGCATACAGCTTCAAGAAGCTTTGCAAGGCTCTTCATTGTCCGGCACTTCATTATATCCCTGAAAATAACCAGCGAGCCGAGCCGGAAATTAAGCTCCTTTAATTTATCATTCATGCGAAAACGCCTCCAATCAGCGCTTTATTTTTTCAGAGCAGTTCAAGAATTTTCTCTGTTACCTCAGTTGTAGACAGAGGCTTTGCATCGGTGCTTCCGATAAGGTCTGCTGTTCTGTAGCCTGCTTCAAGGAAGCTGTCAACCGCAGTTTCAATTGCATCTGCTTCCTTGTCAAGGTCAAACGAATACCTAAGCATCATTGCGGCTGAGAGAATGGTAGCTATTGGATTAGCCTTATTCTGTCCTGCTATATCAGGAGCCGAGCCGTGGATAGGTTCATACATACCTCTTTTTGAAGAACCTAATGAAGCAGACGGAAGCATACCGATAGATCCTGTAATCTGGGACGCTTCATCAGAAAGTATATCACCGAACATATTTGAAGTTACAACAACGTCAAACTGTCCCGGATTCTTGACAAGCTGCATTGCCGCATTGTCAACCAGCATATCTGTACAGTCTACGTCAGGATATTCCTTAGCAATTTCATGTACAGTTGCTCTCCATAGGCGTGAGCTTTCAAGAACATTTGCCTTGTCTATACTGATAACATTTTTTCTGCGCTTTCTTGCTGTTTCAAAGGCTACTCTTGCGATACGCTCAATTTCCATTTTGCTGTAACATTCTGTGTCGTATGCTTCTTCGCCGTATTTTCCTTCTCTTCTTCCTCTTTCGCCGAAATAAATACCGCCGGTAAGTTCTCTTACCATCATAAGGTCAAATCCCCCTGCTGCGATATCAGGCCGCAGCGGACACTCGTCCTTGAGCGCCTTGTATAGCTTGGCTGGTCTTAAATTTGTAAAAAGCTCAAGAGCCGCACGTATTCCAAGCAGCGCCTTTTCCGGACGGCAGTCACCGGGAAGGTTATCCCACTTAGGACCGCCGACAGCTCCTAATAAAACACTGTCGCTTTCAAGGCAGCCCTTAACGGTTTCTTCCGGCAGGGGCTTTCCTGTTGCGTCAATGGCGCTTCCGCCTATGAGATACGGTGTGAAGCTGAATTTGTGTCCGAACTTTTCTCCGATTTTTTCAAGTACAGCCACGGCGCTGTCAACTATCTCAGGACCGATACCGTCGCCTCTGAGTAAAGCTATATTAAATTCCATTATCTTCTCCTTATTTAAAGCTTCCGTTTTTTATGGATTCAACAAGACCGCCGTTAGTTATAATTGACTGAATAAATTCAGGGAACGGCTCTGTTTTATACTGCTTGCCGGTAGTCTTATTTGTCAGAATGCCTTTATTAAGATCAGCTTCTACAATATTTCCCTCTTCAATTGCCTCAGCCGCCTCAGGACATTCAAGAATCGCAAGTCCGATATTTATGGAATTTCTATAAAAAATTCTTGCAAAGCTTTTAGCGATTACCAGGGAAATTCCGCTTTCCTTTATCGCAATAGGAGCGTGCTCACGGGAAGATCCGCAGCCGAAATTGAATCCGGCAACCATTATGTCGCCTTTCTGAACCCTTTCGGCAAAGGTTTGGTCAAGATCCTCCATACAGTGAGAAGCAAGCTCTTTTTTATCGCTTGTATTAAGATACCTTGCTGGAATAATTACATCAGTGTCAACATTATCCCCGTACTTGATAACTTTTCCTTCAAATACCATTTCACATTACCTCCTTAGGCTCTGCAATTTTTCCGGCAACAGCGCTTGCAGCGGCAACGGCAGGACTTGCAAGATATATTTCAGATTCAATATGCCCCATTCTTCCTACAAAGTTACGGTTTGTAGTTGCAACCGCTCTTTCTCCCTCTGCAAGAATGCCCATATGGCCTCCAAGGCAGGGACCGCAGGTAGGAGTTGATACAACTGCTCCGCTTTCAATGAAGATTTTAAGCAGCCCCTCTTCCATTGCTTCAAGATAAATTTTCTGTGTGGCAGGAATCACTATAACTCTTACATTTTCAGCAACCTTTTTGCCTTTCATTATCTCTGCTGCGGCTCTGAGATCCTCAAGACGTCCGTTCGTACATGAACCGATAACAACCTGATCAATCTTTATATCGCCGATTTCGTCAACTGTATGAGTATTCTCAGGAAGATGAGGAAATGATACAGTAGGCTTAATTTCACTCAGGTCAATAACATAGGTTTCATCGTATTCAGCGTCTTCGTCAGCCTTATATACAACCGGTTCTCTGTCGCTGTGAGCCTTTACATATTCGATAGTTTTATCATCAACCTCAAAAATTCCGTTCTTTGCTCCGGCTTCAATTGCCATGTTAGCCATACAAAGTCTGTCGCTTACAGAAAGTGAGGAAACGCCCTCTCCTGTAAATTCCATTGAACGGTAAAGCGCTCCGTCAACGCCTATCATACCAATAATATGAAGAATTACATCTTTGCCGGAAACGTATTTATTAAGTTCTCCCTTAAGCTCAAACTTAATTGCAGAAGGTACCTTAAACCACGCTTTGCCTGTTGCCATTCCGCAAGCCATATCAGTTGAGCCTACGCCTGTTGAAAACGCTCCAAGTGCACCGTATGTGCAGGTATGAGAATCTGCACCGATTACAGCGTCTCCTGAAACTACAAGACCTTTTTCCGGCAGAAGTGCGTGTTCAATTCCCATTTCTCCAACGTCATAGAAATTGGTAATTTCCTTTTCACCGCAGAAATCACGGCACATCTTGCACTGCTGCGCCGCTTTTATATCCTTGTTCGGCGCAAAATGGTCCATAACCATAGTAACCTTGTCTTTATCAAAAACACCGTCTGCTCCCAGCTTATTAAATTCCTTAATAGCAACCGGTGATGTTATATCATTTCCGAGAACAAGATCCAGGTTAACTAAAATCAGCTGTCCGGCCTCAACCTTGTCAAGACCGGCATGTGCCGCAAGAATTTTCTGAGTCATAGTCATACCCATTTTTATCAGCCCTCTTTCGTTAAAATTTATTTATTATTGCTCCCTTATCAGCAGAAGAAACCATCTGTGAATATCTCTTGAGGTATCCTGAAATGTTCTCTTTCTTCAGAAGCTTTGTATTCTTCTTTCTTTCCTCAAGTTCTTCGTCTGAAATCTCAAGGGTAATAGAATAATTTGGAATATCAACAGAAATAATATCGCCGTCCTGTACATATGCAATTGTTCCGCCGTTAACAGCCTCCGGAGAAACGTGACCGATTGCTGCGCCTCTTGTAGCGCCGCTGAAACGTCCGTCTGTAATAAGAGCTACGTCCTTGTCAAGTCCCATTCCGGCAATTGCCGAGGTAGGCGAAAGCATTTCTCTCATACCGGGACCGCCGGCAGGTCCTTCATAGCGGATAACAACAACATCTCCCGCCTTGATTCCGCCGCCTTTGATTACTTCGATTGCCTCTTCCTCGCTGTTGAATACCCTTGCCGGTCCCTTATGAGTCAGCATTTCAAGAGCAACTGCGCTTCTCTTTACAACGCATCTGTCAGGGGCGAGATTTCCCTTTAGAACAGCGATACCGCCTGTTTCGCTGTATGGGCTTTCTATTGGTCTTATAATATCATGATTTTTATTTACAACTCCGCAGATATTCTCACCGAGAGTCTGACCTGTTACAGTCATAACATCGGTATGGATAAGATTCTTCTTGGAAAGTTCATTTAAAACGGCATATACGCCGCCTGCCTCATTTAGATCTTCCATATATGCGTGTCCTGCCGGAGCAAGGTGACAGAGATTCGGGGTTCTTGCACTTATCTCATTAGCCATATCAAGATTTATGCTGATTCCGCATTCGTTGGCGATTGCAGGAAGATGAAGCATACTGTTTGTTGAACATCCCAGAGCCATATCCGCAGTAAGAGCGTTTTCAAACGCCTTTTCCGTCATTATATCACGGGGACGGATATTCTTTCTGTAAAGCTCCATTACTGCCATTCCGGCTTTTTTTGCAAGTCTTATTCTTTCGGAATAAACAGCCGGTATTGTTCCGTTTCCTCTCAGTCCCATTCCAAGAACCTCAGTAAGGCAGTTCATTGAGTTTGCAGTATACATACCTGAGCATGAACCGCAGGTCGGACAAGCATTATTTTCAAATTCCTCTACGTCCTCCGCAGACATTTTGCCTGCTGAATATGAACCGACAGCTTCAAACATACTTGAAAGACTTGTTTTATTTCCCTTTACATGACCTGCAAGCATTGGTCCGCCGCTTACAAATACAGTCGGAACATTTACTCTTGCAGCTGCCATAAGCAGTCCGGGAACATTCTTATCGCAATTAGGAATCATTACAAGTGCGTCAAAATGATGAGCAAGCGCCATGCATTCTGTTGAGTCGGCAATAAGATCTCTTGTTACGAGAGAATATTTCATTCCGGTATGTCCCATTGCAATACCGTCGCACACTGCTATTGCCGGAAATACGACCGGAGTTCCTCCTGCCATTGCAACGCCCATTTTAACGGCGTCAACAATCTTATCTATATTCATATGACCCGGAACAATTTCGTTGTATGATGATACAATTCCTACAAGGGGTCTTTGCATTTCCTCATGAGTCATACCCAATGCGTTAAAAAGTGAACGCTGCGGCGCTTTGTCTACGCCGTCACAAAAAAAGTTACAATCCAACTCATTTCACCTCGTTAATATATATTAAACAAATTTATTAAGCAGTTTTTACCGCACATTACACCATGCTGTAATAAAGAACATAAACAGCGTTAATCCCCTGCCGCTCCCTATAATATTCATTAAAAATGCAAACTGCTTTCCCGACTTTGTAAATCAGGAAAGCAGCAATATACATACAGTCCGATTACTTTTTACAATCGGAGATTATTATTTAATTGAATTTGAAGATCGTTATCAGTTGTTGATAAACTTATCTTCTTCGTTATTCCAGCTGTAAAGCTTACGAATTTCTTCGCCCACCTTTTCTGATGAATGCTCTGAAGCAAGCTTTCTCATAGCTCTGAAGTGAGCCTGACCGCCGGCTTCTGACATATCAAGAAGAAATTCCTTAGCAAATGAGCCGTCCTGAATATTCTTGAGGATCTGTCTCATTGCCTTCTTTGTATCCTCAGTAACAACCTTAGGACCTGTTATATAATCGCCGTATTCAGCTGTATTTGAAATGGAGTATCTCATTCCTGCAAAGCCGCTCTGATAAATAAGGTCAACTATGAGCTTCATCTCGTGGATACATTCAAAGTAAGCGTTTCTTGGATCATAACCTGCTTCAACAAGAGTTTCAAAACCAGCCTGCATAAGTGCGCATACACCGCCGCAGAGAACAGCCTGTTCACCGAAAAGGTCTGTTTCTGTTTCTGTTCTGAATGTTGTTTCAAGAACGCCTGCTCTTGCGCCGCCGATAGCAAGACCGTAAGCTAAAGCCATATCCTTTGCCTTTCCTGTTGCGTCCTGAGCAACTGCAACGAGACAAGGAACACCCTTACCTGCCTGATATTCACTTCTTACTGTATGACCAGGTCCCTTAGGAGCGATCATTGTAACGTCTACGTCAGCCGGAGGAACGATCTGACCGAAGTGAATTGCAAAGCCGTGAGCAAACATAAGCATATTGCCTGGCTGAAGATTCGGTGCAATATCATTCTTATACATTGCAGCCTGCTTTTCATCGTTGATGAGGATCATGATGATGTCTGCCTGCTTTGCTGCTTCTGCTGCTGTAAATACTTCAAATCCCTGCTTCACAGCCTTATCCCAGGATCTGCTTCCTTCGTAAAGACCTATAATAACTCTTGCATTATCGCCGAGTGATTCCTTTGCATTAAGAGCGTGTGCATGACCCTGGCTGCCGTAACCGATAACAGCTATTGTCTTGCCGTCGAGAAGAGATAAATCACAATCTTCCTGATAATAGACTTTTGCAGTATTTTCCATTATAAAAACTCCTTTTTATATTAATTAATTTTATATGGGCGCTCTTTGCCTGATATTATTCGTTTCTCAGACAGCGGCTGCCTCTTTCAAGAGCTACAAGACCTGTACGGCATATCTCCATTATACCAAACGGCTTTACAAGCTCAATAAAAGCGTTTATTTTTGAACTTTCTCCGGTAATTTCAATACAGAGAGCGTCGGGTGAGTAATCTACGATCTTTGAACGGAAAACATCAACCGCTGACATAATATCCTGACGTGTCTGTGAATCATTCTTGATTTTTATGAGAAGCAGTTCACGTGTTACAGTTTCATCATGTTCCATTATCTGAACCTGCTTTACATCATGAAGTCTGCCAAGCTGCTTTATTATCTGGGTCTTAGAATATTCATCACCCATCATGGAAACTGTTATTCTTGAAAATTCGGGAGATTCAGTTTCGCCCACTGTCAGCGTATCAATATTAAAGCCTCTTCTTGTAAACATACTTGAAACCCTTGTCAGCACGCCGAATTTATTTGAAACAAGTATACTGAAAACGTATTTTTCCATCAGATCTCACCTCCGTGAATTTCTGTTATAATATCATCTATTGAACCACCGGGAGGAAGCATCGGAAGAACAAATTCATCGCAGTCAACCAGGCATTCAATAACGATTGGTCCGTTATTTTCAGCGAATGCGTTCTTAGCAGCTTCTTCAAGCTCTGAAACTGTCTGTACACGAACGCCCTTGGCGCCGAATGCTTCTGCAAGCTTTATAAAATCAGTTTTTCTGTCGAGAGTAGTATTTGAATAATGCTTGTCAAAGAAAAGCGTCTGCCACTGTCTTACCATTCCAAGTACACCGTTATTCATGATAACAATTATCATTGGAACATTGTTGGATACAGCAGTCGCAAGCTCGTTAAGATTCATTCCGAAGCTTCCGTCACCTGTAACCAGTACTGTTTTCTTTCCTGTTGCTGTATAAGCGCCGATTGCTGCGCCCATACCGAAGCCCATTGTACCGAGTCCGCCGCTTGAAATAAATGTTCTCGGAATTTCAAAAGGATATCTTTGAGCAGTCCACATTTGGTGCTGACCTACATCAGTAGCAATTATTGTTTCTTTATCTGCAAATTCGCTGATAACGTCAACTATCTTAAACGGATTAAGTCTTTCAGCTGCACTTATACCAGAATGGCTGCATGGACTTGTACATAGAGTGCAGTCCTTGCCCTCAGCCGGATTCATACAGCTTTCTACCTGCTGTTTTTCTGTTTCCTTAAGCTTTTCAATTTCTGCTGACCATTCAGGGTGCTTCTGAGGAGAAACCTTTTCTATAATTCTGGAAAGCGTTTCCTTAACGTCACCGTTGATTCCAAGCTGGCTTGTGATATTCTTATCAATTTCAGCGGCTTCAACATCAATATGTATAATCTTGCAGTTTCTTACATAAACCGCTTTATTGCCTGTTGCTCTGTCACTGAATCTTGCGCCTACTGCAATAACCAGATCAGCTTCAGCCTGAGCCATTGAAGATGCGTAATGTCCGTGCATTCCCTGCATTCCAAGATATCTCGGATTTGATACCGGTACAGCGGATACACCCATCATGCTGCAGCCTATTGGGGAATCAATGATTTCTGCAAGTTTCTGTACTTCCTCATTGGCATTGCCGGAAATTATGCCTCCGCCGCAGTAAATATAAGGCTTTTCTGATTTTGAAATAAGTTCAGCAGCCTTTTCAATATCTTCATCACTTGCTTTCGGAAATTCATATGCCGGAGCAACCGGTTTATTTTCAAATTCGCACTGAGCGATTTGTACGTCCTTAGGAATATCAATTAAAACAGGTCCGGGACGTCCGGATTTCGCAATAAGAAAAGCTTCTCTTATTGTGTCCGCAAGTTCATTAACGTCTTTAACTATAAAATTATGCTTTGTTATAGGAAGCGTCACTCCGCAGATGTCAACCTCCTGGAAGCTGTCTCTTCCTAAAAGACTGCATGGTACATTACCTGTAATGGCAACCATTGGAACAGAATCAAGATAAGCCGTTGCAATACCTGTTACAAGATTTGTTGCGCCGGGACCGGAAGTTGCAATAACAACGCCTGTTTTTCCTGTAGCTCTTGCATAACCGTCGGCTGCGTGAGACGCACCCTGTTCATGAGCTGTAATTATATGCTTGATACGATCCTGATTCTGATAGAGAGCATCGTATATATTAATAACCTGACCGCCTGGATAACCGAAAACGCAGTCACATCCCTGTTCAACCAGGGCTTCAATTATAATTTGTGAGCCTGTTATCTTCATATTTCCATCCTTTATATTAAAAATTTATTTTTATAAGAAGCCTAATTCATTAAATTGCTTCAGACTCGGTAAATTGCCGGTTCTCCCGGCATAGCGCGGGAAAATTCAACACTGTTTTTTAATATACAGTTCATCCGGGACCTCCTTGCAAGTATATTTTTATCAAAGCTTTAACTGCCGATTCTGCACATAAAAATCAATAATTATGCAGTAAGCATTAGCTTTTGACTTTTATTATATCACATTCAAAAGAATATTTCAACATATTTTGCATAATAAAAAACAACTTGTTAAATTTTAACCCATAAAAACAAGTATCCCCCGGTGAAAACCGAGGGATAAAACTTATATTATTCAATTAAATATTATGATGCTTTTCCGAGATCTTCTTCCGGAATAAGCTCAGCCAGATAGTTTATCAATTTAGCGCTGTCTGAAATATCAATTATTTTATCCTTTTCTACATCTGCATTTGCAAGACCCAATCGGGTTAGACCAGGAGTATTTGCTTCCTTGTCAAGCAGATACATACTAAGTGCAACTACGTCGTTTACTTCAACAGTACCGTTTTCATCAACATCGCCATACTTTATCATACTCGGTAATATATCCTCAATATCACAAGATACTACTGTAGTTGAAACGCTTGTTGTCACATAATTTGTTGTTGTTGTTGTAACTACTGGTTTTTCGCCTGTTGAAAGCTGACCGTAAATAATACCGCAGCCAACAGTTGACATATAAACCTTGCCGAATTCATTCATATCGCCAACGAGGAAGTTTCCGTTGCCTGTACCGCCGTAAAGGTCCTTAGTGTTTATGCATACCCATGTTTTACCGCCGTCCTGTGAACGATAAATACCTTCAACGCTGTCTTCAGCAGGCTTTCCGTACATATAAAGCGTATTAGGATCGCCTTCCTTTTCAGGAGCGCCGTAGCCTACTGTCTTACAGTAGAATACATCAAGCTTTTCAATGCTGCTGCCCTTGTCTGTTACGCTGTAAAGACCATACCAGCCGCCGGCAAGAACTACATCGCCGTTTCCGAGATAAGCTATTCTTGTTGCTGCGTCGCAGTAATCATAATCGCACACGCTCTTAGGAGCAGAGAATGTCTTGCCGTAGTCAGTACTTACATAAAGCTTATATTCTGTCGGAGTTGTATCCCACTGATTTGCTGCCTGACTGTAGCCGTATGCGTAAACAATGGAAGCATCTTCCGGATCAACAAAGAAATATGGTCTCATATCATAGTAAAGACCGCTTAGGCTCAAGCTGTTCCATGTCTCTCCAAAGTCATCTGAATAAGAGCCGCCGCCCTTTGCAGAAACAAATATTCTGTATGTGTCGTCGTCAAGCTGTGTAATTGCAGCCTTGCCGCCTTCTGCCGCAGTCATTTTAGTCCATGTAACGCCGCCGTCAGTTGAATAAAGTCCTGAAGCAACGTCATTATTATGCTCTGCAACACGAACCATTACGTCAGGGTTCTGCGGACAATATGCAATTGCGCTTGTAGAACCTATATTCGGTACATACTGTCTTCCGATTTCTTTAACGGAAGAGTGTTCAAATCCGTCATAGTCACCGATTGCTGAAAAAGCTGAACCGCCCGGAACGCTTACCATATCAAGGGCAACAACTTCTTCGATACCGTCCGGATGGAAATAAAACTGAGGAAGCTCATCCCAGGTATTATCGCAGGCAAATACGCCGTTGCCGGAAGTTACAAATGTTCTGTCGCTGTCTCTTGGGTCAAGTACAATTGCTCCAACCCAGTGAATAGCCTTATTGCGGATCCATTCATAGCCTCCGTCCTGGAGGTAATCAGCCTGAAGAGGACCATTCCAGTGTTTTGCCTGACCCGGAACGATAGGTTCCCATGTAGCGCCGCCGTCTGAAGAACGATAGAACCAGTCGCCGTAGCATACCTTTTCATCTTCCCAGTCATGATCAGACCAGAGCTGTGCAGACCAAACGCCGCAGGTTGTTGCAAGAAGCTTGTTCGGGTCCGCAGGATCTGCGTATACTCCGCCGAAGCTGTTTGATGTAGGTGAAATATCTGTTAAAACTCCTGTTTCAGTATTGTACTTGTAAGCGCCTCCGCCTGTTCCGCTGAATGCAAGGCCGCCTACGTATGTTATCAGAAGATTTCCAGCTGAATCCTGATTGATTCTTGAAGGATATGCTCCTGTTGGAAGTTCACTGCTCAGTTCCTTAAAGTCATCGCTGCCGACATCTGCAACTACTACGTTTGCAGAACCGGTTGCAGATGTACCTACATATACCTTGCCGTCCTTAATAGCAATTGTAGATACGCCGTTTTGAGTATTGTATGCGCCTGAACCTACTGCTCTTACAAAATGATTTTCGTCCCATGTAGGCCAGTTAATTGAATTTTCATAATAGCCGAGCTTATCATAACCCTTTACTGGTTCCCAAGTGTCGCCGCCGTCCTGAGACCAGATAAGAGCTGAATCCCCTGACGCTACGTCACCGCCGCAGTAAATAATGTCCGGATTATCAGGGTCTACTGCAATGGATTCACCATTGTGACGTCCGTCGCCGTTGCCGTGAACCTGAATCATATCTGTTACATCAATCTGGTCAAAAGTTTTTCCGCCGTCTCTTGTACGGAAAATTGCAGTTCTTGCGTCTGAGAAATATGCGCAGCCGCAAAGCATATAAACTGTATCGTCATCATTCGGATCAATTGCCATTGCGTCAACACTGAGGAAGCCCTTGTCCGCTTCGTTGAGGAATCCAAGAAGCTGATCCCAGCTTTCAGTTTCGTAGTTGTACTTATAAGCGCCGCCTACGTCGGTTCTTGCATACATTTCGTTCTTTCCGGTAATAATGCCGGAAACGAAACCGCCGCCGCCGATTTTAACCGCACCCCATTCCATTGATTCAGAAATGTCCGCTGATTCTGCAACCGCAGTTGAGAACACACCGCAAAGACCCGCCGCCGAAGCAGTCAGGGCGAGAGTCAGGGCTGACATTACTGAAATGATTTTTGTTCTGATTCTCATAAAATCGCTCCCTTACTTAATCTTCCGTCACATTATACAAAGCGTATACAATTTACTTAAAATCATACGGCATTTTGTGGCAATGTAACAATATATTCTATAATTATTATAACCTATTTTTAATATTTTGGCAATAGCTTTTTATGATTTAAAGTTAGAAATACATTGACTTTTTTTATCTATTATGCTATATTTAATATATATTTAATAAAAAGAAAGATTAAAAAGATATTCGGGAGAAACAAAATGAAAAAGAAAAAATATAGGAAAATGAACAAGTATGAAAAACGTCAAACAGCGCTTTTGATCTGTATTGCAGCTGTAATAATCGCATTGATCGTCTGGATAATTTACTTTATCCTCTCAGACGCTGACGATATTGAAAACAACAGCTCTCCGGCTGATTCCTCTGCCTATTCCCAGACTGAGGCTGCTTCTGCTGAGAACACCTCCGGCGATACTGCGTCCGAACCGGAACAGGACACAGAACCCACTACGGAGGAAGCAAGGTTTGCAATCGAAAATAAAAACGGAATGACTTATATAGACGGTATCCTAATTGCCAATAAAAGCTACTCTCTCCCCTCCGACTATGATCCGGGAGAAAGCAGTGAGGCTCTTGATGCATTTTACGAAATGCAGGCTGACGCATCTGACGAAGGGCTGAATATTTATATATCCTCCTCTTACAGGTCATATGAGGATCAGGAAAGAATCTACCAGAACTACTGCGATACCGACGGTCAGGAAGCCGCTGATACTTATTCGTCACGTCCGGGCTTTTCCGATCATCAAACCGGATTGGCATTCGATTTGAACTCTATCGACGATTCCTTCGGCTATACGCCGGAAAGCGACTGGGTATCTGCAAACTGCCATAAATACGGCTTTATAATCAGGTATCCCAAAGGAAAAGAGGAAATAACAGGTTACCAGTATGAACCATGGCATATCCGATATATAGGCGTTGACAAGGCAGCTGCCGTCTATGAAAGCGGTCTTTGCCTTGAAGAATATCTGGGAATCGACTCTGCTTACAAGGAATAAAACCACAAAAGCGGTACTTTAAGTACCGCTTTATTTTTTCAGGAAAGTCCGAAGCTTATTGACAGAGCATTATTTACACGATCCATATCTCCGTTATTTATCTCACCCATACGCTCTTTAAGACGCTTTTTGTCAATGGTTCTTATCTGTTCCAATAAAACCACGCTGTCCCTTGCAAGACCGCATCCTGACGCATTTAATTCAATATGCGTAGGCAGCTTTGCCTTTTCTTTCTGACTCGTAATTGCAGCGGCAATCACTGTCGGACTGTGTCTGTTTCCGACATCATTCTGAACGATAAGTACCGGTCTGATTCCTCCCTGCTCAGACCCGACAACAGGACTGAGATCAGCATAATAAATTTCTCCTCTTTTTACTGACATGATTACGCACTCCTAAGACTCATTTTTTATCCGGCTGACGGATGAAACTCATATGTATTTATCATTGCCTGTTTTTTGTGATTCAATTCACTTCAATAAAAGAATTTCTCCTCCTGTTATTAGTGTATTCCGTACACGCTCAGTTTGACATTGTACTTAATTTTTCAGCGAAATACCTGTATATTAAAGATTTCTTAAAAGGGTATTGACAAAGATAAAATCATAATGTATAATATTAAAGTAGTTTTCCGAGGTGTGGCTCAGTTTGGTAGAGCGCTGCGTTCGGGACGCAGAGGCCGTGGGTTCAAGTCCCGTCACCTCGACCATCAGCGTTGAACATTTGTTCAGCGCTGTTTTTGCATTCGGATAAATTTAATTAACGCCGCTGTAAGCATTTCCCTTTTTGCGGCAGAAGGAGTTTTTATGCTAAAAAAAGTTTTATCGTGTTTTCTATGCGTTATATTCATGATAACAATAACTGCCTGCGAAAGTGAAGCAGAAAAAAACGGCGACTATCTCAGCGGAAACAAGTGGGAATCCTCTGACGGCACAATGCTTGCCCTATATGATGACAATACATTCAAGTGGTTCAAGAGCTCTGCAAACCGTGAGGATAATTATTACGTCGGAACATACGAAGTTATGGCGGGACAAGACGCAATAAACTATCTTTCGAAAGAATACGGTCTTGATGAGAACGGTCAGAAAAGCACTCTTACACAATTTTCAGTTTCACTGGACGAGTATTATGTTCTGATTCTCAACAATGACCAGCGAATCACTGACGGCGAAAACACTCTTGAAGAACCTGTTTCATTTACTTATTATGGGTACTATCGTCCCGATTATGAAACACTGAACATTTATAAAATTGATACAATGAATGAATATCAGTTTAAAAAGAAATAAAATAAAACTGCTTCCAAAAATACGGAAGCAGTTTTTTATATAAAAGTTTCGGTCAAGCCTTTTCAAAGGCTTGCGGTTTCCAAAGGCAGAGCCTTGGTCGTCGTTCGCAGACGACGAAATACACGCCTTTAAAGCGCTTTTCAAGGGGTGAATTAGAAACAGTCCAGCGGACTGTTTCTAAAGAGGGGACGCTTTGCAAGTGAAAGCGTCCCCTTAATTGATATAATTTATTAAATAAGCACTGTAATTCTAACATTAATAACAGTTTTGCTTGGTTTACTTTATAACTCTCACCTTTACAATGCCCTCAGACGCTGAGATCTTCTCTGCAACTTCATCTGTTACATTTCCTGCAACGTCAAGAAGCGTATAAGCGTAATCCTTCTTGCTTGCATTAACCATATTATCAATATTAAGTCCTGCGTCTGCAACGGCAGAAGTGATCTGAGCAATAATAGCAGGAACATTTTTATGCAGTACGCAAACCTTTGTTCCGGCTGCATTCATTGAAGCATTAGGATAATTTACACTGTTGCGGATATTTCCGTTTTCAATGTAATCAATAAGCTCGTCAGCAGCCATCATTGCACAGTTATCTTCACTTTCAGGCGTTGAAGCACCCAGATGCGGAATTGCAATAATTCCAGCTGCATCTGCTGTTTCAGCGTTCGGAAAATCTGTTACATAGCATGAAACCTTACCGGATTTAAGAGCAGCGATTACGTCTGTATTATTTACAAGCTCTCCTCTTGCAAAATTCAGGATTCTTACGCCGTCCTTCATCTTGCACATTGTGTCAGAATTAATGAATCCCTTTGTATCTGCATTGTAAGGAACGTGGATTGTCAGATAATCAGCTTCAGCATAAACTTCATCAGCAGACGGCACAACCTTTACAGTCGGGTCAAGCTTGAGGGCAGCGTTTACTGAGAGAAACGGATCAGTTCCCACAACCTTCATGCCCAGTGCAATAGCTGTATTAGCTACAAGAGCGCCTATTGCGCCAAGTCCGATTATACCGAGTGTTTTTCCTGAAATTTCAGGACCTACAAACTGAGCCTTTCCCTTTTCAACCAAAGCCGGAACCTGATCGCCTTCATTGCTGATAGTCTTTACCCATGCCATTGCTTCCGGAATCTTTCTTGAAGAAAGGAGAAGTCCTGTTACAACAAGCTCTTTTACGGCATTTGCATTAGCGCCGGGAGTGTTGAATACGCAGATTCCTGCTTCAGCGCACTTTTCAACCGGAATATTGTTAACGCCTGCTCCGGCTCTTGCAATTGCCACAAGATTTGAGCCAAATTCCATTTCGTGCATTTTGGCGGAACGAACCATTATTGCGTCAGGATTCTCTATTGAATCGGCAATATGATACTTTGCCTTGTTAAACTTATCAGTACCTACTGATGAAATTTTATTTAATGTCTGTATATTATACATTTTACATTGCCTCCGATTTGTAATCAGGCATTTTCAGCCTCAAATTTTTTCATGAATGCAACAAGCTTTTCAACGCCTTCCATAGACATTGCATTGTAAATGGAAGCTCTCATGCCGCCTACTGAACGGTGTCCCTTAATATTGATAAAGCCTGCTTTCTTAGCTTCGGAAACAAACTTAGCGTCAAGCTCCTCGTTTCCTGTTACAAACGGAACATTCATAAGAGAGCGGTCCCTGCCCTGAACTGTCGCACTGAAAAGTGACGAGCTGTCAAGGTAATCATAAAGAACAGCGGCTTTCTTTTCATTATATTCTTTCATTGCGGATAGTCCGCCCTTGCTCTTTACCCATTCAAGAACAAGCTTCAGAATATAAATTCCGTATGTAGGAGGAGTGTTATACATTGAACCGTTATCAGCATGAATCTGATAATTGAACATTGTTGGAGTAGTTTCTCTTGCATTGCCGATAAGATCTTCCCTGATAATAACAACCGTCAGTCCGGCAGGACCCATATTTTTCTGAGCGCCTGCATAGATCACAGCATATTTTGAAACGTCTACCGGTTCAGAAAGAATGCATGATGACATATCTGCTATAAGAGGAACATTTCCTGTTTCCGGAATATCAGAAAAGCGTGTTCCGTAAATTGTATTATTCTGACATATATGAACATATGAAGCGTCCGGTCTGAATTCTGAATTATCTATTTCAGGAATGTATGAGAAAGTCTTATCCTTTGATGAAGCTACAATTTTGCAGTCACCGTATCTGCTTGCTTCCTGATATGCTTTGTTTGCCCACTGACCAGTTACTATAAAATCAGCCTTACCTGTTGTCATAAGGTTCAGCGGAATCATTGCAAACTGTGAGGAAGCTCCGCCCTGAAGGAAAAGCACCTTATAATTGTCAGGAATAGACATTATTTCTCTGAGAAGCGATTCGGCGGAATCAATAATTGCCTGATATTCCTTTGAACGGTGTGACATTTCCATTACAGACTGTCCGCTGTCCCCGTATTCAAGCATTTCGTCAGCTGCACGCTGCAATACTTCTTCGGGAAGCGCAGCGGGACCGGCGCTGAAATTATAAACTCTGCTCATTAAAAAGACCTCCAATATATTTTTACTTTTATAAAATCCAATACTACTATATTATACTATTTTTGCATTTATAAGTCAATAAAAAATTGTCTATTTCTTAACAATTGCGGTTTTTACAGTAAAAACAGCGCACAATTATAATTTTCATTTCATTTACAGTATAAAAACATCTCCGAAAACTCATTAACATATATTTTCTATCATAGTATTTAAGGACAACATATAAAGGAGACTTTTTCTATGACAGGATTAACAAATCAGGAGGCAAAAAAACGGCTTGAATCCTTTGGACCAAACACAATCGAAGAAAAAAAAGGTCCGGGAGCGCTTAAAATTTTTGCCGGACAGTTTAAGGACGTTATGGTTATGATCCTTCTCGGAGCAACGGCAATATCATTTCTGCTGGGCGAAATCTACGACGCTGTAACTATTATACTCATAGTTTTTCTAAATGCTGTTTTAGGTTTCATACAGGAATACAGAACTGAAAAGACTCTTGAGGCTCTGAAAAACATGACGGCTCCCTCCGCTAAGACTTACAGGGACGGCAAGCTTTCTGTAATTGCCGCTTCTGAGCTTGTTCCGGGAGATGTTATCGAAATCGAAACGGGAGATAAGGTTCCGGCAGACAGCGTAATTATTTCATCAAACAGGCTTTATGCCGACGAATCAATGCTTACCGGAGAATCAGAACCTGCTTCAAAGGTTTCCGGTTCAGAAGACGACAAGGACAATTCCCCGGGAAGAAGCTGCATTGCATATTCCGGAACCGTAGTCACCGGAGGAAACGGAAAAGCCGTTGTAATTGCCACTGGAAGAAACGCTCAAATAGGTAAAATTTCGGGCATGATCAATGACATCGACCAGGGTGAAACGCCTTTGCAGAAGCGTCTTGGAGAGCTTGGAAAAATTGTGGCGTTCCTTTGTATAGTAATATGCATTATAGTATTCCTTGCAGGGGTACTGCGGGGTGAACCGGTTTTTGATATGCTGATGACCGGTATTACTATTGCCATTGCCGCTATTCCGGAGGGGCTTCCCGCTACCGTAACCATAGCCCTTGCCCTTGCCGTTAACCGTATGCTTAAGCAAAAGGCGCTGGTTAATCGTCTGCACAGTGTAGAAACACTGGGCTGCGCTTCGGTAATCTGTTCGGACAAAACCGGAACTATTACAGAAAACAAAATGACGGTCCGCCATATTTACAGCAATATGACTGAATACGATGTCTCGGGAAACGGAAACAGAACCGAGGGAGAAATCAGTCTCAGCGGAAGCAAAATCAATCCGGTTAATATTTCACCCCTTAACGAACTTCTCAGATGTTCCGTATTCTGTACAACGGCGTCAATTTCCGCAGAAAAGCCGTCCCATAACCGTGACAGATGCGCACCCGGAAAAAACAGGGAGTGGACAGTAAACGGTGATCCAACCGAAACGGCTCTGCTTATAAGCGCCGCAAAGGGAGGCGTCACAGCCGGAAAGCTTTCCGGATTCAGAAAAATCTCGGAAATACCGTTTGACAGCGAAACTAAAATGATGACTGTTGTAATGCGTTCTCCGTCAGGAGATTTTATTTCATACGTCAAAGGCGCTCCTGATATTCTTCTTGAGAAATGCGGCTTTTTAATGACGTCAGGAGGAGTAATTCCTCTTAACGCTTCAGATAAAGCAAAAATCGAACGTGAAATAAGCTCACTTTCCTCACGTGCTCTGAGAGTTATTGCACATGCCCAGAAACAGAGTAAAACCGCTGACAACGGACTGGTTTTCCTCGGACTTTCAGCTATGCAGGATCCACCCAGAGAAGAAGCCAAGGAAGCTATCCGCAAATGCCGCAAGGCTCATATCCGCACTGTTATGATCACAGGCGACCACAAGGATACCGCCGCTGCAATAGCAAAGCAGGCAGGCATATCAGACGGTACTTCTGTTATAACAGGGGCAGAGCTTGACAGGCTGAGCGACCCGGAACTTGACCGTGAACTTGATAAATGCCGTGTTTTTGCAAGAGTAAATCCCAGCCATAAGCTAAGGCTTGTTCAGGCGTTTAAACGAAAAAACCATATCGTAACAATGACCGGTGACGGCGTTAACGACGCTCCTGCAATAAAAGAAGCCGACGTTGGCGTGGCAATGGGCATTACCGGAACAGATGTAACAAAACAAGCCGCAGACGTTATACTTCTCGACGACAATTTCGCAACCCTTGTCAAAGCAGTGGAACAGGGACGGGGTATTTATGCAAATATCAGAAAATTCGTAAGATATCTGCTCTCATGCAATATCGGCGAGGTTATCACTATGTTCTTAGGCATTCTCATGGGATTCCCCATGGTTCTTCTTCCGGTACAGCTTCTGCTTGTTAATCTTGTTACTGACGGCCTGCCGGCAATCGCTCTCGGTATGGAGCCATGCGGAAGCAATGTTATGACAAAAAAGCCCAGACGTTCAGACGAAAGCTTCTTTGCCGGAGGTCTTATGTCCAAAATTATTTTCCGCGGCATTATGATCGGCTTATGCACCCTTGGATGCTTCAGCACTCTTCTTAAAACAGGATGCAGCATTGAAGCCGCAAGAACAGGCGCTCTTGCTACTCTCGTATTCTCTCAGCTTATACACGTATTTGAATGCAAATCCGAAGAAAAGGGACTATTCGGCATAAATTATTTTGACAATATTAAGCTTATACTTGCCGTTCTGATTTCCCTTGCTGTACTGCTTGTTTCTATGTATCTCCCCTCAGTTCAGATGATTTTCAACACCTCTGCACTGGAAAAGACTCCCCTCCTTATATCCCTCGGATTCTCCTTCGCTGTTCCAGTAATGTCAAGTTTATTTTCACTGACTGAAAAAAAGAAAAATTATTAATTTACCTTGTATATTCTTCCCAAATTTGCTATACTGTAATAAAAAGCGAAAGGATGAATAAATATGCCTACACCTCACAACAACGCAAAACCGGGAGATATAGCAAAAACTGTTCTTATGCCGGGGGATCCCCTCAGAGCCGAATTTATAGCAAAAACTTATCTTGACAACCCTGTCTGCTACAACAGCGTAAGGGGAATGCTCGGTTTTACCGGCACATACAACGGAAAAACAATTTCTGTTCAGGGAAGCGGAATGGGTATGCCGTCCATTGGAATATACTCCCATGAGCTTTACACTGAATACGGAGTTGAAAATATCATAAGAGTCGGAACAGCCGGAAGTATATCCGATGAAGTGAATCTCAGAGATATTGTAATAGGTATGGGCTCATGCACTAATTCAAATTATGCTGTGCAGTATGGTCTGCCCGGAACATTTGCTCCTACTGCTTCATATAAGCTCTTAAAATCTGCGGCAGAAGCCGCTGTTAATCAGGGCGCTGTCTTTCATGTTGGAAATATTCTTTCAAGCGATATCTTTTATGACGATTCAGAATCCTTAGCTATGTGGAAAAAAATGAATGTCCTTGCAGTGGAAATGGAATCAGCCGCCCTTTATATGAATGCCGCAAGACTTGGAAAAAATGCTCTCTGCATACTGACTGTTTCAGATTGTCCGCTAAAAAACCTTTCAACAACCGCTCAGGAACGCCAGTCAGGATTTACAGACATGATGGAAATTGCGCTTAAAACAGCCTTGGCAGTATAGGAACAATCTTAAAAAACCCCGATTCAGTTTTCTGAATCGGGGTTTTTTTTTTAAATAAGTACTGTACTTTTCCCTAAAATTCTTTGCATTTCATAATAGAAATACTGATTTTTACAGATATAAATAAAATAATAACCACGGCAAAGAAAATAATTGCTGCCATTACACCCATACTAACCATCGGTAAATTATCAATAACTTTTATTATGTCAATTCCAAGCATTTCAGCTATCTTTACAAATGCAATTCCCACAATAAACAATAGTCCCAATGCACCGATAAGTGCAATTCGTCCCTTTTCCCCTCCGTATTTAAGCTGAAACGGTATCATAACTGACTGTATCACAATCAGTACAGGTAAAATTGCTAAAGCAGTCATAGCTATTTCCGAAAAATCTGCTGTATTATTTAATATACCGAAAATAACAGCTAAAATTGACGCAAAAATCCATGAGCCGCCCCCAAGCAAAAGAGCAAGACAATATTTTTCAGCGGTATAGCTTGTGCGGCTAATCGGCAATGTAAATAAAAATGCATTGCCGTTATCAAATTCATCATAACTTATCGTACTTAGGGTAAAAAGCGATAGAACAAACGACAGAAATCCCACCATAAAAGATATATTATAGGAAAATGCCCCCATACCTATTGCTATGACAATAAATATAAAGAAAAAATTTTTTTGTACTTTCATTAACCTTAAATCTTTAATCAATAAACCTTTCATTTTGTTTCCCCCCTGATCATCATTGCAATTACATTATCTATTGTCCCTTTTTCAACAGCAATTTTGGGATTATTCTCAATATAATACTGTTTCTGATTCGTTAAACAACTATATCCATAACTCTCTTTCTTTGTACGTATAATAAATTGTTTATCCAGTTTTTTAAATTGCTCTTGATCTGTTTTCAGCAAAGCATAATTGCTTAGCAAAACATCGGTATCTTCATGCATTATAATTTTTCCGTCATTTATCATATAAATATCGTCGCATAAGGTTTCCAAGTCGCTTGAAATATGCGAGCTTATAAGAACAGAGCGTTCTTCTTCCTCTTCCATAAATTCTCTAAGCATTTCCAGTAATTCATCTCTGGCAATTACATCTAATCCCGATGTCGGTTCGTCCAGTATTAATAGCTTTGCATTGTGTGAAATTGCAATCAGCATTTTTAGTTTTGCTTTCATGCCTGTTGAAAAGTCCTTGATTTTCTTATTGAGGGGCAGCTGAAATCTTCGTATTTGATTTATGAAAAACGTATAATTAAAATTTCTATATAGATTCTTTAAAATCGGGATAATGTCTTTAACTGTCAAATATCCGCTGAATCCAGAGTCGGAAAGAACAACTCCCAAGTTTTCTTTATCCTTTGCAGTAAAGCTTTGTATGTGCTTTGAAGGTCGTACTTTTTCCGGAACCGTTCTGTCCTATCAGCCCTGTTATGCAGCCTGATTTAACTTCCAAAGAACAATCCAGTGAGAAATTATTATAATGCTTTTTTAAATGTTCGATTTTTAACATATAAGTTATCCCTCCAAAATCAATTCAAATAAACTCTTTATATCTTCATCACTAATACCGCAGCGTCTTCCTTTTTGTATAGCCTGCTCTAAATCCGCTTCCAGTTCCTTTTTTTGCTCTTCAAGTAAAAGTTCTGTATTCGTGGCTGAAACGTATGTTCCTTTTCCGTGTACAGTAACGGTAAATCCTTCACTTTCCAAATAGTCATAAGCCTTTTTTACAGTTAAAGCGCTTATTCTTAATTCCTTGGATAATGTGCGAACGGACGGCAGATTATCGTTTTCTTTCAGTTCTCCATTACGTATAAGTGTTTTTATTTGGTCTGCAACCTGCTCATATATGGGAACCATTAATGTTATATTGATTATTATTTTCATTTATGACTTTTCCTCCTTCATGTATAATAGTATACAACAGTTTATAACAGTTGTCAAGTGTTATAAACTGTTTATCATTAAAATTTTATAACAGATAACTTTATAAAACAAAAAACTCCATCCGCAAAGCGAATGGAGTAAATATGTAAAATATTATTTGCCTCTTCTTGAACCGGTCTTTCTTTCTGTATTGCGCTTTAGGGCGCAAATCTTTTCCTCGCTGTTCTGCTTGAATCTTGTAAGCATATCTTCAAAACCCAGTTCAGTTACAGGAGGCTTCTTTTTAGGCTCCCACACATTTGGTCTGCGTTCAGGACGCTTTGCCGGTCTGAGCTGTTCTTCCGCATTCTCATTGGCTTTTTTAATAGACAATGCGATTTTACCGTCATCATTGATGTTCAGAACCTTGACCTTTACTTCCTGACCTTCTTTAAGATAGTCGTTTACATCCTTAACAAATGAATTTGCTATCTCCGAAATGTGAACCATTCCTGTTCCGGCGCCGTCAATTTCAATAAAAGCGCCATACTGTGCGATTCCCTTTACCTTGCCATCATAAATTTTTCCAACCTCAAGCTGCATAAACTTAAAATTCCCTCCGTGATAATAAATAAAAAGCCCGTAAGCTTAATTTCTTGACGTATCATAATATCTTCGTTCGTTCGGGTATGCATAATTCATATTCTCAATAGCGATTTTCTCCATATAAGCATTCATATCGCCGTCATCAAGAATACGCTGCAGCTCGACGTTTTCGGCTTCAAGTTCGCCGGTCTTTTTATCGATGGAGTCAAGCTCCTTCTGCATCTCTGCACATTTTGACTTTGTTACAACAAATGACACTCCGCACCCGATTACAAGAGCCGTTATGACAACCCTGGATGCAAACCAGAAAAGATTCCTTTTCTTAGTTTTTTTGTATCTTTTTCTTTTCAATTCTGCACACGTTCCTTCTTTTGTCTTTTTTATTCTCTTTTTTACTATTATACAACAAATTACTGTCATCAATCAAGTCAATTTTATCATTTTTTTTACTCTTGGTAATATTTTGGAGAGTTCTAACAAAAAAGACATGTTTTTTTTCACATAAAAGTGCAATCTTTTTTCCCACTGGTCTGAAAATGAATCCTAATATTTTTCTTATCCTCAGAATAATTTTTTTCAGTACCGCAGTAACAAGATTCCCTACTGTAAAATGATATACTATAAACCCAAGTATATTTCCAAAGCAAAAATAAAATCTAAATTCACTCCGTGCAGCAGATACTGTAAAACTCATGACAAAAACTGCATATGTACAGAAAAACAATATATCCTCTGCCGCAACAGCAATCTTATTATGCCGGACCAACATCCTCAATACCCTGAACACATCGTATAGTATTCCTGCCGGAATCCCGAAAAGACATGACAGCACAAACAGCCGCAGCTGCTCTGACGCTGTAAAAAAGCTTTCAAGACCTTCCATTACTCCGCCTTTCTACCGAAACAGCTTTCCTATCAGAGAAACTGCTCCGTGTTTATCCTTGTCCCCGTAAATCAAAGCCCATATATCCCCTTCAACCGTCATGTCTCCGGTGTCTACGCTTACTTCGTTTATATGCAGATCCCTGCCCTTTATAACAAGCTCGCCTAATTGGGTGTACAAATTGATGCACCTTTCATTAAAACAGTCAACATCTGTTACCCCTGAAATCGTGAGGCTCTTTCTGTTTTCCATTATTACATTATGTACTGCTGAACCTTTTTTATCATCAGTAATCATTCTCTTTTGGCTCCTTTGTTTTTTTATAATATTTATATGCGGCCGCTTAAAAAAATATTACTTCTTTTTTGGGTATTGACAAATAATTTTTTTTGTGATATAATAATTGTCATGCGGGTGTGGTGAAATTGGCAGACACGCCAGATTTAGGTTCTGGTGCCGAGAGGTGTGCAGGTTCAAGTCCTGTCACCCGTACCAGCTGATTGTTATCAGCGTTAAAAAGAGAGTTTACTTAAAGTAAACTCTCTTTTTGTTTTTTCTGTTATAAGTGTCTTAATGAAAATAGCGGAATAAACTTAGTTTATTCCGCTATAAAAACAGTTAACCATATTGCAGATATCATTGGTCAATTCTAAATTTTCAACTTTCATTGCTTAATACTAAATTATTATAAAACAAAAATAAAACAGAAAGAGTTATCAGATATTCTGATAACTCTTTCTTGGTGACCCGTACGGGAATTGAACCCATGATTCCGCCGTGAAAGGGCGGTGTCTTAACCTCTTGACCAACGGGCCATATTTGGTAGCGGCAGTAGGATTTGAACCAACGACCAATCGGGTATGAACCGAGTACTCTAGCCAACTGAGCTATGCCGCCATTTTTTCGTTTTTTTCGCTACCGCTTCATGCGACTTTTATATTATATACCAGATTGCAAAAAAAGTCAACACTTTTTTTCTCATTTTCTTTAATTTGTAATAACTCACAAATTAAGTATTGTCAGATTATGCAAAATCACGAATTTTAAATTAAATTTTCTCTTATTTGTATGTTTTAATGCAAAAAATTCATGTTTTTTGCCCATTAGTGAAAGAGAACAAAATATAAATACAAATAAGGAGTGATGAATTTGAAAAATAATGCGGAAATCTGCAAAAGATTCTGCTGCTATTATGCCAAACTCGGTAATGTTCGTGAAGCTTCCATTGAAGCGGGTTTCCCTCCGGAAACTGCTCTTTCTGAGGGACTAAAAATTTTATCCAATGCAAAATACCGTAGCTTTACAGAAAAAATCATGTCCGATCGTGTTTCAGAAACAAATTTGGTAAAATCCGGTCTGGAAAGAATAGCGTTCGGCAGCTCTAATGACGCCGCTTTGCTGGTATTCTCTGAGGAAATGCCGAATCCCGATAAAATTTCAGAACTTGACCTTTTTAATGTATCAGAAATTAAGCGCGTCAAGGGCGGAGGCGTTGAGGTCAAACTCTTTGACAGACAAAAGGCGCTGGAACGTCTGTACGAATATGCGGTGCAAAACAGCGGCAAGGGAGCGTCAGACCTTATTAAAGCTCTGTCAGGTATGGAGGATTCCGTCCAAGATGAAGTTTAAGACATTTTCTTCAAAACAAAAGCTTGCAATCAGTTGGTGGAACATAAAAAAATACCGCGGCAAGGACGCCGTAATTTGCGACGGTTCAGTCAGAAGCGGTAAGACGCTATGTATGTCTATCGGATTTGTAAGCTGGGCAATGACTCAGTTCAGCGGACAATCATTCGCTCTCTGCGGAAAAACTATTACTTCTCTCAGAAGAAATCTTGTAGATCCGCTGCTTGGAACCCTCGGAGCCATGGGACTGAGCTACATTGAAAAGATAAGCAAAAATTATATTGAGATCTCCATGGCAGGCAGAAAAAACCGCTTCTACTTTTTCGGCGGCAGGGACGAGGGTTCAGCCTCTCTTATTCAAGGAATGACCCTTGCCGGAATATTGATGGATGAGGTTGCGCTTATGCCCAGATCATTTGTGGAACAAGCAGCCGCAAGATGTTCGGTGGAGGGTTCTAAACTTTGGTTCAACTGCAATCCTGAAAATCCTTATCACTGGTTTTACAGAGAATGGATCAAAAAAGCCCGTGAAAAGAATGCTCTTTATATCCACTTTACAATGAATGATAACCCATCGCTTTCAGAGTCGATAAGAAAAAGATACGAAATGCTGTATTCGGGTGTTTTTTATGAAAGATTCGTACTGGGTAAATGGACTGCCGCCAGCGGAGCAGTTTATCAGATGTTTAACGAGGACAAGCATACCTTTGATTCTCCTCCTGAGTGCGACAGATTTGTTATATCCTGCGATTACGGAACAGTTAACCCTGCCTCTTTCGGTTTATGGGGGCACTGCGGCGGAATTTGGTACAGATTAAAGGAATACTACTACGACTCAAAGCGTGAAGGAATATCAAGAACCGATGAGGAGCATTATGAAGCTTTACAATTACTTGCCGGAGATTTAAAGCCGGAACTTATTATTGTTGACCCATCTGCCGCAAGCTTTATAGAATGTATTAAGAGGCATGGTAAATTTAATGTTATTCCAGCTAAAAACGATGTTCTTTGGGGTATCAGAAAGGTAAGCGACGCTCTAAAAAACGGCAGGCTTATGTTTTCTAAGGAATGCACCGACTGCCTGAGAGAATTTTCTCTTTACTGCTGGAGTGAAAAATCCGGCGGAGATGTTCCGGTTAAAGAAAACGACCATGCTATGGACGATGTAAGATATTTTGTAACTTCTGTTCTTGAAAATAATGAAACAGACAGCTTCTTTGTAGCTTCTGTTTCAAGATGAAAGGAGGTAGACATTTGAATCTTTTCAGAAAAAAAGAAATACGGGACGCTGCTGTTTCAACAGCAGTAAGATCCTGCGGTGAAATTAATCCCGGAACCATTCCGTTTTGGGAAAAGGAACTTTATGACAGATTAAGATTTACTGTTCCTGTCATAGACGCCGCAATAGGAAAAATTATAAGGCTTACCGGAGGTTACCGGGTTCTCAGCTCAGATGAAAATATGCAGGAAGCCCTTGACCGCTTTGTAACAGGTGTTCCGGTCGGCATTACCGGACATTCCCTGCACAGCTTCACAGACTGCTTTTTAGACAGTCTTCTTACTTATGGCAACGCAGTAGGTGAAATCGTAATTGACTTTGATACAATGCAGATTACGGCTCTTTACAACGGTGATCCGTCAAAAATTGCTGTTATGCCGGGCCAAACTCCTGATATGCCTCAATATTGCATAAAAAATGAAAAGGGTAAACTAAAAGCGGCATCTTATCCCCAGCTGATACTTTTTTCGGCGCTGAATCCGCCGCCCGGCAAAACCATGGGCGTATCAATACTTAAAGGACTCCCTTCCCTTAGCTCTGTACTTATGAAAATTTACAAGTGCATTGGTCAGAACTATGAAAGGGCAGGAAATGTTCGTTATGCCGTTACATATAAGCCCTGCGGCGACAGCAGTCAAAATGCCTTTACAAAAGAAAGAGCGATGCAGATTGCAAAGGAATGGTCCGACGGTATGAATGCCGCAAAAAACGGAGAAATACGGGATTTTGTAGCAGTCGGCGATGTGGATATTAAGGTTATCGGAGCGGAAAATCAGCTTTTCGATACTGAAATACCTGTCCGGCAGATAATGGAACAGCTTATTTCTAAGCTTTCTGTTCCGCCTTTTCTATTGGGGCTAAACTGGTCTACAACGGAAAGAATGTCCTCACAGCAGGCGGATATTCTCACATCTGAGCTTGAGTATTACAGGAGAATCCTGACACCCGTAATCAAAAAAGCGGCGGAAGCTTTCCTAAGACTTAACGGAAGCGCCGGAGAAGCTCAGGTTGTTTGGGATAACATAAATCTTCAGGACGAATCAGCTCTTGCAGAGGCAAGATTAAAAAATGCACAGGCAGAAGAAATAGAATTAAGACTTGAAAAAACAAATTAACGGAGGTAAATTTTTATGTACAACGAAATTAAACTTGAAAAGGGACTATACAATCTTGCGGGAAAAAGCTTTTCTCAGGCACTTGAGGAGGCTGATCCTACTGAAAATTACAAAGATTCTCCCCTTTGCGGTCTGGACGCTTTTGAAAGACAGCTTAAGCGTTTCGGCATTAGAGTCAAGGGCCGTGACTGCGACAAGGTAGAAAAATTCTTTGCGGCAACAGAAAGCGCAGTACTTTTTCCTGAGTTTGTAAGACGTGCTGTGGTTCAGGGTATGGAGGAATCCGTTCTTCCTCAGCTTGTTGCGGTTAAGACTGTTTGCGAAGGCAATCAGTACAGAGGATATACAGTTTCGGAAACGGATTCATACCTTGACGGAACTGCTCAGGGCACTGCTCTCCCTGAAACATCTATTCTTGAATCAGACAATAACATTCAGCTTGTTAAATACGGCAGACTGGTAACTGCTTCATACGAGGCGGTAAGACTTCAGAAGCTTGACGTTTTTACGCTGACTATGCGTTCAATCGGCAAAAAGCTTGCCGACGCAATTTCTTCAGCGGCTGTTACAGCGCTTAAAACCGGAGCCGCGTCAGTTTCCGCAGCAGGAGAGCTTTCGTTTGACGACGTGACAAAGCTTTTCAGTCAGTTTTCAGATTACAGCATGAAGTCCATGATCGTATCCCCTAAAAACGCCGCACTGATTCTTTCCATGGAACAGGTAAGAGACAGCGTTACTGTTGACGAAAACGGCAATGTAATTCTTCCATTCGGCACAAAGCTTATCAAATCTTCCCAGATCGGTGACGACAGCGTTATCGGATTCGACAGCAGTTATGCCCTTGAATATATCACAAGCTCCGATCTTGTCATGGAAACTGACAAGCTTATCGACCGCCAGCTTGATACCTTTACTGTATCCGTAAACCTTGCCTTCAAAAAGGTTATCAATGACTCTGTAAAGGTTCTGAAGCTTGCTTAAAAAAATCCGGAGAATATCTCCGGATAAAACTTAAAAGGAGGAAATATGGAAGAAAACAATAAACTTGAAAAACTGAACAGATTTACAAGACGTGAGCATACTGCTGACGAAGTATACATATTCGATGTTATACTCTGCGACAATGAGATCGACAGGGACGGAGAACGCTTTTCCATAGAAGCTCTTAAAAAGCTTAAGGAACTTTTTGTCGGTAAAACAGGAATCTCTGATCATGAAGCAAAAAGCTCAGGACAAACTGCAAGAATATTCGATACCGAACTTGTCAGCGACAGCACACGCAAAACCTCTGCCGGAGAAACCTACACATACCTTAAAGCCAGCGCTTATATGGTTAAAACAGGAGCCAATTCTGATCTTATCAGTGAAATTGACGGAGGAATTAAAAAGGAAGTAAGCATTTCATGCAGCGCCGGTAAACGTATATGCTCTATTTGCGGGGCAGATAAAAGCAAAGACAGCTGTCAGCACGTCTGCGGAAAAAAATACGGCGGAAAGACTGCACACACAGTTCTTGACTCAATTACTGACGCCTATGAATGGAGCTTTGTTGCTGTTCCCGCCCAGATAAACGCCGGCGTTACAAGAAAATATTTTAAAGCCGCCGGCAATACCGATACCGACGGCGAGAACGAAAGAATTATTGAGAAAATGTGCGGATTGCTCCGCAGGGATATTACAAGGCTATGCTTTCTGAACGGTACTGGTGTTTATCAAAAGGCGCTGGCTTCATCGGCGGAAAAAATGTCCCCGGAAGAACTCATGGAATTTAGAACCGTCCTTGAAAAAGAGCACAAGTCACGGATAAAGCCTCAGCTTGATATTTACGACAAGAGCATTGACTCATTCAGAATGCAGGAGGGTAAAAATGAATAATGCAGTTATAAATTCACTATTTGTACTTTTTTCCGGTGAAAAGGATACGGACAAATATGAGCCTTTAATCAGCTCCGCTGTCTGCTGGGTAAAGAGAATGCTTAAATCAGAAGCGGACATTGGCGACTCTCGGCTTGATTTTCTCTGCGCCGCTGTCGCAAACCTAAAATATGTGCAGATGACCTGCGTAAAGAAGCGAATTAATTATACCTATGCCGGAGCAGAAGATTCATGTGAAAGACCGTCTATTGAGTACGAATTTGCAAGAGAGCTTGTAAACGAATACTTTGCCGAGGCAGCAGAGCTGATGAAAGACGACAGCTTTGTATTCGCCTCGGTCTATTAAGGAGGCAATATGACCGGACTCGCTTTTATAAGAAAGGATGTCATTGAACTTATAGCAAAGGAAAATCTTGTCTATCCGGAATATTCCGGGATCCCTGCACAAATGCGTCAAAAGATTTATGCGGCAGTGCAGATTGAGGAAATAGTTTTTGATAACCTGCTTATCTGCGAATCTGTAAAGACTTATGAAGCTGAAATAAAGCTTAAAGTCAGCATATTCGGAAATCCGGCAGATGATCCTCAAAAGCTTTATGAAATGGCTGATACTATGATTATCGACAAATACGCAAGGTCGGGATACTCAATTAAAAAGGTGAGAATCGGGAATCCTTCCCAAAATCCGAAGCTTGGTAAAATGATACTCGACGCTGAGATAATTCTCGGCGCAAGAACATCGGCGGTGTAATATGGAATACAAAATAAATCCCGATTACGGATATACGGCAACGGTGGGAGATGTCAGACTTCATGTTACCTCTTACGAGGTATCAAGAATGAGAAAATATAAATTTCAGAACGTTTCCAAGGGACAGGCAATAGTGGGCGACGCCGGAACGCTTCCAGTTTATCTTATACTTAAGGGTAAGGTACTGAAAGCCGACGGAGTTGATCCCGAATGCTGTTTCTATAATGATATGGTCAATAATATTCGTTATTTCCTTACCGTTGACAGAGTTTTTTTCAATGCTGCAAGGCTTGAAAGCTTCCGTGCAGTAACCGATATGAATTCACAATACATAGACTGCGAATTGAAGTTTATGTGCGACAGTTATATAGAGGCGGCAATAAAATGATATGGTCACTTAGAATTTTAACAGCAGACGGTAAATCATATATTGAAAACGAATGCGTACAATTTAGAATCGAAAAGGAAGCATATACGCCATACAGCCGTTTTGAAGGCATTTTTGTCAGCTCATGGCGTGATCTTTCCAATGTTTCGAGAGTTCAGTTTATCTACGGAGTAAAAACCATACACGACGGAATGGGCGACAGCATTGAAATTTACAGGCAGGATCATGTGACGTTTATGAAAGTAGTTTCAACCAGCTTTTCATCAATGCTGTGTCAGAACCAGACTGCTCCGGGAATGAGGACAAATTTGAGATTTTCTGATCTGTCAAGCGAATTTGCTTCAATACCAAACGTATATTTTGAATCTACACCACGGCTTAACTACATTTACATAAAAGAAGGCTCCACTATGTGGGACGCCGCCGTTAATTTTTCCTTCAGACTTAACGGTACCTACCCCTATGTGACTTCTTCTAACCTTGTCAGAACTACTCCCGCTTCTAACAATCAAATAACAGTCGAAAACCGTAACATCATCAAAACCGGCATAACCTATGACAGAACAAAAATGATAAGCGACATAAGCATGCAGGATATTGAGGGAAATTACAACAGCTACACCCTAAAAAATGAAAATTCAGCTCTATGTAATATTATACGAAAAAAACAGATCCCTCTTGATATGCAGTATCTGAATGACCCTCAGTCTGCGCTGGATTACAGAATAAAATTCAGTATGAGAAGCTTTAAATGTACATACACAGTCTATGCCGGATATTTAAACGAGGACCTATACGACCTGATGACTATTGAAAATGTTGCTGAACAAAAAAGAGTACACAAAATCATTATTACCGGAAACAACGCTCAGGTAAGAACCCTCGTAGGTACTTATGAAGACGGTTTTCTCCTATAAAATAAAAAAGCAGCCTCAAAAGCTGCTTTTTTTCATATTAAATTCCGCATTCGTCATAATCTTTCCATTTTTGCTCATAATTTTTATTGCTCATTGTCCTAAAAACAATATAGGCAACAGAACAGGTTACACATATCAGAGCAGTAAGTACAGTTATGAATATATGTGCCTGGCTTTTCTTTTTTTCTTCCATATTAAAGCACCTCTTTTTTAATTACATTCCCATTTCAGCCTTTAGTCTTTCAAGCTCGGAATCTACCTTTGAATCTGATTCAAGCTTTGCAAATTCGTCTGCGTCAGAGCCTCCTGCGCTTCCGGCAATTTCTGAAAATGCCTGCGCTTCTGCTTCCTTGCGTTCGATCTTTTCTTCCATTCTGCTAAACTTTTCCGCAGCGCTTCCAGGATCAAATCCTCCTGCGGACTTTGCAAGATTCTTTTGTGTTTCAGCCATTCTTGAACGTGCAATCAGCATAGCCTGACGGCTTTTTGCTTCTTCAAGCTTTGACTTTAATACCTCGACCTGAGTCTGTATTGTATCAGTCTGCTGGGAAATTGTATCGTACATTTCCTTGTAGTCTTCAACATCCTTATCAGCCTTGACTTTATTTGCAAGCGCCTTTTTGGCAAGCTCTTCGTTTCCGGCGGAAAGAGCGGCTTTTGCTTTCTGTTCCCAGTCCTGAGAAGCCTTGACAGCGTCATTATACTGCTTTTCGGCAATTCTCTCGCTTGCTTTTGCCTGTCCCAGAGCCTGTGTGGATTTACTCAGCTCTTTCTGCATATCAATAATTATCTGCTTCACCATCTTTTCAGGGTCTTCAGCCCTGTCTATAAGATCATTGACATTTGATTTGAGAAGATCGCTCAGTCTTTGAAAAATACCCATCGAAAAATCTCCTTATTGATTGAATTTATTTTTTAAAAAGCGCCCTGAGAACCATTGCCGCTCCCACAGCGGTAAATCCGAACATCAGAACGTAATTGAAAAGCGATGTTGATGTAAAATAAAATCTTACGCTCAATATGACCGTCATAAGTATTATGACCGCACCCAGTGCAGTGACAATCCAGCCGAATATCTTTTTTTCCATTAGAAACAGCATGACTATCCCTATAAGCAGGGGTATAATGACCGTACCGTTAGGAATATGAAAACTGCCTATGGACGGATAAAAATAGCCCCAGTTTGTTGAAACTCTTACAGTCTGAAAAATCCAGAATAAACCTGCTCCCAGAAGCAAAAGTCCTATAAAAAATTGCATGAGAATATTCTTTTCTTTTTTCGGATCGCTTTTTCCGGAAATTATTTTATTATTCCGGTCAATTTCCTCCATAAGCTTTTTTTGTTCTTCCTCAAGCTTTCTGAGCCTGTTGTCCATTAGCAGATTCCTTTCATTTATTTGTGTTAATTATATCTTAATAAATAATCTTTGTCAAGGGGAAATCAGCAGACTCATACTTATACTAAACATAATCTCCGTGTAAATGAAAATTTGCACGGAGATTATGATATATTCAGACAAAATTTGATTAAGTGACCGCCTTATCAGGATTAAGCAGTATCCTGCTCTTGCCTGTCCGCCCTTCTGCTTCATGGTTCAGAACGGCGCATCCCACAGACATACACACCGTCTTGATATAATTCCAGTCGTTGTGCATTGAACCTGCAATTTCCTGATACTTTTTGTGAGCATTCTCAATAAATGACACACACCCGCCGGAATTGCTGAGACATAAATGCTTTGTTCCAGTATTCTTATTCTGCATAATATGCTCATGAAGGCGGCGTTCATACTCGGTATGCGCTCTGAGGTTTCCTGCGAAATCAGGGTTATGGGGAAATGTAAAGCAATCACCGAGATAATGTACAGCTCGTCCCAGTATAAAATAATCCTTCGGAGAGCTAAGCTTTCCGAAAAGTTTTAGTATAGTATTTCTGACATACCCGGAAGCTCCCTTGTAGGTATGTCCCTTAATATAAGTCAGAAAATTTATATCCGGTTCTATGCAGCCGGCGGAAAACGCCCTGCCGTTCACCGGATTCACTGATACTTTACTGTCTTTCAGTATCATATCTGCAAGCAAAAGGTGATCCCTGGTTTCCATATTTTTACCTCCCCTGTAATTATGAATACAATATATTATAATTATAGGTTCGGAACGTGAAAATTATGTGAATTGTTTTATGTTAATTTATACTAAAAAATTTCATTCTGATTTTTTTCAAGTACATTAATTCCGTTTATAAGCACAAGAACCGGCTCCTCCATAAAATCAAGGGGATCCCCATGGTAAAGCTGAATATCTGCGTCAAGCCCTTCCTTTATTCTTCCTGTTTTGTCCCCGATTCCTGCGGCGTCCGCCGCATTGCAGGTTATAGCTTCAAGGGCGCTGTCATATTTCATCCCGCCCTTTATTGCCGCAAGAGCAGACAAAGGAAGATACTGAACCGGCGTTTCCGGATGATCTGTACATATACAGGTTCTGATTCCCTCTTCGGACATTATTCCGGGATTCTTCAGTTCCAGCCTGCTCATCTCAGGCTTGCACCTGTCACAGAGAACAGGACCGGCAATTACTGAAACATCTTCATTTTTCAGAATATCCGCAATGAGATGACCCTCAGTTCCATGGACAAGCACGGTCTTCAAGGAAAATTCCTTAGCTATTCTCAGCGCAGTAAACATATCATCAGCACGGTGACAGTGGAAATGAGCCGATATTTCTCCCCTTAAAAGCGGTAAAAGGGAATGGCACTTCATATCGAATTCCGGCATATCGAAATTTTCCCTGTCGGCTTCATATGCATTCATATCCTTCAGATACTTCTGAGCCTTGAAAAGTCCCTCTCGTATAACGGCGGCTGTCGCCATTCTTGTTACCGGAGTTTCATCTCTGTCGTTATATACCCTCTTGGGATTTTCACCCAGGGCAAATTTTATACCCACAGTCCCGATAATCATATCGTCGATTCTTCTGCCCCAGGTTTTAACAGCAGTTATTTCTCCTCCGCAGGGATTTGCGCTTCCGGGAGCAATTACTGCTGAAGTAATCCCTCTTTTTCTCGCTTCTTCAAAGCATCTGTCCATAGGATTTACGGCGTCTGACGCACGAAGCTGAGGTGTAAAGGGATCAGTCGCTTCGTTGCAGTCATCACCCTCGAAATCAATCCCGTTTTCAATAATTCCCAGATGAGTATGTGCGTCTATAAAACCCGGAATAAGCTGACCGCCTTTTCCGTCAATATCGCCCATTTCAACAGCGCCGGGACTTCCCTCCCGCACTGCCGTTATTTTTTTATCCTCTATCTCAACCCAGCCTTTGGGAATAATTTTTCCGTTATCCATGGTCTTTATGCATACGTTATAAATCTTCATTTTAAAGCTCCGCATTCCCTGAGTTGATTTATGATTATTGAAGCCGTCTTGGACGGTCCGTCCACGCATTCAGCGCAGACGCCCGAATTTTTTTTATATTTAGGATACCTTTCATCATAAAGGTCATTAAGCTGTTCTTTTGTGCGGCTTGCGGCTATCGGTCTGTTTGGATCGTTCTTTATCCTGTTATAGCAGGTTTCAAAGGGTACGTCAAGAAAAACCACAACTCCGCTCTTCTTTGCATTTTCACCGTTTATATCACTGAGCATGGCTCCCCCTCCGCAGGAAACTATACCGCTGAATTGCCCCAGTTCGGCAATTAGTTCGGATTCCATTCTGCGAAATTCAGGTTCCCCCAGCTTATCAAATATTTCAGGAATACTCATGCCTGCTTTCTGTACGATCAGCTCGTCCATATCGCAGTATTTTTTTCCCAGCAGTGACGCCATCTTTTTTCCGACGGTCGTTTTTCCGCAGCCCATAAAGCCGCATAGAAATATAGCCATAGTAAATTTCTCCGTTCTTCCGCTATGCGGAAAGCTTATGCAGATTATTTAAAATCCCTGTCAACGATCTCAGTAGCTTCTTTTATTATGCTGCCTATCTGTTCGGGAGTATAGCTGTCTCCGTCCCAGATTTCATGAGCAACAACAGCCTGGAGCACCAGCATGGACATTCCTCCTGCTGCGGGAATCCCATAAGCAGCCGCTGTTTTCATCAGCTTTGTTTCTGACGGATTATAAATCACGTCAAAAACATTTTTGCAGTTTTTAATTACCTCTTCAGTTACAGGACATTCGTCTGTTTTAGGATACATTCCTACCGGAGAAGCGTTTATCAGCAGATCAAATTCCCCGGAAATACTGTCAGTCATAACTGTTTTAACTGACGCTTCGCTGTACCTTTCAGCTATCTCGTCAACAAGTACCTTTGCCATTTCAGCCGCTTCGGGAATTATCGCTATTGTAATATCTGCGCCGTGTCTTGCGGCTTCAATTGCGATCATTCTGCCTACTCCTCCGCAGCCGATTATCAGTACCTTGGAGCTGAGCGCCTCCCTTGGCACTGAACGCAAAAATCCGTCGCAGTCTGTATTGTATCCGACTATTTCACCGTCACGGCAGTTAATGCAGTTTACTGAGTTGTATCGTGCCGCACTCTCGTCCAGTTTATCCATAAACGGTATTACAGCAGACTTATGAGGGATAGTTACGTTTATACCCTCCGTTTCAGCCAGAAGTTTAGGAAGCTCTGCTTCAAGATTTTCCGGAGCAATATCAACAAGGGAGTACTCCTCGTTTTTTCCGGAAGCCTGAAAGAGTTTTTCATGTATAAACGGGGACATGGAATGTCCCAGCGGATGTCCTGTAAGCGCATATTTTTTCATTGCAATTCTCCGTTTTCTATGTATTTTTAAGCCATTGCGGCATTTAAGGTCTTAAGATTTTCTATATTCATCGCCGAAGCTGTTTTCAGAGTCTTTTTTACAAGACCAGTCAGTACCTTATTTGGTCCCAGCTCAATAAACTTATCTATTCCGGCGCTGTTCATGGCTGCAAGCTCGGAAGTAAACCGAACCGGAGAAATCATATGCTTTGCAAGGAGCGACGGCATATCGCTGAAATCTTCAAGGAGAGCGCCTGTTACATTTGAATAGAACGGAACACTCGGAGCATTAAACTTTATATCTTTAACAGCTTCATAAAATTCCTTTGACGCGCCCTCCATAAGCTTTGAATGAAATGCCGCGGATACCTTGAGCTGTATTGTTCTTGCGCCTGCCTCAGCAAATTTTTCAGCTGCCCTTGCCGCAGCTTCCTTTTCTCCTGCGATAACCGTCTGCGCCGGAGAATTATAATTTACCGGAACTACATAACCTTCTGTTTCAGCACAAATTTTTTCAATGTCCTCCGGTGACATTCTCATAACCGCATACATTGCTCCCTCTGTTTCACGCCCTGCTTTATCCATGGCGGCGGCTCTTGCCTTTATTACCCTGAAACCGTCTTCATAAGACAGCATTTTGCAGGCGGTCATTGCCGCGTATTCACCAAGTGAATGTCCTGCGGCTGCGTCAAAAGTTATATTGTTTTTCTTTGCCGTTTCAAAGCACAATAGAGACATTGCCATAATTGCAGGCTGGGAATACCTTGTCTGAGAAAGCTCTTCCTCACTGCTTTCAAACGTAACCTTTTTCAGATCAAATCCTAAAATGTCGGAAGCCGTTTCATAAATAAAGCCGAATTCCGGATTTGCTTCAAGAAGTTCTTTCCCCATTTCCGGATATTGTGATCCCTGACCTGAAAATAAAAATGCTGTCATAATAATTTACCTCTTTCCAATTTGTTCAAAATAAACAAAACATATTATGGATAATTGTGCATACTGCGGTATTTTGAATTATCCGTCATAAAATAACAATTATTACATTGCAAAAAAATTAAAAATAGATTACAATGAAATATGATTCGATAAATGGTAGCTGTATGTTTATATAATATAATATACCATAAAAATCAATATAAAACAACGTCAAGGAGGAATTTTTTTTGCTGGGTATTAAAATTTTGGGTACCGGACGTTATGATCCTGGGAAAAAGGTCGTTAACGAAGATTTTACATCCTTCATTGATACAAGCGATGAATGGATCAGAACAAGAACTGGTATGCAGGAACGTTTCGTTTCGGACGGTGAGCCGACCTGGTACATGGGAACGCAGGCCGCAAAAAAAGCTATTGAGGCGGCTGGAATTTCTCCTGAAGAAATAGGCGTTATTATAGATACCAGCGTTTCGCCGGATTACTATACGCCGTCAATGTCCTGCATGATACAGCGTGAGCTTCATGCTGTCAACGCAATGACTATTGATGTTAACTGCGCCTGTGCCGGCTGCGTATACGGCATAGATATGGCAAAGAGATACCTTCAGACTGACGACGGCATAAAATATGCGCTTGTCGTTGCCAATGAAAATCTCACAAAGATAACCGATTACAGCGACCGCAGTACCTGCGTTCTTTTCGGTGACGGTGCGGCGGCTCTGGTTATAGCTAAAAGCGAAAACTCCCTTTATTCCAGCCACCTGGGCGCTGACGGAACAGGAGCTAAATATCTTTTTGCACGTTCAATTCCGCCTGCAAACGCTTTCATGACAGGTGAAGGCAGAGTTGACGACGGTTTTCCTGAACCTAACGGACATTATCTCTGTCAGGACGGCAAGGCTGTTTATAAATTTGCCACAAGAGCGCTGCCGAAAGCCCTTAAAACTGCGGCTGAAAAGATTGATTTCTGTCTGGATGATCTGGACGTTATCATTCCTCATCAGGCTAATGTAAGAATAATTGAAACCGCTGCGAAAAATCTCGGAATCTCTATGGATAAATTTGTTGTGAATCTTGACAGGCATGCAAATACCTCAAGCGCTTCGATTCCTATCGCTATTGACGAGGCAGTCCGTTCCGGAAGAATAAAAAGAGGCGACAAGGTCGGTCTTGTAGGTTTCGGCGCAGGTCTTACATTCGGTGCAGTAATATTTGAATATTAATTGCGAATGAAACTTTAAAAGGAGATAATTCATGAATACTAAAATAACAGAACTTCTTGGTATAAAATATCCTGTTTTACAGGGAGGTATGGCATGGATTGCTGAATCCACTTTGGCTTCTGCTGTTTCTGAAGCAGGCGGTCTGGGCATAATCGCCGGAGGCTCAGCCCCGATAGATTACCTGAGAGATCAGATAAGAAAAACTAAGGAACTTACTTCAAAGCCGTTCGGCGTTAATATTATGCTTATGAGCCCAAACGCAGAAGACCTCGCTCAGCTTGTTATCGATGAAAAGGTTCCCGTCGTTACTACCGGGGCAGGCAGTCCGGGAAAATTTATTGACGGCTGGAAAAATGCCGGTGTTAAAACTATCCCGGTTGTCCCTTCAGTTGCCCTTGCTAAAAGAATGGTCCGTGCCGGCGCTGACGCTGTGATCGCCGAGGGCACTGAATCTGGCGGTCATATCGGTGAAAATACTACTATGTGTCTGGTTCCTCAGGTGGTTGACGCAGTCGATGTACCTGTTATCGCAGCAGGCGGTATTGCTGACGGAAGAGGAATCGCCGCTTCATTTATGCTGGGCGCTCAGGGCGTTCAGATAGGTACAAGATTCCTTGCAGCCGAAGAATGCCAGATTCACTCTACATACAAGGAACTTGTAGTAAAAGCAAAGGATACTGACAGCATTGTTACCGGACGCTCAACAGGACATCCATGCAGAAATGTAAAAACTAAATTCGCAAAGAAGCTCGCAAGCGGAGAAATGAACGGTTCTATTACTCCGGATGAATTTGAAGAACTGACTCTCGGTTCGCTCAGAAAAGCCGTTCAGGACGGAAACCTTGACGAAGGCTCATTCCTCTGCGGAGCTATCGCAGGAATGGTTAATGAAATTAAACCATGCAGTGAAATTATTGAAGAGATGATTTCTCAGGCTAAAGCGCTTCTTAAAATATAAATAATCTGATATTGCAGACCTGAACTTTCAGGCACGGTTTAAACAGAATACATAAATAACGGAGGAATAAACATGGCATCAGCAATTATTACCGGTTCAGCCAGAGGAATCGGCGCTGCTATTGCGCTCAGACTCGCTCAGGACGGATATGACATAGCTCTTAACGACATCAGTGAAAAGATGTTTGAAAATAACGATATTGTTGAAAAAATCAGAGAAACAGGCGCTCAGTGCGAATACTTTATCGCCGATGTTTCTGACCACGGACAGTGCGAAAATCTTATTAAGACTGTTAAGGAAAAATTCGGTACCATCGACGTTCTCGTTAACAATGCCGGCATTACAAGAGACGCTCTTATGATGAGAACTACCGAAGAAAATTATGATCTGGTAATAAGCGTAAATCAAAAAAGCGTTTTCAATATGATGAAATTTGCCGGTACAGTTATGATGAGACAGAAAAAAGGAAGAATCGTAAACCTTGCTTCCGTTGCAGGACTTTACGGTAATCCGGGTCAGATAAATTATTCCGCTTCAAAAGCTGCCATAATCGGTATGACAAAGACAGCCGCTAAGGAACTCGGCGCAAGAGGCGTTACAGTTAACGCTGTTGCTCCCGGATTTATCAAAACCCCAATGACAGACGCTTTAACCGAAGAACAGAGAAATAAAATGCTGGCGCTGATCGCTATGAAGCGTTACGGTCTGCCTGAAGAGATCGCCGGCGTTGTTTCATTCCTTGCGTCCGACGACGCAAGCTATGTTACAGGTCAGGTCATTGAAATATCCGGCGGACTTTCAATGTAAAAATAAGCAGAAATGGAGAAATGTATGGGAAGAAGAGTTGTTATTACAGGTCTCGGAGCAGTAACCCCTCTGGGTAATAATGTCAGTGATACTTGGACCGGTGTAAAGGAAAACCGTCTTGGAATTTCTCTGATCGATAGATTTGACGCTGCGGATCTGCCGATAAAAGTTGCCGGACAGGTCAAGGACTTTGATCCGCTTGAATATATGGAAAAAATGGAAGCTAAGCGCATGGAACGCTTTACTCAGTTTGCAGTTGTGGCTTCAAATGAAGCTATTGCCGACTGCGGTACCGACTTTAAGGAAATGGACCCTTACAGGGCAGGCGTTATTATCGGATGCGGTATCGGCGGCATTGAGCTTACTTTAAACGAATATGCAAAATTTATGGAAAAGGGACATAAACGTGTATCCCCTTATTATGTTCCTATGATGATAAGCAATATGGCGGCCGGTATGGTCGCTATGAAAACCGGATTTAAGGGCGATAACTTTTCAACAGTAACTGCCTGCGCTTCGGGAACTCACGCTGTAGGCGAATCCTTCAGAAAGATAAAGGACGGCTATCTCGACGTCTGCCTCTGCGGAGGAACAGAGTCAACAGTCCTTGAATTTACTTTGGCCGGATTCAATAATATGAAAGCTCTTTCTAAATCAGAAGATCCCGCAAGAGCTTCGATTCCTTTCGATAAGGAAAGAAACGGCTTCGTTCTCGGCGAAGGCTGCGGTATGCTTGTTCTTGAAGAATATGAACACGCAAAGGCAAGAGGCGCTAAGATATATGCCGAAGTTGCCGGATACGGCGCAACCTGCGACGCATATCACATGACATCTCCCGACCCTGACGCAGAAGCCGCCGCACACTGCATGAAAACTGCAATTGCCGAAGCCGGTCTGACTCCGTCGGATATTACATATATAAACGCTCACGGAACATCTACCGGAATGAACGATAAGGGTGAAACCACTGCTATCAAAAAGGCTCTGGGAGAAGCTGCATACAGCGTGAAGATAAATTCTACAAAATCTATGACAGGACACCTGCTGGGCGCTGCCGGAGGCGTAGAAGCTGTTGTAACCGCTCTGAGCGTTAAAAATGATTTCATCCACAGAACAATTGGCTATAAAGTGCCTGACGAAGAATGCGATCTTGACTACTGCGTTGACAGTAATGCTGAAACTTGCGTAAACGCCGCCCTTTCAAATTCCCTCGGCTTCGGCGGTCACAACGCAACCATCTGTATGAAGAAGATTACCGACTAAGGAGAAAATTTATGAGTGAAAAAATGATTGCCTGTAATCTTGATTATGAAGAAATAAGCAAGCTTGCCGATAAGGTGGAAAAAGGCAGCCTAAGTAAAATTAAAATAAAAAACGGCGATTGTGAAATTCTTATCGAAAAGGAAAGCAAAATAGTTTCACAGCCTGTTCCTGCCCCTGTTCCGCCTACTGTAATTCAGGCGGCTGTTCAAACCCCTGTTCAGAATGTTCAGGATACTTCTATTGAAACTAAGTCTGAAGAGGAAAGCGGAAATATTGTTAAATCTCCTATAGTCGGAACTTATTACGCTGCTCCGGGTCCGGACAAAGCTCCTTTTGTCGAGATCGGCAAAAAGGTGAAAAAGGGCGACGTTATCATGATAATCGAATCTATGAAGCTTATGAACGAGGTAAAAAGCGAATTTGACGGAACTGTTAAGAAAATTCTCGTTGAAAACGGATCGGCTGTTGAATACGATCAGCCTGTTATGATAATTGAATAGGAGGCAGGCTATGTCTGAAGTGCTTTACAATAAAGAACAGATTAAGGAACTTATCCCTCACAGAGAACCGTTCCTTCTTATTGACGAAATAAACGAAATGGAACCTGGAAAAAGAGTTGCGGCTACTACTTACATAAAAGAAGAGGATTTCTGGTTTAAAGGTCACTTCCCCGATTATCCTGTAACTCCCGGCGTTCTCATGATCGAAATGCTCGCTCAGGCAGGCGCTGCCGCTATGCTTGCCCTGCCCGAAAACAAGGGTAAAATCGGTCTTTTTGCCGGAATAGATAAGGCTAAATTCAGACGTCAGGTGGTTCCGGGCGACGTTTTAAAGCTTGAAGTAGAAATTATAAAAGTAAAAGGCCCTATCGGCGTCGGTCAGGGAACAGTTACTGTTGACGGAAAAAAAGCTGTTACCGCTGAAATTACATTTGCTATTAAGTAAGGCGCATACGGACTCATATAACGTCCGGACTAATGAATCTGAAAGTGAGCAAAATTATGTTTAAAAAGATATTGATTGCAAACAGAGGAGAAATCGCAGTCAGAATTATAAGAGCCTGCCGTGAACTGGGAATACGCTGCGTTGCAGTATACTCCACTGCGGACAGTAACGCACTTCATGCAAGAATCGCCGACGAAGCAGTCTGTATAGGCCCTGCTGATACTAAGGACAGCTATCTTAACGCAAAAGCTCTTCTTGCTGCCTGCGAAATTACTGGCTGCGATGCCGTTCACCCCGGCTTTGGCTTTCTCTCTGAAAATGCTGCTTTTGCGGCTATGTGCAGAAAATGCGGAGTTGAATTTATCGGACCTTCACCCGAGTCCATTGAAATGCTCGGCGACAAGGCAACTGCTAAGGAAACAATGAAAAAAGCCGGAGTTCCGGTGATCCCGGGCTCCGAAGGAGCAGTCAGATCTGACGAGGATGCAGTAAAGGCGGCTGAGGAAATCGGCTATCCTCTGCTTGTAAAGGCATCTGCCGGCGGCGGCGGAAGAGGAATCCGTATTGTTGAAAAACCGGAGGACCTCCTAAATCAGATCGGTGAAGCCAGAACAGAAGCTAAAAATTACTTCGGCGATGACGCCGTTTATATGGAACGCTTCGTTAAAAATCCACGCCATGTGGAAATACAGATCCTTGCAGATAAACAGGGAAATGTTATTCATCTGGGTGAACGTGACTGCAGTATGCAGAGAAGAAATCAAAAGGTACTTGAAGAAAGTCCCAGCCCTGTTATGACTGACGCTCTGCGTAAAAAAATGGGGGAAGCTGCTGTTAAAGCGGCTCTTGCCTGCGGCTATCACAACGCCGGAACTATCGAATTTTTAGTCGAGGGCGGAAACTTTTATTTCATGGAAATGAATACTCGTATTCAGGTGGAACACCCTGTTACCGAATTTGTAACAGGCGTTGATCTTGTAAAATCTCAGATAAAGATCGCTGCGGGACTTCCCCTTGATTACTCTCAGGATGACATCTCCGTTAAGGGGCATTCTATAGAATGCCGCATTAACGCTGAAAATCCAAAGCTGAACTTCCGTCCGTCACCGGGAAAAATTGAAGCCTTGCATATACCAGGAGGTCCCGGCATAAGAATAGACAGCGCAGCTTATCAGGGTTATACTATTCCTCCTTATTACGATTCAATGATCGCTAAACTGATAGTCTGCGCTCCCACCCGCAAAGAGGCTATCATGAAAATGAAATGGGCTCTTTCTGAATTTATCGTTGACGGAATCGATACAAATATCGACTTTCAGCTTGCCCTTATTAAGAGCGAAGCTTTTGAATCGGGAGAATATGATAACCGTTATCTGGATACTTTTAAATTTGACGAATAGAAAGGCAGGTTGATCAATTAATGCTTGAGGATCTGTTTAAGGTTGTTACCACACGTTTTAACGGAAACAATGAAAAAACTGATAAAAAGCCGTCGGCTAATTTGAGCAGAATACCTGATGATCTGCTTTTCAAATGTCCAAGATGTCAAAACGTCGTGTTTGAAGACGAAATTAAAGCTATGAACATGGTCTGCCCCTCATGCGGCTATCACGGACGTCTGACTGCCGGAGAAAGAATTGCTGTTACCCTTGACAAGGGCAGCTTCTGCGAATTTGACTCTAAAATGCGTTCAAAAAATCCCATAGGCTTTCCCGGCTATGATTCAAAACAAGCCGCTATCAGGGAAAAAACCGGTCTTAACGACGCTGTTGTGACAGGTACAGGTACTATCAGAGGAATCCCCGTTGTTATAGGCGTTATGGATTCAAGGTACATGATGGCGTCCATGGGCAGCGTTGTGGGTGAAAAAATTACAAGAGCTTTTGAATATGCCTCAGAACACAAGATGCCTGCTATTATGTTTACGGCTTCCGGCGGCGCAAGAATGCAGGAGGGTATCGTTTCCCTTATGCAGATGGCAAAAACTTCCGGAGCAGTTTCGAGACACGATGACGCAGGTCAGCTATATATTACCGTTCTTACAGACCCCACAACAGGAGGCGTTACCGCTTCATTCGCTTCTTTGGGCGATATTATTATCGCTGAACCAAAGGCGCTTATCGGCTTTGCCGGCCGCCGTGTTATCGAAGGAACTATAAAGCAAAGACTTCCCGATGACTTCCAGCTTTCAGAATTTCTCCTTGAAAAAGGCTTCATTGACCTGATAGTCGAACGCAGAAAAATGCGCAGCGTTCTTTCTCATCTTTTGAAACTTCACGGATACGAATCGCAGAAGGAGGGTCTATAATATGGCTGAAAAAACTGCATGGGATTGTATGACTCTTATAAGAGAAAAGAACCGTCCTACTATTAACGACTATATTCCCCTTATTTTCAGTGAATTTTATGAACTTCACGGCGACCGCCATTACGGCGACGACGGTGCTATTCTGGGCGGTATCGGCAGGCTTGAGGGTATGCCCGTAACCGTTATCGCTGAGGTCAAAGGAAGAGATCTTAACGAAAATAAAAAGTCTAATTTCGCAATGCCCCATCCGGAAGGATACCGTAAAGCTCTCAGGCTCGCTAAGCAGGCAGAAAAGTTTCACCGTCCCGTTATCTGTTTTATTGATACTCCAGGCGCTTTCTGCGGAATTGAAGCCGAAGAAAGAGGTCAGGGAGAAGCTATCGCTAAAAATATTATGGAATTTATGAGACTGAGAACTCCTATTACTTCTGTTGTACTTGGTGAAGGCGAAAGCGGAGGCGCTCTCGGTATCGGCGTATGCGACAGACTTGCTATGCTTGAAAACGCTCTTTATTCAGTTATTTCTCCCAGAGGCTGCGCAAGTATTCTCTGGAAAGACGCTTCAAAGGAACAGGAAGCCTGCAATATGCTTAAAATAACCGCTTCCGATATGCTGCGTCTTGGAATTGCTGAATCCATAATCGAGGAGCCTCACGGAAGCGCTCATTACGATTTGGACAAAATAGCAGAAAATATTAAGGAATTTTTGGTACAAACGTTAATAGAAAATTCAAAAAAAGATATTGACATTTTGCTTAAAGAACGGTACACTAAATTTAGAAAAATCGGAGAGTTCTCTGAATAGCAAATTTATATAAAAGTTATATAGGTGATCAACACCTTTATATAAATAATAGACAATTTGGAGGTTTTAAAATGATATTTGATAAGGTAAAAGACATTATCATCGAACAGCTTGACACTGAAGAAGCTTCTGTAACTATGGAAGCAAATATTGTAGAGGATCTCGGCGCTGAGGATTCCCTCGCAGTTTACGATCTTGTAATGGCAATTGAAGAAGAATTTGATATTGACATTCCTGATGAAGCTGTTGCAGACATAAAGACTGTCGGAGATATTGTTAAATTTATTGAAGACAATCAGTAATTTGAAATGAAGCCTTCGGTTTTCCGGAGGTTTCCTTTTTATAAAAACCACGGATAGTGTTGACTTGACAAGCCAATTGTGTTAAAATATAATTACATCAATGAATTTAAAAGGAGACTTATTTAAGTGAAAAAAAAATTTGCTTGTTTTCTTGCAGCCGCAGCTTCACTGACGCTTCTGGCAGGCTGTGAGAAGGTCGATAAAGAAAAATATGTAGGAAACAGTTCCTCTTCCAGTGAGATCAGCTCTTCCGACTTAGGAAGCATGGCTTGGACAGACATGACCTTTATGCTGGATCAGAAAACTTATACCCTTCCATTTGAATACAAGGATATAAAAGAAACCGGCTGGAGCTTTAATCCTGCTGCTTATGGTCTTGAAAACACTTCTATTGATCCGGGCTTACTGCTTTCAAGATCAGTTTATCTTCAGAACGATAACTTTGACGAGGGAGTCCTTGCAGTGGGATTCACCAATAACAAAAGCGAAAAGGTCGGAATTGATGACGCTGTTGTTTGGGCTGTCGAAGTAAGCAGCAAGGACGCAGCTAAGGCTCCTGAAGTGGTTTTGCCAGGAAATGTTAAGTTTGGAATGACTATTGACGAAATCAAGGCTATCTATGGTGAACCGTCTGAGGAACAAAGACATGATGACGAAGGATATACTGAATACCGTTACGTTGAAAACGGCATGAAAGGACTTCATCTTGACTTTTATGACGACGGCGGATTCTGTAAATTTATCTACGAAAACTATAACATGTAATTTTACATAAGTAAAATTACAACCCCGTAAGGATTATTCCTTTACGGGGTTTTTGTTTATTTACTATTTTTTTTCGTAAACATAATTTTTGCATATTCGGCAGCAATCGGGGCAAGCTGCTTTATCTGCATACCGGTGGTATTTATACATAGATTATAATTTTCTTTTCTTCCCCATTTGCTCTCCGATAAAAATGAGTGAAATGATGCACGTGCAGAATCAATTTCCTTTATTTTCTTTATTATCTTTTTCTCTGACATTTCCTTCTCGTTCTCAGAATACTTGAGGCATCTTTTTACCCTATAATCCATATCTGCATAAACAAAAATATTTACAGGATTATACTGGCTCAGAATTACATCGGCTCCCCTGCCTATTATTACACAATCCCTGCCCTGATCAGCTATTTCACGTATGGTACTGCTCTGAGCAGCAAGTATCTTTTCTGCATTTGTGTTGATATACGGTTCGTAATACATGGTTCTTCCGTAACTTATGGGAATGCTGACTCTTAACTTTTTTTCTGTCATGTCTTTTATATAATTCTCATCAAAGCCTGATTTTTCTGCTATTGCAGAAATAATTTCACGATCATAGTAATCATATCCGAGAATATCAGACATACGCTTACCAAGTTCCCTTCCTCCGCTTCCAAATTCACGGCTTATGGTAATAATTTTCATAAAACATCGCTCCTTTTATCATATATTTTTATCTGACAGAAATACTCTGTCAGTTTATTTATCCTTTATAATTATAACAGATTCATTTTGATAATGGCAAGTGATAATAATAAATTTTATGGTGAGCTTATAAAATTAAGTATATAATAAGATTTTTTTGCATATTTTAGTGTATATTTATAAAAAAATTAAGTAAAATTTGTTTAAAACATAGAATACCCCAAAAAATGTAAATTTAGTGTCAGGAAATGCCATTATGATTTGTTATATTTATTGAATGCGGAAATTGAATGCGAAAAAAAATATAAGTTTTTGCGTTTAGTTCAATAAGATGGGAGGTGGATTATGTGATTAAAAGATTTTTGTCAGTAATCATGACATTTATTATCTCAATGGCTGTTTTTACAAGCGTTGTTAATGCTGATCTTGCAACAAATATTACAAATCAGGTAGCTCCGCAGATGTCTTACACTATGAGCTGTCAATGCTATCTTGATATTTCAGGTACTACTATTTCCTGTACAAGCTTAGCAACAGGTTATCCTAATATTACAACTAAGATCAATATTGTACAGACTTTGCAGAAGAAAAACTCAAGCGGCGGCTGGGATAAGGTTGCAAGCTGGGCTTCATCTGACTTAGACTGGAGAGGTTCCTGCGAAAACACAAGATACAACTGCAGCAAGGGTACATACCGTTTATATTCTGTATTTACTGTATTTTCCGGAAGCGATTCAGAGAGAATACCATGCTACAGCACTGAAGAAAAACTTTAAATCATGAGCATTGCTGAATAAACTCAATTGTCCCAATTACATAACTGATATAACTGTATTTCATTAAAAAAATATTATTCATTATTTCCCAAAATGTATAAATATTATTTTTATTACAGAATTATGTATCCGTATTGTAAACAGTATTAAAAGAGAATTAGATGAAATAAATTCGTGGAATATTTTTAAGAATGACTTTTCATCTGATTTCTCTTTTTTATACTTATTATTTTTCCAAGTGCATTTTTTTACATAATCCATTCTTCATCCATTGAACTTATATTAATGAAAATATTCATGGAGGCGATAGCTGCTATCCGCCAAATTATGATAAACTTTTTAATGTGAGGACTGCAATGGAAAACATTCATATAGTATATATTTCTATTTTTTTAATTTTATCAATGATTTGCTTTGTTTGGAAATTTGTAACATATAACCCAGTTCATACAGAATTATCACAAACAGCAATTATAAGGTCTTATATGCATCAGGATCTTTTATTGGACGGCTTTACAGTAAATGCAGAGGATTTTAAAATCTGCGACGCAAGAGATATAACAAATGAGATTTGCTTTGGAGCAAAACACTCCCCCGTGCCAAAGTTAGCTGTAGTTACGTTGAAGATAATGAATACCACCGGTAATAAAATGTATTTTGATCTTCCGTCAGTTACACTTGAATCGGGAAATTGGATTCAAAGCTTATCAATGGACTTGTTTTTTGAATTGAATAAAAACTTTGACTCGGTTATTCATCCAGGCAGAAATATTAGTATTAAGGTTCCCTATGCTTTGTATGAAGCTCAATTTAGCAGTAAGGAATGGAAAAATATTTCCGGAAGGGAATTTGATATTATATTTGAACTTGATCCAAAAAAGAAATTTATTAGTCTTAAAGCAATGAATATCTAAATACAAATGTTATGATTACCAATAAAATATCGTGATCCATGCTGAACAATTTATATCCAAGGCAGTGAACAGTCCCTTTTACAGGGGCTGTTCTTTTTTATCCCTGAATTTGTTCTTATTTTTCTTAAAGTACTTCCTATTCTTTTTTCTTTTACTTGAATTAAATCTTAATTTATGATATACTGTTTTTTATAGTGAAAAAGATTTTACCGAAAGGTTTTGATATTATGAGGAAAAAAACAGTGTGCTTTACTGGACATCGTCCGGAAAAGCTTCCGGGAATGGGAAATGATTCAAATCCCCTTCTGCAAATGCTCAAAAGCATACTTTATTATCAAATTTACAGCTCCGCTGAGGAGGGTTACGAATACTTTATATCGGGACTTGCAAGAGGAGTTGATCTCTGGGCAGCAGAATATGTCCTTGAAATTAAAAAAAAGTTTCCGCAGATAAAACTGATCTGTGCAAAGCCTTATCCTGCACACGGCAGTAATTTTAAAGGCTCCGACCTTTTTTCCTTGAGAAATGTACTGGAAAAGGCTGACGAGGTTGTCTGCGTTTCTGAAGAGTACTCAAGAGATTGCTACAAAAATCGCAATTACTATATGGTAGACCGCTCTTCAAAGCTTATCGCCATGGTAAATGATTATAAAAGCGGTACGGGACAGACTATATCCTACGCTAAAAAAAACGGGCTTCTGCTCTCTGTAACTGATATTTCAAAATATGATTTTGGAAAATATACTAAATCAGAAAACAAGATTTTTTTTGACTGATTTAAGCTATGAACAGATAAATTTGTCCTCCTCCGGAGAACTTTCAACTCTTTCCACAGAGTTTTCAACATTTTGAATATATGCAGTTAAAAAAACTGTTAAAAAACAGAGAAATACAGGTAAAAACGCGGTTTTTTGAAAGGAGTTTATACATTATGAAAAAAAGTAAAAAATCAGGAGGAATCGCTATTCCTTTTCTTCTTACATTCCTTATTTCACTGATCATAATCGGCGGCGCCGCCCTTATTATCTATGATAAAATCAACAGTGAAGACAGTTCGCTTGTTGAAATGAAAAATGAAGGAAATTCACTTTCCGACGCCGACAGCCACTCTATTCTGTTCGTACTCGATCTGAGCGATTCAGTTGATTCTGCTCCGGAAGACTACAGCAGCGATGATGAAGACTACAGCGACGATGACTACTATGATGATAACGATGACGATTACTGGGACGACGATGATATGGATTCAGACAACGATGATAACGAAAAGGAAATTTATTCTGAACCTTATACATTTCTGCTTATGCGTTCTGCTCCCGTTCACAAACAGATTACATTTATCGGTCTTCCGTCAGATATGAGTGTGGGCGGTAAAACTATGAAGGAAACTTATACCGGCTCCGGACCCTCTGTTCTTTGCAAGGATACCGGCTCCGCTTTAAATGTTGAAATCGACAGATATATGGTTCTTGATACAGAAGCTTTTCAGAAACTCTGCAATATCTTCGGAGGAGCAAATTTTGTGGTTCCGGGCGGAGTAAAGGGATTTCCGTCCTCAGCCGGAGAACAGTACCTTGGTCCGCAGCAGATGGAAAAGCTTATCAGCTACGGAGGGTTCTCCGGAGAAACTCAGCGTATTTCAACTGCCGCTTCTCTTATTACTGCAATGGTGAATCAGGCTAACGGCGAAAGAATCGCTGATAATCTTGACAACACCTTTGATACTCTTGTAAACATGACTGAAACTGATATTTCTGCTCTTGATTATCAGGAAATGAAATACGGAATAAAGTTTCTCCTTAAATTTACAAAGCCTGCTGATGATGACTCCGTATCAACACGTGCTAAATTCATTACCCCTTACGGAAAACAGTCAGGCGATTCTTTTACTGTTGATGAGGCGTTTATCAGTGAACTTGCTCCTTATTTCAAGGAAGCTGAACAGGATCCTGAAAGTAATAGCTCTGATCCTGACTTACAGACTATGATTCCGGAAACGGGGGCTGCAAATGAATAATATTTTTGATACACACGCCCATTATACGGAAAGCGCTTTTGATTCAGACAGAGATGAGCTTTTAAAGCTTCTCCCTCAAAAGGGCGTCCGCAATATTATCACCGTTTCTTCTTCCTTGAGAGATTCCTATGAATCGGTTAAGCTTGCTGAAAAATACGGCTATATTTATGCAGCAGCGGGTATACACCCAGAAGCGGTGAATGAAACCCCTGAAAATTTTATCCCTGAACTTGAAAAAATTCTGCTTTCCTCTGAAAAAATAAAAGCGTTAGGTGAAATCGGCCTTGATTATCATTACGAGAATCATGACAGGCAAAAGCAGATACTTATTTTTAAACAGCAGCTTGAGCTTGCCGGTAAACTGAATCTTCCCGTTATTGTTCACTCCAGAAATGCATCAGAAGATACCATGGAAATTCTTAAGGAATACCGTCCTAAGGGCGTTGTTCACTGTTTCAGCGGATCGGCAGAAACTGCCCGTGAAATTATTTCTCTTGGAATGTACATTAGCTTTACAGGAGTTCTTACATTTAAAAATGCCAAAAAGGCTCTTAAAGCCCTTGAAGCTGTTCCGGCTGACAGACTTATGCTTGAAACTGACTGCCCCTTTATGGCTCCCGTACCATTCAGAGGCTCAAGATGCGACAGCAGCATGATTGTAAAAACAGCGGAAAAGGCGGCAGAAATAAAAAATATGGACCTTCAGGAAATCCTTGACTTAACCTGCCTGAACGCTGAAAGATTTTTTGGAATATAAAAAATTAACGTCACTGAAACAAAATTCAGTGACGTTTTACATATCCTTTTCCAGAAAAATATCCATTCTTTCCAGTATTCTTCCTTTCTGCAAATCAGAAAGCTGACGAAACCGATTTAGAAATTTTAATTCTGACCCAGTTATATCATTTGTGTTGACGCTGACTTTTTCATTGGTAAGTCCGGCTATATAATCAATAGATACATTATAGTATTCAGATAGAGCTATTGCAATCGACAAAGGAATTTCACGTTCTCCGCTTTCATAACGCCTGTATTGAGATACGTGCATAAACATATCGTCAGCAACCTGTTTCTGGGTTTTATCCGCATCTTCCCTTAAATCTCTTATCCTCTGATAGTTAGCCATAAATCTGCCTCCGCACATTTTATAATTAAATTATACCAAAAAACACCATGCGGTGTTGACTTTCACTCCGTATGATGTTATAATTAATTCATAAAATTACCGTATGGTATTTTAACATAATATTATATGCAAAAATGGAGTTGAATTTATGATATGTAAAAATTGCGGAACACAAATTAATCAAAATAATAAACTTTGTCAGAAATGCGGAAGCCAGTTAAATGAAATTCCTGACAGCGAAAATATTCAATGGAAAAACAGTATTAAAATCTGGTTTCTATTATGTATTGCGGCAAATATTTTTTTAATTATATACCAGATTATAACAAATAATAAGTTTGAAAACAATAATAAATATATGCTTTATCCTTCCGGCAAAAATGATATAATTGTATACTTTATTATAGCAAGTATCTCTGTCTTTTCCGGATATATTGTTTTGCTCTTTAATAAACAAAAGGTGGGTTATTATCTTATACTTCTCGGCTCTGTAATGTATATTATCTCTTTTATTCAGTCAGGTAATTTGACAAAATATGTTTTATTTATATGCTGTATAAACCCCATAATTACTTTTTGGGCTATTAGAAAATACTGGAAAATTCTTCCCTTATTTTTTAATGATATTTAACCGCTTAAATTTTATGCTTATATCTAATTCAAATACCAAGGGTTCTTGCCTTTGGTATTTTTTTATTTATATTTTATTAAACTATTATTAAATTTACCTCATGATTCATTTATTTTCTCCAAACACTGGACAAACCTTTAACTTTACGGTATAATTAAAAATATATCTGAATCAGGAGGAACAATTATGTCAAAAAAACCTTTTTACATTACTACCCCGATTTATTATCCCTCGGGTAATCCACATATCGGTCACTGTTATACAACAGTTGCCTGCGATTCGATCGCCCGTTACAGACGAATGCAGGGATATGACGTAATGTTTCTGACGGGAACCGACGAACATGGTCTTAAAATAGAACAAAAAGCCGCTGAAGCAGGCGTTACACCTAAGCAGTATGTCGATAATATAGTTGAAATATTCAAAAAGCTATGGAGCTATATGAACATCAGTTATGACAGATATATCAGAACTACCGACGATTATCACATTGAAACTGTTCAGAAAATCTTTAAAGAGCTTTATGACAAAGGCTTCATCTATAAGGGTGAGTATTCCGGAAAGTACTGTACCCCGTGCGAAAGCTTTTGGACTGATTCCCAGCTTGTTGACGGAAAATGTCCTGAATGCGGAAGAGATGTAACTGAAGCTAAGGAAGAAGCTTATTTCTTTAAAATGTCTCCATTTGCAGAAAGACTTGAAAAGCTTCTTACAGAAACTGATTACTTACAGCCTAAAACAAGAGCTCTTGAGCTTGTTAACAATTTTATTAAGCCCGGTCTTGAGGACCTCTGCGTTTCACGTACTACCTTTAAATGGGGTATCCCTGTTACTTTTGATGAAAATCACGTTGTATACGTTTGGATCGACGCTCTTTCAAACTACATCTCCGCTCTTGGATATGAAAACAGTGCACACGATGACTTCCAGAAATTCTGGCCCGCAGATGTTCACATGGTTGCTAAGGATATTATGCGTTTTCATGCTATTATCTGGCCTGCTATGCTTATGGCGCTCGATCTTCCTTTGCCAAAACACCTTGCTGTTCACGGCTGGATAACTTTTAACGGACAGAAAATGAGCAAATCGATCGGCAATGTAGTTGATCCGTTTATTTTAGGCGAACGATACGGCGCAGACGCTATCAGATACCATATTCTACGTGAAATGGCTCTGGGAGCAGACAGCTCATTCTCCAATGAAATTATGATCAACCGTATTAACTCTGATCTTGCAAACGGTCTTGGAAATCTTGTTTCAAGAACTGTTGCTATGGTTATCAAATATTTTGACGGTACTCTTCCGGAAGAAAAAACTGCCGGAAGCTTTGACGATGAACTTATAAGTCTTTGCAGTGAGCTCCGCTCGAGAACTGACGAATTTATTGATAAAACACAGCTTAATAATGTTCTTGCCGAGATATTCAAGGTTGTTTCAAGAGCAAACAAATATATTGACGAAACTGCTCCTTGGGTTCTCGCTAAAGATGAATCCAATAAACCTCGTCTTGCTGCTGTTCTTTATAATCTCCTTGAGGCTATCCGAATAGTATCTTCACTTCTTTATCCTTTCATGCCTGCCACAATGCCTGAGATTTGGAAACAAATAGGCGCAGGTGAAAACGATGTAACTTATGAAAATGCCGGAAAATTCGGTGTTCTTTCTTCTCAGGTTACTGTTGAAAAAGGCGAAGTACTGTTCCCGAGAATTGATACAGAAAAGGAAATAGAAGAACTAAATGCTGTTATTGAGGCGCAGGTGAAAGCAGCTGAAAAGGCTCAGCAGCCTGAAATCGAACTTGCTCCGGAAATATCAATTGACGAATTTTTCAAGACAGAGCTTAGAGCCGCTAAGGTTATTGAATGCGAAAAGGTTAAGAAATCCAAAAAGCTTTTGAAGCTTCAGCTTGATGACGGAATGGGCGGAAGACAGGTTGTTTCTGGTATAGCTTCCTGCTATTCTCCTGAGGATATGATCGGAAAAACTGTCATACTTGTTGCTAATCTAAAGCCTGCTAAGCTTTGCGGCGAAGTAAGCATGGGAATGATTTGTGCCGCTGATCTTCCGGACGATAAAATTAAGGTTATTTTCCTTGACGATGACATTGCTCCGGGGACTAAAATCAGATAAATTCTATATAAAAAAACAGAACCTCTTATCATAAATGATAAGAGGTTCCTTTTGATTAAAATTCTATTCGCTTACTGATATATTCTACTAAATCTTCAATCTTAATTCTTTCCTGTTGCATTGTATCTCTGTCACGAACTGTTACACAACCGTCCTTTTCAAGAGTATCAAAGTCATATGTAATACAGAAAGGAGTACCGATTTCGTCCTGTCTGCGGTATCTCTTACCGATTGATCCTGTTTCGTCAAATTCAATGTTAAAATGCTTTGCAAGCTCGGTATATACTTCTCTTGCCTTATCAGAAAGCTTCTTTGAAAGAGGGAGCACCGCAGCCTTAACAGGTGCAATGGCAGGATGAAGATGAAGAACTGTTCTTACATCGCCCTCTGCAATTTCTTCCTCGTCATACGCTTCACAAAGGAAAGCAAGCGTTACACGGTCAGCTCCAAGTGACGGCTCAATAACATAAGGGATATACTTTGTATTTGTATCAGGGTCAAAATATTCAAGGGATTTTCCGCTGCATTCCATATGTCTTCCAAGATCATAATCAGTTCTGTCAGCGATTCCCCAAAGCTCTCCCCACTCCTTGAACGGGAATCTAAATTCAATATCAGTTGTAGCCTCAGAATAAAAAGCTAATTCCTCCGGGTCATGATCACGGTATCTCAGGCTGTCTTCTCTGATTCCGAGGGATTTGAGCCATTCCATGCAGTAATCTTTCCAGTAAGCAAACCAATCGAGGGCTGTTTCAGGCTTACAGAAAAATTCCATTTCCATCTGTTCAAATTCTCTTGTTCGGAAAATAAAGTTTCCTGGTGTTATTTCGTTTCTGAAAGATTTTCCTACCTGACAGATACCTATCGGCAATTTCTTTCTTGTAGTTCTCTGTACATTCAGAAAGTTTACAAAAATTCCCTGGGCTGTTTCAGGACGAAGATATACTGTATTCTGAGAATCCTCAGTAATGCCCATAAATGTCTTAAACATTAGATTAAACTGCTTGATGTCTGTAAAATTTGACTTTCCGCAGTCAGGGCAGACAATATTATTTTCCTTGATAAAATTGCTCATTTCCTCAAAGCTCCAGCCCGCCGGATTAGCGTCTGACTGATTTTCAATAAGCTGATCTGCTCTGTGTCTTGACTTACACTCCTTGCAGTCCATCAAAGGGTCAGAAAATCCACCCACGTGACCGGACGCCACCCATGCTTGTGGATTCATTAATATTGCGCTGTCCAAACCCACATTATTTGGATTTTCCTGAACAAACTTTTTCCACCATGCTTTTTTTATATTATTCTTAAGTTCAACACCTAACGGACCATAGTCCCATGAATTTGCAAGTCCTCCGTAAATCTCAGAACCCGCATAAACAAAGCCTCTTGATTTACAAAGATCAACGATTTTATCCATAGACTTATCATTATTAGAAATCATAAAAAAACCCTTTCAAAATATAATTATACCATTTTATTTTACTCCAAATATACAAAAAAGTCAAGGCGCTTCACTCAAAAATAAAAAGAGCTGAAAACAGCTCTTTTTATATCTATATTTGATATATTTTTCGTTAACCAAAATATCTTTTAAGCAAACCTTCGAAAGCACATCCGTGTCTTGCTTCATCCTTAGCCATTTCGTGAACAGTATCATGAACAGCGTCAAGGTTCAGTTCCTTAGCTCTTGAAGCAAGCTTCTTCTTTCCGTCACACGCACCATTCTCTGCCATAACTCTTAACTCAAGATTCTTCTTTGTTGAGTTTGTTACAACATCCCCCAAAAGTTCTGCAAACTTTGCAGCATGCTCTGCTTCTTCATAAGCAGCCTTCTCATAATACATTCCTACTTCAGGATAACCCTCTCTATATGCAACTCTTGCCATTGCAAGATACATTCCAACTTCTGAACATTCACCCTCAAAATTCTGCTTTAACCCCTCTTTTATTTCAGGATCAACATCAGCTGCAACGCCTACAACATGCTGATCTGCCCATGATAGACCGCCTTCTGTACTTGCTTCATTAAACTTTGAAGCCGGAGCCTTACACTGAGGACATACTTCCGGAGCACTTTCGCCTTCATAAACATATCCGCAAACTGAACATACAAATTTTTTCATTAATTTAACCTCCGAAGATTTTTTAATATAATTGAGAAGTATTATCACTTCTTTTATATTATACATTAAAATTTAATTTTTGTCAACAAAAAATATAATGTAAAATTATTGTTTATGTGGAAAATGCAACATATCATGATAATAGTTATTATTTATCATTCAAAATAAAAAGGCTTTGAGCTAAGCCTTTTTAATATATTAAACATGCGTTGATTATTTGATTACATCTGCCCAATCATCTGCTGTTGTGTAGCGGGCGATTGTAATTGCGTCGAATATATCGAAGTTATCGTCTTCGTTTACGTTGCCGAAATATTTTGCTGCGT
>CAJUPO010000001.1 GCA_910588145.1 uncultured Oscillospiraceae bacterium | reverse complement strand
TTTTTCTCTTCCGCTCTCTCTCGTTCGACAGCTTTATTATTATATCACCTCTTTCCTCCTTTGTCAACTGGTTTTTGCAAGTTTGACATTTTAAACATAAATCTGTACAATATTGCAGATAATATGTACAATTTGTATTTTTAATGTTATTTTTGTATTGACATCACTAAAGTTTTATACTATAATTCTTCAATAATAATTTGTATAACGCAAAGGAGAATATTATGTTTTATGAATGGATCATTTACTTTCTTATATATTCATTTTTAGGATGGTGTTTTGAAACAGCACTTGACTCTGTTGAGCAGCGGCAGTTTATAAACCGAGGTTTTTTAAGAGGTCCGGTTATACCTATTTATGGTTTTGGTGCAATTATTATGATTTTTGCAGCAAAACCAGTATTAGAAAAACCTACTTTAGTATTTATATTCGGTGCCATTTCCGCAACAATACTTGAATATTTCACCGGATTCATATTAGAAGTGATTTTCAAAACACGCTATTGGGATTACAGCGACTGCCATTATCAGATCAAAGGCCGAATATGTGCTGAAGCAACTCTTATGTGGGGATTTATGACTTTATTTGTTAATTATAATGTACATACACATATAAGCAATATGGTTCATAAATTAAATGGTACTATACTTATTATATCAGCATTTGTTTTTACTGCTGTCTTTTTAGCTGATGCAGTTATTTCATTCAAGACTGCCGCCGACGTCAATTCAATACTAAAGCGTTTGGCTGAAATAAATAAGCTTACTCAGAAGCTTGAGTTACACAATGAAAAAGATTCTTCTGAAAGCATTAAAAGCCGTCTGAAAAAACTGTCTGCTGAACACAAAAGTTCTTTGACCAAAATAGGACTGCTTAAAAAAGACTTTATCCGCTCCCATCATAATGCTCATTCTACCAGATTTAACAGTCCGTTCAGCGAGTTAAAAGAAAAAATAAAGCAGCATTCAAAAAAAACATAAAAAAAATCCATAAAAATATTTGCAAATTATTTATTTTATGTTATAATAATTTAAGTATTAATTTTCACAGACTGAATATATTCTGTCTTTATGTGTTACATTTTGTATAACACAGGTTCAGGCCGCATGAAACCAAAGTCAGTACTGTGATGCGGCAGAATGGAGATTAATGATGAATATCAATGAACTTTACTCACTTTGGTGCAGCAATGCAACAGACGATTCCGACCTTACAAACGAACTTTCTGCAATAAAGAATGATTCTGAGGGAATCAGCGACAGATTTTACCGTGAACTTGAATTCGGAACTGGCGGTCTCAGAGGAGTTATCGGCGCAGGCACTAACAGAATGAATATCTACACTGTAAGACGTGCTACCCAGGGCTTTGCAGATTATATAAACGAAGCATTTGAAAATCCCAGCGTTGCTGTTTCATATGACAGCAGAATAAAATCTGATGTTTTCGCAAAAGCAACTGCCGGCGTTTTTGCCGCAAACGGCATTAAGGTTTATATTTACACTGAGCTTATGCCTACCCCTGCTCTTTCATTTGCAGTACGCGAACTCGGTTGTCAGGCCGGCGTTATGATTACTGCAAGCCACAATCCATCTAAATATAACGGATATAAGGCTTATGGAGAAGACGGATGTCAGCTTAACCTTGAATCCGCTGAAAAGGTTATTAAGAAAATCAATGCTCTTGATATATTCAAGGACGTAAAGTATATGGAATTTGAAGAAGGTCTTAAGGAAGGAAAAATTTCATACATTGAACAGAACACCATTGATGAGTATTACAAAAATGTTCTTGCACAGGGAATAAATACAAACCTCGTTGCAGACAGCGGTCTTAAGATTGTTTACACTCCGCTGAACGGTACCGGAAACAAGCCTGTCAGAACTATTCTCGATAAAATCGGCGTAAAAAATGTTACTGTTGTTCCTGAACAGGAAAATCCTGACGGAAACTTCACTACCTGTCCGTATCCTAATCCGGAAATTCGTGAAGCTCTCGATCTTGGTCTTAAGCTCTGCAATGAAGTAAAGCCTGATCTGCTTCTTGCTACTGATCCGGACTGCGACCGCGTCGGAATAGCTGTTCCGGATGAGAACGGTGAATATGTTCTGATTTCCGGTAATGAAGTCGGCGCACTTCTTCTTGAATATATATGCAGTGAAAGAACAAGGCTTGGAACCATGCCTGATAAGCCGGTAGCAGTCAAGACAATTGTTACTACTGATATAGTAAGAAAAATTGCTGAAAAATATAATGTTGAGCTTATTGATGTTCTTACCGGATTTAAGTTTATCGGAGAACAGATTGCAATCCTTGAAAAGAACAATGAAGAAAACCGCTACGTTTTCGGTTTTGAAGAAAGCTACGGCTATCTTGCCGGTACTTATGTCCGTGATAAGGACGCTGTAATAGCGTCAATGCTCATCTGTGAAATGGCAGCATTTTACAGAACAAAGGGAATCTCACTTCTCCAGGCAAGAGAAAATATGTATAAAGCTTATGGCGTGTATGTTCATTCTCAGCAGAGTTTTACATTTGAAGGCGCAGTGGGAATGGAAAAAATGAATTCTATTATGAGCCAGTTAAGAGAGAACCACCCGTCCTCAATCGGCGGACTTAATCTAACTGCCTTTGAAGATTATCTAAGCAGTGAGGCAACAAATGTTGTAACCGGAGAAACTAAAACAATTAATCTTCCTAAATCAAATGTTCTTGCATTTAGGTTAGAAAATAATGCAAGCGTTATTATCCGTCCTTCAGGAACAGAACCTAAAATCAAAGCTTATTACACAACAACAGGAGTTGATCACAACGAAGCTGCTGAACTTGAAACTAAGCTTAAAGAAGATTTTACAAATATAATTGGATGCTAAAAACAGAAAACACCGGCTTAGCCGGTGTTTTCTTATTTTTTAATTAATAAAATAAGGCTTGCAGTTAAGCACTGCAAACCTTATTAAAATCATTATTGTAAATCCCTGTCAAGTCTTGCTGCCTTAAGCATAATAGCGCATTCAAGCCTTTTCTTTTCAATCTGGCATGAAAACCTATGAGCATTATGAACATCACCGGCATACATATAGTTATTTGCATTACAGCCGCCGCTGCAATAAAATTTAGCCCAGCATTCACGGCATTCAGGCTTTGTATATACATGAGCAGCCGCAAAATCAGATTTCATATCCTGATTAAATGTACCTTCATAAAGATTGCCCATCTTAAATTCGTCAATTCCGACAAACTGATGGCAAGGGAAAATATCTCCGTCCGGAGTAACTGCAACGTATTCGTTTCCGCAGCCACATCCCCTTAAACGCTTAATTGCACAAGGTCCCTGATCCAGATCAAGCATAAAGTGGAAGAAATTAAACTTCTCTCCCTTTTCTTCGTTTTCAAGGATTCTTTCTGCAAGTCTTTCATACTCTTTGAATATTTCAGAAAGCTCTTTTTCAGTGAGCGCATATGGATTCTCAGAACCGCATACAACAGGTTCTACTGAAATCTGATCAAACCCCTCATTATAAAGACTGAAAACGTCTTCAGAGAAGTCTATATTATACTTTGTAAATGTTCCCCTAACATAGTACTCCTTGTCGCCTCTTTGTTCAACAAGCTTCTTAAACTTTGGAAGAATACTGTCATAGCATCCGCTTCCGTCAACACGAATTCTTACATTGTCATTAGTTTCTTTTCTTCCGTCAATGGAAAGAACAACATTGGACATTTCTTTATTTATAAAGTCAATCTTGTCATCGTCAAGCAGCAGTCCATTTGTTGTTATAGTAAACCTGAAACGCTTACCGCATTCCTTTTCACGGGATCTTGCATATTCCACAATCTGCTTTACAGTATCAAAATTCATAAGCGGTTCGCCGCCAAAGAAATCAAGTTCAAGATTTTCTCTGCCTTCAGATTTTTCAATAAGAAAATCAATAGCTCTTCTGCCTGTTTCAAACGTCATCATCTTTCTTCCGGTTCCGAAATCACCCGTTGAAGCAAAGCAGTATTTGCATCTGAGATTGCAGTCATGAGCAATATTAAGGCACATAGCCTTTACCGGAGAAGCAACTGAGTATTTTGCAAAACGCTCATAATCGTCCTCAGAAAAAAGGATTTTATCATTATAAAGCTCAACAATTTCATTATAGCAGGATACAATATTCTCAACCGGATAAAAAATGGAAAGTTTGTCAATGACCTTCTGCGGACATTCGCTGTCAAAAGGAGGTTTTACATTATCAAGCAGATCATAAGTTATATCATCAACAACATGAACGCCTCCGCTGTTTGTGTCAAGAACTATGTTATAGCCGTTAAGCTTATATTTATGTATCATAAAAATCACCCTTCAGAAAATAAAATCAGATAAAATTTAAAAGGGACACATAAAACATGTCCCTTTTAATATAAGACCACTCTTTTGATTATCTTTCACACTTCTGGTTAGCAACAGTACAGGAAGTTTTGCAAGCTGACTGACATGAAGCCTGACACTTTCCGCATCCGCCTTTCTTAGCAGTTTCCTTAAGATTAGCCTTGTTAATAGTTTTAATGTGTTTCATAAAAACCTCCGAAATAATCTTTTAATCAATAATATGAAATATATTATATCACAAAAAAATACTTTTTTCAATAGTTTTTTACTTTTTACTCATATAAATTTTATTTTTATCCAAAAAAAGATTTTTATCAGCAAAATATTATAAAAATCTTTTTAAACGGGAGGTCTTTTCATCTTAGTATTTACTCCGGTAATTCCGCCTGCAACAGAAAAAATAACAAGCAGAATAAATTTCTTAAATGTGCCCGAGATACTTACCCTTCCTGCTACGGCAAGAGAAAACACTATAAATACCGCTGTCAAAATGCAAGCGCAGATAAACCCGCACTTAATGCCTTTGCGCCTTTTTCTTTTTCCATGTTCATATCCGGCGGCAAAACCGCCGGATACTACTACAAGCGTCCCCATAAATACGGTAGCTTTATAGGGAATATCCGCAGTGCTGATAACAAATGAACACAGAATAAACACCAGCGCCGAAACTGCCGCCCCGAAAATGACTGACGCAATAATACTGTAATATTTTTTGCTGCGTATACTTTTTTTCCTGCTCATATTTTATTGCTTCCCTTCTGAATAAGCTTTTATACTTTTTGATAACTTTGATACTTCTTCATTAATATTATTATCAAAGGTTGATTCATAGCTGTAAACTGCAATTCCGTCTGCAATTTCTTTTTCAAATACAGTTGCCGTTTGGTTTGCCGGAATACCTTTAGTATCTTTCCATTCATTTTTTCCGGCTCCTGCCCATTTGTCCTCTGTTCCGATTTTGTAAGTGCAAATTCCGGCAATTAGCTTTACACCGTCAGAAGTTACAAGACTTTTCCATCGTTCAGCGGTCTCAGTAAACGGGCAGGATTCATTTTTATATCCATAATACAACTGAGGTACGATATAATCACAGAAACCTGACTCTGAAGCCCATTTTCCTACATCTGCATACATATTATAATCCGCTTCAATGTTTCCCTGAGGACTTATTCCAAAGAGCATATCTTCATTAACTGATTTAAGAGCGCTGTACATAGATGATACCATAAGATTAATATTACCAATACGCCACTCTTCCAAATCGCTTTCACCGGATTCTTTAAAAGCTGCGGTATCAAAGTCTGAATCAGTAACCGGATAAAAATAATCGTCAATATGGATGCCGTCAACATTATAATTTTCAGCTATTTCACTGACGCAGCTGCTGATATAGTCTCTTACCTCCTCATAAGCAGGATTTAAATACCATCTGTCCTTCACATTAACCAAATATTTTCCTTTTGTACTGCTGTCATCATACCATGATTTAATTTGATAACTGCCGTCAATTTTTTTTATCTCATCATCCGTCTGACATCTTAAAGGATTTATCCATGCATGAACAGATATTTCAAGTTCATGCGCCTCATTAATTATAATTTCTAAAGGATCAAAATCATCTTTTGTGGAATAATACTGTCCCTTTGGATAAACAGACGATTTATAATAACAGTCATTAAAAGCGCTGGCATGAACATAGACAGTATTGAATCCGGTATCGGATATATTTTTAAGTTCAGCTTTTATGCTGTCTATAAATTCTTCCTTACTTTTTCCGTATAGTATATCCTTATAATTCATATATGTAATCCACATCGCCATTTGAGTATCATAATTTACCGGAACATAATCAGTTTCTTTTCTTTCATTAGTTTCAATTACCCTAAGCTGCTCTACTGTCTGTTCATTAAGACCGGAAACACTGCTTTCTAAAGTTCCAGTATCAGCCTTACCGCACGATGTAAACAACAACGAAACCACCGCCATAAAAACAATAATTTTCTTCATATACGCACGTCCTTTATTTTATTTGTATTAAGAATATTCAGAATAAAAGAAAAATATTACATTTTAGCTGCAATCCATTTGTTATACATATTTACTTTTTAGTGTATTATGAATAAAATTTTTTTAATATTTTAGTTATTAAAACGAAACCGCTGTACCGTTATAATAAAAAACTTTACTTTTCATTAAAATATTCGTATAATATATAATAGCATTTATGAAAGAGGATATTTAATGAAAAACGGAAATATTAATATTGCAGTAATAGTTTCAGGAATTGATGAAGAATATCAGAATACAATTCTTCAGGGCGTCGGAAAATTTGCTGATGAAAACAATATAAATATAATTAACTTTGCTGCTTTCGGCGGTATTCTCAAAAGTCAGAAATATGACGCCGGAGAATTTAACATTTATCAGCTTATAAATTTCAGTAAACTGGACGGTGTAATTCTGCTTACAAATACAATTTCTTCTCCTGAAATTACCGAACAGATATGCGGCAAGGTTAAAAAGGCCGGCATTCCTGCCGTTAGTATAGACAATGATCTATGCGGATTCTATCATATAGGAATAGATAATTTTTCCGCTATGAAAAAAATGACTGAGCATATAATAAAGCATCATGGTATTAAGACAATCAACTATATCTCAGGACCGGACGATAATCCGGAGAGTATCCTCCGAACCCAGGCCTTTAAAGAAGTTCTTAAGGAAAATAATATTGAAATTGATGAGAGAAGAATTTTTCATGGATTATTCCGTGGTCAGGACGGGCGTGAAGCTATTGAAAGCTTTGCAAAATCTAAAATTGATTTTCCAGAAGCTATAATATGCGCAAATGATGCAATGGCGCTGTCTGCTGCGATTGAACTGGAGAAAATCGGAAAAAGAGTTCCCCAAGACGTTCTTGTTACCGGTTTCGATAATATATATCATGCAAAAAATTATTCACCTGGTATAAGTTCAGTAAAAAGACCCCTTCAGCTATCAGGATATATGGCCTGCAAAACACTTTTTGATTTATTAAACGGTAAGAATCCTCAGAGAAGCGTTATTCTCCAGACAGAATGTATTTTCTCGGAAAGCTGCGGATGTGAGAATAATAACAAAAATGACATATCTGATTTTAAGAAAAACAATTACAGAATTATTGAAAATTATAATATAAATATTCCGCTTATAAACCGTATGTCCTGCGACCTTGAAGAATCCTTAACACTGGAAGAAAACATACAGACAATAAAAAACTTTATTAGTGAGATAAAATGTGAAAAATTTTATCTCTGTATGTGCGAAAAATGGGATAAATCAAATGATGAAATAAATAAATATAATCAATCTCAAAATAATCAATATCTTAAAAACGGATATACAGAAAAAATGAACGCAATGATAGCCTTTGAAAACGGCAGATTCATTGAACCCTTTACTTTTGATTCGAGAGAAATGCTTCCTGATATTTTTAAGCCCGCTGATAAAAGCAATCTCTACTATTTTGTCCCGATTCACTTTCGTGATATGTGTCTTGGTTACTGCGCTGTCTGCAACAGCAGATTCCCTATAGACAACGCTATGTTTCATACGTGGATCATGAGTATCAGCAATTCCCTTGAAAATATCCGTAAAATCATACACCTTGACAAAATGGTAAAGCAGCTTGATAAATTATATGTAATTGATCCTCTAACTCAGATTTATAACAGAAACGGTTTCAACAAAAATGTTGGCTCGGTTTACCAGTACTGTATTGATAATAAAAAACCTGTATTGATTTTGTTTATAGATATGGACGGATTAAAATATATCAATGACAGATTCGGTCACAGTGAAGGAGATCTTGCCCTGAGACAAATTGCAAATTCTCTGATAGTTTCCTGCACTAAAGAAAATAATATATGCGCAAGATTCGGAGGAGATGAATTTATTATTTTCTCTCCTGACTGCGATGAAACTGAAGCACAAAAAATCCTGAAAAATATTCAGGACTATTTGAAAAAATACAACAGTGAATCCGGAAAGCCATATAATATAGACGCAAGCATAGGTTGTTACATTGAAACTCCTACAAAAGATATGCCTCTTATGAAGCTTATAACAATTGCTGATCAATATATGTACGAAAATAAACAAAGGAAAAAAGAAGCAAGTATTACTGCCGGAATCAAAGACCTGTTTCGATAAACTTAAAGAAAAACCACTCTGAATGAAGTATTCATTCAGAGTGGTTTATTTTATCAGCTAAAAGACGGCGGTGTAACATTAGTCTGCTTGAACGGACTATTTACTGGTGACGGTTCTGACATACTGAAATACATATTTGCAGCCTTAGTCGTACCGAAATCCTTATTTGAGCCTGTATCCTGCACCTTATTAAACGCCTCTCGGAACATAGCGTTGTGGGCTTCCTCACGGTTCAGCAGAAAATCAATTGTTTCCCTTACCTTTTTATCTTCAATTTGACGGTAAAGATATTCATATACAACCTTTGCTCTCTGCTCTGACGCAATATTGGATAACAAATCAGCGCATAAATCTCCTGTAACGGTCACATAATCACCCGTCCATGAATATCCGGACGCATTAATCAGTCCAGGATTCAATCCCAGAAGAACATGAGATTCAACTTCACCGGCTGGTACTGACTGAGCATCAACATCATGCCCATTGAGCAGATTAATTGTCTGCGCAACCATTTCCATATGACTAAGCTCTTCCGCCGCTATATCAAGAAATAAATCCTTGATTTCAGGATCCTTTATTCTAAAGCTTTGAGACATATACTGCATTGCAGCTTTCAGCTCACCGTTTGCTCCGCCAAGCTGTTCCTGTAAAAGAGCCGCATACTGTGGATTAGCCTTTTCAACAGCAACAGGATGAAACAGCATTTTTTCATGTTTGAACATATTATATTCCTCCATTCTTTTTTACTATTGTTATCGTTTTTGTATTACGTTATACGTTATAAAAAACTTAAAAATACAAATTTATCTAATAAAAAAATTATATTTTTTGCGCACTCAGAGCAGCTGATACCAACGGAGATTATGTAATTGATACAAAGGACCGTGAAATACTTGTCCAGTATCTTGCAAATGATATTGAACACTTCTGATAAAATTCATCTCTGACTGATAAATTATAAAATAAAAGCGCCGTTTTTAAAACGGCGCTAAATTTTTATCTAAGATTGCTGTATCCCATCAAATATTCGTCTACTGCCTTAGCGGCTTCACGTCCTTCACGGATCGCCCATACAACAAGCGACTGTCCTCTGTGCATATCCCCTGCTGTAAATATTTTTTCTTCGCTCGTCTGATATTTTTCCGGCGAATCAGTAAGAACATTTGTACGTCCGTCTGTTTTAACCCCAAATGCATTTGTAATATATGATTCAGAACCTAAAAATCCAGCCGCAATAAGAACCAAGTCTGCCGGAAGAATCTGTTCGCTTCCTTGGATTTCTTCCATTCTTATTCTACCGGAAGCGTCATCCTTAACAGGCTGAAGCTTAATTGTTTCAACAGCGCAAATATTTCCGGATTCGTTTTTTATAAACTGCTTTACTGTTGTCTGATAGATTCTCGGATCTCTGCCAAATACAGCTATTGCTTCTTCCTGACCATAGTCTGTCTTGCAGACTTTAGGCCACTCAGGCCATGGATTATCTTCAGCACGGGAATCCGGCAGTTTGGGCATCATTTCAAGCTGAACCACCGATTTACAGCCATGACGAATTGAAGTTCCGACACAATCATTTCCTGTATCACCGCCGCCTATAACAATTACATTCTTATATTTAGCACTTATATAGTATCCGTCTGAAAGATTGGAATTTGTCAGACTTTTAGTAGTAGCCTTAAGAAAATCCAGTGCATAATAAATACCGTTTGCATCTCTTCCAGGCGCCTGAATATTTCGAGGATTAGACGAACCGCAGCATAAAATTACTGCGTCAAATCGGCTTTTTATTTCATCAGCCGAAATATTATTTCCGACATCAGCATTTGTACGGAATACAACACCTTCCTCTTCCATAAGCTTTACACGCCTGTCTATAATATTTTTTTCAAGCTTCATGTTCGGAATACCGTACATAAGAAGTCCGCCGATTCGGTCTTCACGTTCAAAAACAGTTACATTATGACCTCTCCTGTTGAGTCTTTGGGCTGCCGCAAGACCAGCAGGACCTGAGCCGATAACAGCAATTTTCTTATCTGTACGCACGGCAGGAATCTGAGGTTTAATAAGTCCGTTTTCAAAGGCATATTCAATTATGGCATATTCATTTTCCTTAACTGTAACAGGATCACCATGCAGTCCGCAGGTACACGACTTTTCACACAACGCCGGACAAACTCTTGCTGTAAACTCAGGAAAACTGTTTGTAAGCAAAAGACGCTTAACTGCCCCTTCCATATTATCTTTATAAATAAGATCATTCCATTCAGGACAAAGATTATTAAGCGGACAGCCCGCAGCCATTCCTCCTATAAGCGGTTTACCCGACTGACAAAACGGAACACCGCAGTCCATACAGCGAGCCGCCTGTTTTTTCCGCTCCTCCATATCCAGAGGAGTATGGAACTCTCGGTATGTCTTAATACGTTCCAGGGGCTCCTGTCCTGCATTATCCATTCTGCCATATTCCAGAAATCCAGTAGATTTTCCCATTTTATTTCCTCCAGATCACTTTATATTTTCGTAGAAAGCTTCAATTTTTGCTTCTTCCGTATTCATACCCTCAGCTTCAAATTTATTTATGCTCTTAAGCATTCTTGCATATTCGTGAGGAACAATCTTTTTGAATTTTGGCAGGAACTGTTCAAAGCTATCAAGTATCTCCTTGCCGCGAACAGAACCAGTCAGTTCTGTATGTTCCTCAATCAGCGCTTTAAGCTGTTCAATATCAGCCGAATCAGTTACCTTGCTGAAACCCACAAGAGATTTGTTCAGCTTAGTGTAAAGATCAAATTCTTCATCAAGAACATATGCAATACCGCCGCTCATTCCGGCTGCAAAGTTTTTGCTTGTCTTACCCAAAATAACCGCACAGCCTCCGGTCATATATTCGCATCCGTGATCCCCCACACCTTCTACAACAACAGTCGCTCCCGAATTTCTTACACAGAAACGCTCGCCTGCAACACCGGCAATAAATGCCTTGCCGCTTGTTGCACCGAACAGAGCTACGTTTCCGATTATTATATTTTCATCGGCTTTGTACTTTGCCTTTTCAGGAGCGTAAACAATCAGCTTTCCTCCGGAAAGACCTTTTCCGAAATAATCATTACTGTCGCCCTCAAGTACAAGAGTCAGTCCCTTAGGAATAAATGCTCCGAAGCTTTGACCGCCCGAACCATGACACTTAACAACAAAGGTATCATCTTCAAGAGTATTATTATACTTTCTGGTAATTTCAGCGCCAAAAAGAGTGCCGAGAGTACGGTTTAAATTGTTTACATTCAGTTCAATAGTTTTCTTTTCTTTCTTTGAAAGAGCATCTTTCATCTGAGGAATAATTACCTTTTCATCAATGGTTTCCTCAAGCTTGAAATCAAATATATCATCGGGATTAAAATGAGTTGCCTCATCAGATCCGACAAAAGGATTTTCAAGAATATCCGACATATCTATTTTGCTTGCAAGGCTTCCCTCCGGGAAAGTTTTCTGGAAAAGAAGATCACTTCTTCCCACAAGCTCATCTACAGTATGAACCCCAAGCCTTGCCATATATTCACGCATTTCCTGTGCAATAAAACGCATGAAATTTACAACATATTCCGGCTTGCCCTTAAAACGCTTTCTCAGCTCCGGATTCTGCGTTGCAACACCCACCGGACAAGTATCCAGATTGCAGACACGCATCATCACACAGCCCATAGTTACAAGAGGAGCTGTTGCAAATCCGTATTCCTCAGCACCGAGCATTGCCGCAATTATAACGTCACGTCCAGTCATCATTTTACCGTCGGTTTCAATTACTACTTTAGAGCGCAGTCCGTTCATAATGAGAGTTCTGTGCGTTTCTGCAAGACCAAGCTCCCACGGCAAACCAGCATTATGAATAGAACTGCTGGGAGCAGCGCCTGTTCCGCCGTCGTAACCTGAAATTAGAACTACTCCGGCGCCTGCCTTCGCAACACCGGCGGCAATAGTACCAACTCCAGCTTCAGAAACAAGCTTTACTGAAATTCTTGCTTTTTTATTGGCATTTTTTAAGTCGTATATAAGCTGAGCCAAATCCTCAATTGAATATATATCATGGTGCGGCGGAGGTGAAATAAGCGCTACGCCCGGTGTTGAATGTCTTGTTTTAGCTATCCACGGATAAACCTTCTTTGCCGGAAGATGTCCTCCCTCGCCGGGCTTTGCACCCTGAGCCATCTTGATCTGTATTTCCTTTGCAGAAGTCAGATACTTTGAAGTAACACCGAATCTTCCGGAAGCAACCTGCTTTATAGCAGAGCATTTATCAACAGCTCCTCCGCTTGTTACAATTCGTCCCAGATCCTCTCCGCCTTCACCGCTGTTTGACTTTCCGCCGATACGATTCATGGCAATTGCCATACATTCATGGGCTTCCTGAGAAATTGAACCGTAAGACATAGCGCCGGTCTTGAATCGGTGCATTATGCTTTCTACACTTTCAACTTCCTCCAGCGGTATTCCTCCGTCCTGTGCATATTTGAAGTCAAGAGTGCTTCTGAGAGTCATATTTTTATCTTCTGCATTCAGGCATGAAGAATACTGCTTGAACATTTCATAATCATCTCTCCATACTGACTGCTGAAGCAGATGTATTGTCTGCGGATTGTAAAGATGTTCTTCCTGATTGCTTCTTGACTTATGATAACCAATACTTTCTATTGATTCATTAACAGAAAGATTACACTGGTCAAAGGCAGCGTCATGAAGAGAAATAACACGTCTGCTTATATCGTCAAGATCAATTCCTCCCACACGGCTGACAATATCAGGGAAAAACTCATCACGAACGCTTTTGCTGATACCGAGGGCTTCGAAAATCTTTGAACCCTGATATGACTGAATCGTAGAAATACCCATTTTTGAAGCAATTTTTACAATTCCGCTTATAACGGCGTTTACATATGAATTGGATGCTTCTGTATATTCCTTGTCAAGAGAACCATTGGAAGTTAAATCATAAAGGGTATCAAGGGCAAGATACGGATTAACTGCGCTTGCACCGAATCCGAGAAGTGTTGCGAAGTGGTGAACTTCAGTCGGTTCAGCTGTTTCAACAATAATCGAAACCGCAGTATTTTTTCTTGTTCTTACAAGATAAGTTTCAAGAGCCGCAACAGCAAGGAGGGACGGAATTGCAAGATGCTCCTGATCCACTCCCAAGTCAGTGAGTATAAGGATAGCCGCACCGTCATCGTGAGCCTTATCAGCCTGAACATATAAATTTTCAATCGCGTCATGAAGTGATTCTTCTTTTTTATACAGCATTGAAATATCCGCTGTTTTTAACCCTGGAATATTTGATTTCCTGATTTTTAACAGATCCAAATTAGTAAGAATAGGTTTTTTTACTTTCAGAACACAACAGTTATCTTCTTCCTCTTTAAGAATGTTTCCTGCTGCTCCGAGATATACTGTTGTATCAGTAATAACAGATTCACGGATAGAATCTATCGGCGGATTTGTTACCTGAGCAAAAAGCTGTTTGAAGTAATCAAAAAGAGGCGGATTCATCTTAGACAGAGGAGGAATCGGAGTATCAGTACCCATCGCCGCAGTCGGTTCTGAACCGTTCAGCGCCATCGGAATCATAACGCTGTAAATAGTTTCATAAGTGTATCCAAATGCGTGCTGAAGACGTTCAAGCTGTTCTCCGGAATTTATTACAGGTCTTTTATTTGGAACCGCAAGCTCATCAAGCGGGTGAAGATTATGGTCAAGCCATTCGCCGTAAGGCTGACGCTTACTGTAAAAGTCTTTAATGTTTTCATCATCAATAAGTTCGCCCTTAACCGTATCTACAAGAAGCATCTTGCCTGGATGCAGACGTTCCTTTTTAACAATGGTTTCAACCGGAATATCAAGCGCACCGACTTCTGATGAAAGAATAAGATACTTTCCGCCGTTTCCGTCATCCGTTATATAGTAACGTGACGGGCGAAGTCCGTTACGGTCAAGTACTGCCCCAAGCAGATCGCCGTCAGAAAAAATAATTGAAGCCGGACCGTCCCAAGGTTCCATCATAGTAGCATAGTACTGATAAAATGCACGTTTTTCACGGCTCATAGTTTCAATATGCTGCCATGGTTCCGGAATAAGAGCCATTATCGCAAGGGGAAGATCAACACCGGACATTGTCATAAATTCGAGGGTATTGTCAAGACGTGCTGAGTCAGAACCCGTAACATCAAGTACCGGTACGATGTCCTTCATTCTGTCTCCGATATAATCACTTTTTAAAATGGATTCACGGCTCAGCATTTTATCAACATTACCGGTAATCGTATTAATTTCTCCGTTGTGAACCATCATGCGGTTCGGATGAGAACGCTGCCAGCTCGGATTGGTATTTGTACTGAAACGTGAATGAACAATACCGATTGATGAATGATAATCAGGGCTGTTAAGATCATCGTAAAATTTTCTCAGCTGATTTACAAGAAACATTCCCTTGTAAACAATTGTACGGCTTGAACATGAAACAACATATGTTTCCTTTTCACGCTTTTCAAAAACCATTCTTGCTATATAAAGCTTTCTGTCAAATGCAAGACCCTTTTCACATTTTGCAGGCTTTTTGATAAATGCCTGTATAATATTAGGCATACTTTCAACTGCTTTTGTACCGAGAACATCAGGATTAACAGGCACACGGCGCCAACCGAGGAGTTCAAGCTTTTCTTCTTTAAGAACCTTTTCAAAAGTTTCCATAGCCTTTTTGCATTTTTTCTCAGACTGAGGAAAGAAAAACATAGCGATACCGTATTCACGCTTACCGCCGATTGATATGCCCATTTCGGCAGCCACCTTTGAAAAATAAGTATGAGAAATCTGAAGAAGTATTCCAACGCCGTCCCCTGTTTTTCCTTCGGCGTCCTTGCCTGCACGGTGCTCAAGGGTTTCGACAATTTTAAGAGCGCTGTCAACAACCTTATGATCTTTCTTGCCGCTCATATTAACTACTGCACCAATACCGCAGTTTTCATGCTCAAAACGAGGATCATAAAGTCCCTGCTTTGCGAAAGGCTCCTGATTTCTGTAATTATCCATAGTAGCCACTTCTCCTTTATAAAAATATAGTATCATAATCTTAAATCCCGCCAAAAAACAAAAACTCACCCAAGCCACAGTATTATACCATAGCTTAAGTGAGCTTCATTGCCCAATATTTAATTATATCCAAAAGATTATGTTTCATGTATTATATTACACTATTATTTTGGTTCTGTCAATAGTAATTTTAAATTTTTTCTTGAAAAATTAATTTTAAAGTCTGTTTTTCTTTTTTTATTAAATAATGTTTGCATATTTTTTTAATAAAATCAACACGTCATACCAAGAGTAAGAGCAGAAATATTCTTAAGAATCATAGCTTCCCTGGATACCGGAATTATCTTTCTGAACGCTTTCTCTGCCGTTTCAGCAGTAACTCCGTTTAATTTATCCGGACATTCTTTTATCAGCTTACCGAGCAAAATTATATTTGCCATTCCGGCAAGCTCATTTTCCTGAGCTATCTGTGCTGCCGGAACATAAAAACAATTTATATCTTTTCGTTGGGATTTCCGTTCAGTCATGTTGCTGTCAACAATGATTACGCCTTCCGGTTTGACAGCAGGTTCAAATTTATCAAATGACGGAGTATTCATTGCAATTAGTATATCCGGCTCTGTTACCAACGGCGATCCGATTGGTTCATCGGATATGCACACCGAACAGTTTGCTGTTCCGCCCCTCATTTCAGGTCCGTAGGAAGGAAGCCAGGATATTTCAGCGCCGAGAATCATTGCACTGTACGCAAGACATTTCCCGGCAAAAAGTATTCCCTGTCCCCCGAATCCCGAAAAAATTATTTCAGTCAGCATAATTTTAGCTTTCCTTTCAGGTATTATTATTTGTCTTCTTCTCTGTTCCAAACATCCTTATCCTTAAAAACTCCAAGAGGATAATATGGTATCATGTCTGTGCGTACTCTTTCAAGAGCCTCCAAAGGAGTCATTCCCCAGTTAGTCGGACAGGTAGAAAGAATCTCTACAATTGAAAATCCACGCTTATTCACCTGATTTTCAAAAGCCTTGCGTATAGCTTTTTTAGCTTCACGGATATGAGGAATACTGTCTACCGACACTCTCTGAGCCAGTGCAGTTCCGTCAGCCTGAGCAAGAAGCTCACAAACCTTTAACGGAAATCCCTGCAATTTCGGATCACGTCCATAAGGAGTTGTCTGCGTCACCTGCCCCGGAATAGTGGTAGGCGCCATTTGTCCGCCTGTCATTCCGTAAATTGTATTATTAACAAATATAACAGTTATATTTTCTCCTCTTGCAGCAGCATGAACTGTTTCACAGGTTCCGATAGCTGCAAGGTCGCCGTCCCCCTGATAAGTAAAGACTACTGAATCCGGTTTAGCTCTCTTTACTCCCGTTGCAACAGCCGGCGCTCTTCCATGGGGAGCTTCGATCATATCACAGTTAAAATAATCATACGCCATAACGGAACAGCCTACCGGACAAATCCCTACTGTATCCCCTTCGATTCCCATTTCATCAATAACCTCAGCCACAAGACGGTGAATAATTCCGTGTGTACAGCCGGGACAATAATGATTGGCAACATCGCATAGTGCATGGGGTTTTTCAAAAACCACAGCCATTTCTATCTGCTCCTTTCATTTAAGGATTCAATCTTTTCCAAAACTTCTGATGGTGTTGGAATTATTCCTCCTGTTCTTCCGAAAAATTCAACTGGAATACGGCAATTCAGAGCAAGCTTAACATCATCAACCATCTGCCCCATTGACATTTCAACGCTAAGGACAGTTTTAGCACTTTGGCAGGCTTCATTAATTTCATTTACAGGATAAGGATAAAGCGTCTTAGGTCTGAAAAGACCAGCTTTTATTCCCTTTTCTCTTGCCGCATTAACAGCAGATTTAGCCACTCTTGCAGATGCTCCGTATGCCGTAATAACGATTTCTGCATCATCGCAAAGATAGGCTTCAGCGTCTGTACATTCACGCTTTACAGCATCATATCTCTTATATCGTTCAAGTACTGAATTTTCAAGTTCATCGGGCTTAAGATACAGAGAATTTATAATATTATGCTCTCTTTTATTTTTATGTCCGCAGCAAGCCCACGGCTTTTCGGGTATGTCCGGCACTATATCCGGAAACATGACTGGTTCCATCATCTGCCCAAGCAATCCGTCTGAAAGAATCATTGCAGGCATTCTGTATCTGTCAGCCTCGTCAAATGCCTTAAACGTCATGTCCACAGTTTCCTGAACAGACGCCGGAGCATATACAAGAAGCTGAAAATCACCATGTCCCAAAGCCTTTGTAGCCTGCCAGTAATCAGACTGAGACGGCTGAATGCCTCCAAGGCCAGGACCGCCCCGCTGTACATTCACTATAACGCACGGAAGATCCGAACCTGCAATATAAGATATTCCCTCGCTTTTAAGCGATATTCCCGGAGATGAACTTGAGGTCATTGCTCTTACTCCGCATGAGCTTGCTCCAAGAACCATATTGACAGCGGCAATTTCACTTTCTGCCTGCAGAAATGCTCCTCCTCTTTTAGCCATATGCTTTGCAAGATACGCAGAAAGCTCTGTCTGAGGAGTAATCGGATAGCCGAAAAAACATTTACAGCCGGCACGCATTGCCGCTTCTCCCAAAGCTTCGTTTCCTTTCATTAAAACCTTTTCCACTTTTCATACCTCACTTTTCAACTGTAATTACACAGTCAGGACACATCATAGCACACATCGCACAGCTGATGCACTTATCATTTGCAGTACAAGAAGCGGTATAATATCCTTTTGCATTATGCTTATCATGCTGTATTACAATAATCTTCTTAGGACAAACATCACTGCAAAGTCCGCATCCCTTGCACCGTTCAAAATTAATTTTTATCATATCAAACACTCCAATATAAAACACGACTATTCCCACGGAAGTCTAACCAGTCTTCTTACAGGAAAATCATTATTTCCGTTTTCTTTAATATCAGCCGGAACACATCTGAATATCCTGGGCAAGTCTGTTAACTCAGATACTTTACACGAAAACTCTTCTGATTCTTCCACTGTCCTATAATCCGTTTCAGCGCCTAAATTTGAATTATTTACAAGGGCTGTACATTTTATTTTACAAGCATTTTCTATTTCGTACATAATTTCAGCGGTTTCCTCAGCAGTAATTTTCGGACCTCTGTACATACTGAAAACATATATAATTTCTGTTTCGCCGGCATACTTTTCAAAAACACTGCGGTAACGTCCCAGTGCATATGCACCGGCGTCATCTCCTCCAACGTCAATAACAACGAAATCTGATTCTTTTGCAATTCTTTCTATATCCAAATCAAGCACCGGAATATCAAGATTTGTATTTGCATATGGGGGACATATGATCTCAATATTACTTTCCGGAAACTTATCTTTAAAATCAGCAGCCCTGAAATACGGATTAACAATATCCATATCTACAACTGAAACCTTACCGTATTGCTCCATATCGAGAGCAAGATTTATGGCAAGATTTGTTTTTCCGCATCCATAGTGACCGGTAAGAACAGTTATTTTTTTGTACTTATAATTCATTTTAAGCCTTTCCGTTTTACTTAACATTATATTTTAATTATAAATCATTAAAAATAAAAAGTCAATGAAATCAATTCCCTCTTTATATACATATTTCGCAGTATAATTTCATTCCTTTTATTAGCATAAAAAAATAATAAATACATAAACTTTACTGAAATAAAAAAGGGAAACGAGGATTAGTCATGAAAAAAATAAAATTAACCGAACTGCTGATATTTATTGTATCAGCAGAGCTTACAGGTGCATTATCCGGACTTATAGCCGGTAATTTTTCAGGTTTCTACCAAACCCTAATAAAGCCTCCTTTATCTCCTCCCGGCTGGATTTTTCCAATAGTCTGGTCGATTCTTTACGCTTTGATGGGTATTTCTGCTTTTCTTATCTACTCTGCTGATTCACCTGATAAAACTAAAAAAGTCCCGTATCTTATTTATACAGCTCAGCTCTTTGTTAACTTTATGTGGAGTATAATATTTTTCAGGTTCAAGATTTTATGGGCAGCAGCTGCAGTAATAATTTTGCTTCTTATATTAATAATTTCTATGTTAATATCATTTTGTAAAATACGTCCGTCAGCTGCGTACATAAATATACCGTATTTGCTTTGGGTCGCCTTTGCCTTATATTTAAACATAAGTATAGCTATATTAAACTAAAAAGCCGTTCATTTCTGAACGGCTTTTTTTTCAGTTATAAAACCTTTACGTACAAACGGAATAAACATTCCTCCAACAGCATTGCCAAGTGTCATTACTGCAAGATAACCAACTGTATTTAAAGACCATGCTTTGGCTATGGTAAAATAAAACATATTGGCAATACAATGCTCATAACCGCTGAGAATAAACACCATTACCGGAAGAAATACTGCAAGTATCTTTCCAACTGGATTTTCAATTTTCTTAAACCCGTCCGCTGCAATAAACATAAGTATTCCGCAGAAAAATGCAAGTATAAAAATACTGAGAAGATCATCGTCAAATTTTATCTTGCAGACCGCTGAGGCTCTTTCTTCTATATTTGCAATTCTCGTACATAAAATCATTCCGCCCATAACAGCAGTGCCTATAAGATTACCAATCCAGATAACTGCAAGATCAAGTATGTATGAAGGTTTGTTTTCAACGGCATACCCTACCTTACCGGTAAAAAGATTAAAGCCGAAAGATAGGATTACAAAAAGTCCCGTTCCGAATAAAAATGAACCTATATACTTATTTTCACATGAAAGAAACACTACTCCGCCTATACCGATTGCGAAACCAGTCATAATAGAACGAAGCAATAAGTCAATAAAACGCTTCATCAGATTCTCCATTCTGCCGCAGTAAAATTCCTTCCGGCGGCTTAAAACATTAAATTACACATATATTTATATTATATCATTTTCAACCTTTTTTTGCAACAAAAAAATCAATATTTTATTAGATTTTTTATAAAGAATTATTATTTTAATTTTATAATACATTAGATTATTATGCAATAAGAATACAATCCATGATAAAAACATTATTTCTAATAAAAATGTATAAACAAACAATCTGTTTACATTATTGACATGATGATAAAGTCATGATATAATTTTATATATGTATTAGTTTTTGAAAGGAATTAGACATCATGAAAATCGAAACTCAGGTTCTGCACGAAGGTTATTCTCCGAAAAACGGCGAACCACGTGTTATGCCTATATACCAAAGTACTACATACGTTTATAATTCAACTGACGCTGTTGCCGATGTTTTTGACGATCCGACACTCGGAATGATTTATTCAAGATTTGAAAATCCTACTACCGACGCCGTTGAAAAGAAAATCGCCGCACTTGAGGGCGGAGCAGCCGCTATGTGCACATCTTCCGGACAAGCGGCTTCAATGCTGTCAATACTAAACATTTGTGACGCAGGAGATCATTTTATTTCCAGTTCGTCGATCTATGGCGGAACAGTTAATCTTTTTGCTTTTACATTTAAAAAGATGGGAATTGAATGTACTTTTATTGACGTTGACGCTTCTGAAGAGGAAATAAAAGCGGCTATTAAGCCTAATACAAAATGTATTTTCGGTGAAACAATAGCCAATCCTGCGCTTACTGTACTTGACATAGAAAAATGGGCTTCAGCCGCTCATTCCGCAGGAATCCCGCTTATTGTAGACAATACCTTTGCTACTCCGGTTCTTTGCAGACCGATTGAATGGGGAGCAGACATTGTTGTCCATTCCACTTCAAAGTACATGGACGGTCATGCTGTTCAGGTCGGCGGTGTTATTGTCGACAGCGGAAAATTTGACTGGAAGGCTTCCGGACGTTTTCCCGGACTGACCGAACCGGACGAAAGCTATCACGGAATAGTATACACTGAAAAATATCCGGCAGCGCCTTACATAATCAAAGCAAGAATGCAGCTTATGCGTGACTTCGGATGCTATCCTGCTGCCAACAGTTCTTTCCTTCTTAATTTAGGCCTTGAAACACTTGCTGTCAGAATGCCGAAATACTGCGAAAACGGTCTTGCTGTTGCTAAGTTCATTGAATCAACCGGAAAGGTAACTTCTATAAGATACGCCGGACTCGAAAGCGATCCTTATCATGCACTGGCAGAAAAATATCTTCCCAACGGTGTATGCGGCGTAATAAGCTTTTCAGTAAAGGGCGGAAGAAAAACAGCCGTTAAATTCATGGACGCATTAAAGCTTGCTTCAAACGAAGTCCATGTTGCTGATATACGTACCTGCGTATTAAATCCGGCCTCTGCTACTCATAGACAGCTAACTGAAGAACAGCTTATCGCAGCCGGAATTGATCCTGGTATGATACGCTTTTCAGTAGGTCTTGAAAATGTCAACGATATAATTGAAGATCTGAAGCAGGCATTTTCTGTGATCTAATAAAGTATTTTTATTACCCTTTAATCTTTTACTGCATAAATTACGGAGGAAAATATAATGGACGTCTTGTATCTCGTAATCCCTTGTTACAATGAAGAAAAAGTTCTTCCTGAAACATCAAGACAACTAAAGGAAAAACTTAATCATCTTATTTTAAATGAAAAAATCTCTCCAGAAAGCAGAATTGTATTTGTTGATGACGGATCAAAGGATAAAACCTGGGAAATGATCTCTCACCTGCACCTGCAAAATAAGATTTTTCAGGGAATAAAACTTACACGTAATAAAGGACATCAGAATGCACTTCTTGCCGGACTTATGACTGTTATGGATCATTGCGACATTACCATTTCCCTCGACGCCGATCTTCAGGACGACATTAACGCAATTGATGAAATGGTTGATAAGTATCACGAAGGCTGCGATATTGTTTACGGAGTTCGCAGCGCAAGAAAAAAAGATACTGTTTTTAAAAAAATTACCGCAGAAGGTTTTTATAAGCTTATTAATTCAATGGGTGCGGAAATTGTATACAATCACGCCGACTACCGTTTAATGAGCAGAAAAGCTCTTGAGGGACTGCAAAGCTTCGAAGAGGTTAATCTATTTCTTCGCGGAGTAGTACCCATGATTGGATACAAAAGCGATAAGGTTTACTACGAACGCAAAGAACGATTTGCCGGTGAATCAAAATATCCGCTGAAAAAAATGCTGGCTTTTGCATGGGAAGGCATAACATCACTTTCCACAAAACCAATTAAATTTATTTCCATGCTGGGGGGACTCATTTTCATAATAAGTATTATAATGCTTGTGTATTCCCTTGTACGCCACTTTATGGGAGAAACAGAAACAGGCTGGACTTCAATGATTTTATCAATCTGGTCCTTAGGCGGTCTTCAGCTTCTTGCAATTGGAATTATAGGCGAATATATCGGCAAGGTTTATCTTGAAACTAAAAAACGTCCTAAATTTATAGTTGAAAAATACCTTTCAGATGAATCTGAAAATAAATAACAAATAATATATTAAAAAATAGCCTGAGATTACCTCAGGCTATTTTATTTATAATTTAAATCTTAACTTAAGAAAAATACCAGTAATCCAATTCAACATTTCCGCTGAATATAAAATAAAGATCCTGAGTACCGCTGATATTATCAACCGGAACAGTTATTTCAGTAAATGTACCGCTTGTTGACGGAATTTCAACATATCCGGACGCCTTTGCAGAAGCGTTCCCTGTACATATCTTTACAGCTCCTCCGTTTTTAGACGCTGCTTTTATAGTAAGTGAAGACGTACCCTTTGAAAAATCAACTCCGGATATTTTAATCCAGTCACCGCTTTCAATATCAGTTACAATTGTATCGCCTAATCCACGAACATTTATTCCGGCCTGATCAGATATAGTTTCAGCCTGCACCTTATTATAAGGATCAATCTTTTTAAGCTGAGAAATTCCCTTCATTGTACCGGTAACGCTTTCAAGCTTTGTTCCGTTAACAGTAATTTTATCAATTTGAGGACTTCTGTAATTTCCGCTTATCCCCATAGCCGCTTCAACAGGACGTGAATGATATACAAGATAAAGCTGATTATTGTGCTCCACTATTGAATGATGGTTATTGCCATAATGTCCAAAGAAAACGCCCTGATTTCTGAACAGCTCTCCGCCGTATGTATATGGTCCCATAGGATTGTCACTTACCATATATTCAATAGCCCCGCTGGTAAGTCCGTAGCTGTTGCCGCTTGTATTCCAGTTTGAACAATAGGTATAGTAATATTTATCACCTATTTTATTAATTCCGGAATCCTCAAAGATATACGGTGCGTCAATCGTCTGAGGAACACCGTCAAGACTGATCATATCACTTCCGAGTTTAACAATTCTTGAAGTCTTCGGATGTGCCTCCTGCCCTTCCGGAACGCCTCCGCCGAAGCATAGATAACCAGTTCCGTCATCATCTACAAATACTGCCGGATCAAACAGCCACACAACATCTGAACAGTTGGGTGTAGCTCTGGTTATTAAAGCTTTTCCAAGGGGATCGGTCCATGGACCTATTGGACTGTCTGCTGTAAGAACGCTTACTCCGTTTCCTCCGTTGCAGAAATATAGGAAAAACTTTTCTTTTCCATTAATAGTCTTGTGTGCTGCACATGGAGCCCATGAACAATTAGCCCATTTTGCAGCTCCGTTTTCTCCTGCTACTTCAATTGCTCCGTGATCTGTCCAGTTAACCATATCGTCAGAAGAAATACAGTTAATTTTATTGATTAATGCGTATGTATTTTCAGCAACATTGCCGTTACTGTCATATTCGATAACATCGTTTGTAGTATATACATACACTCTTCCGTTATATTCCATTACCCCCGGGTCTGCGCCGAAACGCTGGGTAAACAGCGGATTATTTTCTCCTTCTTTTTTATAGCTTGACGCCAAGTTTATTCCGGAAAAAAGTGCGTCCATTTTTTCTCTGTCTACTACACGCTCAGCAACCGGAAATTCAGTAATTTTTTTTGTCAGAAATTCCGCAAGATATGCTGCATCCTCAGCGTCAGCTTTTCCGCTCTGGTCAACATCTGCACTGATTTCAGCCGCACTGCCTGAAAATCCATTCATAATTCCACGCTTTGCAAGGCAAAGATCAAAGGCATTGATAACACCGTCCATATTCACGTCGCCGAGAACAATTTTCTGAGAACCCTCGCCGATAATAGTTGTTCCGTCAACTGCGCCAATTGCCTCGTCTATATAGAAATTATAAACGCTCTTTGCTGTTTCAACATAAAGCTGCATTTCTGATGCATTTTCAGGAATCTTAAAACTCTTATTAGCAAGCTGAACCCATTCGCCCTGGATAGCAGATGCTTCTGCCACGGTATCATAGTGAGTTTCTCCGTCTGCGTCCTTATACTGAAGCTTCAAATAAAACGGTTCTGTTCTTCCGCCGTCAAAATATGCCGCATGAACGCTGAAGCTATATGAATTACCGGGTACAAAAGCTGCACTGTTAAGAGCTATATATGCTCCGTTCCAAGGTTCGGTACGTCCTGACACAAGAAGTGATTCATCTCCCACATAAGCAGTTCTTCCGCTTGTGAGAAGTTCTGTACCTCCTCTTGGTTTCCAGTCATCTGTACTTCCCTCAAAGGTGCTGTGGAAGTACCAGCCGTATTCATTTGGCTTTGTATTTCCTCCACCGCTTCCCCACTCTGATTCAGGAATCATAGATGTAAGTGTTGTATAAGCAAGCTTAGGCTGATTATTAGTATCGTACAGAAGCGGAGCATTTTCCGTCTTAATCCATGTATTTGCATCATTAGGACCCCAAATGCATACTGCTGTTACTCTGCCGTTTGAAGCAGGATTACTGTTCCAGTCCATTGCCGCCTGGAAGATCGCCTTATACTTATCTGCCTGCTGCTGGGCAGTAAACTTGCCGTTTTCAATGCTTATATCAAGTTCAGTAATTTGAACATCACAACCTATTGAAAGATACTTTTTCATAGCTGCAGTATAAGCTGTTACGCCGGAAAAGCCTTCATAATCGGCATTTATATGGGACTGCATTCCAATACCGTCAAGAAGTCCTTTTTCGTAGAGTGATTTGCACATACTGTAAATTGAATCCCTTTTGTGATCCCAGTATTCATTGTAATCGTTGTAATATAACTCACAACCTGAAGGCGCATATTTTCTTGCAAATCTAAAAGCCTTTTCTACAAAATCATTATCTCCGTAAACCTGAACCCAAGGCGAATGACCGTTACCTGTATTTTCTCCCGGTTCTCTTGAACCGCCGAAATTAGCTGTTCTGTTTGAGTCATCGCTGATACACTCGTTTGCAACATCATATGCATACAAATCAAGCGACGGATACTGCTGTTTAATTGCGGCAAACATATTTTTTATATAGCTTTCCATACGTGCGTCCATAACTGATTCAGAGACCCATGCGCCGCCTGCATTAAAATTCTCCTTAAAGAACCAAACCGGAGTTTGGCTGTGCCATACAAGAGTATGTCCTCTCATGCCGATACCGTTCTGTACGCAGAAATCCATAATACTTGCGGCATTATTAAGTGATACTCCTATATTTGTACCGCTGCACTGGGACTGAACAAGAGTTGCATCCGGCTTCATTTCATTTTCACATTCTATACTGTTGCAATCCTTGAGAAGCGTTGCAGTAATGGCGGAATTTTTAACAGTTGAATTATTAAGAATATTGCCAACCTTAAAATATCCTGCAAATTCGTCTTTAAGACCTTTATCAGCAGAAGCGGCACTAACTGAGTTCATTTTGACATTCTTCTTTTTTGTTACTTTAACGTTATCAAACATGAAATCATTAGTACTGTCTGTTGTAATATCTATTCTAAATTCATAGCTGTTAGCAGGAGCAGTATAATTTGCTTCAAGTTCAGTCCAGGTTCCTGCCTTAACATTCTTTTCTGCAAGTTCAACATATTTTTCCTCTCCTGTTTCAGAATCTATGCAAAGCAGAGAAAGATTGAATTTTTCATCTGTGTCACTGTAAACCTGTACGCTGTATGTATAATTGATTCCTCCGTAAAGATAAAAACCTTTTGACGAGCTTGCGCCGTCCGTTGAATTTAAACGGCCGGAAACAAGCATACCCCTTGAACCGTCAAAGCCGTAATTAATTTCCGCATCAAGCTTAACTGTATCCGCATTGCCATACCATCCGTCATAATTGACTTCAAAATCATTCATAACCACATTTTCCGTTGCTGACGCCATATTAAGCGTTAGTTCAGAAAGCGAAAATGAACAAGTACAGCATATTCCGGCTATTAAACCAGCTGTAATTTTTTTGAAATTCATATGATATCACTCCCCTAAGAATTAAAATTTGTAAAAACTGCTATAATAATTCTACTTCCTTATTAATTATTTGTCAATACAATAATATGCTGTTTTCATATCATTTTTGTGCTAAATATCCAAAAAATAATAAAATACTTGAAATTTATATTGTAATATGCTAAACTAAACTCAAAAGGGGTGTGCATGTATGAAAATGATTGATATCGGGTATCATCACAAGCATGATGCTTCATTTGTTAATGACAGACCTGGCGGAACAGACAACTGGCTCCTTCTGATCGTAAAGACTCCTGCCGTATTCATTATTGACAGAAAAGAAATTCATACAAAAGGCAATTCATTTATAATTTATACTCCACAGTGCCCGATATATCATAAAGCGGACAATGTAGAATATATAAATGACTGGATGCTATTTGACGCAGATAAGGACGACATACAACTTATAAATCAACTAAAAATTCCAATAAATAGGTTAACAGACATAGGAGATATATCATCCGTTTCAATGCTCCTTCGTTCTATAAGCTATGAATATCACTCGGATCGCCTGCACCGTATGGAGGTTGTAAATCACTATGTCCGGATTCTTCTGTATAAGCTTAGTGAACATATAGAAACAGGAAGACCGGAATCGGCACTTTCAGAATCTTCATACATCAAGCATTTAATTTGGATACGTGAAAATATTTACCGTAATCCGCCAAAGGAATGGAATATCGACAGTTTGGCAACAGAGCTCGGACTCAGCCGTTCACGATTTCAGCACGTTTATAATGATACATTCGGTACAAGCATTTCACAAGATGTTATACGAAGCAGAATCCAGTATGCTTCAAATCTCCTTAAGCTTTCCAAGCTCTCTATTGATGAAATATCACATATCTGCGGATACAGCAGCACATCTTATTTTATCCGGCAGTTCAAACGAATTACTGGTAAAACGCCTGTACAGTTTAGAAATAAATCCCAGAATTAACCATTCAGAACAGTTATAAATTTTGACCTGCATTAAATTATCAATGCAGGTCAATATTTTACCTTTTTTATCAAAATCCATGTATACTTTCACTACAAATAGAAGTAAAATATTGATATAAATTTACGAAAATATCTAAATAAACAGGAGGTTTTAATATGAAGCTAAAAAAATTTGCTGCATTTGCAGTATCAACAGTTATGGCTTCTGCTTTAATTGCTGTACCTGCTTCAAATGTAAGCTTTGCAGAGTACACAAACATAATCAGCAACTCGACATTTGACACTGGAACAAAGGACTGGGGCATTTATAAAGAAAGCGGAGGCAGTGCAGCTCTGTCTACTGACAATGGACGCCTTGCACTCAACATCTCATCAATCGGCAAGCTTTCTTATTCAGTACAGATGTACTATGATATAGTTCCTTTGTACAAAAATGGCGTGTATCACATTTCATATGAAATTTCTTCAACTGTAAACAGAAAAGTTGAAGCTATGATCCAGCAAAACGGCGGTACATATCAATCATATACTCATAAAACCCTAAATCTTACAAACCAGACTCAGAAGGTCGATTATGAATTTACCATGAAGGCTGATACGGATATAATGTCCAAATTTGTTTTCAACTGCGGTAATGAGGGCGATGAACTCGGTCCGCATACTATTTATCTTGACAATGTTGTTCTTGAACTTGTAGACGACAGCAATGTTGACTATTCCTCAATAAGAACATATGAACCGCCTATCGTTATTAATCAGGTAGGCTATAAGCCGGACAGAGAAAAAATCGCTGTATTCAGAGGCATAACCAATGAAAAGGAATTTTCTGTTATAAACTCCAAAACCGGAAAAACTGTCCTTACAGGACCGCTTTACGGCGAAAAGAATAATACCAGCGCTGGTGAAGTAAACTGGCTCGGCGACTTCTCAAGCGTTACAGAACCAGGCACATACTATATTACCTGCGGAAATCTTGACGACTCATATGAATTTACTATCGGCGATGACGTTTACAGCAATCTGATGGACGAAACAGTCCGTATGCTCTATCTCCAGAGATGCGGAACAGAAGTTAAGGACAATACATTCAGTCATCCTGCTTGTCATTCCACTAAAGCAAGAATCTACGGTACAAATGAATTTATAGATGTCAGCGGCGGTTGGCATGACGCCGGCGACTACGGCAGATATGTTGTTCCGGCTGCAAAAACAATTGCCGATGTTCTCAATGCCTATGATGCAAATCCATCGCTGTTCAGCGACAACATTGGTATTCCTGAAAGCGGAAACGGCATTCCTGATGTTCTTGATGAAGTAAGATTTGATCTTGAATGGCTGCTTAAAATGCAGTCCTCTACCGGAGGAGTTTATCATAAGGTTACCTGCGAAAGCTTCCCAGGTTACATAATGCCTGAAAAGGAAACCGAAGAACTTATAGTTACACCGGTTTCAACTACTGCTACCGCAGACTTCTGCGGCGCTATGGCAATGGCATATGAATTTTATTACGATATCGACAAACAATTTGCAGAAACTTGTCTTGCAGCCGCTGAAAAAGCTTGGGCATTCCTTGAAGCAAATCCGAATCTTATCTTTAAGAATCCTACTGATATAACAACCGGTGACTACGGAGATACTAACGATACTGACGAACGCTACTGGGCGGCAGCACAGCTTTACCGTGCAACTGGTAACACAAAATATCAGACAGCAATTGAAAATTTGTATGTAAGAACAGGCATGGACTGGTCTACTGTAGGTGATTACGGAAGCATAGCACTCTTGACTATGGATGGTATCGACACTAATTCTACAATATACAAAAATGCTAAAAATATTGTTCTCACACAGGCAAAAACTTTCTTGAACCGAACAAATTCAAGTCCTTTTGAAGTAGCAGTTACCAAATTCAACTGGGGCAGCAATATGACTGTTGCAAATGCAGGCGTAATACTCGGTCTTGCTTATGAACTCTCAGGAGATGAAAACTACTTCAAAGCCGCTGCCGGAAATCTTAATTACTTACTTGGCAAAAATCCAAACGGCGTATGCTTTGTAACAGGCTTCGGCACTGTTTCACCGGAAAATCCACATCACAGACCATCCATTTCAAAAGGCACCGCAATGAAGGGTATGCTGGTTGGCGGCGTAAATTCCGCTAAGGAAGACAGCGCAGCAAAGGCTTATCTTGTAGGAATGCCTGACGCTAAATGCTATATTGACCATTCTGAAAGCTACTCAACAAATGAAATAACAACGTACTGGAATTCACCTTTAATTTATTTGATGGCATTGACAGATAATAGTACAGGTTCTTCCTCTTTAAAGGGAGACGTTAATGCTGACGGTAAGGTTGATACTTCCGATATTAAATTACTTGAAAAATATCTTGTAAAACTTGCTGACCTAAATTCAGAACAGTGGAACAATGCTGATATGAACAATGACGGTTCTGTTAATGCAATGGATCTTTGTATCCTAAAAAGAACACAATTATCAGTTCCTGATTCACCTTCAAAACCAGATTCTCCAGTTGAATCTCTTGAACCCGACCAGTCAGCAGACATGATTGCTGATTTCAGAAAAGGAGCTTCTTCATACTTTGAAGCCTCCGACGGCTGGACAAACGGAAGCTGCTTTGACTGCGGCTGGTATGGCAGCAATGCAGTATTAAAAGATAATGTTCTAAACCTTACAATTGATGAGGACAAAACAGGTACATACAATTATTCCGGAGCTGAATACAGAACCAAGGGATTCTACGGATACGGATACTATGAAACTTCTATGCAGGCTATAAAAAATAACGGCGTAGTATCATCGTTCTTTACTTATACCGGACCATCTGATAATAATCCTTGGGATGAAATTGATATTGAAATACTTGGTAAGGATACAACTAAAGTACAGTTGAATTACTATACAAACGGTGTAGGAAATCATGAATATATGTATGATCTCGGATTCGACGCTTCAGAAGGATTTCATAAATATGGTTTTGACTGGCAGCCGGATCATATAACATGGTATGTGGACGGCAAGGCTGTTTATACGGCATATGACAATATACCGTCAACTCAGGGCAAAATAATGATGAATGTATGGCCAGGAACAGGAGTCGATGATTGGCTGAACGCTTTTGACGGAACCACACCGCTCACTGCAAAATATCAGTGGGCAACATACAAATCAAACCCATAATCTTTTATATTAACACACACTTATAGTAAAAAAAGAGCTTTATTCAAGCTCTTTTTTTACTATTGATTTATACTATTGATTTATACTTATTTATATGATATTATAAGTAAAGATAAAATTCATTTCTTCAGGAATGGAGGAACATATGGAAGATATTTTTATACATGCCCCCTTTGACCGTGAAATAAAATTCTATGAAAGTATATGTGAAGGTGATCTGGAAAAGGTTAAATTTTTTTCTACATCACTATGCAGTGAAGGCTATGGAACACTCAGCATGGATCCATTGCGAAACCTTAAATATCACATGATAATTTCCGTAGCAATGATTACAAGATTTTGCATAAACGGCGGTATGCCGTCTGAAGAGGCTTATAATTTAAGCGACAGTTATATTCTAAAAACAGATGAATGTCTCTGCGAAGAGGAAATTCATAAAATACATTCTGAAATGATAACAAGCTTTACTAAAAAAATGAACAGCATTAAAACCCGCAATATTTATTCCAAACAAATAGTCAAAGCAATAAATTATATAAACAGTCACATCACTGAAAAAATAATGATACAGGAAGTAGCTGACTTTCTTTCTTTAAGCGTTTCATATTTGTCAAGGCTTTTTAAATCTGAGGTCGGTTTAAATATAAGCGAGTACATAATTAAGCAAAAAATTAAGGCTGCTGCGGGTATGTTAAGGTCTTCATCACAATCTTCCACTGAAATCAGCTATATACTTCATTTCAGTTCACAAAGTTATTTTACAAAGGTGTTTAAAAAATATACCGGAATGACACCTAAAGAATACCAGAAACTATATAAATTTTTATAAAAAAGCTCCTTTAACAAGGAGCTTTTTTATCTCAAATAAATTGTCGAATTATGCGATAACTGTGTAACTCATTTGTCGAATTTTATGCTATAATTAATACATAAAATAAAAACATGGAGGATTTGTTATCATGATCAATTCAAATTATGAAATCGTATCTGCAAGTATAAGCGCTGACGGAAAGGTGGTTTACAGCATATTCAGGGAAGAAATTACAATTGATTCCGACTCAGCTTTTACTTACGGAATTGCAGCGTCGGACATACATAATATAAACCATGTCAGAGATATATCCACGGATATTTTAATTGCAGAAAGAATAAGGGATATGCTTATAAAAAAGTCAATTAAACCGGAAAATGTATTTTCATTTATACAGATTAATTTTTCTGAAATTTAAGGCAGGCACAAGAAAAACATTTATTTTCTGGTTTTATAAGCTTTAATAACCTTAAGTCTTGAAAATTCTTCACGCTCTTTTTCTTCAAGACTATCCACAATATACTTTACCATATCCTCATATCTTGGTATAAGTATATTTTGAAGAGCATTAGCACGTTTCTGGGCCTTTTTTATTGCAGCCGCAAGACGAAAAATACAGTTTTCTACTTCTGCCAAAACAACAGTTATTTCCTTAACTCTGGAAAATGACACAAAAGCCTTATCAAGCTGAGAATTTGTCGAATAAAATCCATAAGGTATTTCTCTGACATCCGGCTGTTTTATGGAAACCTTCGGTATGCTTACTCCCATTACGCTTCTATACGAAACAGTTATGCCATTTTCAGCCGAAATACTTTCAGCTATTTTATCAATTACTCCAAGGGTAATATTAGCATATTGAAGAGCCTCATAAGCTTCCTTATAGGTATCCTCGATTGTTCCCCTCAAATCTTTTGCCTTATCCATAAGGTTCATCATTTCCCTTATAAGAATATTCCTTTTCCTGTCCATAAGGTCATATCCGAGCCGACACAGTGAGAGAGTTTTTCTTGCCTTTATAAGATTTCCTTTAGTAGGAAAAATTTGTTCTGCCATCTGATTTCAGCCTCCTTTTACAGAGCAAATCTCCCTGCTCTTGACGAATCATATTTTTCATTCAATAGCTTTTCGTCTATTCTGTCAAGTTCGGAAAGAGGCAGAAGAGAAAGCAGATCCCAGCCGAGCTCAAGGGTTTCATCAATAGTTCTGTCCTCATCAAAGCCCTGATTAACAAAATGCCTTTCAAACTGAACACCAAATTTTATATACTGACGGTCTGTCTCAGAAAGTTCCTCTTCTCCTATAACAGACGCCAGTGATCTTGCGTCCTGTACTTTAGCGTAAGCTGCAAAAAGCTGATTTGCAACTGCCGAGTGATCACTTCTTGTATAGCCTTCGCCTATACCGTCTTTCATAAGTCTTGAAAGAGACGGAAGAACAGAAACTGAAGGATAAATTCCTGTCTGGTCAAGGCTTCTGTCAAGTACTATCTGTCCTTCGGTAATATATCCCGTAAGATCAGGTATCGGATGTGTAATATCATCGTTAGGCATAGTAAGAATCGGAATCTGAGTAACACTTCCTAAAGAGCCCTCAACGATTCCTGCCCTTTCATAGAGAGAAGCCAAATCAGAATACAGATAACCAGGATAACCCTTTCTTCCTGGTATTTCACCTTTTGAAGACGAAAATTCTCTTAGTGCCTCACAGTATGAAGTAATATCAGTCAGAATAACAAGTATATGCATATTTTTCTCATACGCCAGATATTCCGCAGCGGTGAGGGCACATCTTGGAGTCAGTATTCTTTCTATAATAGGGTCGTTTGAAAGATTAAGGAACATAACAACCTTTTGCTGTACTCCGCTTTCAGCAAAGTGTTTCTTAAAATAATCGGCAACATCATTTTTTACACCCATAGCCCCAAAAACTACCGCAAAGTCCTGTCCTTTTTCATCCGCAATTTTTGCCTGTCTTACTATCTGAACAGCAAGCTTATTATGTGATAGACCTGAACCTGAAAATATAGGCAGTTTCTGTCCTCTGATAAGAGTTGTAAGACAATCAATAGTAGAAATACCTGTTCTAATATAATTTCTGGGATATGTTCTTGAAACCGGATTAAGCGGTTTTCCGTTTATATCAGCATATTTTTCAGGATAAATATCACCAAGACCGTCAATAGGCTTTCCGGCTCCGCTGAAAACACGTCCAAGCATTTCTTCAGAAAGTGCAAGTTCCATGGGTCTGCCCGTAAAAGATGTTCGTGTATTGGTAAGTGAGATTCCCCTTGTCCCCTCAAATACCTGAAGTACAGCCCTTTCGCCGTGAATTTCCACAATTCTTCCGGTTCTTTCTGTACCGTCACTAAGCTTTATATGAGCAATCTCATCATATCCGATATCCTGAACCTTATCAAGCGCTATAAGCGGACCGTTTATTTCACCAAGACCAAGATATTGTATACTCATACAGCGTCTCCTTCATAATTTTCCGCTTTCATTTTTTCAAAAGCAGAATTGATTTCCTCCTGATACTTAGAAAACATTTCTGGTTTATCATTAGGAATATCATACTTCATTTTTATAACCTTTTCAACAAGTCCGCTCTGCATGATTTCACTCATAGACGCTCCGCATTCGAGAGCCGACTGCGCACCATGATAAAGTGCAAGAATAGTTTCCATCATAAGAAGCTGCTTTTTTAAGGGAACAAATGTGTCATCCTTATGGTATGCATTCTGCTGAAGGAATCCAACTCTTACAACTCTTGCAAGTTCAATAATAAGCTTTTGATCATCAGGAAGAACATCTGAACCGATTAGCTTAACGATTTCCATAAGCTGATTTTCAGTAGTAAGGATATTAGAAATTTCCTGACGATACTTCAGAAAATCCTGACCCGCTTCTCTGTCATAAAATTCACGCAGGTCCTCAATATATTCGCTGTAACTTGTCGTCCAGTTTATAGCCGGATAATGTCTTGCATATGCCAAAGATTTATCGAGCGCCCAAAAGCACCTTACAAAACGCTTTGTATTCTGGGTTACCGGTTCAGAAAAGTCTGATCCCTGCGGCGATACGGCGCCTATAATAGTAACTGACCCCTCTTTTGAGCAAAGACTTTTTACATAACCTGCTCGTTCATAAAATTCTGACAGTCTTGACGGAAGATAAGCCGGAAAACCCTCTTCAGCCGGCATTTCCTCAAGACGTCCGGAAATTTCCCTGAGAGCTTCCGCCCATCTTGAAGTGGAATCAGCCATTATTGCTATATGATAGCCCATATCCCTGTAATACTCAGCAAGAGTGATTCCGGTATAAATTGACGCTTCTCTGGCAGCTACCGGCATGTTCGAGGTATTAGCAATAAGAACAGTTCTGTCCGTCAAAGGGCGGTTAGTTTTAGGGTCAATAAGTGCTGAAAATTCCTCAAGAACCTGAGTCATTTCATTACCACGCTCTCCGCAGCCTATATAAACTATAATGTCAGCGTCACACCACTTGGCAAGCTGGTGCTGAGTCATTGTCTTGCCTGTTCCGAACCCTCCTGGTATTGCCGCTGTTCCGCCCTTGGCTATGGGCAGAATCGTATCAATTATCCTTTGACCTGTTATCAAAGGCTTTGAAATCATCAGTCGTTCAGAAACAGGTCTGGCTTGCCTAATAGGCCATTTCTGACATAATGTAAGTTCATGCTTCTGTCCGCTTTTATCCTCAATTATGCAAACAATATCGTTAACACAATACCTGCCGTTCTTAGCAGTCCATACAACCTTACCCTCTAACAGAGGAGAAAGCATACAGTAATGCCTAATAACAGGAGTTTCAGGACATGACGCATATACATCACCGCCGGAAAGATAATCCCCTGCTGAAACTTCAATTGTAACATCATATCTTATTTCCGGATCAACAGCCGGAACATCTGCACCTTCATTAATAAAAGCTCCTGATATTTCTTCAATTTTTTTCAGCGGACGTTCTATTCCGTCATAAATATTAGAAATAATACCAGGACCCAGTACAGCGCACATTGGTGCTCCCGTCGGTTCAACTGGTTCTCCAACCTTCATACCGGTAGTAACCTCATACACCTGTATAGTTGTAAATTCTGCATTTATGCCGATAACCTCTCCTATAAGGCGCTTTTTACCCACATAAACCATTTCCAGCATAGAAAAATCTTTTGTATTGCAAACCTTAACTACCGGTCCGTTTACGGAATAAATTGTATTCAAACGGTTCACCTCTTTACGCCGCCGTCAGCCTTATGAAAGCTGTACCTGCTGCTGAAATTTTTTCTTTGATCTTCAAATGCACTATCAAGAGTTTTGTCTATTACGATACCTCTGTCAGAATCTATTATAGCAATTCCGCCAAGCTTAATATTTTTATCAGCCATAACCTTATAACCAAATTTATTTTCAAGCTTTTGTAAAAAAATCATATCATTTTCAGAAATCATAACAACGGCATTTTCACCTGCCGTTTCATTTTCTATAAGAGAAAAAATATAGCTTTCATATTTGTCGGACTTTATGAAGCTGTATATTTTGCGTTTAACCCCTGAGAAGATACGTTCCGCAAGCTCTTCTCTGTATTTAAACAGTCCATTTCTTAAAGACTGTTCCTTTAAAGCATACTGCCTGCGGTAATCGGCTTCTATATCCTTGACTGATTTCTGAATCCTGCTGTATGCCTCCAGAAGTGCTTCATCCTCAGCGCAGTTCAAACGCTTCTGTCTTACCGTTTCAGCATCACCGATCATGGACCTTATACGGGTATCAACTTCACTGTTGACAGACACCATAAATTTTTCAAGCTTTTCTGACTGAAGCTCATCCATAAATGACACCACCCTTAACTATATTTTAAGTCCTATTGCATCACGCACATAACGGTTAATATTTTCTGATATTTCACTGGTTCCATGTCTGTCCGGAATTTCTACAATCAAAGGAGATCTGCGCCTGAGCTTTATATCATAAACCATCTCATAACACAGCTTCACAAGCTTTTCAGTCATAAGTATTATTGCAATATTTTTATCAGAAACAGCTTTTTCAAGTTCTCTCCTAACTTCATCTTCCTCATGAACAACGACACCCTTTATTCCTGCAAGACGCATTCCCATCTGAGTATCAATATTATCGCTTATCAAATAAAACTGCATGGCTCTCACTGCCTTAAAGCTGATTTAATATCATAAAGGAAATAAGGAATCCATAAAGTGCAACGCCCTCTCCAAGTGCAACAAATATAAGTGATTTTGAAAAGGACTTAGGTTCTTCTGCAACGGCGCCAATAGCGGCTGGTGCGGCTGAGCCAACGGCAATTCCGCAGCCGATAGAACCAAGACCAACTGAAATAGACGCCGCAATATATCCAAGACCAGCGCTTTTAATTAATGCTCCGGCTGTTTCTGCTGTTTCAGCGCTGACAAGAGAACCAATAGGACAGATACAGGCAAGCGCAAGTACTGCAAAAAAGGAGCATATATTAACAATAAAAGCAGTCTTGGCAGACTTATTGCTTTTTTTCTTTTTTAGGACATACACAACGGGAAGTATAAGGAGTACCACCGCAAACAACGGTATTATCATTATTTCAAAGATATTCATAGCATTCTCCATTCTGCCGCAGTTCTTGTTTTAAGTTCCTTTCTGCGGCTAAAGAAACTGAACACACTTTTATTCTATATCTGTATTGTATTTAATAACGGCTGGTTCAAATGCAAGACCGCTTCCGTCATAAAATCTCGAGAAGATTTCATAAAATTCAAGTCTAAGCACCTGAATGCCGACAATCAGTCCTTCCATTCCCATAACGAACAGATTACCGAGAATAATTACTATTGGTGAAGCTCCCTTTGAAACGCTTTCAGAAAGAAGCATTACAACAGACATCATTCCCGCATGTGAAAATATAAAACCGCCTATTCTAACAAATGACAGCGTATTTGTAGCGTATCCGAGGAAAAATTCAAAAACCTCAAAGAAATTTGAAGCAAGAAAATCACCTATTCCGCCTTCCATATGAAACTTCTTTCCCGATACAAGGCATCCAAGCGGTTCTCTGAAAAACATCACGATAAGAGGCAGAACAATCAGACCGAGCACATAAGGGAGAGTGAACAAATTTGCTTTACCGGTAAGAGTACCGGCAAGACCTGCAAGCAGTGCTGTAAAGAATATAAGTCCCGCCGCACCGTTATTGCCGAAAACTGCTTCCGCATATTCACGCCTGCGTATATTAATAATAATACTTATGATGATCGAAATAAGTATTATTACTACACCAATTGCAATTGCCCCAATTAAAATAGTATTGGTATTATCCATTACTTCAAGAGGCTTATGCTTAAGTCCGATTTTTTGATACACAGGATCAAGAAGATGTTCAAATCCAAAAACCGAACCGTAAATCAATCCAAAAAACGCACTGGAGATGCCGATTCTCTCCATAATTGCTCCAAGCTTGTTTTTAGATTTTCTGTATATGAAAAAGCCTAAAAGTGCAAGGAGAAGTCCCTGTCCCAGATCTCCGAACATTATTCCGAAAAGCAGAGTATAAGTAACAGCGACTAACGTAGTCGGATTGAATCCGTTATAAGACGGCAGTCCATACATTTCCACAAACATGGAAAACGGTTTAGAAAACCTGTTTGTTTTGAGCCTAACCGGAGTTTTTACCCCACCGCTGTTTTCCGCCGGCTTTACAACAACTGAAACTTCATCAATAGAATCAAGCAATCTGCAAAACTTTTTTTCTTCTGACTTAGGAATAAAACCTGCAATATAAAATTTATCGTTATAGACAGCGGCATTACGCCTCATTTCAAATATATCATAGCGGTATTTAGTGCGGCAGAATATTTTATTTAGAATTTTTCCTTTCTGCGCAATCAGCTGTTCAAGCTTCTTTTCAGCGAAAGCTTTCTGTGATTCAAGACGTTTTATATCTTCAGTAATTTTCACTTCCTCAGCTGACGGAGAATCCTTTACAAAATCAGGAACAGAAATATGTTCAAAATAAAGAGTTTTGAATATATTATCCGTTTCTGCAATACTGTTACCCGGTGCAAAATAAAATCCCCACTTATAGCTTCCGTCATCGTCATAGGGAACAAAAATAAAGGTTCTGTCACCGTAATATGACAATTTTTCATAGCTGTCACAAGGAAGTTTGCCAAATCTTACTTTAATATGAGTACAGCTAAGAAGCTTTCCCAAATCAATATTCATACCCTTAAGATGCCTAAGCTGGGTAAGTATAAGATTTCTTTCCTTGATCTCTGAATTACATTGGGATATCTCTTTAGCTGCTTCATTAAATTCTTTTTCAGCGTCAGATACAAACTCTTCCGCTTCACTTTCAGGCATAGCAGTTATATCCTCAAAGGAATCCTCAGAAAATTCAAAATCATCTCCAGTTTCAATTGCAATGATACGCCTTAAAAAATTTCGGTAGGGATTCTCTTCATCGAGCCTTTTAAGCCCCTCTGAAGTATCAATTACGTCCTTAGAGGCATCTCCCATATGAAAGCACCCGCTTTCAACACACTTTTCCAGAGATATGTCAAGATTTTTTAATAGACCAGCTATAATGACATATTCCATTTTTTCTATCGACATTGTTCCACCTCCGTTTCTTTTACAATTTTACAATAAGATTTTCCATATAGCTTACACTCTTATTATATCTAATACTTTCAATAATACTTATAATATTGCTAAATTCCACTTCCGAAAGATACATGTAAGAATAAATGCTTACAGCGGCATTATCAGAAAAAGTAAGTGAACGCTTTGCAGCGGTACACCTCATTTTTATCAGTTCCTTTTCAAACTGTTCACTGGACATATTTTCATCTGTAAGTTCCATTCTTCTGCCGTAAACAGTTCCTGCAAGCATATGGATAAACTCTTCCGGAGTTCTAGTTTCAAAAAGCAAATTCTGCTTTTCCTTTGAAAGCTTTCCGTAAAAGGGAAGCATCTTACTGCGAATCTCATCTGCTCCGGCACTGAAAAATTTTTTCATTCTGTAAGCATTAATAAGATTTATGACATCAACCTGTATTTTTATCTGGTCTGAAAGAGCAGCCCCTGCGTTTCCGGAAAGCTCCTTTTCAGCAGTATCAAACAGCCATTTATGATAATAGGTCCTAAGCGCAACCTCGCATTTTGTATACGGAATATGACCATCCTTAAAAGGTTCAATTCCCTTAAGGACATTGTAGTAAGGTGTATGCCTTATTACCTGAAGAAGAGCATCATATCCAGGCGCCTTAGCAAGTTCAATCATGTCAAACCGTGCTTTTCTTAGAAGATGGGCGTGCATGGATTCAATATAAACATCTTTTTCATCGTTATTCAGGAAAAGCAGTGCTTTTAAAAGTTCACGTATTTCTGACCTTATAAGAAGAAAATTATAAAACGGTTTATCGTTAAGATTTTGAAACCTGCAAAGCTTTTCATAACGATCATAGTAGGCTCGGTGAAGTAAGGATTCAAGAAATCCTCTGTGGACTGACGACGCATCAACATTTGCCAATGCATCAGAATAATATGTGTTTTTTTTAAGATATTCGGCTGCTTCTCCGACAGTTTTCCTGGATTCCAATTCAGCATAATCTGAGTCTGTCAATCTTTTTCCATAAACAGCTCTTACCTTAGCAACTGTTGCATTCAGTTCAGCATTCAAATTATTCACCTACTATTTCTGCAAATATTGATTCCTCGATTGAAGTATGATTTTTTTCAAAAAAATCATACATTTCATCTTGTTTTTGTTTATACCTGCTTTCAATCTCAGCCGCCAACATATCATAATCTGATTTATTTATCTGTTCAATCTCAGCGATTCGCTTATCAGCTGAATTTAAGAGCTGTTTCTTTATCTCATCACATTCAGCAGCGGTACCCTCAATTATAGAATCCTTTTTTTTCTTAGCTTCGTTTAATCTGTCTGACGCCTGACGGTCAATATCAATTATCCTGTTTATAACACTTTCCATAAGCAAGACCTTTCATCAGTTTTTAATACTGTGCATAGGCGCTGGTATTCTTCCGCCTCTTGAAATAAACTTAAGCGGTGATTTTGTATTTACCTCCATAACCGGACCGCTTCCCAGCAATCCGCCGAATTCAAGGGTTTCTCCGACTTTCTTTCCAACTGCCGGTATTATTCTTACTGCTGTCGTCTTATTGTTCACCATACCGATAGCTGCTTCATCAGCGATTACCGCTGAAATGGTTTCAGCAGTAACATCCCCGGGAACAACAATCATATCAAGTCCAACAGAGCAAACTGCGGTCATAGCCTCAAGCTTTTCTAATCTAAGGGAACCGCATTTAACTGCGTCTATCATACCCTGATCCTCAGAAACCGGAATAAACGCTCCGGAAAGACCGCCGACATTAGATGAAGCCATTACCCCGCCTTTTTTAACAGCATCGTTAAGAAGGGCAAGGGCTGCTGTTGTTCCTGGTCCTCCGCAGGATTCAAGTCCAATACTTTCAAGTATATGAGCAACGCTGTCGCCGACTGCCGGAGTAGGAGCAAGTGACAAATCTACGATTCCGAACGGAACTCCAAGCATTTCAGAAGCCTTTGAACCTACAAGCTGACCCATTCTGGTTATCTTAAAAGCAGTCTTTTTTATAATATCAGCAATTTCATTTATTGACGCGTCCGGATACTTTTCAATTGCAGAACGCACAACACCTGGCCCTGAAACACCTACGTTTATTACGCAGTCAGGTTCTCCTGTTCCGTGGAAAGCGCCTGCCATAAACGGATTATCCTCAGGAGCATTGCAAAATACCACAAGCTTAGCAGGTCCTATACACTGTCTGTCAGCAGTAATTTCAGCAGATTTCTTAATTACTCTACCCATAATAGCGGCAGCATCCATATTGATACCTGTTTTGCTTGAGCCGATATTAACCGAAGAGCATATGTTAGATGTAACTGAAAGAGCCTCTGGAATAGATTCAATAAGTTCAAGATCACCAGCGCTGAAGCCCTTCTGTACCAGAGCCGAATAACCGCCGATAAAATTAACGCCGCATTCATCGGCAGCCCTCTGAAGCGCAAGAGCAAATTTCACAGGATTCTTTTCACGGCAGGCAGCAGAAATAATAGCTATAGGCGTTACAGCTATTCTCTTGTGAATTATCGGAATGCCGTATTCTTTTTCAATTCTCTCCCCTGTTCTGACAAGATTTTTTGCCTTTGCAGTAATCTTATTATAGACATTTTCGCAAGCTTTATCAATATCGCTGTCAATACAGTCAAGAAGTGAAATACCCATAGTTATAGTTCTGATGTCAAGGCATTCGTCCTGAATCATTCTGATGGTTTCAAGTATATCATAAGCATTAATCATTTCAAAAAAACTCCTTAAAATCAGATACGGTGCATTGAATTAAAAATATCCTGGTGCATTGTGTGTATTGAAAGTCCAAGGGAATTTCCAAGTTCAGTGAGTCTGTCGCCCAGAACAACAAAATCAGTATTCATTCCTGATATATCGATCATCATAATCATAGCAAACATATCCTGCATAACGCTCTGTGTAACGTCTGTAACATTTGCGTTGTATTCAGCGCAGATACTGCTGACCTTTGCAAGAATTCCTACTGTATCCTTTCCTATAACGGTAATAACAGCTTTCATAAAAATCCTCCTTAAGTTGAAGCATACAAAATAAAGTATGCTGAAATATTATTTAACATATACTATTATAAACATAAAATCATTATATCATAAAAAAGGGCAAAAAAAAAGACTAAATAGAATTTTTTTCAAAAAATCAAATAAAATGAAAAATGACCGGGAAGTTTCAACTCCCCAGCCTCTTTTCCTTTGCTCTTTTGTCTCTTTCTTTTTTTATGTTTCTTTATTCTACGAATATATTATATCACAATAAAAAGAAAAAATCAAGAAAAATAAATCGCATTTTACAACAATTATCTATAATTATCCTGATTTTATCAGCTTTTTTCATCTGTTAATGTATTTTACTCCAGAATATTTATAAATTCTTTATGTGTTGACGAAATATTACTAAAATGATAATATATAAATAACAGATAAATTATAAAGGAGTTTCAATAATGACAAGATATAAATACTATTTATTATGGATACCTGCTATTTTTATTATGATACTGATATTCTTTTTTTCCGCCCAAAACGGTAATACCTCTTCGGAAACCAGCGGCGGATTTGCCGAATTTCTTGCTAAAATCTCTCACCCTGATTTTGCTTCTTTTTCTGACTCAAAGAAAATAGCAGTTCTGTCAGACTGTCAGTTTATCGCAAGAAAAGCAGCGCATTTTTCAGTTTATGCAGCCCTTGGATTTTTTTGTATGCTTCCCCTTTTACCATATAAAAATTTGTCTTTCGCAAAACGATTAGCTGCATCAATATTGATAAGCGCTGTATATGCCCTTTCCGATGAATTTCATCAATATTTTGTACCGGAAAGAAGCTGCCGTATTGCAGACGTCTTAATCGATACCTGCGGAGCTTTAACCGGAGCGCTCTGCTTTTCAATTCTGGTTTATTTTATTAAAAAAATTAAATTCCAAAAAAAGTCTTGACAAATTAAAATTACAGGAATATAATATATACATAATATCGTTAAATTCTTAGAGCAAAGGTAAGTAATCTGCAATACGATGTTTCAGAGAGCCGGATATTGGTGTGAGTTCGGTACATACGCTGTATGATGAATGGATTTGTGAGAAGCACAGTGAACGGACATCCAAGTATCTGTCGCCGTTTTCCCCACGTTACAGGGGTAGGATATGTTTGTATCTGAAATGAGGAGAGCCGTACTGCAGACGCTCTTGAACTTGGGTGGCACCACGATGTCTATCGTCCCTTTTATGTGGATGGTAGGCTTTTTTTATTGCCTTTTTTCATTAACGATAAATTTATTATAAGGAGCATTATTATGATTTATCCGTCTGTAAATGAAATCAAAAAAAGATCAGGACAGTTTAAGATTCATCCGGTGTTTATGGAAATCCGCCCTGATTCTTTTACTCCGGTTCATATTTTCAAGGCGCTGAGGCGCGGAGAAGAAAACGCTTTTATCCTTGAAAGCGTCAGCAGTGAAAACCAATGGGACAGATACTCATTTATCGGCATTAATCCGAAAATGGAAGTTAAAATAGACAAAAATATTGCCGAAGTAACTAAAGACGGTATAAAAACCTGCTCTGAAACCGATAATCCCGTTGACTTCATTGAAAATATAATGAAAGATTATACATCTCCTAAAATTGAAGGAATGCCTAAATTTACGGGCGGCTTTGTAGGATACTTCGCATACGATACCGTTAGATACGCAGAAAAAAAGCTTGTTAATATGCCAGAAGACGATACCCATATGCCGGATTGCCACCTGTTCCTTTATAATGAGCTTGTTGCATACGACCATCTTCAAAACAAGGTAGTCATCATTCTGAATATCAGTCTTGATGATGATATTGACGAGCAATATAACGCAGCAAAAAAAAGATTTCTGAAAATTGAAGATAAAATCAATTCATATTTTGAAAGACCTCACAGCCGAGGAAGCTTCACAGACTATGAAGTAAAATCAAATGTTACTAAAGAAGAATTTATAAAAAATGTCAATATTGCTAAGAAACATATAAAGGACGGCGATATTTTCCAGATTGTTCTTTCACAGCGTTTTGAAATTGATAATCCTCCAGACAGCTTTAACGTATATCGTATGCTGAGAGCAGTAAACCCCTCCCCTTATCTTTACTACTTTACAAGCAGTGATTATAAAATTGCCGGAGCTTCTCCCGAAATGCTTGTTTCAGTTACTGACGGCATTGTGAAAACCAAACCTATCGCCGGAACTGTTCCAAGGGGCAAAAACTCAGCAGAAGACAGAGAACTTGAAAAAAAACTTAACAGTGATCCGAAAGAGCGTGCAGAACACACAATGCTGGTTGATCTGGGAAGAAATGATGTGGGAAAAGTTTCAAAATTCGGTACAGTTGAAGTTGAGAGCTTTATGAAAACTGAAAAGTATTCAAAGGTTATGCATCTTGTTTCTGATGTAAAAGGTGAACTCAGAGATGATAAAAGCGCTCTTGCCGCCCTCATGGCTGTACTCCCTGCAGGAACCCTTTCCGGTGCGCCGAAAGTAAAAGCAATGGAGCTTATTGATCAGCTTGAAAATAAACGCCGGGGTCTTTACGGCGGAACAGTAGGATATATCGGATTCGACGGAAACATTGATACCTGTATAGCCATAAGAACTGTACTCTTTAAAAACAACAAGGCCTATGTTCAGGCAGGCGCCGGAATTGTATGCGACTCCGTACCTGAAAAGGAATTTGAAGAAACACAGAACAAATCCCTCGCCATGATAAACGCTATTAAGGAGGCTTCAGCATTATGATTCTGTTAATTGACAATTATGATTCTTTCACGTATAATCTTTATCAGTATATCGGCGAACTTTATTCCGATATAACGGTTGTAAGAAACGATGAAATTACAGTCGATGAAATAGATAAAATGTCTCCTGAGGCTCTTATTATTTCACCGGGACCAGGCTATCCAAAAGACGCAGGAATATCAATAGAAGCAATAAAAAAATTCAGCGGTAAAATACCTGTCCTTGGAATATGTCTTGGGCATCAATCAATCTGCGAAGCCTTCGGCGGAACAATTATTCCGGCTTATGAGCTTATGCACGGCAAGTCAAGCAATATTAAAATTGTATCTCCTTCAGCAGTTTTTAAGGGATTGCCAGATAAAATACAGGCTGCACGCTATCACTCCCTGATTGCAAGAACAACAGATTTTCCCGAATGCCTGAATGTAACAGCCATTGATGAATCTGGTCAGATAATGGCGCTGGAGCATAAAGAATTTCCCACCTACGGATTACAGTTTCATCCTGAATCTGTTCTTACTGAAAGCGGAAAAGTCATTATAAAGAATTTCCTTAATTTAATTCCTGAAATCAAGTTAAACCAAAATGCTGAAATTCCTGCTGTACCGATTCCGAAGTCTGCATTAAAGCCATATATTACAAAGGCTGTCGACGGAATAAACCTTACCCGTGAAGAAGCCGCAGAAGCAATGAATATAATAATGAGCGGCAATGCAACGGACGCACAAATTGCGGGTTTTCTAACCTCACTCAGGATAAAAGGCGAAACAGTAGACGAAATTACTGGCTTTGCCGAGATCATGAGGAAAAAAGCCAATACAATAACCGGATGCAGAAACGCTATTGACATTGTGGGCACTGGCGGAGATCTTGCAAACAGCTTTAATATTTCCACTACCTCCTCCTTTGTTATTGCAGGATGCGGCGCTAAGGTTGCAAAACACGGAAACAGAAGCGTTTCCAGCAGAAGCGGAGCAGCAGATGTGCTTGAAAGCCTGGGTGTAAAAATTTCATCATCGCCTGAACAGGCAAAAGCACTTATAAATGAAATTGGAATTTCATTTCTGTTTGCACAAAATTATCATGGAGCTATGAAATTTGTTGGTCCTGCAAGACGTGACCTGGGAATCAGAACCGTTTTTAATATTTTGGGACCACTTGCAAATCCGGCAAACACTAATTATATCGTTTTGGGCGTTTACAGCAGGGAGCTTCTGGAACCAATGGCCGGTGTTCTTATAAATCTGGGCATTGAAAGGGCAATGCTGGTTTACGGCAACGATAATCTTGATGAAATATCCATTTCCGATAAAACATCTGTCTGCGAAATTAAAGACAGTCAGACTTATCTATATGAAATCAATCCGGAGGATTACGGTTTCAGCCTTGCCTCAAAAAAAGATATAACTGGCGGTGACGCAGAATATAATGCCAAGATTACCCTCGGCATACTAAAAGGAGAAATTACAGACGCCAAAAGAGATATTATACTTCTTAATGCAGGCTGCGCACTCTATATTGCCGGAAAAACTGATTCTATAAAGGGCGGAATAGACCTGGCAAAAGCAAGCATTGACGGCGGATGGGCGCTTTTAAAACTTAATCAGCTTATTGAATCAACCAACAGACAGTGAGGAAAGCAATGATACTTGAAGATATTATTGAAAAAAGAAAAATTCAACTTGAAAGGGAAAAACAAAATATCCCATTTTATGAGGTGAAAAAAGCCGCCGAAAAAATCGATACTCCATGCAAGGATTTTTACAAAGCTTTAAAGAAAAATAAGCTTTCAGTTATTTCAGAGGTAAAAAAAGCTTCGCCGTCTAAATCAGTTATAAGAGAAGATTTTAATCCTGCCGAGATCGCTGTCAGCTACGAAAATGCCGGAGCAGACGCTGTATCATGCCTGACAGAGGAATACTACTTCAAGGGCAGCAGCAGTTATCTCAGAGAAATAAGAAAAAAAATCAATCTTCCCATCCTGCGAAAGGATTTTATATTTGACGAATATCAAATATATGAAGCAAAAACCCTCGGAGCAGACGCTGTACTGTTAATTGCCGCTGCTTTGGATTCAGATACAATGAAAAATTTCAGTGCAATTGCTGAAAGCCTTAATATGAACTGTTTATTTGAAGCTCATAACGAAGAAGAAATTGAAAAAATACTTTGCTGTTCCCCACAAATTATTGGAATAAACAACAGAAATCTCAAGACCTTTGAAGTGAGTTTAAAAAATACACAAATACTGGCTGAAAAGATACCGCCAGAATGCGTTATAGTCTCTGAAAGCGGTATAGCCTCCAATGATGATATGAAATTTGTCAGACAATGCGGAGCAGACGCTGTTCTTATCGGTGAAACACTTATGCGCAGCAACGATATTTTCAGTACTTTGCAGGCTCTCAGGGAGGGCGTATGAAAATAAAGCTTTGCGGTATTAGAAGATTTGAAGATATAAGCTATGTAAACGAATTTAAACCGGATTATATAGGATTTGTCTTTGCTCAGTCTAAAAGACAGATCAGCGCTGAATTTGCCGCAAAGCTCAAAGCAAAGCTTGACAGCGGTATCAAGACGGTAGGTATTTTCGTTAACTCTTCCCTTGAAGAAACAGCGCATACAGCTGAAAAAGCTGGGCTTAATGTAATTCAGCTTCACGGAGATGAAAACGAAAGCTTTATTTCTTCTCTTAGAAATATTACTGATTGTGAAATCTGGAAAGCTGTAAGAATAAGAACTGCGGAAGATATAATCAATGGTGAAAGCATGGGTGCCGATAAGCTTCTTCTTGACAGCTATTCTCCTGAAAGCTATGGCGGAACAGGAAAAAGAGCCGATCTTGATATAATAAAAAAAGCAAATATAAAAACTCCGTTTTTTCTTGCCGGCGGACTGAACAAAGACAATATAATATCTGCACTGCGCTGCGTCTCCCCTTTTGGAGCAGATATTTCCGGAGGAATCGAAACAAACGGACTTAAGGATAAAAACAAAATAAAAGAAATTATTAATTTAGTTAGGAGTGCAGATTTTGAGTAATAAAGGTAAATTTGGAATATACGGAGGACAATATGTTCCTGAAACAGTAATGAACGCTGTCTGCGAACTTGAAGAAGCATACGGCAGATATAAAAATGATCCTGAGTTTGTAGAGGAATTAAAAAACCTTTACAAGAATTATGCCGGAAGACCCTCTATGCTTTACTATGCAGAGAAGATGACAGAAGATTTAGGCGGTCCGAAAATTTATATAAAAAGAGAAGACCTCAATCACACTGGTTCACATAAAATTAACAATGTTTTAGGCCAAATTCTTTTGGCAAAAAAAATGGGCAAAAAACGCATAATTGCCGAAACAGGCGCTGGTCAGCACGGCGTTGCTACCGCAACTGCTGCCGCACTTTTCGGAATGGAATGTGAAGTATACATGGGCGCTGTTGACGCTGAAAGACAATCCCTGAACGTATATCGAATGGAACTTTTAGGAGCTAAGGTTAATTCTGTTACATCAGGAACTCAGACTCTAAAGGACGCCATAAACGAAGCTATGAAAGACTGGGCATCAAATATAGACACAACCTATTATCTTATCGGGTCTGTAATGGGTCCGCACCCTTATCCGGAAATGGTACGTGATTTTCAGAAAATAATCGGAGAAGAAATTAAGGAACAGCTACTTGAAAAAGAAAACAGACTTCCCGACTGCGTTATCGCCTGCGTAGGCGGAGGTTCAAACGCTATGGGTGCATTCTATGACTTTATCGGGGAAAGATCCGTAAAACTTATAGGTGCAGAAGCGGCAGGAAAAGGTATAGATACCAAGCTTCATGCGGCAACTGTCTCCCATGGCAGAACAGGCATTTTCCATGGCATGAAGTCACTGTTTCTTCAGAATGAAGAAGGTCAGATTGATGAGGTTTACTCCATTTCAGCCGGCTTGGATTATCCGGGAATCGGCCCTGAGCACGCTTATCTTTTAAATAACGGCAGAGCCGAGTATGTTCCAATTACCGATGAAGAAGCAGTCTGCGCTTTTGAATATCTCTCAAGAACAGAAGGAATAATCCCTGCTATTGAATCAGCCCACGCCGTAGCTGCGGCTATTAAGACTGCAAAAACCATGGATAACAGTCAGATAATTGTAATTAATCTTTCCGGACGCGGTGACAAGGACGTTTACCAGGTAGCAAGATACAGAGGAGTGACAATTAATGAATAGAATAGAAACAACACTGAAAAAACTTGAATCAAACGGAAAAAAAGCCCTTATCACATATATTACCTGCGGTGACGGAGGCTATGAAACAACAGAGGCAGCCGTCCTTGAAATGATTGACTCAGGAGCAGATATTATTGAAATCGGTATTCCCTTTTCTGATCCTATTGCAGAAGGACCCGTTATTCAGGCGGCAAGCCAAAGGGCGCTTATCGGCGGAACAACTCTTGCCGGAACATTTGAAATGGCAGAAAGACTTCGTAAAAAAACTGACGTGCCTTTGATTTTCATGATGTATATGAATTCAATTTTCGGATTCGGCACAGAAAGATTCTTTGAAAAATGTGCCGAAGTCGGAATAGACGGCGTCATTGTTCCGGATCTGCCATATGAAGAAAGAGATGAAATCAAGGATGCGGCTGATAAAAATAATGTAATATCAATCAGTCTTATCACTCCTGCCTCCGCCGACAGAATAGAAAAAATAGCCAAGGACGCCAGAGGATTTGTATACTGCGTTTCATCAAACGGCGTAACTGGAATGCGTTCTGCATTTAAAACAGATTTTGAAAGTTTTATTTCCGAAATTAAAAAATATACAGATATTCCATGCGCTATCGGCTTTGGTATCTCAGGAGCAAAGCAAGCGGCTGAAATAAAAAAATACTGCGACGGAATAATTGTTGGAAGCGCTATTGTAGATATAGTAGGAAAACACGGTAAGGATTCAGTTGCTGAAATTGGAAAGCTAACATCGGACCTAAGACAGGCTATTGACAGCTAAGGAGTTATTATGGGAACAAGTGCTTCAGAAATTTTTGATCTGCGGAATTTTTATTTTTATCAGTGCGGAAATATCTTTACCGGAAGCTTAAATAAATTCAATTATAAAATCATTCCTAAGGGCGGGGAGATAACAGTACTTACATGGCATGGTATGCTCTGTTCCAATCTTGCTGATATAGAGCATGAAGAAAAATTTCCTCTGACTCAGGAGGGATTTGATAACATGATTAAATGGCTTGAAACTACTTATAAAAGTGAAAGCACTAATTAAAAAATAAAAACAGTTCTGCTTTGAACTGCCCCCAAAAAGTTATAAAAAGCGACTAAGTGTAATCTTGGTCGCTTTTGTTATGCAGTGTTACGTCTGAATGCAACTTCGTACCGTTTGTTTGGTTTCCCTTTGGGCATAAAAATGTCCCCTTTCGTTAGTTCAATTGCGGTATATTTTTATTATACCGCATTGTCCAGCAAAAGGGGCGCATTTCAATATTTAAATTTTAATTTTAAAATTAGATCAGGAAAGAAGCATTCTACGCAGAAGTACCGCATCAAAGATATTTACTGCCCCATCTCCGTTTATATCGGCCGCGTCACTGTTTGTAACCTTAGTAATGCTGTTTGACAGATACTTATTAAGCATTACAATATCAGGAGAATTTACAATTTTATCTCCGTTTACATCACCCTTTATTCCTGTTTGACCTGGAGTTGTGCCGTCAGGCTCTGTTCCGCCGATAAGTACGCCGTTTGAATATACGCAAATGTTTTCAGACTTAGACATTTCTCCGTCGTAAAGATTATCGTCAACCTTCTTTAATCCCTGAAGACTCCAGTCGTCATCAGTATTCCAAGAATCACTCCACGAGCCTATGAGGAATTGGAATTTTTTATTTGAATTTGCAACAGGATAACCGTCCCATTTTACTTCAACATAGTAAATATCATCTTTATACTGAGTCGGACCAGTCAGAACGCCGTCAAAGCTTGTTTCCATCTCTACCTGGTCGTAGGTCTGCATTAATTGTATGCTTGAAATGTTAGTCATTCCTGCTGTACTAAAATAATATCTTACAGAAATATCTTTAAGCGCCTGAACAGAATTTGTATTTACATAAAGTGTAAGCTCTGTACAGCCTCTTCCTCCGCTTTGTACCTGCTCAGTATAAAAGCCTTCAACCCAATAATCGTTTGAACCGCCCTCTTCACCCGTGCCTTTATCCGGAGGCGGAAAGTCCGGTGTAACAGTCATAGAATCATTGCCGTAAAAATTATAAAGTCCGGCGCATGCTCCTACAAAAGCCGCATTATAATCTATTGTTACTTCATTATAAATATAATCTGCTGTTGTGTCAATATGCTCGTCATTTTGTCCGGGACCGCCTACAAGAGCACCGTAAAGAACATGCTTCTGTTCTGATGTATCTTCACATTTAGAAAGTCCCGATGATGCACGATGGTGAGGATACTTGACAGCATTTTCATTGTATCCAACCACATATGCCTTGCTGTCATTGTTTTTTCCAAGCAGATATTCCATCTGTCCCTTTGCCCAGTCGCTGTACTTCGTCGGCTTATTGCCGTTATATTTATCAAATACAAGTGCTGCAAGCTGAGCTGCTGTATTATATCTTGCTGAACCCCATACATCAATAAATAAATATCCCTGAGGTGTAATTGTTTTTCCTAAGCTTCCCGAAATCGCATTCTGTAACTGCTTTTCTATAGTACTCCAGAAATCCTGTATTTCATATTCATTTTTTCCGCTGAGTCTTTTATAAATTTCAAGCAGTCTGCCGTTTTCCTTATCATTGCATTCAGAGATAAGACACAGCGTACCAGTCCACACATCATTCCAGCAGTGAACATAGGTCGGAGGAGCATAATAATCATTTCCCAGCAGTCCCAAAGCTTCCTCAAGATAATGATCGTCCTTTGTAGCCATATAGAGCCACATAGCGCCCCAGCAATAGTCATCCTCGTATTTTGAAGAACCATAATAGCCCTTAGGACCGTCCTCAGACGCACCCTTTATCTTATCATTAGACTCTGCAAATTTAAAAAGTGCCTTTGCATAGTCAAGACATTTTTCGGCATATGACGGATCAGTATCCTTAAAATTCAGATAATTTGCCGCAAGTGAACCGGCAGTGTTGGCAACACAATCTGTTGTTGGCAGATTTGCTGTTGCAAACCAGCCTTTTCTTTCCATCGAATCAATTTCCGGAGCATTCCAGTAAGAGTGGTCAATATCCCCATCCCCTACCTGATAGCAAAAAGCCACAACATCTCCGTTACCATCACGGAACGTACATCTCATAAAGTAATCGTTCACATACCTTAAAATAGTTTCAATATGGTCATCCTGACCTGTTTTAACATAAGCATCACGAAATTCATAATATCCCCAGCCGAGAGTTGAAGCTGTATATGCCTCAGGAAGTCCGAACTTAACATGATCCCCTGCGTCATGGTATCCGCCTGAAACATCAACACAGCCATCTCCGTCAGGATCAAGTACATCCTTATACTTACTTATAAACTCTGCCGGTAAATTTGTATTTACTGTATCAAGGGGCAGCTTGGCATCATATGTATGGCAATCCCCGCGCCATGTATAGCGTGTATTTTCACTGACATCTGTACCGCACATATTTGCATCATAAAAATACATAGAATACTGCAAAGCTTTTGCAAAATTACTGTAATCCTCGGCTGCGCTTACTTTCTGCATTGCTGACGGAGACCCCAGAATCGAAGCTGTAATGCACGTCCCTAACAATAAAGTACGTATGCGTTTAAATTTAGTCATTTAATTCCCTCCCAAATTTTCAAATTACTTTTATTATAGCATAATTAATACATTTTTGCAATAGAACTAAAAACTTTTTATATACTTTATCAGGATTACAAAAGAAATAAAACACTCTTTACCAATATACTAATTTAAAATATTATTAAATTAAAAATGATTGAAAACGCCAAGATTATAATTTGATATACTCATTGAATCCTTGCTGTCAATCTTTCCGTCCATATTTACATCAGCTGCCAACAATCCGTCTTCAGATAAAGGAAACTTTGTTGAACTTATAAGATATTTATTGATTGCGCTGACATCATTGTCATCAACAACACCATCCTGGTTAGCATCACCCAACAAAATAGATTTGACTGTAATAGCGGTTGGCGACAGTGAAATATTATTTTCGTTTCTGATAACAGCACGATATTCAATTTCATCAAATATGCTTTTTGTATCAATTGGTGCAATAAATTTTGTAGTAGTTAATATTCCCTTTGAACCTATAGCATCACCGTTATAAGTGCTTTGGATTCTATTGCCAACTACATTTGAACGAAAGTATCCTGAATTACAAAGTGTAGTGGCAATGCTTTTTTCAGCAGTTACTTTCGAGGAAAAAATAAACTCAAAATCAAAGTATGCAATATTGCTGTCCTGAGCAGTATTGCATACTATATATGTATTCTTCTTTTCTGTTTCCTCTGCTATAGCTGAATTAATTTTTAATGCCGGAACAGTACACATTAATCCAGATACTATAGCTGCGCTCATCTTCTTAAAAACTTTTTTCATAGATATACCTCTTTGCATTTTTTTATTATTATACATTTTATCTCTTTTGCTGTCAACTTTTTTTAGTATAGAGCCTGAATCAAATACTTCCGATAAACAGACCTATCTTATCATCTCCTCCATTCCATAACTTAAGAGTTCTGATACCATATATCTATATAATTTTTCCCCATATGAAATTATGCTCCTCCTAAACTATTCATCATATCTTTTTCAAATATACTTAGAATCAAGTACAGTTCTTATTAGAAACTTGTCATAAGTGTAACGATTCAAAATGACATTAAATTTGAAACAAATGGAAGGATATTTATTTAAAGAAAATAAAATAATATAAATAAAAAAAGCTCGGTTTAACCGAGCTTTTTTGGTTGGGGTGGTAGGATTTGAACCCACGGAATGGAGGAGTCAGAGTCCTCTGCCTTACCACTTGGCGACACCCCAGTTTATATTTTTTAGTCTTACCTGACTGCTTTATAATTATACCATGGTAATAAAAAAAAGTCAAACGTTTTTTTCTAAAAAGGAAATTATTGTATATATGCATAAATCCGCATATTTAGAAGCATACCAAATCAATCAAATTATACAAATAGATAATGAATTTTTTTATTTAGTTGAATTAAAATAATAAATGTTGTATAATTTATACATTGGGGGAAGTTGTATGAAAAAATTATATTTTATATTCAATCTTCATTCAGGACGAGCTTCTATAGGATCTAAATTAGCTTATGTTATAGATCAATTAACAAAAGCCGGATATGAAGTCACTGCCAGACCTACTCAAGCCAGAATGGATGCGTGTGAAGCCGCTTTTTATGCCTGTGAACATGATACTGACATTATAGTATGCTCAGGCGGCGACGGAACTCTCAATGAAGTTATACAGGGTTTGATGATGTCTGACAGAAAGATTCCAATTGGTTATATACCGGCAGGTTCAACTAATGATTTTGCAAGAGGAATCGGTATTCCAAGGTCTATTCCGGACGCTGTAAAATGCATCATTGAAGGATACCCGTTTAAATGTGATATAGGCGGATTTGACGAGAAATACTTTACTTATATAGCCGCATTCGGCGCTTTCGTAAATGTAACCTATGAAACTTCTCAGAAAGCCAAAAATATTTTAGGACATATGGCTTATCTAATTAACGGCATTACTAAATTAAACAGTATAAAATCATATCATATGAGAATTACAACTGACAGTGAAGTTATTGAAGATGACTTTATATTCGGCATGGTTACTAATTCATCATCTGTTGCAGGATTACTTTCACTGGGCGATTTCCTTTTTGATGACGGTCTTTATGAAGTTACTCTTTTAAAAACACCGTCAAGCATAATTGATTTGAACCGTACTGTACATTCGTTTCTGAATATTGAAATTGATCTTGATACGGCACATATTAAATCTTTTAGAACGTCAAGAATCAAATTCGAATGCGATGAGGAAATTCCATGGACAATAGACGGCGAAAATGGCGGAAACCGTTCTTCAGCAGAAATTGTTAACAATCAGAGAGCTATTGAAATTATAACTGAAGGTGTTTTACCAAGCGCTGAATAAAGCGTATCCATTCGGTAAAGGTCATTTAATGACTATACCTATTCATAAAAAACCATAACCATAAATACAATTTATAAAAAAGCAAGGGACGCTTTCTAAATGAGAGCGTCCCTTATTTTGCCTGAGGATATTTTATTAATACAAATTTAGACTTAATAAAAAGTAAAACTATTATTAGATATAAGAGCTTTTATAATTGCCGTTTTGGTAATCCGGTATATAACTGAACCATTATTATTTTTAAAAACCAATTAGATCATGAACTGAATTATATTTAAACAAAGGCGGCATTTTTTCATACCCTGGCAAATTGGATAATAGATTAATGTACAGTTATATCATTTTAACTGTTAAAGGATTTATAAAAGCATGAATTAATGCAGTATATGTATAAAATTCAGATTATTCAATAGATTCAATCAGTTTTTTAGTGAATAATCCTCCTTCCGAAAAATAAATCAAGAAAAAACCTGGTTTCACTAAAAAATAGGTGTTATTTTACTGAAAAATTATCCCTTAATTCTTTTTCAGAATCTGAAATTTAGAATTTATTTGCTGCGAAGCTTTCTTACAGCTTCTGGTTCCTTTGGCTGATGACAGCCTCCCCATGATGTTGAACCTGCTGCTTTTACTGCCGCAAACTTACTAACATCAGCCAGCTTTCTGAGTACATTTTTCTTCATCTTCTTCATAATTTCACTTCCTTCCGTTTACGGATAACGCATGATAAAAAACATTTGTTATCGCCTTAAATAAAAAAATTAGAATTTATTTCCAATTTCTAAATAAATATTACATCTAATTATTAAAAAAGTCAATAAAATGTACCCCAAATGCATTTTTTGTTCCCCAACTGCAATTAATGTTATATCTTTAAAAGAAAAAAGTACAGTCCAATTAAAGACTGTACTTAAATTATTTATTTTATTTCAATTCTTTTGGACAAAGGCTGTTCCTTTTCTTTTTTAGGAAGAGTAAGCTTTAAAATTCCGTTTGTATACTCTGCTCCTACAGCGCTTTCATCAATGCCTGAAATATCAAAGCTTCTGCAATATGAACCGCAGGTTCTTTCTCTGCGGATATATTCTCCCGAACTATTTTTCTCATCGTGTTTTTCACTGTGCTCTGCACATAATGAAAGTGTACTGCCGTTAATATCAATTTTTATATCATTTTTATCAAATCCCGGCATTTCACACTCAAGAAGATACTTATCGCCCTCGTCTTTGATGTCAGTTCTGCAATGTCCCGACGCTCCAAAGCCCTTGAAAAAATCCTTTTCAAAATCACGGAACGGATTCCATATATCGTTTCTCTCAAATGGCGTCAATCCAAACATTAATGTAACCTCCTGCTATTTATTTTTCTTAGTATAACCAGATGAAATGATTATCATACAGAAAAATTTTTATATATTACCATGATATATATTATGCAGTAAAAGAAAAAACGAAGCTGATTCACCTATTATTCTTTAGGTTCGATCTCGTGGCTTTTTATAATCATTCTAATTGTTCTGTAAAGATACGGCTTAAGTTTTTCAAGCTCAACCGGTTCCTGATAAAGTATGGAGGAATATATTGTCGAACTTACAAGCTCTACAATCATAAACAGCATAACCTCCGGATTATCGAAAATAACCGGAGCTTCCTCTATGAGCATTTTTTCATAAACAATTTTAAAATTAATATCCTCGTCATTTTCCGGAGAAGTAACCGCATGCTTGAATATTCCCCAGCTAAGGTTTTTAGAGATAAAGCTTAAAAGATTAGGATCCTTATAAAGCTGATTTATTATATTATCAATAATAAATATTATTCTATCGTCAAAATCAAGACCTTCTTTATTATTCAGCGCCTCAATTGCATTTTTAAAAATAAGACTTGACTGATGTGAGATAAGCTTATTTTTAAGGTCATATTTATCTTTAAAATACAGATAAAACGTGCCTTTTGCAACACCCGCCTTTTCTACAATTTCAGATATTGAAGTCTTGCTCACGCCTTTATCTGTAAATATAGAAAAAGCTGTTTTCAAAAGAGATTCACGCTTTAATCTTTTATTAGTATCAAGCTTGCCCATTAGATTTCACCGCCCTGATAATATTATATTATAATTGAGAAACCTTGTCAACCCAGCAAAATGACCAATAGTCATTTTGCTGATATTTTGTCTTATGGTTATCTTTAACAAAAATATGACTATCGGTCATTTTTGTATTTAATTCTTATTGACTTACATAATTCAAAGCTGTATAATATAACCACAACTTAAAAAATGACCTTTGGTCATATAGATTTTGAAAGGTAGTGATCGCTTGATTAAGTTCGGAAAATGGGTGGTAAAGCACAGGGCTCTGATTCTTATAATCAGCCTTGTACTTCTTGTTCCATCCCTATTGGGTATTATCAACACAAGGGTAAATTATGATATTCTCTCGTATCTTCCCGAAAACATTGAAACCATGAAGGGTCAGGATATACTTCTTGATGAATTTGGCAAGGGCGGATTTTCAATGGTCATGATTAACGGTATGTCAGACAAGGACGTGGTCATGACAAAGAAAAAAATTGAAGAAGTTGATCATGTTGCCGATGTTGTATGGTATGATTCCATAGCGGACATAAGCATACCTAAAGAAATACTTCCCGATAATATTTACGAATTTTTTAATTCTGAAAATGCAACTCTTATGGCAGTTTTCTTTGATGATACTACATCTTCAGACGAAACCATGAACGCTATAGAAGATATGAGAAAAATCGCCGATAAGCAATGTTTTATCAGCGGTATGTCTGCAATAGTCCTTGACACTAAAAATCTTTCCAACAAGGAATCTCCAATGTACGTCCTGATAGCTGTACTGCTTATAAGTCTTGTACTTATTATTACAATGGATTCCTATCTGGTTCCCGTATTTTTCATGTTAAGTATCGGCATGGCTATTCTTTATAATCTCGGAACAAATGTTTTTAAAGGTGAAATATCATTTATAACTCAAGCGCTGACAGCGGTTTTACAGCTTGGTGTTACAATGGATTACTCCATCTTTCTTTGGCATAGCTATGAAGAAAATCAAAAACGCTTCCCCGGTGATAAAAACAGGGCTATGGCTCATGCAATATCAAACACCGTTTCATCTGTTGTAGGAAGTTCAATTACAACTGTTGCCGGATTCCTTGCAATGTGCTTTATGAGTTTCACTTTAGGATTTGATCTTGGAATTGTAATGGCTAAGGGCGTAATATTCGGCGTTATCGGATGTGTTACCATTCTGCCTTCATTTATTCTTACATTTGATAAAGCCATTGAAAAAACCCGCCATAAAGATATAATACCATCAATGAAGCGTCTTTCTTCATTCATAGTTAAACGCTCCTGGGTATTTCTATTAATTTTCTGCGCAGTATTGTTCCCTGCCATTTATGGATACACTCACTATGATGTTTATTACAATCTTGATTCTACGCTTCCGGAAGACCTGGACAGCGTTGTTGCAAACTCAAAGCTTTCAGAAGAATTTAATATGAATTCTACTCATATGCTTCTTGTTGATTCAAAGCTTTCTGCCAAAGACGTTGACAAAATGCTTGACGACATGAACAATGTTGACGGCGTAAGCTTTTCTTTAGGATTCAATTCACTTGTAGGTCCTTCAATACCGGAAGAAATTATTCCTGAATCTATATCTTCACTGCTCAAGAGCGATAACTGGCAGTTGATTCTTATAGGATCTGAGTATAAAACTGCCTCTGATGAAGTAAACAAACAAATCTCGTCACTAAATGAAATAGTCAAAGGATACGATAAGGACGGAATGCTTATAGGGGAAGCGCCGGCAACAAAAGACCTTATTGAAATAACGGATAAAGACTTCAAAACAGTAAGTATAGTTTCCATAGGAGCAATATTTTTAATCATTGCTTTTGTACTGAAGTCTGTTTCACTTCCTGTTATACTTGTTGCTGTTATTGAGCTTGCAATATTTGTAAATATGGGAATACCGGCTTATACCAATACTTCCCTGCCGTTCATCGCCTCCATCGTTATCGGAACAATTCAACTGGGTGCAACGGTAGACTATGCTATATTAATGACAACAAGATATAAAAAGGAACGCAGAAACGGAATGGGCAAAAAGGAATCCATCGAAACAGCGCTATGTTCCTCAATTAAATCAATTATAGTCAGCGCACTCGGATTCTTTGCCGCTACTTTCGGCGTTGGTATTTATTCAAGTATAGATATGATTTCATCACTATGCAATTTAATGGCAAGAGGAGCTATTATCAGTATGCTGACAGTTATATTTATACTGCCGTCTATGTTCGTTGTTTTTGACAAACTCATATGCAGTACTTCAATCGGATTCAAACCAAGTAAAAAGTAATAAAATAAACAGACCGCAAAAAGCGGCAGATAGGAGATATTTTATGAAAAAACTAAACAAATTTCTTGCAGGAATAATGTCAATCCTTATTGCAGCTGCTAATACTGGGATCTATACCTCAGCGGCTGAAAAAGAAATTCTCGATTATAAAGATGAAACTGTTTACATTGTTGCCGACCAATATGGATCAGCCTCTGATATTATTGTCAGCGACTGGCTTAAAAATAACAGCAAATCAGACAGCATTAAGGACAGTTCAGAACTTCAAAATATCGAGAATGTCAAAGGTGATGAAAAGTTTACTCAAAACGGCAGCGATGTTTCATGGTCAGCTTCAGGAGAAGATATTTACTATAAAGGCGCAAGCAGCAAGGAGCTGCCCGTAACTGTCAAGGTAACATACTACCTCGACGATAAGGAAATATCTCCGGATCAGCTTGCTGGAAAAAGCGGTAAAGTGAGAATTAGATACGACTATACCAACAACAGCAAAAAAACAGTAAAAATCAATAACGGCAATCAGACAATTTACAGTCCTTTTGTAATGATAAGCGCCGTTATTCTTGACAGTCAGAAATTTCAAAATGTTGAAGTAACCAACGGTAAAACAATCTCAGACGGTGATAAAATTTTTGTTGCCGGAACAGCTCTCCCAGGCATATCTGAAAGTTTGAAAACAGTGAATAAGGATTCAGATTTTGATATTCCGGATTATTTTGAATTTACTGCCGAAGTTAATGATTTTTCTCTGGGAACTTCCTTTACTGTTGCATATAACGAAATATTTTCTGAACTTGATTTAGATGATATAGGCAATACTGAAGAACTGAACAAAAAGATTAAGGAACTCAAGGATTCAGTAAACAAGCTAACAGACGGCACAAAGAAACTTTATGACGGAACAAAAAAACTGTCAGGCGGTTCAGATTCTCTTATTGCCGGCATTGATGCACTCAGCATTGGTTCAGAAAAGCTTTGCAGCGGTACATTTGAACTTTATAACGGAGCTTCTCAGCTAACTGACGGTGCACATTCCTTATATTCCGGAACTGCCGCCCTCTCAGAAGCTATTTCAGAAGCAAAAATCGGTTCATCGGCAGTTTCCAGCGGATCAAAGGAACTTGCCAAAGGATTTAAACCAATTATGGACGGAGCAGATACCCTAACCTCAGGTACGTCAGACATACTTACAGGTACTATAAAGCTTCAAAACGGCGCTGAAGCCCTTACAGACGGAACAGAAAAGCTTCTTGACGGTTCCGGAACGCTTTCAGAGTCTGCTTCTTTACTTTCTGATGGTATTTCAGAAGCTAAATCCGGATTTGATTCTATTAAATCCGGTATAGAATCTGTTGACGGCGGTGCAGGTCAGCTTGCTGATGGTGCAAATCAGCTTGAATCCGGCGCATCATCATTATGTGCAGGTATAGATCAAGCAGGCGCAAGCCTTGATACAACAATAGAGTATAATAAACAGGTTCTTGACGGGCTAAAACTAATCTATGAACAATCACCATCAGACAGCATTTATACCTTGATTACTACTCTTGAACAGACAATCGCTGGTCAGGAAGAAATTTCAAGCTCAATGAAAGACGGCGGACAGCTCAAAGACGGAGCTTCTGCTGTTGAATCGGGAGCCGCTTCTCTTGGTGAGGGCATTGACAATCTTAAACAGGGAACGGCTTCACTTTCCTCAGGCGCAAATGAGCTTTCTGACGGACTGAATGCCTTGAATGACGGTGGTATACAACTAAGTAACGGAGTCAATATTTTATACAATTCAGTAAATGATCTGTATGACGGCGCTGGCTCACTATTTGAAGGAACAGGTTCTCTTGCTTATGCCAATAAAGCTGTAAAAGACGGTGCAGAAAAGCTCTCAAAGGGTCTAAAATCAGCCTCAGAGGGCGCAGATAAATTATCCAGCGGAGCCGAAACACTGGATAATGGATTATCCTCCATTTTAGACGGAAGCTGTACACTGGTTATAGGGGCAGAAACTTTGTATAAATCCATCGAATCACTCAAAACTGGTTCAGAAATTCTTTATGACGGAACTATAGAACTTTCAAACGGTATTACAACCTTAGACAGCGGCTCTGATGAGTTGATAAAGGGAGTAAAACAGCTTGAATCCGGTTCTAAGGAATTAAATGATGGCATGAATAAATTTAAGAAAGATGCAGTTGATAAAATTACTGACGCATACGAAAATGATATAAAAGCATTACTCGATATTTTAAAGGAACTTTCTGACGCAGCCAAGGACTACAATAATTACTCCGGTATAAATGATAACATGAACGGAAATGTTAAATTTATATACACAATTGAAGGTATAGAATCTGAAAACTAATATCCTTAGTTTTAAATAAATAACAAACCGCTGCAAGCATATCAATTTGTAATATGCTTACAGCGGTGTTTTGTTAACAATTACTTAATATATTATTCATATTAATTTATGGAAAATTTTAATTTATTGTGATATTATTTAGTTATATAACAAATTTTGCAGAGGAAAAAAAACTTAAAAAGGAGAAGTGTTATGAAAAATAAAGTTATATTAACAGCCGCTTTATTATCAGCTGCCTGTCTGACAACTACAGGAATAATTTCATATGCTAAAACTTCTGATTTCCAAAATACTGATACTGTTTCAGGCATAGCGATAGAAAAACAGGAGTCGGATGAAACTGACAGTATTATAAGGAATACTTTAGCAGAACCGATTCCATCAAGAACTTTAAAAAAAGCTGCAGCATATGATAAAGCTGATAAAAATGATATATATCATATGATGCTCAACAGCATTGACTACTACGATAAAGTTTCTGGTACTATATACTTCCCTACTGGAGATATAAATCTTGTTAATTCAGTGCAGTTTCAAAGTGTACTTTCTGAAACCACAGCATATTCTCATTTTTCACAAATATATGCCGATAACATTTCAAATTATAGCATAGACAGCAGTTCATCTGAAGCGGAAAAAGTTAAGAACCTTGTTTATGATGAAGAAAAATATTGCAATGCAGACGAATCAGTAAGCATGAATCTAATAGAAAAATCTTATACAACAAAAGTCGGTGATTCAATATCATTGGATTGCGTTTGTGAGATTCCGGATAATGAAAGAATTACAATAGCTGAAGACGGCGAACCCTGTTATAATTACCGAACCAACCCTACAAATGTTCCGGAAGCAAGTATATGCATTTTCCCTCAGGAAATGGCATTCGGATTTTTAGCAGATCAGGAACTTTGGAATATTGACGGAATTGAAGAAATCGACGGCAATAAGGGCTATCACATTTTAGGAACAACAACAAAAGAATACGGTAATAAGATTAATGTTTCATCTTTTGAATTTGTTGTTGATACCGATACAGGAGTATTGTTAAAATATGTAGGTTATGATTCAAACGGAGAAATCAGCGACTATATGTATACTGAGAACATCAAGTTTGAAGACAATGCAAGCTCTGTAAAAAGCTATTCACAAGCTTTAACAGATGATTTTCAATTGAATTGATAATAACAAAATAAGGCTGACAATTTTAATGTCAGCCTTATTTTGTTATATTTAATTTAAATATGATAATATATTTTCAAGCTGAACATCATAAGCTGCTCCGGTTAAATGCATTCCGTCACCGCTTGAATAATCTGACTTTAAAAATCCGTTAGCATCATAAAGCTCCTGAGGAACATCCACAAAAGTGATATGATCGCTGTTTTCAGCTTCAACCGCTTTTTTAAGAGCCTTATTGTATCCATTGATAGATTTATTATCAGTATATCCGCAGGTACTCATAACGGGTGTAAGACCCATTATATAAATCTTTGCATTGGGACAGTATGATCTTACATCTCTAATATAATCAAGATACTTTTCTGCAAAAACCTCACCTGAATATGTAGTTATATCATTGACGCCCATTGAGAGCATAATATTATCAGGCTGTTCTGTATTTAATATTGCAAGAGCATTATACTCTCCGTCACCATAATCAAAAGTATAATCCCTGACAGATGAAGGAGCAACATTAAGCTTAGCAAAAACATGATTAGACGGTACACGCTGATATGCTCCATAACCCAGCGCAATAGAATCGCCTACAATACACACATTTTCTGCAAAATCATTTTCTTGATGTTCGTTTTGTTCCTCTGATTCTTCCGTTTCTTCTGTCGCCTCAGTTACATTTTCAGTAGATTCTGCCGACTCTTTTACAGATTCTGTTTCTTTAACATTTTCGGTTATCTGTTTTATTGCAGTTTCAGCAGTTACTTCCATTGTATTATTATGTTTTTTTCCGCATGAGGTCAGAGTAAGCAATGACAGAAGAATAGTAAAAACAATTTTTCTGTTCAACACAATCTACTCCTCAAAATAAGGGACGGCACTAAGCCGCCCCGATTATTTTTTAACATGAATATTAATTAATCTTCAGCCTCATCCTCAGCTTCTTCTGAATTTTCAAGAAGAGCACGGATAGAAATGCTGATTCTCTTATTCTCAATGTCAATTTCAGTGATCTTAACATCAACTTCCTGACCAACGGAAAGAATATCGTTTACATTATCAACTCTCTTGTCCGCAATCTGAGAAATATGAATCAGACCGTCAACGCCTTCAATAATCTGTGCAAAAGCGCCGAAAGGTGTAATAGAAACAACAGTTGCCTTAACTACATCGCCGACGTTGTATGTATTCTTAAACTTCTCCCAAGGATTATCTTCAGACTTTTTATAGCCAAGAGAAATTCTTCCTGCTTCCTGATCGAGTTCCTTGATATATACTTCAAGAATATCGCCTGTTTTAACAACCTGACTTGGGTGCTTGATTCTGCTCCATGAAAGCTCGGAAATATGAACCATTCCGTCAATACCGCCAAGATCAACAAATACGCCGTAGCTTGTGATAGACTTAACTTCGCCCTTGTAAACCTTGTCCACTTCAGCAGTTTCCCAGAACTTAGCCTTTGCAGCTTCCTTCTGAGCCTTAGAAACAGCCTTAATAGAGCCTACGGCTCTTCTGCGTGATTCATTTGTTTCAATAACCTTAAGCTCAACCTTCTGCTTGAGAAGAACTTCAAGGCTCTTATCTCTGCCAACGCCTGTCTGAGATGCCGGAACAAAAACCTTAACTCCGTCAACAGACACAAGGATACCGCCCTTAACAACATTCTGAACAATACCTTCAAGGACCTTGTCCTCATCCTTAGCCTTAACAATATTGTCAAAACCTACAAGCTCGTCAACCTTTTTCTTAGAAAGCATAACAATGCCTTCCTGATCGTTGATCTTAGTAACAATAAGTTCAACCTCATCGCCTACGCTAAGCACATCTGAAGGCTTTTTGCCCGGATCGTCAGTCAGCTCATCAAGCGGAACATAACCGGTATGCTTTGTGCCGATATCAACGATAGCTTCACTATTGTTAAGTGCTGCAACATATGCCTTTACACGCTCTCCTGTATGTACTTTTTTGAAAGACTGCTCAAGCGCCTCCTCAAAATTAATATCTTCTTCCAAAATCTCTGCCATGGTATTTTGTACCTCCTTAATTATATAAGCCGGTGTCGAAGCTCCGGCAGTAATGCCTATTTTATCAGCATTTTTCAGGTTCAGTGAATAAAGCTCGTCCGCATTTTCGATATGATATGACGGACAATTTTCCGAACACACATTAAACAGCTTTTTGGTGTTAGAACTATTTTTTCCGCCCACAATAACCATTGCATCAACTTCCCTTGAAAGCTTAGCCGCATCGGACTGCCTTTTTGAAGTAGCGCTGCATATAGTTTCAAAAACAAGAATATTTTCTTTATCCTCAGGGATAACCTTCAAACACTCTCCCCATACTAATATATTATACGTTGTTTGAGCTGCAATTGCAAGCTTTTTTTCTAATTTCGTATAATTTTTACTAAAAAAGTCTCTTAATTCTGTATCATCTTTGAAAACAAAACAGTTTTTTTCACCGCAATGACCTACAATTCCCTGAACCTCGGGGTGATTTCTGTCACCAGCAATTAAAATATAATATCCTTTTTCAGCATATTCCCTTACAATTTTATGGATTCTCGAAACAAAAGGACAGGTAGCGTCGATATAAGGAATACCATTGCTTTCAAGATACTCGTATACGTCCCTTCCCACTCCGTGAGAACGGATAACAGCTTTTTCTCCTTTTTCAAGACAGACCAGGTCATCAACAATTCTTACTCCCTTATTTTTCAGATCGTCCACTACATCTTTGTTATGTATTATAGGACCCAGTGTTGCAACCTTTCCGCTGTTTTTTTCGAGCTCCTCATAGACAAGCTTAACTGCTCTGTCTACTCCAAAGCAGAAGCCTGCCGATTGTGCAGCCTTAATTTCCGCCATGATTTTCTCCTTCAACAAGATATTTTATTTCGCCCATAATACGTTCTTTTGCATTCTTTAACTCACTTGCAAGAGGCTTTTCACTGACGCTTATTTCTTCCGGCATAATCGGTTTGCCATACTTCACTAAAATTTTACTCCGGAATTTAAGTTTTTGATTATAAACAAGCCCAACCGGCACAACAGGCACACCTGAACGGGCTGCTATAAGAACTACTCCGGTCTTAGCCTTTCCAACCTTGCCGTCCTTATGTCTTGTACCCTCTGGAAAAATTACAAGGCGTTTTCCCTCTTTCAAATTTCCCACTGCCCTGTCTACAACGCTTATATCGCCTTTTTCAACAGGAAATGCTCCAAGCTTTCTTATAAGCCAAGCAAAGGGCGGAAAGCGAAAAAGACTTTTCTTTGCTACAAAGGAATACCTTGAAGTACCTGCTGTAACAGCAAGTACCGGCGGATCAGCAAAACTCATATGATTCGAAGCAATAATGAAGTTACCTTCCGGAATATTTTCTTTTCCCTCTACCTTTATATTATAGATCAAGTAGTATATGCCCTTTATAAATTTATAGATTCCCTTATATAAAACAGACATTTTTATTCCCCCAGATTTTTCACCATATCCAAAAGACTGTTAACGGATTCTTCCACAGTCATGCCCGTAGTGTCAAGAATTACAGCGTCATCAGCTTTTTTCAGCGGAGCTGTTTCACGATGCATATCATTATAATCACGCTGCTTTATATCTTCAAGAATCCCCTCATAAGTTACAGTATCATTTCCAGCCTGCTTCAGTTCCTTATATCTTCGCTGAGCCCTTTCTTCAGGAGAGGCAGTCAGAAATATTTTCAAATCAGCATTAGGAAGTATTACAGTTCCTATATCTCTTCCGTCCATAATAATATTATTTTCTCTTGCTATCTTTTTCTGAAGATCGAGCAAAAAACTTCTTACTTCCGGAATTGCTGAAATACGTGACGCTTCCATGGATACCTCAGGCGTTCTTATTTTTTCCGAAACGTCTTCTCCGCAAAGAATAACGTGCTGACTTCCTTCTATAAATTCCAGTTTCAGTTCAATATCGGTCAGTTTTCCTATAAGATTTTCATTATCAAGATTTTTGTTCATAGCATAAAGAGCGATACTTCTGTACAGAGCTCCGGTATCAACATAAATATATCCGAGTTTTGCAGACGCCGCCTTTGCAATAGAGCTTTTTCCAGCACCAGCTGGTCCGTCAATAGCAATATTAATACTCATAAAATAAATCCTTTCTGATTTTTTACATATTCAGAGCTGCACTATATGCAGTCGAAAAGGCGATCTGAAGATTAAATCCTCCGGTATATCCGTCAACATCCAGAACTTCTCCGGCAAAAAACAATCCGCTGACAAGCTTAGACTCCATTGTTTTAGGATTAATCTCCCTGACATTTACCCCTCCGCTAGTTATTATAGCCTCTTCCACCGGTCTGAATCCCTTTACAGTAAGCGGAAAATTTTTCATTATCATTCCCAGATTAATACGCTGCTCACGGGTAACAGAATTTACCTTAGTTTCACCCGGAATACCGGAAAGCTTAACCATAACCGGAACAAGCTTTGCGGGCAGCAATTTTCCTAATGAATTTCCGAAAATTCGGTTTTGATTTTCTTTAAAGTCTCTTTGTATCCTTGCGTCAAGCTGTTCTAAGCTTAGTCCGGGCTTTAAATCAATCTGAATTTTATATCTGTTCTGCTCCATTTCAGAAATATGCGAGCTTGCGCTAAGAACCAGCGGTCCTGATATTCCAAAATGAGTAAAAAGCATCTCTCCAAGCTCATGATAAATAAGCTTACTGCGGTCAAATAAGTTAAGAGTTACATTCTTAAGTGATAATCCCATCATATCACGGCAGTACTTTTCATTGCAGACCAAAGGTACAAGTGACGGCTTTATTTCTGTAATACTATGACCTGCCTGCACTGCAAGAGCGTATCCGTCCCCTGTTGAGCCTGTTCCGGGATAAGACTTGCCGCCGGTGGCAATGAGTACTGAACGGGAATAATAATCTTTTCCCTCTGCTTTTACCCCAACGCATACTCCGTTATCAATTATTAGGTCTGTAACCCTCTTTTTCAGTATCTTCACGCTGTTTTTTCTAAGCTCACTGTCAATAGCTGATACAATATCAGACGCCTTATCGCTGACTGGAAAAACCCTGTTTCCTCTTTCTGTTTTAAGGGGTACTCCTGCTTCTTCAAAAAAATTCATAGTATCGCAAACTGAATACTGAGAAAAAGCGCTGTAAAGAAATCTTGAATTAACAGGAATATTCCGCATAAGCTCATCATCAGAACAGTTATTTGTAACATTGCACCGACCCTTTCCGGTAATAGCAAGCTTTTTTCCTATTTTTCCATTTGGTTCAAAAATTATTACACTGCTGCCGTAACGTGAAGCATAGACGCCTGCCATTGCTCCGGCTGCTCCTCCGCCTATTATAATTATATCAGAGTTCATATCTCAGCTCCATAAATTTTTCTGAAGATCTATAATTTTTTTTCTTCTTTCTTCAGCAGCTTTTTTATCAATTTCGTAATGTTCGTTATTTTTCACAAGAACATCTCCTTCGCAGGCATTATCGGGAAGAAGACTTCTTTCAATTTCAAAATGAGAATCTCCGTCCTCTATTACAGCAAACTTTCCCTCAAAACGATCTATTATAAGCATATTTTCTCCTTAATTTTCAGTTTCAGGCTTAATGCCGTCTTTTGTAGAAATCATAATGACTGTTCCGTCTATATCCGTACGGTAAATTTTATCTGTATATTTTTTTATTCGCTTTACGGCTTCTTCATCAGGATGTCCGTATTTATTGCCCTCACCGCATGAAATAACTGCATATTCAGGTTTTACTGCTTCAAGAAATTCCTTACAGCTTGAAGATTTACTTCCATGATGTCCTACCTTAAGTACATCAGCTCTTTCAAGGTAACCGGCCTCTAAAATATCCTTTTCAGCGTTTTTTTCATTATCCCCGGTAAAAATGAATTTATTTCCTCCATGCCTGAGGATCGCCGCCGCAGAAAAATCATTGAGATTTTTATAATCATCTGAAACAGGAGAAATTATTTCCAGCTCCGCTTCACCTATATCTATTTTAAGTCCCGGCTCTGCGGCAGTAAGCTTCAAATTCTTATTTTTTACACTTTTAAGAAAGTTTTCATATACTTTTGTTGCAGGAACCTTATCGTCCGGAAGCTTAGGAATAACCACTTTCTTTATGTCAACATTATCAACAATATATGAAGCGGCTCCCATATGGTCTGAGTGCGGGTGAGTAAGTATAAGGCAATCGAGAGTTTTTACGCCTTCCTGTTTCAAATAACTGAACACCTTTTCTCCCTCTTCCTTTTCGCCCGTATCAATTAAAACTGCATGTCCGTTTGACAGTATTAATTCGCTGTCCCCCTGACCCACATCTATGTAATGCACCTGAACCTCACCCTCTGCAATATTAGATGTACTTACTCCGATTACTTCCTTAAGATCGCTTAAAGTAAAAACGCCGGTAAAATGGGATACCAGCGCTGCGGCTGCCAATAATACTGCAAAGAATGTTATATTACCTTTTCCTTTTGCCTTTTTCCTTTTTGGCATTTTTTCCATTCCTTCCCTTTGATGCTATTATATTTCCCTTTTGCTTTCTTTTGTTTGAATTTTCGCTGTCCGGTGTAACAAGACATTTAGGTCCATACCCGATAAGATCACTTCTTCCCGCTTTTTTAAGTGCGGCTATTACTGTCTTTTTATTTTCAGGCTTGAAATACTGGAGCAATGTTCTTTGCATCTTTTTTTCTTCTGCCGTTCTCGGAACATAAACCTCTTCCATTGTATACGGATCAAACCCGCTGTAAAAAATACAAGTAGAAATAGTTCCCGGAGTAGGATAAAAATCCTGAACCTGTTCCGGATGAATTTTATTTTCCTTTAAAAATATTGCAAGATCAACAGCTTCTTTTAGTGTGCTTCCCGGATGCGATGACATTAAATACGGAACAAGATATTGTTCTTTTCCCATACCTTTTGTTATAGAATAAAACTTTTCCTGAAACCTTTTATATGCTTCTATATGGGGCTTTCCCATTTTATCAAGAACCGCAGCAGAGCAATGCTCCGGAGCCACCTTAAGCTGTCCGCTTACATGGTTTCTGATAAGTTCCCTTATAAACTCGTCGCTTTCGTCCTCCATAAGATAGTCATACCGTATTCCGGAGCGAATAAAAACCTTCTTTACGCCTTTTATTTTTCTTAATTTTCTTAATATTTCTATATATTCTCTATGACTTACCTCAAGATTCTGACATGGAACAGGCGCAAGACACTTTTTTCCCTTGCATAAGCCGAATTTTATCTGCTTTTCGCACGATGGTTTTCTGAAATTTGCAGTTGGTCCGCCCACATCATGAATATACCCCTTGAAATCCGGCATTTTAGTTATTTTTTCTGCTTCCTCCAGTATTGACCTTTCACTTCTGCACGTTACTTTTCTTCCCTGGTGAAGCGCAATAGAACAGAAATTACAATAACCGAAACATCCTCTGTTATGGGTTATAGAAAATCTTACTTCCTCTATTCCGGGGACACCTCCGTATTTTTCATAAGAAGGGTGGTATGTTCTCATAAACGGCAGGCTGTAAATACGGTCAAGTTCTTCTGTTGTAAGACTCAACGCCGGCGGATTCTGTACAAGCATCATCTTCCCGTGACGCTGAATTACTGTTTTTCCGTATACCTCATCCTGCTGGTCATACTGCTGACGGCAGGCCTTTGCGTAAAGCTTTTTATTCTCCATTACCTGTTCAAAGGACGGGCATTCCGCCGCACCCAAAGGAGTATTTACAGGATCAGTCAAATAGCAAGTACCTCTTATGTCAGTAATATCCTTAATATTTTCACCTGCTGAAAGGCGTTCTGACAGTTCTGTAATCTGATGTTCACCCATTCCGAACATCAGCAGGTCTGCTCCGCTTTCAGCAAGTATTGAAGGCTTAACGCAGTCATCCCAGTAGTCATAATGAGCAAAACGTCTGAGTGAAGCTTCAAGTCCTCCTATTGCAATCGGAGTATCTCCATATATCTCACGCAGCTTCCTGCAATAAACTGTTACTGCTCTGTCCGGACGTTTTCCTGCCTTGCCTCCGGGGGTATAAGCATCATCTGAACGCTTTCGTTTAGCCGCTGTATAATGAGCGACCATAGAATCTATATTGCCTGATGTTACTAAAAAAGCCAGTCTTGGCATACCAAAACGCATAAAATCATTATCAGTTCTCCAGTCCGGCTGAGAGATGATTCCAACCGTATATCCCAGACTTTCAAGAAGACGGCTGACTATTGCCGCCCCAAAGCTTGGATGGTCAACATAGGCGTCTCCGGTTATATAAATAAAATCAAATTGTTTTATTCCCCGCTCTTCCATGTCTTTGCGGGAAACAGGCAGAAAATTATTCATAAAATTCCTCATTACTATTAATCAGCAGCATTTTTTCTCATACGTCTTTCTGACCACTGCTGTTTGGACATCAGTACCTTTCGGGGCTTTGCTCCTTCGTATGGTCCTACAACGCCCATCTCCTCAAGCTCGTCAATGATCCTTGCGGCTCTTGCATAACCGAGCTTAAGCTTTCTCTGAAGCGATGAAGTAGAAGCCTGTCCCATTTCAACAACAACATCGATAGCTCTTTCAATCATCACGTCGTCGCCGTCGCCGGAGCTTTCAGCTGAATCTGAAAACTTTTCATTCTTTTCGGCAGGCATACTGTGTTCAACCGCTTCAATGATGTCGGTATTATATTCTGTATCCGATTCTCTCTTTATAAAATCAACTACGCCCTCAACTTCCTTTGTTGAACAGAAACAGCCCTGAACTCTAAGCGGTTTCTGCATACCATTAGGATAATAGAGCATATCACCGTAACCCAAAAGCTTTTCAGCCCCCTGAGTATCAAGTATAGTTCTGGAGTCGACCTGCGACTGAACGGAAAGTGCGATACGGCTTGGTATATTTGCCTTAATAAGTCCGGTGATAACGTCCGTTGTAGGTCTTTGGGTTGCAATAATAAGGTGCATTCCTGCTGCTCTTGCCATCTGTGCAAGACGGCATACTGAATCCTCGACTTCCTTTGAAGCTGCCATCATAAGGTCAGAAAACTCATCTATTGCAATTACTATCTGCGGAAGCTTTTCAAGGTGCTTCTGAGCTGCAAGCTCATTAAATCCGCCCAAATCACGAACATTATTATCCGCAAAAAGCTTATATCTTCTCAGCATTTCCTGAACGCCCCAGTTAAGCGCCCCTGCCGCCTGACGCGGATCAGTAACAACAGGAATTAACAAATGCGGTATCCCGTTATATGTTGTAAATTCAACCATTTTCGGATCAATAAGAATCAGCTTTACCTCATCCGGATTTGCTCTGAAAAGAATGCTCATAATTATGGAGTTAGTACATACAGACTTACCTGAACCGGTAGTACCAGCAATGATCATATGCGGCATTTTGGAAATATCTCCAGTAATGATATTTCCGGCAATATCCTTGCCCACTGCAAAACTAAGCTTACTTTTAGCTTCTCTGAACTCACGGCTTTCTATAATTTCCCTGAGAGATACAACATCCTGATTTGTATTCGGAACCTCAATACCAACTGCCGCTTTTCCAGGAATCGGCGCTTCAATACGCACTCCGGCAGCGGCAAGATTTAAAGCAATATCATCTGATAATCCGGTAATTTTAGAAACTCTTACATTTTTACCGGGCTGGATTTCATATCTGGTAACTCTTGGTCCTCTTTGAATTCCTTTTATCTGCACCTGAATGCCGAAATTACTGAATGTTTCTATAAGCTTTGCCGCTTTTTCCTGAAGTTCAGAAGCCGCCGCAGGATCATTTGCTTTTGCGGAGCCGCGGTTAAGCAGTTCAACAGACGGAAGTACATATTTTCTTGAAATAGGAGCTTTGATTTCCTTTTCCGGTACAAGTTCTTCCGCTTTCATAGCCTTTTGCGCAAAGGTTTCCTGAACGCCTGCGTCTGCCTTTCCTTCTACGGCTTTAACAATTAAATCGTTCAATTCGCTGGCTTCGGAAGCATTATTAACAGGCTTAGTAACGCCCTCTCCCAAATTAGATGAATTATCAATCGGTACATCAATTGAGAATCCATCTATCTTTTCAGGCTCCGGAGCAGTAAAGTCCGGAACATCCAGCTCCTCGTTTTTTTCTATTGGAATGTCCAGGCTAAAGCCCTCATCGTCAGGTACAACATTAGATTCCGGCAATGAGGAATTTGCTATCTGAATTGCTTCCTGCTCCTCGTCATATTCCATTTCCTCGTACTCTCTGAGCATACGGTTTTCTTCTCTTAGATTCTGTACAGACCTATGCATTTTAACAAAGGGTTTGTAAAATATTCCGAAAAACTGAAAAAGGGTAAGATTTGATAAAAGCATTATAAAAATAAATAGAAGAATACATACTATAATCTTTGCTCCCACAAGACCAAAAAAACGCATAAGAGGCCATGCAATGAAAACGCTTAGCAGACCTCCGCCCTCAAGCCTTGATCCGGATTCATAAAGATACCTGCATTTTTCAATAAAGGAGCTTCCGTCAGTTGTTCCTGCAAGCATTATCTGAACCACGGAACTGCTCAGCAAAGTAAGTCCGATTCCCCATGCCGCTCTGCTTGTTACCGTCTGCTGTGATTTTTCCATAGCTATGAGAACCGCAGTATAAATTATTATTACAGGAACAAGAAAAACCGACAATCCAAAAAGTCCCCTAAATAAATTATGTATCATTTTCCATCCGCTGTTTCCCTCTATAACAGTCAGAAGAAAAACCAAAACGCCTGCCGCAAATAATATTACAGACCAGAATTGATTAACAGGATCCTTTATATTGCCGGATGCCTTATTTCCTGCTTTTCCGGTCGTTTTTCTGCTGCTGGGTTTATCTTTCTTGCCAGCCGTACTGCTTTTTTTTCGTTGAGCCACGTTTCATTGTCCTTTCCGTTCAGAAAAGAAATCAGCCTTTTATATATTCAGTAATACTCATTCCTGATATATTTTCAAAGATTCCTATTCCAATTACAGCAATACCCAGAATCAGGGTATAGATTGCAAATATTTTAAATTTATCTGATTTTACAAGCCAGTTAACCATCTTTATTGCACAAATTCCTACTACTGCGGACACAATAAATCCCAATATAAAATTAACCGGTTCAAATGTCATCATATTCTGTTCAGCGGCGTCCTTAATCTGAAGCAGACATCCGCCTAAAATTGCAGGTATTCCAAGTATGAAAGAGTACTGAACTGCGGTTTCCCTTTTGAATCCGCAGAAAAGCCCGCTGGAAATTGTCGAGCCGGAACGGGACACTCCAGGCAAAAGTGCTATTCCCTGAAAAACGCCTACTGTTACAGCATTTTTAACTGTTACATCTCCGTAATTCTTGCTGCCCTTGACGCATCTGTCCGACATAAAAAGTATAAGAGAAGTATAAAGAAAACATATACCCTCGATAATAATATCGCTGTCCTCAGCGACCTTTTCAAAATAATCCTTAAATATGTAAAACGGTATAAGCATAAGAAGGGAAATTATAAGCATTAAAATCATCCGCCGCTCCGGATTCATGCCTTTCCATTTAAATTTTCCGGTAAATACATCCCCGATAAGTGAAAACATTTCCTTTATTAATGCCCATATAGTCGTTCTAAAGGCAATAAAAACCGCCACAAGGGTTCCAAGATGAAGTACTGCTGAAAACAGCAGTGCGCCTTCTCCGCTGTTTCCTGTAAAATGCTGATAAAGCGAAATATGCCCGGAGCTTGATACAGGTAAAAATTCTGTAAGCCCCTGTATAATACCCTGAACTATGGATTCCAAAGCTGTCATAATTTTCTCCAATCTGCCGTTCATACGGTCTTTTATTTTAATATGTATGCGGAATTACTTCCGCTTCTGAATATATTTACGATAATATTCGTCCTTTTCAAGAAAAAAATACGGATCTGTCACACAAACTGCATTATTTTTTTCCGGTTTCTTATTAACCATTTCATGAGAATATAAAATATCAGCCGGACTAATAATTGTATGAAGGATCATGATTCCTCCTCCGTATTATCCGGATACTTTTCACCTGATTCTTCGATAATAGAATACAGGCATTCTATTGCGTCACTCAGACCGCCGAGACTGTCGATTAGTCCGAGCTCTACAGCTTTTTCGCCGTCAACAACTGTACCCACGTCCATAACAAGCTCACCTGTCTGCATCATAAGCTTCCTAAATTCATCATCGCTGATATTGCTGTTTGATGTAACAAAATTAACGATTCTGTCCTGCATCTTATCAAAATACGAAAGTGTCTGAGGAACTCCCAGAACGAGTCCGTTCATTCTGACCGGATGTATAGTCATAGTAGCCGATGGTACAATAAAGGAATGCTTTGCACTTACTGCAAGGGGTACGCCGATTGAGTGTCCGCCGCCAACTACAAGAGATACTGTCGGGGTTTTCATTCCTGCTATCAGTTCAGCGATTGCAAGACCGGCTTCAACATCTCCGCCCACTGTATTTAAGATAATAACAAGGCCTTCAATGCTTCTGTCCTGTTCAATTGCAACAAGGGCCGGAATTATGTGCTCATACTTTGTAGTTTTATTTTGTGAAGGCAGTACATAATGTCCCTCAACCTGCCCTATCACCGTAAGACAATGTATCAAATGCTTTGCATTATGCGAAATTACCTCTCCGGTTTTTTCAATAAGCTCCGTTTCATCAAGTCTTTCTTCTATGGGGTCTTTATCAGAGCCGTCATCAATTTCCTTTTCATCTAAATTCTGCTTATCCATATAAAACCTGCACTTTCCAATTAATAATATTTTTATTATTATCATAAAGCTCAGATTTATACACTTGTTTTTATTATAAACGATTTTACTGTCAAAGTCAAATAATAGTTGATTTTCAGCATAAAAAAACCGCTGCCCCAGCAGCGGTTTTCCCATTGCAGTATATACTAATACTGCGTCATTAAAGTTTTAAAAACATTATTCATATCTTAATGCGTCAATTGGATTAAGATTTCCGGCTTTTACTGATGGAATCAAACCGAAAACAATTCCCACTGCCATTGAAAATACTACTGATATGGCAATTGAAACTCCGCTGATTGAAACCGGAACATCAGCAAACTTTGAAATTATCTGTGCAAGACCTATGCCTGCTCCGACACCGATAATTCCTCCAATGCTGGTTAGTACAGAAGCCTCCGTCAGAAACTGTGCAAGAATCCGTTTTTTTCTTGCACCCAGTGCTTTTTTAAGTCCGATTTCTCTTGTTCGTTCTGTAACCGAAACCAGCATTATGTTCATAACGCCTATACCGCCTACAAGCAGAGAGATACTTGCAATCCAGATAAGCATTTTATTAGTCGAAGCACTTAAATCCTGCATTGATTTGGCTTGTTCCAGCAGACTTTCACTTTTATACTTTACATTACTTTCGCTGTCTGCATAAAGACCAGCATTCAGAATATCCGCTGCTTTCTTGCCTGCTGCTGTCATACTGTCAGTATCAACAGCCTTTGCATAGCAGTTCTGCGGCTCGTCATATTTAAAGACAATCGGCCACGAGCGTTCAGGGATAAATATCTGACCGCTGGAGTCATTTTTATACGTATAGTAATCCTCCATTGAGTTAATCACAGGTTCAAATTTACTGCTCTTAACGACAACGCCTATTACTGTAAAGGGTTCTCCCATAATATCAATTGACTTTCCTACCGGATCTTCGCCCTCAAAAAGACTCTTAGCTGTTGTCATATCAATAATAGCTGTTTTTTTATTATCGCTGTAATCTTTTTCCGAAAAGCCCTTTCCGGATTTTATTCTGTAACCCATTACGCTTAAATAGTCTTTGTCTATACCCAAAACAGTACCGCCTGCAAGCTGGTTGTTAAGATAGAATATACTGTCACAATACTGACGCTGTCTGAATAAAGTGACCTTTTCAATTTCTTTTATATCTTCAATCTGTTCTTTGACCTCGTCAGAAATCACCGGTATGCCGTAAGGAACAGACTGATACTGAAAATCGAATACTCCGTCTCCCTGGTAAAGCTGGATCTTTACAGTATTATTTCCTGCACCGATAAGATTGCTTTTTATCTGTTCGTTTGTTCCTTTAATAGTAGAAACAATTGCGATAATAGCTGCTATACCAATAATAATTCCGAGCATAGTCAAAAGCGAACGGATCTTATGGGAAAAAATCCCCTTAAATGATAATCTAATATTCTCAAACATTATTTCCCCTCCTTACCACATAACCTTATCAGTTTCTTTGGTTTTAACACCTTCTTTGATGTTTTTTCCGTAAGGAAAGCAAATCATATCATCCTGGGAAAGTCCGCTTTTTATCTCAATCTGACTTCCATAAATGGTCTTTCCGGTTTGTATATACTGTTTTTCCAGTCTCTTGTTTTTTCCGGATTTCATTACATAATATCTGCCGTCCTCTTCTCTTGTATAATGAAGAGGTATATAGAACGTGTCACTTACCTGCATTTCCTGCACTGACACGCTTACCCAGCTATCGATATTAAAGCCCTCTGCACCGTCTGTAATGCTTGCATTGAAACTATATGTACTGCTGTTCGGGTTTTCATTATAACTGAAATAACCATTAACCGGAGTCATATCAATCGATGTAACCTCAGCCACTGCGCTTGCTCCTGTTTCATATGAAGTTACAGTAACTTCCGAACCAACAGTCACCTTATCAAGATTCAATTCACCGATATTAACAGTGACATTAACTCCATCGCTTCCCTGTATTACAACAAGGGCTGAATCACTATTTCCCTCTGAAGAACCGTCATTTACAGAAGTTACAACACCGTCAATCTTGCTTTCAACCTGACCGTTCTCCTGTTTTGCTGCCGCCTGACGATACGCAATATCGGCTGATTTTTTATCAAGCTCCAGAGTTTTAATTTCTTCCTGCTTTTCAGTTATCATGCGTGCAATTTCTGCCTTTGAATAAACATAATCATCTGAACCGGGCTGTATAAAGTTCTGCTCGTAATCAGAATAGTCATAAAAGCCGTCATAATCAGGCTCCGGTATCTGTTCTTCAGTTACGGCGAATGCTCTGAATGTTCCGAAATAAACTGTAGAGAAATTCACACTGACGTTTCCGGATCCATCTGCTTGGACATTACTGCCGACAACCCAGTCAGCAGTCTGATCCGGCGGAATATCAGAACCCCTTACGCTCCACATATATATTAAATTATTGTTTTCATATACGTTAAAATCAGCAAACAAAGAATTTTCCGCCATCTGATTTAGAAAACCTGCTGCAACAACCGTTGCTCCTGAGCAGTTGAATATATAAGGGTCATCCTCGGTACCCTTTCCTGAAACAGCTGCTCCTGCATCATTGATCTGAAGAGTAACATTTACCTGAGGCTTTTCCGGTACCTCAGGTTCAGGGGGAGCCGTCGGCTCAGGCATGGGCGGTATAGCCTCAGAAGGCTGAAGATTTTTAAGACGTGATATTTCCTTGTTTGCCTGCTTAATCTTATCCTCAATAACAGCAAGATTATTTTTCTTCTGCTGAACGTCAAGATTAAGCAAAGTCATATCATATTTTACAATTGGAGTACCCTTTGTAACAGTATCTCCCTCTTTTACAAGAATTTTATCCACAAGCCTTGACTCATCCTGCATTATCTTCTGGACGTCACCTGAGCTTACCATACCCTCAAGGTTAAGTTCGTCCCCCCAGTAGCCTCCTACCATATAGCTTACCGGAACAACATCGGCAACAGTTTTATTTTTCTTACGTACTTCATTATATTTATAACCGCCGAAGGTTCCTCCGGCAGCAATTGCTATGCAGGACACTGCTATAATTATTTTAGCTGATGTTTTCATGCGGTTTCACCTCCGTTATCAGGTGAAATTTCCCCGTCTCTGATAAGCATAATTCTTTTTGCATAATCAGCAATTTCACGCTCGTGTGTAATCATAACAATTGTAACGCCTTCACTGTTAAGTCCTTCAAAAAGCTCCATAATCTGCTCACCTGACTTTGTATCAAGAGCACCGGTAGGTTCATCAGCCAAAAGTAATCTGGGTTTATTTACAATAGCCCTTGCAATAGCAACCCTCTGCTTCTGACCGCCTGAAAGCTGGGTTGGCTTAAACTCTATTCTGTCTTCGAGTCCAACCTTTATCAGCGCCTGCCTTGCCATTTCCCTGCGTTCCTTTTTTTTGACTCCGGCATAAAGCAGCGGAAGTTCGACATTTTCCAATGCGGACTGACGCGGCAATAAGTTAAAATTCTGAAAAACGAATCCTATTTTACTGTTGCGTATATCCGATAGTTCCTTGTCTCTGCACTGCGAAATATCCTTTCCGTCAAATATAAACGTTCCCGAGGTCTGTTTGTCAAGACAGCCGATAATGTTCATAAGCGTTGATTTTCCTGAACCTGACGGTCCCATTATAGCAACATATTCATTTTCATCAACCTGAAAATCAATATTCTTTAATACCGGAACAGCCTCCCTGCCCTGCATATAATCCTTATAAATACTGCGCATATCTAAAATCATGGAGTCACCGCCATTTCGTCATCCACAGGCTTATCCGCAAAATCTGCGTCAATACCATCATCCGGATTATCTATGTCTGCTCCCTCCGGCATAAAATCAGCATCATTCATAATATCGTCATTCATTATGTCATCATTTGGAATATCATCAATAGGCACATCACCGTCAATATTATCGTCCTGTTCAATATCGTCAATATCTGTTGAAGTTTTCATACCCTCCTGATAATCATCTGCCGGATACGCTATAAGGTCGCTGTCCTTTAAACCGGAAATAATTTCACTGTCACCGTTCATTTCGTCCTTCTGACCGATTTCAACAAATCTCTTTTCAAGACGGCCGTCCTTATCCGCTGCCCAGACATAAGGTTTTTCTCCGTCAAAATCTACTACATAGTCATTATAAAGCCAAATTCCGTCTTTTTCAATTGCATCGCTCTGACCATAATCGATTTCGATCAGTACATGCTGTCCCAGCATGAGACCTTCGGTGCTTTCAGGTTCTATGTAAAACGCATAGTTGGAAGATTTTGTTTCCGTATCGCTGCCGTCAAAATACATATTGTTATTATCAACTTCAGGTTCATTGCCAATTTCAGAAATCATGCCCCTCCAAGAAACAGTATCGTCTACCCTGGAGCTAATGATTACTGCGCTTCCCTGCATAATTGAACCCATATTCTGTTCATTTATTTTTCCCTTTATTCGGAAATCGCCGCTTGAAACTATGGTCATAATAACATCTGTACCATTTTCCTGCATTTCCTCAGGAGTTTTTAAACCCTTGACTGTTCCGTCTGTATCGGCTTTTACAGAAGCATTTTTTATTGAATTTTCTATTTTTTCCAGATTGATTTTCTTTACCTTTATGTCGTACTTGATTCTATCGATATCAGTCTGTAATGCTTGTATCTGAGTTGTATATGATACCTGAGCGTCACTGCCGGCATTTTTCTTTTCAGCCTCCAGCTCCTTGATTTGTCTGTTATTGGAATCAATTTCATTTTGCATACGCTCTATTTCAACCTGACCTTCTTCAAGTTCAAGTTTCATAGCTTCTACATCGTATTTAAATAATTCTGTTCCAGATTTTACAACATCGCCCTCGCTGACAAAAATCTCCTTAATGATTTTACTTGAGTCAACTTTTACTTCCGCTGCTTTCTGAGATTCAACCACACCAGAAAAACGATTGCTGGATGCAGAAAATACAGCAGTATTACAATCAGAAACAGCAGTTACATAAGCAGTTCCGAAACTGTCGTCCGGCTTTCTGACATTCCATATAATCAGACTTCCGGTAATTATTACTGCAGCTGCTGCGGCTGCCGCTGCCGTCACAATTATTTTTTTCTTTTTTGTCATAATATGCCTCCGAATTGTTCCTTATTTTTATTCTTTAACTGTTTTTTCTTGTATCTGTATTATATCATATCATACATTTACTGTCAACGCTTAACGGCTTAATTTTGTTTATTTTTAAACCTAATTTAAAATATATTTATACAATATTAAAAACAGCAGTTCCATTAAGAACTGCTGTTTTTACGTTATTTTTTGCCTGATACCATTCTTTTTAAAATAATGTAATCATAACAATTAATTATTTTATCATTATTCATATCAGCCGATTTATATTTTATTTCGCTTAATGGTTCAATATTAAGCAAATAGCGCTGAAGTTCTGCAATATCTTTTGTATCAACAACAGAATCATTGTTTATATCACCGTAAACAATATCCGTCACTGCTGAAGTTGCAGTAACTGCTGTTGAAGCCGCAGTTGATACAGCAGTCGTCTTTTTGGTAGTAGTTACTGGCTTTGCAGTTGTTTTTGTGGTAACTGTTGTGGTAGTAACAACAGTGGTCACTGCTGGCTTTGTTACCTTATATGCCTCAACATTCCATTTCTGACAATTGTTACCGTTTACAGTCCACTGCTGTACATTTGCTCCGCTTTCTCTGCTTGCTCCTGCAACTTCAACTGCGCCTGCATCCATTGAAGCTCTGGAAAGAATATAGTAAGTACCGTCCGGATTCTTTACAAATTTAAACAGATGAGAATTTGTTTTATTATTTTTTAAAATTTCTATATTTGAACCGTCTGTTTTTCCTGTAGAATTTAAGTAATAGGTCTTGCCGTCAGCAAGTTTTGATATAATATAATAATATCCTCCGCCAAATTCCTTTAGAGTCCATGTATTATGGCTTGCAGAGCTTCCCGCTCCCCACTGCTGAATATTAGCATTATCCTGAGCTGAGCCGTTAGCCACCTCCATATAAAGACCGCTGTTTGAATTTTTAAACATATATTCCTTGCTCGTATCCATTGAACAGCCTGTATTTTCAACCTGTATAAGCTCCCATTTCTGAGATTTATCCCCCTTGTCAACAGTCCACTGAACTACATTAGCGCCTGCGCTTGCAGAAGCAGAGGAAACAGCAATACAGCTTTGATCCTTGGAGGTTTTAGTTAAAATAAGATAAGAACCGTCATCATTTTTATAGAATTTAAACTTTTGTGCGTCTGCCCCTGTATCAGACCAAATTCCGATATTTGTACCGTCAGCGGTTTTATTTGAATCAACATCAAGCAGATAAGTAACTTTATCTCCAACCTGAGAATAAATATTATAGTAGCCTCCGCCGGCAGAAATAACTCTCCAGGAATTATGAACAGCTGCTTCAGTCGCACCCCACTGCTGAACATTTGTTCCGTTTGCTGCCTTTGCGCCGTCTGCTTCCATATAAAGACCGCTGTTTACATTTTTAAACATATAGACTGCGCCCTCATTAAGAACAGCCGGAGTATATTCTGTGACAGCAGAACCGTATGCTGAATCAAAACTATTGGTAAGATAAGGTGAATCATATTTTGTTGTCACCCATGAAGATAAAGCGCTGTCTGTTATAAACTTGAATGCTGAAACAGAAGTTTTTCTTCCGGCATAAGTCTGACAGAATTTTTTTATATCGTTTCCATTTGATTCATAGGCGCTGACAAGGGAATACCCATAGTTCTCCTTATTAGGATACCACGTGCTCTTCACTTTTGGATTTATTGGGAAAACCACCGGAGTTTCACTGCCTGTTTTTGCATAATATGAACCGCTGTCCCTATATGGATCATTTCCGCTGCCTGCACATATGCAGTAAGGATTTGTATTTTCATAAGACTGGAAACGGCAGTTTTCACTGACAATGTTCGAACCCTCTCCGCTTATGATCTGAGAAGTTCCGCTTCCGTTAGAATCATTACCCTCGTAATAGTTATTGAAAATATGTCCGTTTCCATTGCCAATCTGCGGACATCTTCTTACATTTTTATCCCATATGTTGTAGCAAAGCGTTGTCCTGCATCTTGTGGTTTCACCATTTTGAGTACCGTATGCAACTGTCCAGTAACGGTTATTGAAAGTACAGTATGAAATTGTAATAAAGTCAGGACTGCGGCCAAGATCTTTAGCGTCCAGGTAATCCTTATAAGGAGTGTTTATCCATATAAACTTACCAACCTCGTCCTGTCCGTCACCTGTTCTGTTATAGCTGAGCTTATTTGTAAAACTGCAATGGTCGATCCAGATATTTCTTGATGACCAAATATTAATTAATATACGATTAGGTTTATTGACAGCCTGAAAATCAATATTACTGAAAATGATATTATCGCTGGGGCTGTCATTGACTGCACCATAAGCGTCATTTGTACGGAACTGGCTGTCATAAATTGTATTCGTATTATACGAACCCACTATTGTTTTATAATCCCTGATTCGGGTATTGCCTTTTTTCTGCATATCAATATTTCCAGTTAGCACAATTGTCAAAGGCTCGGCAGTATTCAGATATTTTTCCAACTCATCCGCATTGCCTGCAGTTACTGTTTTACCCAAAACTCCTCCGATATTAGACGCCTTTTCGCCCTCAGAAACCTTACAGTTTGCCGCAAATCCCTCAGCTCCGTAACTGTTAAGCTTCCATTTCTGAGCGCCGTCACCGGTATACGCTGCAAGTCCTACAGTATTTGAAGACTGATAGTATGTAAGAACTGTTCCGGCTGATACGCTGATAATTTTATAATAAAGATTATAGCCTTCAAAATCCTTAGTTACACCCTCGATTTTCCACTGCTGGGCAGTATTTCCCGTCTTTGAGGAAACTGTACATTTTGTTCCCTCTGCTGTAAGATATTTTCCGTCAGACATACTGACTATATTATATACACCATCTGAAACATAATCTATTCTCCAGTTTTCCGTAACAGCTCCTGCCGCTTTCTGCGTTTTAACAGCTGTACCAGTCAAATTCATATTACGGTTTGTAGTAAACGCCGCAAAATTCATTGCCTGTACCGGATACGATGATGTATCAGCAGCAGAAACATAATTATTAATGTCCGTAATTATAACACCTGTCATCAGTGCAAAAACCATAACAAACGATGTTAAAAATGATAATATTTTTTTCATGGCACACTCCTCCGCTGAAAATTGTATATTTTACATATATTTTAATACTATTTGTGATAAAAAACAATCAGTAATTATGCTATAATACTAATTTATTATGTCATTTTAAAATTTCATCATATATAATCATTTAATTTAGACCGGAGCTAAACCCACCCATACATTTCTTGCGGCATAGTAAGCAAACATAACACATAGTAAAACCATCCAAAAGCTTAATTTTCTCGGCAGTATCCTTACTTTTTTACCGCAAATATCAAACAGAAATTCTATATATAAAAGAAACAGCAGAACTAATATTAGCGGAATTGCAATATTACTTCGCAAAGACGCAATAATATCACCTCTGAGCAACGCTTTTACGCTTCTTGTATTTCCACAGCCCGGACAATAAAAACCGGTTAATTTTAAAATCCAGCATTCCGGAAGATATTTTGACAGACTGAGAATAAAATCTTTAAAAATATATAAGAGCAATGCCGCAGCAGAAGCCGCGGCAGCTATCGTTATCTTAACAACCTTTTTCATACTAAAATAAATAATCAAAATGTTTTAAAGATACTTCGATTATCCGAAAAAGTATGAAAAATGAAATTCCAACAATACCGCAAACAAGGCCGGCTACTGCCATTCCTTTACCCGGTTTCTTGCCGGCAACACTAATACCTCCGAAAACAATGCTTATTATCCCACATAAAAAACAAACCCCAGGAAGACAGTATAGTACAATTGAAATAACGCCCAGTACCATTGAAGCTATACTTAATCCATAATCTCCTGATGGCTGCTGTGAGGGCATTTGATTATGATTCTGATTCATTTCATCCATTATATTATTCTCCTTTAATTTTCATTTGTTATAAAGTTTTATTTACTACATAATTATACAATATTTTATCTTTCTTGTCAACTTAGTTAATTTAAAATCCAGCATTCCAAACGATATTTTGACAGACTGAGAATCAAATCTTTAAAAATATATAAAAGCAATGCCGCAGCAGAAGCTGCGGCAGCTATTGTTATCTTAATAACCTTTTCACTAAATTATGTTAATATGCAATACCGAGTTCGTCAAGCATGGACAAACCGATTATTGTGAAAATAATGTAAAGTGCAATAGCAATGATACTGCAAACAAGACCTGCTACTGCCATGCCCTTGCCTGGTTTCTTGCCGGAAATGCTAACGCCGCCAAGAATAATACTTACGATACCGCATGGAAAACATATCCAAGCAATGCAGAACAGCACAAGTGAAATTATACCAAGCACCATTGAAGCTACACTTAATCCCGAACCGCCTTGCGGCTGCTTTGAAGGCATCTGATTCTGATTCATTTCATCCATTATATTTATCTCCTTTAAATATGTAAATTTGCAATAAAGTTATATTGCTACATAATTATACAATATTTTATCTTTCTTGTCAACTTAGGTAATTTTAAAATTATAATGCATTATAATTTTCTGTATTTTATACAAAAAATAAAGATATTATTTAGATTTTAAGTCTATAGGATAACAAAAGAAACCGTATTTCGTACGTTATTTTAACAATAAATTTAAAATTTTTTTGGTTGATTATCATTTTATGAAATGCTATAATGATTATATGTGTAAAATCCCAACATATATTAAAAATTGCTTTCGCAACGGAGGTAAAAATGAATTTAAACAAACTTGCTGATGAAATTATAAGCGGAAAACGCCTTAACCGAAAGGATGATCTTTCATTTTTCTTTGACTGTGACCTAAATGAACTCTGCTTAAATGCCAACAGAATCCGCTCAGAATTATGCGGAAACAAGATAAATCTCTGCACCATAATAAACGCCAAAAGCGGAAAATGTTCTGAAAACTGTAAATTCTGTGCACAATCAGGACATCACGGTACAGAAATTAACGAATATAATTTTCTTGACGAAAATGCAATTATAAATGACTGCAAAAGAAATGCTAATAAAGGTGTTCACAGATATTCGCTTGTTACAGCCGGAAGAAGTCTTAGCAGCGATGATTTTGAAAAAGCTGTTTTAGTTTATAAAAAGCTTTATCAACAATGTGATATATCACTCTGCGCTTCGCATGGTCTTTTAAGCGAAGAACAATTCAAACGGCTTAAGGAATGCGGAGTAAAGACGTATCATGCAAATATTGAAACATCACGCAGAAACTTTCCGGAAATATGTACGACACATACATATGACGATAAAATAAAATGTATAAAACGTGCTCAGAATGCCGGACTTAAAGTCTGCTCAGGCGGTATCATTGGTATGGGCGAAACCTGGGAGGACAGACTTGATATGGCGCTTAGTCTTTCAGAGCTTAATGTACATTCGATCCCCCTCAACGCATTGGTGCCGATCAAAGGTACTCCATTTGAAGCCTGCCCCCAAATTACCCAAGAAGATATACTGAGAACCATAGCAATGTTCCGATTTATAAATCCTACTGCTTATATACGTTTTGCTGCCGGAAGATCAATTTTAAACGATTCAGGAAAGCAGGCGTTTCTCTCCGGAGCCAACGCTGCCATTACCGGCGATATGCTGACCACATCCGGAAACAGCATAAAAGAAGACATTGAAATGCTTGAAGGAATGGGCTTTGACCTTTCCTCAGAAAAAGAAAAGGTTTTAATATGAGAAATATATTTACAAGAACCGAACTTATGTTCGGACAAAAATCAATGGAAAGACTATTCAAGTCAAGGATAGCCGTTTTCGGCATTGGCGGAGTCGGCGGACATACTGCTGAAGCATTAGTAAGAAGTGGTATTGGTCATATAGATTTAATCGACAATGACAAAGTATCGGTCAGTAATATCAACCGTCAGCTTTATGCACTGCATAGTACAGTAGGAAAATATAAGGTTGACGCTGCAAAAGAACGTATCCGAGATATCAATCCGGAATGTACCGTGAATATTCATAAAATTTTTTATACCCCAGAAACTTCATCACATTTTAACTTTAAGGATTATGACTATATTATAGACGCCATTGATACCGTTTCCGGAAAAATAGAGCTTGCCGAACAGGCAAATAAATCCGGAACGCCGATTATTTCATCAATGGGCGCTGGCAATAAAACTGATCCCACTGCTTTTGAGGTTTCGGATATTTATAAAACTTCAGTTTGTCCACTTGCAAAAGTTATGAGATATGAATTGAAACGCAGAGGAATAAAAAAACTTAAAGTAGTTTTTTCAAAAGAAATTCCCCTGCCACCTGCTAATGACCTATCCGAGGACTGCAAAACACTTATAGAATCAGAACAGCAAACTGCATTTAAAAAAAGAATTCCCGGCAGTAATGCATTTGTTCCGTCGGCAGTGGGGCTTATAATAGCCGGAGAAGTAATCAAAGATCTTATAAAATAAAAAAGGGCTGAATAAGCCCTTTTTTAAATATCAATTTCCATTAATAATAATTCTCTTAAGAATTACAGCATCAAAAATATTAATTATACCGTCTTCATTTAAATCAGCTATTGCAAACTGAGATTCTTCCAGCTGAGCAGTTTTGAGAAGATATTTCTGGAGAAGTGTAATATCAACTATGCTAACTTCACCGTCACCATTTATATCGCCTCTAAGACTTGGAGTATCCTTTACCGGAACAGCATACATACCATAGAATGTCGCTTCACTTCCGCTTGCACTCAAATACATATTAACAATTTCAGAAACAGTTATATTATTAGCTTCCATTACTTTCTTTATTTCATCATAAGTAAAGTACAGTACAAAATCCTCACTCAAGTCCAAATCAGGATTTACCTTGAACCATCCGCCCTGTATAACAACATACGGTTCAATGCTGGACTGGCAGACCATAGCAAACATATAGTCTTCGGATATATAATTTTTCATTTCAGGAACAGATATATTATCCCATGCATCAGTTTTTTCTCCGGAATCTGAACGGAACAGCTCAACCCAGTCTGAACCGATTTTTACATTATCCCATGAAAACTTCGGCGGCTCATATTCCTTATATTCAGGAAGTGTATAGCCTGTTACGCCGACCGTATCCATCATTGCTCTGATAACATCAATAGAATTAGGATACCATGTATTTGTCAGTCTGTAAAGGTATCCGTGTGCTTCGCCGGTACCGTTGTTAGGAACATTGTTATCCCAAAGAACGCAGGTAATACCAGCTTGCTTAGCAAGTGTTAGATAAGATTTTGCCCAGTTTACACGTGACTGTGTATTATCGAAGTCAGATGCGCTGAATTCACCGATTATCATTGGAACGCCCTTAGAATCTGAAGCAGCCTTGAAACTGCTGAAAAGACTCCGGAGCTGAGTTTCATAGTCATTTCCGTATCCGTCGGCACCGGGGAAATTATGATTTGCATATTCACCTGTATCCATTGCAAAGAAATAAGGTGTATATGCATGAACTGACAATGCTACGTTACCGGAATTCTGCGGTATCTTAATTGCATTAATTGCGTTTATATCAGATGAAGCGCAATATCCCGGAAGCATGAGAAGTCTTTCGCTGTTCTGTGATGAACCCTGACCTCTTACAGTATTCACAAAAACTTCATTAAGATTATTTATATAAGTTCTGGAATTATCGTCACCGCTTCCCCATTCAACTGAACCGCCCTTTCCTGTTTCACGGGGTTCATTCATGCCTTCAAAAATAAGGTGCTGATCATAATCCTTGAACTGTTCTGAAACCTGACTCCAAATATCACGAAGCTTTGCAGAAGCTTCAGCATATGCTTGCTGATTAAATTCAGGGGCATTTACCCATTCCTCATGGTGAACATTTAGTATTATGAACATATTTTCATTGTATGCCCAGTCAACAACTTTCTTTACATAAGCCATCCACTTCTGGTTGATTTCATAAACACCTGTACTTTCGTTGTATTTCAGGTGCTGATACCAGGTAACAGGAATTCTGATAGTATTGAATCCTGCTGCTTTTACTGTTTTGATCATTTCAGCAGTTGGTTCCGGATTACCCCATGTTGTAACAAATGATTTCGGAGCAGTATCATAATTAAAGGAATCATTTGTACACTCCAAGGAATTTCCCAAATTCCAACCAATAGTCATCTGTTCTGTAATTTCGTATGAATTTTTACCGGTAAGACCAGCAGCTGATACTGTCTGCTTATCCGAATCAACACCTGATATGCTTATGCATGAAACAGCACACACTGCTGAAGTCAGCAAGGTTATCAGTTTCTTTTTTAAATTCATATATACCCTCCCATAAAATAATATATTTTTCTCTTATATGCATATTATACAATTTTTTCACACAATTGTCAATACAAAGCCACTAAATTTTATACTATTTTACATTAAATATCATACTATAATGTTACATCAAATAAACGTCCGCTTAGAGGCTTTATTTTCAGCGTGATATTGTTGTCGGTATCGGCAGATATTACCTTTCTGCTCTTTTTTATATCACCGCCGTACTCTTCCCAGCGGCTGTTCAAAATCTCTTTCATTTTAATTTTTCTTCCTGCATTAAAAGTTATGGTCTGTTCCATTCCTGAAAGATTAAGAGCACATATCATTATACTGCCGCCGCTTGATCTCTCATATATATAAACGCACTGCTCACAAGCGTCCGACACCAGCCATTTGAATGTCTGCATATTATATTCTGCGTCATGCAAACATTTTCTGGTTTTATACAGCCTGCCGAGATCTTTCATATATTTATGAAAACTGTCATGAACAGGATAACTCAGCAAATCCCAGTCCTGTTCTCTTTTTTCGTCCCATTCCCTGAACTGTCCGATTTCATTGCCCATAAAGCTTAATTTTTTGCCCGGATGTGTATACATATACATATAAAACGCTCTGCATTCAAGCAGTTTTTCATCGTAGTCACCATACATTTTCTGTATTACAGTAGCTTTTCCATGGACATTTTCATCATGGGAAATTGGAAGCAAAAATAGTTCATTATAAAAATAAGCCATTGAAAAAGTGAGCTTATGATAGTGATTATGTCTTTCCCAAGGCGCTGTGCGAAAATAATCAAACGTATCGTTCATCCAGCCCATATCCCATTTATAATCAAAGCCAAGACCGTCATACTCAACAGGAGCAGTAACCTTCAAGTATGCAGTGGAATCTTCTGCAATCAGCATAGCTGTCGGGTGCAAATCATGAAGTCCGGTGTTCATATTTCTTATAAATGCAACATTATTTTCATTTACACCCCTGCCAGGATCACCCATCCAATAAATTGCACGGCTAATAGCGTCCATTCTCAAGCCGTCGAAATGATATTCCTTTAACCAATAATTAGCGGCTGACTGGATAAAGCTGCAAGCCTCCCGCCTTGAAAAATTAAAATTGCAAGTGCCCCATTCGCTGTATCCCACGTCGTCTGACGGATATTCATACAAAGCTGTACCGTCATATTTAGCAAGACCGTATCCGTCAATGCCGAAATGCACCAATACAAAATCAAGAATAACTCCTATTCCGGCATTATGGCACTTATCAATTAGCTCCTTTAGCTGCGCTGCCGTTCCGTAACGTGAAGTTGGTGCAAAGAATCCGGTGTTCTGATAACCCCATGAGCAGTCAGCCGGATGCTCTGACAAGGGCAGAAATTCAATATGCGTAAAATTATTCTTTTTCACATATTCAATAAGCTCATCGGCTATTTCATTATATTTATACCACTGACTTTCAGTAATAATTTCTCCGTTTTCATCAATCTGCGGTTCTTTTGTGCGCCATGAGCCAAGATGGACTTCATATATATTCATGGGACTATTATAATTTTTTGTACGGCTGTTCATCCATTTTTCGTCAGTAAAATCATACTCTGAAATATCAACTACATATGACGCAAAAGCTGGTCTAAGTTCCATGCCGAATCCATATGGGTCGCAATGCTCAACTCTAACTCCGTCCTTAGTATAAATAACATATTTATACATATCACCAGGCTTAGCCTTGTCTGATACAAAGGAAAAAACCTCTGTTTCCCTTTTCATTTCTTCCTCTGTCCAGTTATTAAAACTGCCGAATACAGTAACCCTTTCAGCCGATGGCGCAAAGGTTCTGAATACTACTTTGTCATTTTCAATATGAGCTCCGAAATATTTATAAGCGTCAAACGCTTTTCCGTCATAAAATTCCTGCATTGTCATTGATTTATTCCATCTCGCTTTCTGCATTATCAGCTAAATCATTAAGCCTCTTTATAATACGTATAAACTCTTTTGTGTCATCCTTACCAAGCTTCATAAACATCTCGCTGTACGCATTTATCACTTTAGTTCTCTTTTCTGCAAAATAACTGCGTCCGCTTTCAGTAAGAATTACAGGAATCTTACGTTTATCGTTTTTTGAAACACTGCGTTCTATATATCCCTTTGTCTTAAGGCTTTTGAGAGCAGCGGACATTCTTGCGCTGGTCATATACAGGTCATCGCATAATTTTCCCGGCAGTACAGGACTATTATTTAAATAAAGATAGTTCAATATCTTCATTTCTCCCTGAATAAAATCGCTGTAATTTATCTCAGGCGAAGTAAAATATGCCCTTCTTAACTGTAAAAACAGCTCGTCAATTAAATTTTTATAATCTTCCATAAATCTTACCTAAAAAATATCTAATACTATTAAGTATTTTAGCATACAGCACCTGATAAGTCAATAGAAACATAAAAATAACGGCTCTGTAAAAGAGCCGTTAAATTATATAAAATTCAATTATACAAGCTGAATAATTGCCATTTCTGCTGCGTCTCCGCGGCGTGGACCAATCTTTACAATTCTTGTATATCCGCCGTTTCTTTCAGCATATTTTGGTGAAATCTCATCAAATAACTTCTTAGCAACGTCTTCCTTAGTAACGTAAGCATAAACCTGACGTTTGGAGTGCAGATCGTTATTTTTACCGATTGTGATCATCTTTTCAGCAACTGCACGAACTTCCTTAGCTCTTGTGACAGTTGTTTCAATCTGGCCATTTTCTAACAGATAAGTTACCATAGCTCTGAGCATAGCCTTTCTATGGTCAGTTGTTCTTCCAAGCTTTCTTGTACCTGGCATCGTTATTCACTCCTTTTCAAATCACGGAAATAAGTCTAAACGCATTTCCGCAGTTTTATTCCTCTTCTGAACTCAGATCAAAACCAAGTGATTGAAGCTTTTCCTTGACTTCATCAAAGGATTTTTTACCAAGGTTTCTAACCTTCATCATTTCTTCTTCAGACTTGTTGATCAAATCATCAACTGTATTTATTCCGGCACGCTTCAGGCAATTGAAGGAACGTACCGACAAGTCAAGTTCCTCAATGGTCATCTCAAGGATTTTTTCCTTACCTTTATCGTCCTGTTCGACCAAAACTTCTGCAATGCTTGCATCTTCTGACAAGTCAATGAAAAGTTTCAGATGCTCGTTGAGGAGATTGGCTGCCTGTGACAAGGCTTCCTTAGCTGAGATTGTTCCGTCTGTCCAGACCTCAATTGTAAGCTTATCAAAATCAGTTACCTGGCCAAGACGTGTATCTTCAACCTTGTAATTGACCTTCAAAACAGGAGTATAGATACTATCAACTGCAATAACGTCAATAGGAAGATTTCCCATCTGAGTTTTGTTGCGCTCGGCAGAAACATAGCCCCTGCCCCGGTCGATAGTTATTTCCATATAAAGCTTTGCATCCTTGCCGAGAGTTGCTATGTGCATTCCCGGATCAAGTATATTGACCTCCGAGTCTGTTTTAATATCACCGGCTGTAACTTCGCATTCGCCTTCAGCTTCAATATAAACAGTTTTCGGACCTTCTCCGTAAAGCTTTGCGGTGAGACCCTTTATTGCGAGAATGATTTCTGTTACATCCTCTTTTACACCAGGGATTGTTGACAATTCATGATGCACTCCGTCTATCTTAACTGAGTTGACTGCAACACCGGGAAGTGAGGAGAGCAGAACACGTCTTAGACTGTTTCCAAGCGTAATACCATAACCGCGCTCAAGCGGAGACAAAACGAACTTACCGTATTTTCCATCGCTTTTCAGCTCGACAGTATCAATTTCAGGCTTTACTATTTTTTCAAGCATAAGAACCCTCCTATTTCGCAATCACTTTTTATCTCTTTATATATGAACAGGCTTGCAATAAGCAATTGCTTATTACTTGGAGTACAGCTCGACGATGAATGTTTCTTCAACCTCATAGTCAAGATCACTCTTAACAGGCATACGAACAACCTTTGCCTTGCCGGCTTCTCTGTCAGCGTCAAGCCAGAGAGGGATCACTCTGCCCTTTGTAGCTTCAATTACATCCTTGAACTTAGCGCTCTTCTTGCTGTTTTCACAAAGTTCGATAACGTCGCCGTCCTTAACTCTGTATGAAGGGATATCTACCTTATTTCCGTTAACCATAAAGTGACCGTGGGAAACAAGCTGTCTTGATTCACGTCTTGTGAGTGAAAGTCCCATTCTGAAAACTACGTTGTCAAGTCTTGATTCAAGAATTGTGATAAGGTTTTCACCAGCCTTGCCTTCCATCTTTTCAGCGATCTGGAAATAGTGGCGGAAAGGCTTTTCAAGAACACCGTATATAAACTTCAGCTTCTGCTTTTCCTTAAGCTGTGTACCATATTCTGAAACTTTTTTTCTTCTGTTTGCGTTAGGGTTTCTGTTACTTTCCTTTGAAACACCCATAACTGCCGGACTGATTCCTAAGTATCTGCATCTCTTAAGAATTGGTTCTCTACTAATAGCCAAGTTTTACACCTCCTGTAAATTAGACACGTCTTCTCTTTGGAGGACGGCATCCGTTATGCGGAATAGGGGTTACGTCTTTGATCATCTTAACTTCCAGACCAACTGTCTGCAGTGCTCTGATAGCAGCTTCACGTCCTGAACCAGGTCCCTTAACATAAACTTCTACGTTCTTAAGACCATGTTCCATAGCTGCCTTTGCTGCTGTTTCAGCGGCTGTCTGTGCAGCAAACGGTGTAGACTTTCTTGAACCTCTGAAGCCAAGTCCGCCTGCGCTTGCCCATGAAATAGCGTTGCCCTGTGTATCTGTTATAGTTACTATTGTATTATTAAAAGTGGACTGGATATGAACAGCGCCGCTTTCAATATTCTTACGCTCTCTGCGTCTTCTGATAGCAACCTTCTTAGGTTTCTGTGCCAATGTTCACGCCCTCCTTACTTCTTCTTGTTAGCGATTGTCTTTACAGGACCCTTACGAGTTCTTGCATTTGTCTTTGTACGCTGACCCCTTACAGGCAGACCCTTACGGTGACGAACGCCTCTGTAGCAGCCAATTTCAACAAGTCTCTTGATGTTAAGTGCAGTTTCTCTTCTGAGATCGCCCTCAACTATGATATTCTTATCAATATAATCACGCAGTTTTGCTACATCTTCTTCTGAAAGATCCTTAACTCTTGTATCAGGGTTTACACCTGTTTCCTTAAGAATTGTTGTAGCAGTCTGACGGCCTATGCCGAAAATATAAGTTAAACCGATCTCAACTCTTTTTTCCTTCGGCAGGTCAATACCAGCAATTCTTGCCATTAATTAATAGCACCTCCGTTAATAAGATGTCAGGTGACTTATCAGCCCTGACGCTGTTTATGCTTTGGGTTTTCGCAAATAACCATTATTTTTCCCTTGCGTTTAATAACCTTGCATTTTTCGCAAATAGGTTTAACTGAAGGTCTGACTTTCATTGAAAATACCTCCTTGATAGATTACAGAAGCATTTTTTCAAACGCTTCCCGCTTCTTTAAGCTAATTTTATTTAGCTCTCCAAGTGATTCTGCCCTTTGTCAGGTCATAAGGCGACATTTCAACTGTTACCTTGTCACCGGGAACGATTCTGATATAATTCATTCTCAGCTTACCTGAAACATGCGCAAGAATTATATGGTCGTTCGGCAGCTTTACTCTGAACATTGCGTTCGGAAGAGCTTCCTCAACAACGCCCTCTAATTCAATTACATCTTCCTTAGACAAAATGAATACCTCCCCATAATCGGTTACGGTGTGTGAGCTGTTTCACTCAGCACATTTCTTAGCTTTTTATCAGTTATATTATTAAGCATGATAACTTTTTCGGTCATTCTCAGATGCTTACGGTTTTTACGCTTGGGAGCTGACAGCTTTCTCTTTTTTCCGTCTGCTATATAAACATATCCGCCGCTTATTTCCGTAACTGCAAAATAACCTCCGCTATCCCTGCCTGCAATTGCTGTAACAACTGCGCCCCTCTTTATCTCCACCGCAAACCTCCGTCACGGCTGTGTCAGAATAACCGGACCATTCTGTGTTATTGCTATTGCGTGCTCAAAATGAGCAGATAAAGAACCGCTTGCTGTTATAACAGTCCATCCGTCATTCAAGACCTTCACGCCGTCCCCTTTAGAATTGATCATAGGTTCTATGCAGAAAGTCATTCCAGCGACCAGTCTTTGTCCGTGCCCTTCTTTTCCGTAGTTCGGAACCTCCGGTGATTCATGAAGCTCCTTGCCGATCCCGTGACCGCAGTAATTTCTTACTATTCCGTATCCTCTTGACGCACAATATTCTTCAACAGCGTGACCTACGTCACCAAGCCTTGCGCCGACTTTTGCTGCTTCAATACCAACGTAAAGACTCTGTTCGGTAACCTCAAGAAGCGCTTTTGCCTCATCAGAAATTTTTCCTACTGGAAAAGTTGCGCATGTATCTCCGTGAAAACCGTTATAATATGCTCCCACATCAACGCTGACTATATCGCCTTCAGCGATTCTCCGCTTATGGCTCGGAATGCCATGAATAACTTCATTGTTTATTGATATGCAGGCACTTGCCGGAAATCCGCCGTAATTCAGAAATGACGGTTTAGCTCCGCACCCCACTATATAATCATGGATTATTTTGTCCAGGGCCTTAGTTGTCATACCTGCTTTTATTGATTCGCCTGCAAGCTTCAGCGCTCTGCCGGCAATCTTACCGGCCTCACGCATTTTAGCTAAATCAGTGCTGGATTTTATGCTTACCATTCTTATGCTCCGACTGCTTTAAGCGTCAGCTTGGATGTATCTGCTACATCCTCCTGTCCTTCAACAGTTTCAAGAATTCCGCGGCCTGCATAAAAATCCTTCAGAGGAGCTGTCTGATCATGGTATACCTTCAGACGCTCTATTACAGTATCAGGATGATCGTCCTTTCTCTGTACAACGTTTCCGCCGCACTTATCACATTTTCCTTCTTCCTTAGACGGCTTGAAGTCAACATGATAAGAAGCTCCGCATCCCTCGCAGACTCTTCTTCCGGAAAGACGCTTTTGAATAGTTTCATCCGGAACAAAGATTTCTATTACCTTATCGATTTTAACGCCCATTTTTTCAAGGGCTTCTGCCTGAGGAACATTTCTCGGAAATCCGTCGAGAATATATCCGTTTTTACAATCGTCCTCAGCAATTCTGTCCTTAAGTATTCCGATAACGATGTCATCAGAAACAAGTGAACCGCTATCCATAGCAGCCTTTGCCTTAAGACCGTATTCAGTGCCGTTTTTTACAGCTTCACGTAAAATGTTGCCTGTAGATATCTGCGGGATATTCAGAGCTTCAGAAATAACCTCAGCCTGAGTTCCCTTACCTGCACCGGGAGCACCTAATAAAATAAGATTCATTAAAACCTCCTCTTATTCAAGGAATCCCTTTTGATGACGCATCATCATCTGAGATTCAAGTGTACGAACTGTTTCCAAAGCAACGCTTACTACAATAAGCATTGTTGTTCCGCCCATTGAAAGGCTTCTGAGCTGTTCATCAACCATACCCAGAATAATCGGGAATATAGCGATTACGCCCAGGAAGAAAGCGCCGACTAAAGTAATCTTTGACAAAACTCTCTGGATATAATCCGAAGTAGGCTTACCAGGTCTTATACCTGGAATAGCGCCGTTGTTCTGACGAAGATTATTAGCAATTTCAATCGGGTTATACTGCATTGATACATAGAAGTAATTAAATGCAATAATAAGAATAAAATAAAGAATAGCGTATGAGCCTGACTGTGTACTGAAAAACTTCAGAAAACCGTTATAGAAGCTCTGCCAGAAACCGTCCGGATTAGCGTAAGGCTCCTTGAACATACCAATTGTGCTTGGCAGTGACATAAATGACATTGCAAAAATAATAGGCATTACACCGCTCATGCAGATCTTTACCGGAATATGTGTACTCTGTCCGCCGTACTGTCTACGTCCGACAACACGCTTTGCATACTGAATAGGAATTCTTCTTTCGGATTCATTCATAAATACAACGAAGCCGATCATTACTACAAAGACGAGAATAATTGCAATTGAAACAAATAAATACTTGGATGGATTATCCTTTGTAAGAGTAACCAGAGTGCCGAGATCAGTAGGAAATCTTGCTACGATACCAGCAAAAAGGATCATAGAAACACCGTTGCCGATGCCCTTATCGTTAATTCTGTTGCCCATCCATACAACCAGCATTGCACCGGCAATGAAACAGCCGGAAATTACAATTGCTGCAAAAACACCTTCAAAACCGGTTCTATACTTAACAGCGCCCATATTCTTAAGAGTGAAGAAATAAGCAACAGACATTAAAACAGCAAGGGCAAGTGCCACTACTGTTGTAATCTGATTAAGCCTTTTACGTCCCTCTTCGCCTTCGCTCTGAAGCCGCTCCAAAGGAGGCAGCGCATAAGTCAGAAGCTGAATTATGATTGACGCATTAATGAACGGGGTGATTGAAAGTGAAAAAATGGTTGCCTTTGACAGCGCACCACCGGTGAGAACGTTAAGGTATTCAAGAAAGTTACCGTCAGTAGCCTTCTCATTCATCCAGTCCTTAACGACGCCCAGATCCAGGAACGGAACTGTCAGTGCGCTTCCGATCCTGAAAACTATGATGATCAATAATGTGAACAACATCTTCTTTCGAATTTCTGCAATTTTCCATGCATTTCTTAGAGTTTGGAACACATTAAATCACCTCTGCTTTCCCGCCAGCCTTTTCAATTTTTTCGATTGCACTTTTTGAGAATTTAGCAGCCTTTACTGTGATTTTTGATGTAAGATCGCCGTTTCCGAGAACCTTAACACCGTCATTTTCTTTCTTTATGAGACCTGAAGCTTTCAGCATCTCAGTATCCACAACTGTTCCGTCAACAAACTTGCTGAGGTCAGAAACATTAACTATTGAATACTTCTTAGCGAAAATATTGTTAAAGCCCCTCTTAGGGATTCTTCTTGTTAAAGGCATCTGTCCGCCTTCAAAACCGATTCTTACGCCGCCGCCTGAACGTGCGTTCTGTCCCTTATGACCCTTGCCGGCTGTCTTTCCGTTACCTGAACCGTGACCTCTGCCTATACGCTTACGCTCTGAAACAGAACCCGGTGCTGGGGATAATTCGTGTAACTTCATTGCGATGCACCTCCTTGCTTATGCTTCCTTAACCTCCACGAGGTGAGAAATCTTATTGATTTTACCGTTTGTCTGCTCATTGTCAGGCTGTACAACTACCTGACCTACTTTTTTAAGACCAAGTGAATGAGCAGTAGCAATCTGGTTTTCTTTTCTTCCTATAAGACTCTTAACGAGCTTTATCTGCTTTGCCATTTAGCTCACTCCTTAACCTAAAATTTCCTTAATGGACTTTCCTCTCTTTGCTGCAACTTCCTTAGCAGTTACGCAGCTTGTAAGTCCGTTAATTGTTGCTCTTACAACATTGCATGGGTTATTTGAACGCAGTGACTTTGTTCTGATATCCTTGATTCCTGCCATTTCGATTACGGCACGAACAGGACCGCCGGCGATAACACCAGTACCAGGAGCAGCAGGCTTCATAAGCACTCTGCCTGCACCAAATTTACCTACGATCTCATGAGGAATTGTTGTTCCGTAAAGCGGAACCTTTACAAGATTCTTCTTAGCGTCCTCTATACCCTTGCGGATTGCGTCAGGAACTTCGCCTGATTTTCCCAGACCGAAGCCTACTGTGCCGTTTCCGTCGCCCACTACAACCAAAGCAGCAAACTTAAGAATACGTCCGCCCTTGACTGTCTTGGAAACTCTGTTGATGGAAACAACCTTTTCGGAAAGTTCCAATGCTTTTGCATCTATATTAGCCAAAAGTATTACCTCCTTTATTAGAACTTCAGTCCGTTTTCACGAGCAGCGTCAGCGAGTTCTTTTACTCTTCCGTGATACAGGAATCCGCCTCTGTCGAATACAACATTTTCAATTCCCTTATCAACTGCACGTTTAGCTACCATAGCGCCTACCTTGCGTGCGCCTTCAACGTTTCCGCCGTTTCCTTCAAACTCCTTATCAAGGCTTGAAGCAGAAGCGAGTGTAACGCCGTTAACGTCGTCAATGATCTGTGCATAAATATGCTTCGCTGAACGGAATACATTCAGACGAGGACGTTCAGGAGTACCGGAGATCTTTCCGCGAACTCTTGTATGTCTATGGATTCTGGCTTTTTTTGTATCAGCCTTTTTAATCATTTCAGATTCACTCCTTTATTACTTCTTACCCTTACCGGCCTTACCTTCCTTACGGATGATACGTTCTCCGGCATATCTGATGCCCTTGCCCTTATAAGGTTCCGGCGGACGCTTTTCACGAACTTCAGCAGCAAACTGACCAACTGCCTGTTTGTCTATACCATTGATTACAATTCTGTTCGGCTGAGGAACATCAATTGTAATTCCGTCTCTTTCAGACATAATAACCTGATGTGAATAACCAAGATTCATTACCAGATTGTTTCCCTGCTTAGCAGCACGGTAACCAACACCTTCGATTTCAAGAGTCTTGGAATAACCGTTTGTAACACCCTCTACCATATTAGCGATAAGTGTTCTTGTAAGACCGTGAAGGCTCTTGTTCATCTTTGTGTCATTAGGACGTGTTACGCTAATAACTCCGTCCTTATTTTCAATGCTCAGCGAGCCTGAAAATTCTCTTGTGAGTGTACCCTTAGGACCCTTGACTGTAACAACGCTGTTATCAATTTTAACATCAACTCCGGCAGGGACACTAATCGGCATTTTTCCTATACGTGACATTTCCCTGTCCTCCTTACCAAACGAATGCTAAGATCTCGCCGCCGACATTCAGCTCACGAGCCTTTTTGTCAGTCATGATTCCCTTAGATGTTGAAACGATCGCAATTCCGAGACCCTTTCTAACCTTAGGCATATCTTCACAACTTGAATAAATACGTAAACCCGGTTTAGAAACCCTGCGAAGACCGGTTATAACAGGTGACTTTCCGTCAATATATTTCAATGTGATTCTTATTACACCCTGTTTTCCGTCCTCAATGAACTGGAAGCTCTTTACATATCCCTCTTCAACGAGGATCTCTGTAATAGCTTTCTTTACATTTGAAGCAGGAACGTCAACCGTGGCGTGCTTTGCAGAACTCGCATTACGAATTCTTGTCAGCAAATCTGCTATTGTATCTGTAATCTGCATGCCAATGACCTCCTTTGTATTTTTACCAGCTTGACTTCTTTACACCAGGAATCTGACCCTTGTGAGCCAACTCTCTGAAGCAGATACGGCATATACCGAATTTTCTCAGATATGCATGAGGTCTGCCGCAGATTTTACATCTGTTGTAAGCTCTGGTGGAATACTTGGGAGTTCTCTGCTGCTTATTTATCATCGCTTTTTTTGCCATTTGAAATTATCCTCCCTAATTACTTAGCAAACGGAGCGCCGAGCAGTTCGAGCAGCTCTTTTGCTTCTTCATCAGTCTTAGCTGTTGTGATGAAATTTATATCCATACCTCTTACTTTGTCAATCTTGTCGTACTCGATTTCAGGGAAAATAAGCTGTTCCTTGATACCTGTTGAGTAATTGCCCTTTCCGTCAAAGGAATTAGGATTGATTCCTCTGAAATCACGTACACGAGGGAACGCAATATTGAAAAGCTTGTCAACAAATTCATACATATTCTCTCTGCGAAGAGTAACCTTGACGCCGATCGGCATGCCTTCACGAAGCTTGAAGTTCGCAACTGACTTCTTTGCCTTGCAGACAACCGGCTTCTGTCCTGTAATCTGCATAAGGTCATTCATGATAGCGTCGATAACCTTGGAGTTTTCCTTAGCTTCGCCGGCGCCTACATTGATTACGACCTTGTCAAGCTTCGGAATTTCCATAACGCTCTTGTAGTTGAATTTCTTCATCAAAGCAGGAGCTACGGTTTCAACATAATAGTCTTTTAATCTTGCCATGTCGTTTCTCCTTTATTTGAATGATTCACCGCATTTTTTGCAAATGCGCAATTTTGTTTTCTTATCGCCGTCAATTTCAATCTTATGACCTGTTCTTGTCGGCTTGCCGCATTTAGGGCATACAAGCTGAACCTTTGAAGCATATATCGGGGATTCAGCCTTTACGATTCCGCCGGACTGACCCATTCTTGCAGGCTTCATGTGCTTTGTAATCATGTTGATGCCTTCAACGATTACCTTGCCTTCCTTAGGGCTGACTTCAAGAACCTTACCTGTCTTTCTTGAACCTGACTTTGTATATTTATCCTCATAATCACCTGTCAGCAGAACGACTGTGTCACCTGTTTTAACGTGTACTTTACTCATCATGACACCTCCATTACAATACTTCCGGAGCAAGGCTCAGAATCTTCATATAATCCTTATCACGGAGCTCTCTTGCTACAGGTCCGAAAATACGTGTGCCTTTCGGATTCTTGTCTTCCTTGATTATAACAGCTGCATTCTCGTCGAAACGAATGTATGTGCCGTCTTCTCTTCTAAGGCCCTTTGCCGAACGAACGATAACTGCCTTAACAACATCGCCCTTCTTAACAACGCCGCCGGGTGTTGCCTTCTTTACAGAAGCCACAACAACATCGCCGATATTTGCATATCTCCTGCGTGTGCCGCCCAGAACTCTGATACACATAAGCTCTTTTGCTCCTGTGTTATCAGCAACCTTCATATAAGACTGCATTTGTATCACAGCGAGTTCCTCCTTTCAGAAGCGTTTCGCCAAACTGCTTCCGTCTCTATTTGATTTTACTTAGCTTTTTCAATGATGTTTATAACGCGCCATCTCTTATCCTTGGAAAGAGGACGTGTTTCCATAACTTCAACACGATCGCCTATGCGGCACTCGTTGTTTTCATCATGCGCCTTAAGCTTCACTGTACGCTTGATGATCTTTTTATAAAGCGGGTGTTTAACATTGTCAGCGATAGCAACAACGATAGTTTTGTCCATCTTGTCGCTTACAACTTTACCAACCCTTGTTTTTCTAAGGTTTCTCTCAGACATAGCTAAATCCTCCCTTTCTTACTGGTTAACGCTTGACTTTATTTCGTTATCGCGAAGAACTGTCTTGATTCTTGCTATATCCTTCTTTACAGCCTTTAAGCGTGCTGTGTTGTCAAGCTGGTTTACAGCAAGCTGAAAGCGGAGCGCAAAAAGCTCTTCTTTTAAGCCGGCCAGCTTTTCATTCATTTCTTCAACTGACAAATCTCTGATCTCAGATGCCTTCATTACTGCTCCCCTCCTTGCTCTTCTTTTGTTACAAACTTGCACTTAATAGGAAGCTTGTGCATAGCAAGACGCATAGCTTCTCTTGCTGTTTCTTCCGGAACGCCTGCAATTTCAAACATTACTCTGCCTGGCTTAACAACTGCTACCCAGTATTCAGGAGCACCCTTACCGGAACCCATACGTGTGCCGGCTGGCTTCTTTGAAATTGGCTTATCCGGGAAAATCTTTATCCAAACCTGACCGCCACGCTTGATATAACGTGTCATTGCGATACGGGCTGCTTCTATCTGATTAGATGTGATCCATGCAGGCTCTGTTGCCTGAAGACCAAAATCGCCGTAATTTACCTTGTTGCCTCTTGTAGCCTTACCTGTCATACGGCCTCTGTGAACACGGCGGTATTTAACTCTCTTTGGAAGTAGCATTACTGGTTACCTCCTTCATTTTTTGCTGCTCTGACTTTATTGTCACGTCTCTGGTTATTGCGTCTTCTGTTGTCTCTTCCGCCTCTCTTAGCGTCGTCAGACTTTGAAGTTTCGCCCTTGAGAACTTCGCCCTTATAAATCCATACCTTAATGCCGAGACGGCCGTATGTTGTATGAGCTTCCGCTGTACCGTAATCAATATCAGCTCTGATTGTCTGAAGCGGAATTGTTCCCTCGTGATATGTTTCGCTTCTTGCAATTTCAGCGCCGCCTAAACGACCTGATACCATAACCTTAATACCCTTTGAGCCCAGACGCATTGCACGGCCGATAGCCTGCTTCATTGTACGTCTGAAAGAAACTCTGTTTTCAAGATCAAGAGCGATCTTTTCAGCAACAAGCTGTGAATTAATGTCAGGATTTTTTACTTCAACGATGTTAACAGCAACCTGCTTACCCATCATTTTTTCAAGCTTCTGACGGAGCTTTTCTATTTCTGTGCCGCCTCTGCCGATAACGATACCGGGTTTAGCGCAGTGGATATGGATTCTTACCTTGTCTTCTGAAAATCTTTCGATTTCAACTCTCGGAACACCTGCTGCATACAGGCTCTTCTTGATAAAATTACGAACATTGTAGTCTTCTACAAGAGTATCGCCGAAAGTAGACTTATTCGCAAACCAGCGGGAATCCCAATCCTTAATAACGCCGACACGAAGACCGTGCGGATTAACTTTCTGGCCCATGCTTAAACCTCCCTGGGATTATTCTTTTTCTTTAAGAACTATTGTAACGTGTGATGTTCTCTTCAAAATTCTGTATGCTCTGCCCTGTGCTCTTGGCATAATTCTCTTCATTATAGGACCCGGGCAAACAAAACATTCAGCAACATAAAGGTTATCCTTATTCATGTTGTGATTGTTCTCAGCGTTTGCAATAGCGGACTTCAAAAGCTTTTCCAGCATTTCGCATGCAGCCTTCGGTGTATAATTAAGAGTAGCAAGTGCAACGTCAACAGGCTTGTTTCTGATGAGATCAAGAACAACCTGTACTTTTCTCGGTGCAATTCTCGCATTTCTAAGATATGCTCTGGCTTCCATTTGAATTCCTCCTTCCGCTATTTCTTGCCGTTATTTGTTGTCTTGGAACCGGCGTGTCCCTTATAAGTTCTGGTTGGTGCAAACTCGCCGAGCTTATGACCTACCATATCTTCTGTTACATATACCGGAACGTGCTTGCGTCCGTCATGAACAGCAAATGTATGACCAACGAAATCAGGGAATATTGTTGAAGTTCTGCTCCATGTCTTAAGAACCTTCTTTTCACCTGCTTCGTTCATTGCCAGAACTCTTTTATAGAGAGCCTCCTGAACGTAAGGTCCCTTTTTAATGCTTCTGCTCATTAATCAGTTCCTCCTTTCAGCTTACTTGCCGTTTCTGCGTTTTACGATGAACTTGTCAGAACGGTTATGCTTCTTACGGGTTTTATAGCCAAGTGCAGGCTTGCCCCAAGGAGTTACAGGTCCCGGACGTCCTACTGGTGATTTACCTTCACCACCGCCGTGCGGGTGATCGCATGGGTTCATTACTGAACCGCGGACTGTAGGTCTGATACCCATATGACGTGTTCTGCCGGCTTTACCTATATTAACATTTTCATGATCGATGTTGCTTACCTGACCGATTGTTGCCTTGCAGTTAATCGGAACGTTTCTGAGCTCTCCTGAAGGAAGTCTTACAAGTGCGTATTTACCTTCCTTAGCCATAAGCTGAGCCATATTGCCTGCTGAACGAACCATCTGAGCGCCCTTGCCAGGATAAAGCTCAATAGCGTGGATAAAAGTACCAACAGGAATATTTGCCATTTCAAGTGCATTTCCTGCCTTGATATCTGCTTCCGGACCGGAACAGATCACATCGCCTACCTTAAGACCGTTAGGTGCGAGGATGTATCTCTTTTCGCCGTCCTCATACTTTACAAGAGCAATAAATGCTGAACGGTTTGGATCATACTCAAGCGTCATAACTGTTGCATTTACGTTATCCTTGTCACGCTTGAAATCGATAATACGATACTTTCTTCTTGAACCGCCGCCTCTGTGGCGAACTGTTATTCTTCCGTAGCTGTTTCTGCCTGACTTCTTCTTAAGAGGTTCAAGCAAACTCTTCTCCGGAGCAACCTTTGACAATTCCGAGTAGTCAGTACAAGTCATCTGACGACGAGAAGGAGATGTCGGTTTATAAGACTTTATAGCCATTGTTTTCACTCCTTAAATGCGTTGTTTGCGGGAGCATTACTCCCATACACTGGTTTGTATCAGTTATTAATACAGACCGTCAAAGAATTCGATTGATGACTTTGTCTTCTTGTCATCAGGATTCTGATTAATTGTAACGATAGCCTTTTTCCAGTCAGCCTTCTTGCCTTCAAATCTGCCCATACGTCTTGTACGTCCTGTGCAGTTCATTGTGTTAACCTTAACAACTTCAACACTGAAAAGCTTTTCTACTGCCTTTGCTATTTCAACCTTGTTTGCATCCTTAGCAACTCTGAAAGTATATTTGCCGTTTGGCATAATATCAATGCTTCTTTCAGTAATAACCGGCTTTAAAACGATATCCTGCGGTGCTTTCATTATGCGTACACCTCCTCGATTTTTCCGACAGCATTCTTTACTACAATAAACTTGTCGTAGTTAAGAATATCGTAAACGTTCAGAGTGTTTACAGCGGCTGTCTTAACGCCAGGGATGTTTGCTGCACTCTTTACAACCTTCTGGTCTGCGTCAAGAGTAACAATAAGAGCCTTGCTTTCAACATTAAGAGCCTTAAGCATTTCAACTATTGTCTTTGTCTTGTAACCGTCCAGGTTAAGTGCGTCAAGAACTATTAAATTATCATTCTGAACCTTTGAAGATAAAGCTGACTTCATAGCAAGTCTTCTTACCTTCTTATTAAGCGTATATCTGTAATCTCTCGGCTTAGGACCCAGAGCTATTCCGCCGTGTACCCACTGAGGAGCACGGATAGAACCCTGTCTTGCATGACCAGTTCCCTTCTGTCTCCATGGCTTTCTGCCGCCGCCGCGAACTTCTGTACGAGTCAGTGTGGACTGTGTGCCCTGACGCTGATTTGCAAGATAGTTAACAACCATTGCGTGCATTACAGCTTCGTTTGGAGTAATACCGAATACAGCATCGGAAATTTCTGTTTCAGAAACCTGATTTCCTGCCATATCAAAAACTGAAACCTTTGACATATATGCTTCCTCCTTCCTTAAGCCTTAACACTGTCAATGATGGAAACTATTCCGCCCTTAGGACCCGGAACAGCACCCTTGAGTGCGATAAGATTGTTTTCTGCATCAATTTTAACAACTTCAAGATTCTGAACTGTAACCTTTTCATTACCCATCTGTCCAGGCATACCCTTGCCCTTGAAGATTCTTGAAGGTGATGAACATGCGCCCATTGAGCCTGCATGTCTGTGTACAGGACCTGTACCGTGTGTTTCCTTCAGTCTTGAATTGTTGTGACGCTTAATTGTACCCTGGAATCCTTTACCCTTGCTTGTGCCGCTGACATCAACCATGTCTCCGACTTCAAATGTATCAGCCTTGAGAACATCGCCTACATTTACAGCAGAGCAATCATCGAGTCTGAATTCCTTGAGTTCCTTCTTGCAGGCAACATCTGCCTTGTCGAAGTGACCCTTCATCGGCTTGTTCACTCTTGCAACCTTTACTTCACCGAATCCGAGCTGAACAGCTTCATATCCGTCGTTCTCAGCAGTTTTCTTCTGAACAACAACGCATGGACCGGCTTCGATAACAGTTACAGGAATAACTTTTCCTGCTTCGTCGAAAATCTGTGTCATACCGATTTTCTTGCCGATAATACCTTTTTTCATGTATATTTCCTCCTGTTAGGTTATTGGTTGGCATTCACGCCAACATGACCGATGACTTTCGTCATCAATTTCCGCTTGTTCTGCGGAATCAGGGATACTGGATTGCTTTTACTTAAGCTCCATTACGATATCCACGCCTGCCGGAACTTCCAGCTTCTGAAGAGCATCCGTTGTCTTAGCTGTCGGTCTGATAACATCAATAAGTCTCTTATGTGTTCTCATTTCGAACTGCTCACGGCTGTCCTTGTACTTGTGAACGGCTCTGAGGATTGTAATAACCTCTTTGTTTGTCGGGAGCGGAATCGGACCTGATACCCTTGCGCCGCTTCTCTTAGCTGCCTCAACAATCTTTGCTGCTGCTGCGTCCACAGTTGCGTGTTCATAACCCTTGATCTTAATTCTGATCTTTTCGTTGACTGCCACTTTTTTCGCCTCCTTAGGTCTTAGAATTTTGGGGGCTGGAAATGAAATACTCAAATAAAAAACCCGAATCTTACGGATTCGGGTTACTGTCATAAGGACACAATTACAGACTTATAGCCTAAATAATAAAAAGCTAAATGTCACTAACTGTGCTCGGTATTTCAGTCGCCCGGTTTGAAAATCGGACATACTCCACGGAAATTACCCGGCAAACCGCCGGCAACCTTCCGCTTCATCGCATATCTGTTGCAATCACGCTTGTATATTATACCATTTCTGCAATATAATTTCAATAGTTCGGGCAATTTATTTTGTAAACTTTTTATTAATAATCATTAATGTTTTAACTTATAATTCACTGCTTTATAAACTCTTCAGGATTACAGAACTCATCTCCTGTTCTTATTTCAAAATGACAGTGATTGCCAGTAGAGTCACCTGTAGATCCAACGGCTGCAATAACGTCACCGGCTGAAACATAATCACCGGCTGAAACAAATACTTCACTTGCATGCCCATAAAGAGTAACGTAACCGTTTTCATGATCTATCATAACATAATAGCCGTATCCGCCGTCATTCCAGCCTGCCTCTGCAACTATTCCGCTGTCGGAAGCATAAATGTCCGTTCCCCCAGGTGCAGCAATATCCAGCCCCTTATGATTTCTGTCACTTATATAAGGATCGCTTACGTTTCCTCCGTCAACCGGCCAAATAAATTTCGGTTCTGGTTTAACAATAAGATAATCCGGTATGCTTTCGGTGAACAATCCGCTATCTTCCGAGTCCAGATTGTCATCCTTCACCGTTTCAGTATCCTTAAGAACTCTTTCTACCTCGTTGCCGTCAATATAAGTAACATTATATTTGCTGATTTTTTTCACACGTGCAGCTTCAGTAAAAAATCCTCCGGTATTAACTGCCTTTTCTTCAGTTTCTTCACGAACGCATTTAACCGGCAGGACAGAAACCTTTTCTTTTATTTTAACTGAATCCACATCTTCTTCATCGATGTCCGGATTCAGTTCCTTTACCTCATCAACACTCATGCTGAATTCCTCAGCAATTTCTTCCGCAGTAGCATTTTCCACCTTATGCTCTGAAACGACCTCACGCTCACCTGTAAGATAGTCAGTCATTGACTCCTCGTCTACAAGAGCCGCCGCACGGTAAACGCCCGGCTTAAGATCAGTTTCAACAGCATAATCAGCCTCAACGACATTCTCATCACTGCGGTATTCATCAATAAATGAATCAAGCTCATTTTCCACGTAATCCATATCCACAACAGCTCCGACAAATTCATCGTCAATATAGACTCCGCAAGCCTCGACGAGTTCTGCTCCTGAATTTTCTGAAACAGGGACAATTTCTTCAGACGGAAGAGATGTTTCAATATAATTTTCAGCCTTAAGATTAGCAGACTCTGAGATCTGTCTTGGATTACAGTCATATTCAAACACAGCTTCATACTGCATTTCTTCTTCCCAGCACACGGCTCCGGCAATGAGAACAGATGCCAGCACCGGCGCAGCACAGTTCATAAGAAGCAGATAAAGCCTCCTTGACCTGATTTTATTTTCGGGAAAGTTTCTGTTTTTTCCGAAATTAATATGTTTCATTATAACAGCTCCTTTCATGGATAACCCTTTTATTAACAATCGATTACAATTGTTACAATTCGGTTACGCCGTAAAGCTATTATAACAAATCAATAATAAAACACAAGTCTTTTTGTATACAATTTCCAAAAGGCGACAATATTTTGTCGTTTTGCACAAATTTAATAAACTAATTTCATTTCATATGCCAAGCATAATCAAGCATTTCGACAGAATAATTTTCAATTGCTTTTAACAGCGGAAGTACGTCCTTTCTCGCCTGTACCAAATTATGTTCCTTGTAATTTCCGCATTCTTCCTCAGAACAGCCAGGGATCCTGTCATCAAACTCTGAAATAAAAGTATAAGCTTCACGAACCAATTTAATAGCAGCTTCATGGCTCATTCCCCTTGTAAGAAGATAAAATCCCGTTCTGCATCCCATAGGACCAACATAAACAATTCCCTTTCCAAATTCTGAATTTCTTGCATATGTTGCAAACAAATGCTCTATGGTATGCATTGAAGGCGCAGCTAAATATTCTCCTCCGTTGGGTTTTACCATTCGGATGTCATATGTAACTATATCTCCGTCAATCCTTGATATGTACATACCCACATTAATTTTTTTATGATTTACCTGAAAGCTCGCAATTTTTTCCATATTTATTCTCCTTTAATTAAAAGCTTTTTCATATCATCTCTTATGGGAGAAGATACATTTATCAATTCTCCTGACAGCGGATCATAAAAACTCAGACTGCCGCAGTGAAGCGCCTGATTTTCTATTATAGAACAATCACCACCGTACATATCATCACCGGCAAGAGGATGGCCTATAAAAGAAAAATGTACTCTTATCTGATGAGTTCTGCCCGTTTCAAGATTAATTTCAAGCAAAGTATATTTTTCATTTCTGTCAATAGCTCTAAAATGAGTAACAGCCTGCTGGCCATCGCTCCTGACTGTTCTTTTTATAATTGATTCCTTTTCTCTTGCAATAGGAAGATCAATTGTACCGTAATCCTCAGTTTTTCCCTCCGCAACAGCATAGTATACTTTTTTAACGCTGTTCTGAAGAGTTACGGCGGCATAAGGATTTTTTGCAGCTAAGCACAAACCGGAAGTATCCCTGTCAAGGCGGTTTACCGGACGGAAAGTAAGCTTTGGATATTTTGCAGCAAAAAAGTTTCCCAGCGTATCCCCCTGATGCTTTATAGACGGGTGCACCGGCATACCAACCGGCTTGTCAAAAACAACAAGGCTTTCATTTTCAAAAGCAATCCTGACATCAAGATCAGGATTAGGCTCAAGAAAAGATTCATCCTCTGTTTTTAAGACTATAACATCCCCTTTATAAACCATGTCAACCGTTCTAATAAGCAGACCGTTTCTTGTAATACCGTTTTTCGTTCTTTTCAGTTTAGATAAAAAACGCTTTGATACGCCCTCCTTATTTATAAGAAAGTCTTTAAGCGAACATTCACAGTCAGCTTTAAACTTCAGCTCTCCCACCTTCTGCCTCCTCAGATATAAATAACGCTGCCGACATAACTGCTCTCGGGAGAACAAAAGGTATAGTGACAAGAGGAAGCATAGCAGGAACATAGCAAAGAATAAGCTTTACAAATTCTGATTTTCTGCCCTTCATAAGCTTTCTTGACATTCTCACCGAACTGAACGCTCCGGTATCAGGGTGCATGATAAACAAAAACGGTGCGGCAGCGGCTGATACAGCCGCATAAATATAAAGTCCCAGTAAAAAAACACCGGCGGCAAACATTTGTACAGTAATAAAAAGCCAGATCCCTTGATTTTGTTTTGTGCAGGCGTAACCAAATGAAATCCAGGCTCCTGCCCAGCACAGACCAGTCGGAATAAGAGATATAAATCCCCTCACCCATATTATAGCATAAACTGCTGCGGCACGAATATTCAGCCGGAATCCGGAATATACCTTAAGGATATTCTTATTGTCCTTTCCTAAAGCAGTCTGAAAATACCACCATAAACCTCCCGTCAGAACCGGAACCGTAATTGCAAAGCACAAAAAATGCCTGAGAATACTAAGCGCTGCTCCGGCAATTCCGCCTCCTGAGATAAGCTCAGCAAGTCCGCTTCCTCCAGCATATACTGCTGCTGAAGCCAACATCAGATCAATAGTTTTGAACATAAGCAGTACTGAAATAAGAGCGAATGAAACCACAAATCCCTCAGCATATTTTCCCTTAAGAATTTCCTTTGATTTTTTCCTGCATTCCTTAATACTCATATAAAAGGTCTCCTGTTCTGCTGTAGAGTCCGCTAAATTAAGCGTATGTATTATTCTTTATAATATGGTATTTTTCCAAGAATTTCAAAAGCCTGGGACTGCTGCCACATTTGTGCAGTAACAATAATTTCAAATCCCTCTCCCGGATCGCAGGTCAGCTCCTTAGGATCAATTTTCGGTATACCGAATGCCGAAAGAATATTGGTTATTATACCTGAATGGGTAATAACTGCACAATGTGTAAGCTCCTCATTCATCATATCCATTATAATTTCATGCATTCCCTTATAAAGTCTTACTATAAGTTCTTCCATGCTTTCACCGCCGGGAGCTCTTTTATCCGGCGACTTCCCCTGAAGCCATTCCTTATAATCTTCTCTGTCAATAAGCTCCTGAACATTCTTTCCGTCAAATTCACCGAAATCCAGCTCAGTCATATTTTCTACTATCTGTATTTCCCTGTACGGAAAAATAATTCCTGCTGTTTCAGTACATCTTTTCAAAGGACTGCTGTATACCCGCTGCACCTTAGGATAATCAAATTCGTCCATTTTGTTAATAAGCTGACTCATGCCCTTTACCGATAATGAATAATCGCTTCTGCATCCTATGTATATTCCCTTATCATTTGCCTCGGTAAGACCGTGACGTATAAGACTGATTCTGTAACCCTTCATAAAATCTCCATTCTGCCTAACGGCAATTAATTGAATACTTTTTGTATAAAATTTCTTATAGTTATTATGCACTAAAAAAGCCGAACAAATTCGCCGTGTACATATATTTTACAAATTTCCGCAAAAAACCCCCATAAATATTCTGTAATAATGCCACTTTTATTTTTATACATACTGTTATATAATTAAAAATGACGTTTTTTAAACAGGATTTTAAATATAAAGGAGGCACAAATGAATCCAGAATTCTCCAGAAACATAACGCTTCAGCGCAAGGAAAGAAAAATCAGCCAAAAACAGGCCGCCGCCGATCTGGGTATCTCTCAGGCTCTGCTATCTCACTATGAAAAAGGCATAAGAGAGTGCGGACTGGATTTTCTTACAAAAATAGCCGATTATTATAATGTTTCCTGCGACTATCTTCTTGGCAGAGCCTCATCACCCAATAAAACTTATCCGGACGAGACGCTTATGCACTCAGAAGAATGTGCCCAGAAAATCAAACTAATTTCAAACTCAGCTGAGACCCTTATTTCCGTTTCCGAAAAACACGGAAGCGCTGATATGCTCGTCAGCGTAACTGATTCCATAATGATTTCTCTTTACAAAATATTCAGAATAATATATAATTCTAATAGTGAAAACGATCCGTCGCTTTTCAGAATTCCGGAAACATATGCTGAAAATTACTGCGACAGTGCAATTTTCAGAAAAATGATCTCCATTAAAAAATCAGGTGAAGAATCTCCTGTTTCCTTAACATCTTCAGACCTTGCCAATGAATTTTCAAGCGCCTCATCGCTTTTGTCCCTGATAAAACGCACTGAAGAAAAAATTTCTGAAAACTTTTGGCGGTAACAGCACAGTATTTATTATAACATTTTTTTATAGAAAATCAAAGAGTTTTTTTAAAAAACAGGTATCAGCTTAATGCTGAATTTATGTTTGGAGGTATATATAAGTTGAAAAAAATAATAATGCTGATAACATCAGCAATGATTGTATTGTGCACATCATGCTCCGATAAAAAAAGCGCAGAGGACATTTACAAGGATTTAAGAGAAAACAGCCAAACTGTATTAAACGAATTCGAAAACAATTATTATATACGGATTTCTGAAACAGAAGCCGGGGTTCATACATTGCAGGAAGCCTCAAAATCAGGAGCTGACAGCGCATTTATGGAATCCTGCACAGACGGTTCTGTAAAATTTTTCAGAAAAGGAAAATATATTGAATCTTCACCGGAAACATTCTATGTAAAATCTGAAAAAAGTGCCGCATGGAGCGACTTCAGCTATGATTCAACAGCAGAAAAATACAGCCAGGCTTATACCGAGCTGCTGAAAAATGATTCATATACAATAGAAAAAAAGGAAAGCGAAGATAAAGAAGCGCCCTATAAAATCACCGCTAAATTTGACGTTAATGCTATTGATACAAAAGCGCTGTTCAGCAACAGCGGCAATTATGGTTCTGTAACAATAACATTCCTTACTGATAAAAGCGGAGAAATATATAAAAATATAGCTCTGAACTGTCAGTTTGATTATAATGATACTATATATATTTATTCTGTTCAGTTCGGAGAGCCAAATTCTCCGGATAGTGACGGAAACGGCGGTCAGCGTCCGGCAGATATTGAAAATGTTTATAAATCAAATTCTGATACTGCTAAAAGTTCATATTAAATAGTATAACCCGGGAATCTGCTTCCCGGGTTATTTTTTCAGAATAATTCCTTTTTTAAGTAAATTGAATCATCTTTCGTAATTTTTCTAATGACCCTGCAAGGATTTCCAGCCGCAAACACACCGGACGGTATATCCTTTGTAACAACACTTCCTGCCCCTATTACAGTTCCTTTTCCTATGGTAACCCCTCCGCAGACTGTAACATTCGAAGCAAGCCAGCAGTCATCTTCTATTGTAATAGGTTTTGCATATTCCAAGTCATATGCAGTTCCGTCTTCTTTTAATCTCAGACTGCGCTCCTCAGGCAAAAGCGGATGCACCGGAGCCGCAAGCGTACAATTCGGGCCAAAAAAGACATTATCTCCTATATTTACCGTACAGCAGTCAAGGACAGTAAAATTAAAGTTAGCATAACAATTTGTCCCAAATCGTGTATTTAAGCCGTAATCAAACTGAACCGGTCCCTGTATATACGTACCTTTTCCCATATCAGGAACAAGCTTCTTTAAGATTTCAGTGCGTTTTTCATTTTCATCTTCGTAGGTATCATTATAATCCTTAGACAGTTTATGTGCATTTGTACGCCTGTCCGCCAATACCTTATCAGTCGGATCATATATTTTTCCTGCCAGCATTTTTTCAGATTCAGTCATTTTCAATCCCTCCGTAATCTAAGCTTGAATTTATAAAAAAATTATATCATCCGAGTTGTAAAAAGTCAAACAGAATCGTAAATAAATTTGTATAAAAGCAAGAAAATTCTTGACAAAATCATTAAAAAATGTGATAATTATATCAGAATAAAATAAATTATAATGAGGTAAATATTGCAATGAAAAAAATTATTTGTACCGCTGTTTCAGCCGTACTGCTTACTGTTTCACTGCTGAACGGAAATCCTGTCAAACAGGATAGTAATTTTGCAGCAGCAGCACAAAATCCAAATTATGCTGAAGCGCTTCAAAAATCGCTGTACTTCTACGAATGTCAGCAGGCAGGACCTCTTCCTGAATGGAACAGAGTAGAATGGCGTTCAGATTCGACCATGGACGACTTTATCAAGGGCGGTTGGTATGACGCCGGAGATCATGTAAAATTTAATCTGCCGATGGCTTATTCTGCCGCAATGCTTTCCTGGGGGCTTTATCAGTATCCGGACGGTATTGAAAAATGCGGTGAAATGGAAAACTATGTAAACAATCTTACATTTGTACTTGACTATCTTGCAGAGTGTGATCTTGGGGACGAGGTAGTTTTTCAGGTAGGAAACGGTCAGAAAGACCATACATGGTGGGGGCCGGTTGAACTTATTGAATACGGTATGTCTGAAAATGATAATTATGACCGTCCATACTATGCCGGAAGAAAATGCTCCGCCGCTTTCGGTGAAATGGCAGCTGCCCTTGCAGCAGGATATTGTGCTCTTGACGGCAAATACAGCGATAATAAAAGAGATTATTACCTTGAACACGCTGAAAATATTTTTGCCATTGCGGACGCTGAAAAAAGCGATGATGAATATATGGAAAGCGATGCCAAAGGCTTCTACCGTTCAAGCCATTTTTACGACGAGCTTTTCTGGGCTGCAAATTGGCTCTATAAAGCAACCGGTAAAAAGGAATATCTTGACAAAGCAACAGGATATATCCCATATCTTGCAAAAGAACTGGGTTCAGATGAACTGAAATACTCCTGGTGTCAGTGCTGGGACGATGTTATGCAGGGAGGTATGCTCCTATACGCCCAGAATACCGGAGATCAGACCTATATAAGCAGAGTAAAAAAACATCTGGATTACTGGACTAATTCCGTTCGAAAGCTTGAAGGCGGTTTAAGATGGAGCGATACCTGGGGCTGCCTCAGATACGCCGAAGCAGCCGCATTCGTTGCAGCCGTTGCGTGTGATACACTTCCATTAGGTGATACATCAGCTTATGAAACATTTTACGAGGAACAGATAAACTATGCTCTGGGCGTAAATCCTCAGAACCAAAGCTTTGTAGTGGGATACGGTGAAAATCCTCCTAAAAACGCACACCACCGTACAGCACATTCATCATGGAACAATGCTCTTGATAATCCGACTGATAACAGACACATACTGTACGGCGCTTTGGTAGGCGGTCCCACAGAAAACGGCGAGTATACAGACGATAGACAGAACTTTATCAACAATGAGGTTGCCGATGACTATAACGCCGGATTTACCGGTATTCTCTGTAAGATGGTTGACAAATACGGCGGTGTAACCGACAAGAGCTTCCCCGCACCTGAAGAACGTGACGACGAATTTTTTGTTGAAGCAATGCTTAAGCAGTCATCTTCAAGCGGAGTTTCACTCAGCTTAAAATTTACAAATCATACAGCATGGCCGGCAAGAGTAGTTGATAATATGTCATACCGTTACTATTTTGACGTTTCAGAAGTAACTGCTGCCGGATATAAAGCGGAAGACATCGTTGTTAGAGTTGACCGTGATCAGGCTACTATGTACGGTCCGGAGTTTGCAGCCAAAGTTTCTCCTATCACCAAATATAAAGACGATATTTACTATATTGAAATTTCATATCCAAACGGAGAAGCCGCAATTCCGATTTCAGAAGGAAGACATCAGTGCGAAACAATGCTTGCTTTGGTATATCCAAACTACGGTTCAGGCTGGGATGCGTCTAACGATTATTCCAATCAGGATATTCTGGACGCTGAAGAAGGCATTAAAACTGACAAAATCACTGTTTATGAAAACGGTAAACTCATTTACGGAACAGAACCGGACGGAACTGCTCCTGACACCGGTGAATCCGAACTTAAAGGCGATGTTAATCTTGACGGAAAAATAAATACATCCGACGTTGTATTAATCAACAAATTCCTAATCGGCAAGGCAACGCTTAAAGGGCAGGCTCTGAAAAATGCCGATTACAACAATGACGAATCAATCAATATATTTGATTCTGTTCTGATTAAGCGAAATGCAGTAAAATAAAACCTATATAAATAAAATCCGGAGGCGAATTAAATTCACCTCCGGATTTTTATTTTAATCTTTTGTTCTTTTTATCTTTATTTTTCTCAATTCATCTCAACACTTTCACTGCTGTAAGCAGTATAAACTATTACAGTTTCATCCTTGCCGGCAATATCCATGGGATAAACCGAAGTCACTGTCAGATCATAATCACTTCCGTTAACATTGTCAAACTCAGCCGGCGTGCTTACCTTATATTTAATTGAGTATTCATCAAGTATATATTGAGCGTCCGGAAGAATCATACCGCTTATATCAGGAATAATATTATCCATTAACTCCTCTGGAATCTGCCAGTTATTCGGCGGATAAAGAAAATCTGCTGAATAAAGCTCAACCCCTTTGCCATTACCTATATCACAAATCTTAATCCATTGATAATCATCTCCCTTTACATTTCCATCATAATCATCGCTTTCAATCAAAGTATTCTTCAAAAATGTAAAACTGTTTTCTGAAGTAAAATACATTAAATTTAAGCCGTATTCATCAAACTGATCATACCATACATCCAGCAATTCTTTATAGCTTTTGCCCTTAAAGTAGTCCCCTTTTGTCAAATCAAATGACGACTCAATGACATAAACAATATTTTCATATTCTTTCCCTTTTCCGTCATAACAAACCAAATATTCATGATTTGTATAAACAGCACTGCCATAATATCCTGTAAATTCCACTGGTACTTTCTGAACATATTTTCTATATCGCATTGTAACATTCGGGTCTTCTGAGTAAGTAAAATCGGTATTAAATCGGAGATCTAAATCATATATTCCCATACTGTACCAAGGAGAAGTACCGTACGGCAGATTCACATGATAATTCTGAACATCAAACCAGTCATAGTCATTCTGTGAAATCTCTTTTAAGAAGCTTTCTATCTGATCTTGCATAGTAATACCGCTTTTATCAATAGTACTATCCTGTTCAAAAGAAGAAACTCCTGATTCGCTCCATTTGCTGTTTAACTTTTCCCCAGTAAAAAACAAAGTCATTGCTCCCAGGTTCACACAAATAAGGAGCATCATTATTACTGGAATAAAAACTGGTTTTCTTTCTGATCTAATAATATCCTTTGATTCCACGGCATTACAGATGCGATTTTTAAGGCAGCTGTCAGGCTTCATATTGTCTATGAGTCTGTAAAGTTCCTTGTCCTTCATCAGATACCGCCTCCATTTCCAGTTTAAGTTTTTTTCTTGCCCTTGCAAGCCTTGCTGTAACCCCGTTAACAGTTATTTTTAATATTTTTGCAATTTCAGCAACAGAATACCCTTCATAATAATAGAGCTGAAGAACGGTTCTGTTTTTAGGAGAAAGCTCAAAAATATCGATCAGCTTTACAGCGTCCTCAATAGCGCCGACTGTTAACTCTGCCGTTTCCTCAAGTCCTACAGTATTTCTCTGCCAGAAGCTTTTTTGAAAATCCTTGCAGACATTAATGGCAACACGGATAAGCCATGCTTTTTCCTGTTCATCACTGACAAAATCCGGAGCTTTATAATAATACTTTATAAATGTATTTTGAACGGCATCTTCAGCGTCCTGCCTGTTTCCGAGCCGTACGGCGCATACACGATAAACCGTCTGAGAGTATTTGTCATAAACTTCCGAGAAATACTCACGGTCAAAACGTGTTCTCCTTTTCATTTCGTCCCCTCCCTAATATGCATATAAGAAGCTTCTTGTATATAAAACGAATTAAAGCGCTTAATTACTTCACACTTTCAAAATTTTTTTCATATTTTTTTATTTTTCTGCTTTTATTTTAATTTATCTATTGCATTTTGACAAAATAAATAGTAAAATAGAAATGATATGATTTTACAAGGGAATTATTTTTATTCCCGCTGTTTATTTTTAGGAGGACTATTTTATGCCCATTAAATATGTATTTGTAACAGGCGGCGTTGTTTCCGGTCTTGGAAAAGGTATTACTGCCGCTTCCCTCGGACGCCTGCTTAAATCAAGAGGATACAAGGTTACTATTCAGAAATTTGATCCTTATATAAATGTAGACCCCGGCACTATGAGTCCGTACCAGCACGGTGAAGTTTTTGTAACTGATGACGGAGCAGAAACTGACCTTGACCTGGGACATTATGAAAGATTTATCGATGAGAATCTTTCTGTAAATTCAAACGTAACAACCGGTAAGGTTTACTGGACAGTACTTAACAAAGAAAGACGCGGCGACTATCTCGGCGGTACAGTTCAGGTTATTCCGCATATTACCAATGAGATCAAGGAAAGAATTTACAAGGTCGGAAAAGAAAGCGATACAGACGTTGTAATCACTGAAATCGGCGGTACAGTCGGCGATATTGAAAGTACACCGTTCCTTGAATCAATCAGACAGGTAATGACTGAAGTGGGCCGTGAAAATGCTATATCAATTCATGTTACCCTGATTCCGTTTATTGCCGGATCAAATGAGCTGAAGTCAAAGCCTACACAGCATTCCGTAAAAGAAATGCTTTCACTGGGAATCCAGCCGAATATACTCGTTTGCAGAAGCGAATGTGAAATACCTGAAGATATGCTTGAAAAAATCGGAATGTTCTGTAATGTCCGCAAAAAAGATGTTATCCAGAATCTGACTGCACCTTCGCTGTATGAAGTGCCGGTAATGCTTGAAAATGAAGGTCTTGCAGACTGCGTATGCGAACACCTAAAGCTTGAAAATAAAACTCCTGACCTAACAGAATGGACAGAAATGATAAACCGTCAGAAAGCAGCGAAAAAGGAAGTCACAATCGGTCTTGTTGGAAAATATGTGGCTCTGCCGGACGCATATCTGTCAGTTGCTGAAGCCCTCAGACACGGCGGCATCGTAAACGACGCCAATGTAAACATTGAATGGATTAATTCCGAAGAAATAACCAAGGATACAGCAGAAAATATTCTCTGTAAATGCGACGGAATCATCGTTCCGGGCGGATTCGGTGACAGAGGTATCGAAGGAATGATCGAAGCTATCAAATATGCCCGTGAGAATAAGGTTCCGCTGTTTGGTATCTGTCTTGGAATGCAGATGGCTGTTGTTGAGTACGCAAGAAATGTCGCTGGACTTACAGACGCAAACTCTTCTGAATTTGTACCAGACGGCAAAAACAGCGTTATAGACATAATGGAAGATCAGAAGGACATTACAAATAAAGGCGGTACAATGAGGCTGGGTCTTTATCCGTGCAAGCTTACATCAGGCTCCAGATGTTCTGATATTTACGGCGAACAGCTTATTTACGAACGTCATCGTCACAGATGGGAATTTAATAACGCTTTCAGAACCGCTCTTACCGACGCAGGTCTGAAAATTGCAGGAATATCACCGGACGAGCGTCTTGTTGAAATAGTCGAGCTTGAGAACCATCCGTGGTTTGTGGGCGTTCAGTTTCATCCGGAATTTAAATCACGTCCTAATAAGCCGCAGAAGCTTTTTGCAGATTTCATAAGGGCTTCAGTTGAAAACCATGAAAAACAAAACTAATTTAAACCCGCCAAAAAAGGAAAAAATAAGTCTTTCCAGAGCAGAAACTATTATAATTACATTAGCAGCCGCATTTTACGGCATTTCAATTATAGCGGAAATTAAAGCAGAAAAATCCCAGACTATATCATCAGCCATCATATTGTTTGCAATTTCAGCATTTTTTATTTCTCGTTTTATCACCGGAATAAAATTAAGAAAATATAATTGCGTAAAATCACGGCTTACTGCTGCAGGAATGCTGATTTTATCGGCTGCTGCCGCAGTATCCGGTATATACTGGATCTTAGATGACTTAATACTTAAATAAAGTTTAATTTAACACGCAGCTTTTAAAAAGCATTCGTTAAAAGTACTATTTGACTGATAACGTGTGCATTTCAAAGCTGCGTGTTTTTTAATAATAATAAATATCTGCAATATCAGAAAGAGCAATATGATATTTTGAAAATTTATCTGTCGGATATGGACGTATAGATGAATTAAATTCAACTATATCATCGTGATTGTCACTGCAAGGAAGCTTTATACTGCAGCTTCGGTTCGCCTCATCGCCCGCAGTAAAAAACATTCCACTGAATTCCTGACAGAATCTGTTTATAATAAATAAATCAGAATTAAGCTCATCTCCGGAATAAAGCTCATTGAATTTACTAAAGGTCCTGTTAATTGGTTCTTCCCCTGTTCTGTCAGACCTTGCTGTTATGGAAACCCATTCTTCCCCTATCTTTTCAGCCGTTATGCAGATAATATTATTTAAAGGATTCTTGCCGTTGACCAGTATTACCATAGAAAGCAGACAAGTTATAAATCTTTCCGGATCAGCATTAATAAACAGTTTTCTTTCGCTTTCTGCTTTCAATTTTATTTTTGAACCGATAATGCTCCGGCATACAGAAGTAAATTCCTTTATCACCGATGAAACGTCAATCAATTTGCTTTCAAGACTGCCGTCTGTATATCTTATCAGCTCAGTTGTATTCATAACCGTACGCAGCAGTTTATAACAGTTGCCTATTGTTATATCAAGATATCTGCTGTCAGTATAAAGTCCTGCCCTTTCCAAATTTTTATGAAGAACATTGCTTGAAACGGTTATTCCGGTAACTGCCTGTCTTACTGCACCTGCCTGATTTATAAGAAACTCCTGAATCGTTCTGCACTTTATGAATGAATACAGCGCGTCATCCTTATTGCACATAATAACATACAGTTCATTTTCGGGATAATTAATGACCCTGCATAAAAATGTAAGTCCGTTGCACTTAAGGCTGTACTCACCGCTTTTCAACGGGAGTGATTCTCCTCTGAACAGTCCGTTTGACTTAAGGGTTTCAAGAACAGGAAGAAATCCGGAATTATTGCACCATAATATATTAAATTCATAGTCGGTGAAGAAAACATTGTCTGAGGAATGCGCAAATACGTTTTTTAAAATCTCCATGTTTTTGTTTTCCACTTTTATCTCCTTTTACGCCGAAAAAATTTATTTAATAACATTATACAACAAAAATATGAATAAAAAAAGTGTAAAAAGCAAATTTTTATTCTTTAATAAAATATTTTAAAATAATATAACCAAATTTTTTTATCTATAATCATTATTGCCTTAAAAATTTATAAATCATTTTATGCTTCGTTGTTAAATTTCAACAATGATTTTTCCTTTAAATGTCGAAAAATTGTTTTTATTGTTTTTTCAGTCACAAAATCAGTTATTTTTTTATCAAAGTACTTGAAATAAATTCAAATTTGGTGTACAATAATAACATAAATATTTAGGAGGTAATTTCCAATGTCAGTTAAAGTTGCTATTAATGGTTTCGGCCGTATCGGCCGTCTTGCATTCAGACAGATGTTTGGTGCTGAAGGTTATGAGGTAGTTGCTATCAACGATCTTACAAAGCCTTCAATGCTTGCACATCTTCTTAAGTATGATACAGCACAGGGTGGTTACTGCGGAAAGATGGGCGAAGCTGTTCACACAGTTACAGCTGATGATGAAGCTGGTACTATCACTGTTGACGGCAAAACTCTTACAATCTACGCTAAGGCTAACGCTGCTGAGCTTCCATGGGGAGAAATCGGTGTTGACGTAGTTCTTGAGTGTACAGGCTTCTACTGCTCTAAGGACAAGGCTCAGGCTCATATCGACGCAGGCGCTAAGAAGGTTGTTATTTCTGCTCCGGCAGGCAATGATCTTCCTACAATCGTTTACAGCGTAAATGAAAAGACTCTTACAGCTGATGACAAGATCATTTCTGCTGCTTCATGCACAACAAACTGCCTCGCTCCTATGGCTAAGGCTCTCAATGATTACGCTGCAATCCAGAGCGGTATCATGAGCACAATCCACGCTTATACAGGCGATCAGATGGTTCTTGACGGTCCTCACAGAAAGGGCGACCTCAGAAGAGCAAGAGCAGGCGCAGCTAATATCGTTCCTAACTCAACAGGCGCTGCTAAGGCTATCGGCCTTGTTATTCCTGAACTCAACGGCAAGCTTATCGGTTCTGCACAGAGAGTTCCAGTACCAACAGGTTCTACAACAATCCTTACAGCTGTTGTAAAGGGCGCTGACGTAACTGTTGACGGTATCAATGCTGCTATGAAGGCTGCTGCTTCCGAATCATTCGGTTACAATGAAGACCAGATCGTTTCTTCCGACGTTATCGGTATGAAATTCGGTTCACTCTTCGACGCTACTCAGACAATGGTTTCAAAGATCTCTGATGATCTTTATGAAGTTCAGGTTGTTTCATGGTATGACAATGAAAACTCATACACAAGCCAGATGGTAAGAACTATCAAGTACTTTGCTGAACTCGGCTAATTGAATAACTGATTTTTAAGCGGTTCTGAAAATGAACCGCTTTTTAACTTTTATAAAGTTACTGCATAAAAATAAAAAACACCGTAATATTACGGTGTTTTTTATTGTGACCAGACCGATAAGCCGGGTTCTGTCGTGTACGGCAATTTATCTAGGCTTTAAGTCGCCTTAAAGCTCAAGCCGCCATTACTTCTGAATCCATCGAGCAAATGTTGACGCAGAAGTACCAATAGACGTTGCATCGGATAGGGTTTACATGGCAGTACAGTCTCCTGCACTCCGGTGAGCTCTTACCTCGCCTTTCCACCCTTACCTGAAAAAATCAGGCGGTATATTTCTGTTGCACTGGCCCTAAAGTCGCCTTCGGCTGCCGTTAACAGCTATCCTGCTCTGTGATGCCCGGACTTTCCTCGTAAACTAAAATCGTTCCCGCTGCCGTATAGTCTGCTCACAACTTATATTTTATACTATATTATAATTTTTGTCAACTTTATATTTAAGAACCAATAATTTAATATTTAAAATTTGGCTGTGAATTTAATTTTAATTACCAAACCCCTTGCTTTATTTTGAAAAACATAGTATAATAATAAAGTATCTTAAGTTTTTTCAGCTTAGGAGCAATAAATACAGGAGGTTTTAAACAATGGCGTTTAAAAACGAATACTTACAGAGCGTATACGATAAGGTATGCCAGAGAAACAACGGAGAAAATGAATTTCTTCAGGCAGTACACGAGGTTCTTGAAAGTCTTGAACCAGTAATTGAACAGAGACCTGAAATAATTGAAAAGGGTATCATAGACAGAATCGTTGAACCTGAAAGAGTTATTCAGTTCAGAGTACCATGGGTAGACGATAACGGCAAGGTACAGGTTAACAGAGGCTTCAGAGTTCAGTTTAACTCTGCAATCGGTCCTTACAAGGGCGGCTTAAGATTCCACCCAACAGTTTGCGCTTCAGTTATCAAGTTCCTTGGTTTTGAACAGATCTTCAAGAACAGCCTTACAACACTTCCGATCGGCGGCGGTAAGGGCGGTGCAGACTTTGATCCTAAGGGCAAGTCTGACGCTGAAGTTATGAGATTCTGCCAGAGCTTTATGACAGAGCTTTCTAAGCATATCGGTGCTGATACAGACGTACCTGCCGGTGACATCGGCGTTGGTGCAAGAGAAATCGGTTTCCTTTACGGACAGTACAAGAGACTCCGCAACGAATTTACAGGAGTTCTTACCGGTAAGGGTCTTTCATACGGCGGTTCACTTGCAAGAACAGAAGCTACAGGCTATGGTCTTTGCTACTTCACTGAAGAAATGCTCAATACAATAAAGAACGACAGCTTCAAGGGCAAAACAGTTGTAGTTTCCGGTTCAGGAAACGTTGCGATTTATGCAACTGAAAAGGCTACTGAACTTGGCGGTAAGGTAGTTGCTCTCTCTGACTCCAACGGTTATATATATGACGCTAACGGCATCAATCTTGATGTTGTAAAGCAGATCAAGGAAGTAGAAAGAGGAAGAATTAAGGAATACGCTGACAGAGTTCCTGGTTCTGTTTATACAGAAGGCAAGGGAATCTGGAGCATTAAGTGCGATATTGCTCTTCCTTGCGCTACTCAGAACGAACTTAACGGCGATGATGCAGATATGCTCATCAATAACGGCGTAATGGCTGTTGCTGAAGGCGCTAATATGCCTTCAACTCCGGAAGCAATTGCAAAATTACAGGCTGCCGGAATCCTCTTCGGACCTGCTAAGGCTGCTAATGCCGGCGGTGTTGCAACATCAGCTCTCGAAATGTCACAGAATTCACAGAGACTCAGCTGGACATTTGAAGAAGTTGACGCTAAGCTCAAGGGCATTATGGTTAACATTTTCCACAATTCATACAACGCTTCAAAGAAATACGGAATGGAAGGCAACCTGGTTGCAGGCGCTAACATTGCCGGATTTGAAAAGGTAGCTGACGCTATGATGTGGCAGGGTGTTTCATACTAATTAATATATAACATTAAGGCTATACTGAAATTATTTGGTATAGCCTTTTTATTTATTCTATTGATTTATTCAAATGTACATGAATAAAACAAAGCCGGATGAATTAATCGTCCGGCTTATTTATATGAAAATCCAAAATGTTCTATAATTTTCAAAGCGTCCTCAATTTTAACGCCTTTAAGCTTTTTGCTTTTTGAAGATTCAGAACTGAAATAAAAATCCATACGGCATCTTCCAATTCTTTCCCCAATGGGATCCTGTACAATCTGTATTTTAACAAGCTTATCGTTATCCGCAAGAATTGTATGAAAAGCATAGAACCTTGAATATCTTAAACAGCAAAAGTCGTCTTCAATTGTAACTCCTGAGGTCATCAAGGCAATGGTTTTAACAACAAACATCCAAATTACAGGTATTTCACCCATGAACTTGATAAAATAAAACAGATCCTTTAGAGTAGGATAAAAATAAACAATAATATCAGATACAACAGGAATCAGAAAAGCTGCTAATGACGGAAGCCCCAGATATGAAATAACTGCTTGCCTGCTGACCCTCGCTTTTCTTCTTACAACATACTTTCTGAATCCGATAAGATCAAGCGCTCTGTTCGCCTGTCTTCTGTTAAGAATAGGCAGTAAAACAGGCAGCTCATTTTTTTCATTTCCGTATCCGGAACAGCTTATATTGACAGACGATGTCTTAAATAGTTTCATTACAAGATTCTGTCTAAGATCAACATAATTTATTTTAGGCGGAACAATGTGATACTGTCTGACTGTACCCACGCCCATTCTTACTTTAAGCGTTCCCGATTCTTTTTTCATTTTGAATCCCGCATAACGGAACATATTAGAAATAAAAGAAAAGAGCCATGCAACGATAATAAGTATTCCCAGCAAAACAGCCGCCGGAGGGATACTTAATGTAAACTTTGCTGAAACAGTGTTTGCAAATTTAATCATGTCCCCCATTTCCTGTTCAATAATCTCATGGGCAAACCTTCCCGACTGAAATAACAGAGCGGCAAGATAAACTACTCCGGAAAGACTGCTTGAAAAAACAAGAGAAAAAAATACAATTGCAAACCACTTTGGATGTATCACCAGTGATTTTTTTCCTGAATGATGTTCTGACTGGGGTATTGCCTTGCTTATCCACCTTAAATCACTTCGTCTTACCAGCAAAGACATATCGGATTTTAAAAATGCTCCAGCCCGTGTATCAAGATTAAGCCTTACAGCATAAAAGGGTCTTAGATAAAAGCTATGCTCAGCCGTTACAGCAGATATATTTTTAAATGGAATTGAAACTCTATGTTTAATAATGATTCCGCTTCTGCGTATTATTTCACTGCTTGTGACCTCAAATTCAGTGAAGTACCATTTAATATAACCGAATCCGATAATTGCAATTATAATTAGAAGATCAAACCATGCGCCTTTCAGCCACACATATAAAGCGTCAAAATCAAGCCTTATGGATCTTATACCTCTTAAAAGAGGAAAAATCAAGAGCCAAATATTTTTAGACGCATACCTGATAATCCTAAGAGGGTGCTCATGATACACTTTTATCCTCCTTTCCGGCATAAACAGACTTTAGGCGTCTGTCTATCTCATCAAAATCATGCCGGTCAAGAAACAGAACTGTCATCATGCCGCCATAAGCATATAGAAAAATAAAATTCAGTCCTGTTATTTTTGAAAAAGGCGTACTGACAGTAGTGGAAAACTGAATTGTTTTAATCTGCATCATCTGGGTTTTATAAAAGAAAAAGCCGCTTTTTTTTATGATTTTATTATCAGTAATGGTGTAGCTCAGCTTTCTGAAATAAACCGGCAGATAAACAATAGCGGTAAAAAAACCAACAACAGCGAATATAACACTAAGCACAATCATAATTATTGGAATAAAAGATAAAACTTCTCCGCACAAAACAATCAGTACGAACGTAAGTACAAGTACAGAAACCCTCAGTATATTCAGACAATTCTTATCAGCAGTGTATATCTTCATACCGGTTCCTTTCATAATTTAATAAGTATTTCATATATTTTTTATTATAACATAATTTATACATCAAATTCAACTAAAGGGGGAAAAAATGATTTATAAACTAAACAGCATAGTCTGGGGCGCTCCGCTTTTGATTCTTCTTCTGGGGACAGGACTCCTGATCAGTATCAGAATAAAATTTTTTCAGATAAAAAAATTCGGGTATATTCTAAAAAATACTTTTTTTACACTTTTCAGGAGCAAATCACCAACAGAATCAAAGGATAAAGACAGTATTTCTCAGTTTAAGGCAGTTTCCACTGCCCTTGCGGCCGCAATGGGAACCGGCAATATAGTCGGAGTGGCAACAGCGCTTACCATTGGCGGACCCGGAGCAATTTTCTGGATGTGGATCTCCGCAATACTCGGAATGTCCCTTGTATACGCTGAAAATTATCTTGGCACAATTTACAGAAAAAAGAAAAACGGCGTATGGTACGGCGGACCAATGGCGTATCTTGAACATGGTACGGGAAGACGTATTCCAGCAATATGCTTTGCAGCATTCTGCTGTCTTGCGTCACTTGGCATGGGCAATATGACCCAAATAAATTCAATATCGTCTGTTTTAAACGATTCCTTTGGTATAAATCCCCTGCCTATAGGAATTATAGGAGCAATTGCAACAGCGGCAGTTGTTTCGGGAGGAATAAAACGTATAGGCACAGCATCACAGGCAATAATACCTGTACTGACATTATTATATATATCTGCCGCACTGATTATTACTGCAATTAATTATCGCAGTCTGCCAGAAGTATTCGGAGATATTTTTAAGGGAGCTTTTGGAATTGCTCCTGTCGGCGGAGGAATAAGCGGCGCTTTAATCAGCAGAAGCATAAACACGGGTTTAAGGCGCGGAGTTTTTTCCAATGAAGCAGGACTCGGAAGCTGTGCACTTCTTCATTCGTCTGCGGACGGCAAAGACCCTAAGCAGTTAGGAATGTGGGCAATAACAGAGGTGTTCATTGATACGATACTCTGCTGTACAGTAACTGCCGTTGCAATACTTTCAAGCGGAGTTATGGACTGCGGCAAAGACGGCGCTCCTCTTGTTACAGAAGCTTTCAAAAGCTGTTTCGGGAATGCGGCTCCGTATTTTATTACCGCATCGATAGTGCTGTTTGCATTTGCTACAATAATCGGTTGGTTTCACTGCGGAGAATGCTCAGTTAGATACCTTTTCGGCGAAACCGGAATTGGCTTTTACAAATTCATTTTTACAGTATTTATAGTAGTAGGTTCAGTTTCAAAGCTTGAAGCCGTATGGGCGGTTTCTGACATATTTAACGGACTTATGGCGATTCCTAATTTATCGGGACTTATTATTTTAAGAAAAAAAATCAAGATCGAATAAATTCTCTTTTGACGGACAATATTTTTCTTATAAAACATTGTCCAGAAAGGAGAACAAAAATGAATTCATCTGTTACCTTTAACTCACTGCCGGAGGTATTGTCATACGGTATATCACTATCCAAAGCTTCAAAAAATATTATCGTCGGAAGAAGCTCTGAAAAGCTTTCAGCTGAATCTGCACTATGTGCCGGACTGCTCAAAGGCGGAGCAAATGTTATACTTATGGGAAGGAGCATAAAGCCGGAACTTTTTATGGCGTCAAGTCTTTATGAAGACGCATTATGCGTTTATATTCAGGACAGCTCTTTTCTTAAAATTGATACTGAAGAAAAAGGAGGATTGCCTCTTACAAATAAAACTCAGGAACTTTTATGCGAAAGTACAGATACGATTCATGCTGCCGAAGGCTTTATAACAGACGGAAGTGTTCTTAAAAATATCTATTTGAACGATCTTAAAAAAATACTTCCTGAAAAATCACCATTTAAAATTACAGTCAGCTCATCATCGGGGTTTTCTGAATCCTTCGGCTCAGAAAAATCCCAGGACGAAATCATAATACAGCTTAGTCCCGACGGCACAAAAGCGTCCCTTTATTCAGACAAAAGCGGATTTATTTCATACAGCCAGCTTATACTGCTCTGCTGTCTGGAGCATTTTGAACAGGGACGTGATGTGGCTCTTCCATATGATTTTTCATTCTCAGCAGATAAAATTGCTTCAGAATATGGAAAAAAAGTACACAGATATTTCTCATCAGGCGACGGCGTATCCGATAAAGAAGCCCGCAACACCGCCGTATCACAGAGATTTACATCTGATGGAATGTTTCTTGCGCTTAATGCTGTAAGAATTCTGACAGAAAAGAAAATGCCGCTGAAAAATATGCGTGATATTATTCCAGAATCACACTGCCTTAAAAAGTATATTTCTGTTGACTGCAAAAAAATCGACGGATTTTTAAACAGCCAACGCGGAACTTCAACACCCGACGGCACTTCATTTTCTGAAAAAAACGGACGTGTTCTTATGCGGCCGTCAGATTCAGGCAACGGATTATGGCTTAATGTGGAAAGCTTTTCTATGGAAACTGCTGAAGAAATCTGCGGAAAAATTGAGGAAAAGCTTAGAAAATTTCAGGCTTGAATGACTGATACGGCAGTGTAAATACTGCCGTTTATCCTTTTATTTAACTATAAATGAAAAATTGCTTGACATTTATTTCATAAAATCGTATAATTAAAGTGTATATTTATATTACTGAATCGTTTTCTGCCGGAATGTTTAAAGCTCCGGCGGACTGTTCCGCTATGTTTTTATGAGCGTAGAATGACTTCTCCGCCTGTAATAAAGACAAGCATATCTGCTGTATATGCAGACCTTGTTCTAATTTTAATACATATAGACCGGGTTAAGACTTTCTTGTTTGTTATTTTATAAAAATGCTTCATTTTTTAATTTATTGTAATGCTTCATATTATTTTATTTAAAACGTTCTTATAATTTGTGATCATTAATCAAAAAATAATAATCATTACAGTAATCTTCCCGGAAAAGAAAGGTAAGGAAAAAGCGTGGAAAATAATACGTTAAAAAATTCACAAGAATCAAAGAGACCTCCGGCGAGACGAAGATATGAGCCAAACTATTCAAGAAAAGCACCGGGTACTGAGGGACAAAGCAAATCCTCAGTTTTCCAGAGACCCAAAAGAGAACAGAGAAGAACTCCTGTAAGAATCATCCCTCTGGGCGGTTTGAATGAAATAGGAAAAAACATGACCGTAATAGAATGTTCAAATGATATGTTTATTATCGACTGCGGTCTTGCATTCCCTGATACTGAAATGCCGGGTGTTGATATTGTAATCCCGGATTTCAGCTATATTGAAAAGAATAAGGATAAGCTCCGGGGAGTTGTTCTGACTCACGGACATGAAGATCATATCGGCGGTCTTGCATATCTTTTAAAAAAGTTAAATACCCCCATTTACGGAACAAAGCTTACACTGGGTCTTGTTGAAGGCAAACTTAAAGAACACGGTCTCCTCGGAAAAGCCAGCCTGAACGTCGTAGCCCACAAGAAAACAGTAAAAATGGGCTGCATGGCAGTAGAATTTATAAGAGTAAACCATTCAATTCCAGACGCAGTAGGCATGGCTATTCATACGCCTGCCGGAATTATCGTGCATACAGGCGACTTTAAGGTAGATTTCAGCCCTATTAACGGTGAAATCATCGACCTCGCAAGATTCGGTGAACTCGGAAGCAAGGGCGTACTTGCTCTTATGGCAGACTCCACCAATGCAGAACGAAGCGGTTATACTCAGTCAGAAAGAAAAGTCGGTGAATCCTTTGAAAGACTTTTTAATCAGGCGGAGGGAAAAAGAATTATTATCGCAACATTTTCCTCTAATATCCACAGAATACAGCAGATAGTAAACTGCGCTCAAAGATACGGAAGAAAAGTAGCCGTTTTCGGCAGAAGCATGGTTAATGTTATTTCTACTGCAATAGAATACGGTTACCTTTCAGTGCCGGAAGGACTGCTTATTGATATTGATACAATGAATCGGTATACAAACGAGCAGATAGTTTTGATTACAACCGGCAGCCAGGGAGAGCCTATGTCCGCTCTTACCAGAATGGCTATGAATGACCACAAAAAGGTAAACATTACACCTCAGGATTTTATTATCATTTCTGCAACTCCTATTCCCGGAAACGAAAAATTTGTTACCAGAGTCGTAAACGAACTTATGAAGTCCGGCGCCGAGGTAGTTTATGAGGCTATGTATGAAGTACACGTATCAGGTCATGCCTGCCAGGAAGAACTAAAACTGATACACGCACTTACCAAACCTAAATTCTTTATTCCGGTACACGGTGAATACAAGCATCTTAAAAAACACGCAGAACTTGCAAGAGAAATAGGAATGCCGTCAGAAAATATTATTATCGGCGAAATAGGAAATGTAATTGAAACCGACGGAACAAAGATAAATGTTGTTTCTCAGGTTCCCGCAGGAAAAGTACTTGTTGACGGTCTGGGCGTGGGCGACGTTGGCTCAATTGTCCTCAGGGACAGAAAACACCTTGCCAAGGACGGTCTTATCATTGTCGTTGTCGGAATTGAAAAGGCGTCAAATACAGTTGTATCAGGACCTGATATTATTTCAAGAGGCTTTGTTTACGTAAGAGAATCAGAAGAACTCATTGATAACGCAAAAAATCTTCTGGCTTCAACTCTTGCTTCATGCTCAATGCATGACTTCAGAGAATGGAATTCTATAAAAGCCCGTATGCGTGACGCACTTTCGGACTATATCTATGAAAAAACCAAGCGCAGTCCTATGATTCTCCCTATTATAATGGAAATCTGATAAAACGGCTGTCATCTGGAGGTGAAACCCGTTGAAGAAAAAATTTTCGTTAATTTTTATAGCTTCTATTATACTTCTTGCTTTTTCAAGCGTTTTATCTGCTCTGATGTTATATGAATATGATTATAAAAAATTTCTTCTTGCTATTATTCCGGCAGCAGTTTTAGCCGGAATAGTGCTCACAGAGATAATCTTAGCAGATAAAAACATACTGAAATTTATTGCTAAGCTTAACAGCGCAGTCGGATCCGCTGAAAATGAGATTCTATACTATGATGATACACCGTCAGTTATTATTGATGAAAGCTTCAGAATTTTATGGTGCAATAAGGAATTTAATGTTCAATTTTTTGAGGATCATGAAATTTTTGCAAGTGATATAAGCGATTATCTTGAGATAGACCTTAAAGCCCTGATGCTGGACGGCGCAACAAGTGTAGAATTTAACGGAAGATCTTTTAAAGCTGCTTCAACTATTGTAATGCGTAATAACCGTAAGCTGATATATATATCATTCAGTGACATAACAGAGTTTGCGGAGCTGTATAAAAAATACAGACAGACAAGACCTTCTGTAATACTTATAACAGCAGATAATTACGAGGATGTTCTTCAGAATTTCAAGGAAAGTGAAAAAGCTCAGGTAGCGGCTGCTATTGAAACTATGTTTGAAGAATTTATGTCCCAGACAACCGGAGTTCTAAGAAAACTTAGCAGCGACCGCTTTATTGCAGTTTTAGAGGAACAGCACCTCAACAATATTATAAAATCAAAATTTGCAGTACTGGATAAGGCAAGAAGCATCAGCATCGGCGGAAAGTCAAATATAGTTACCCTATCCATCGGCGTAGGACAAGGTGCGTCAACCCTTGAAGAAAGCGAACGCTTTGCAAGACAGGCACTTGACATGGCTTTAGGCAGGGGCGGAGATCAGGCTGCTGTTAAAACTGACAGCGGATTCAAATTTTACGGCGGTGTTGCCAAGGGCGTTGAAAAAAAATCCAAGGCAAAATCACGTATTATCTCAAACGCACTTCAAGAGCTAATACATAATACAGACAACGTTTTTATTATGGGTCATAGATTTGCCGATCTTGACGCAGCAGGCGCTGGTATCGGTCTTGCAGGAGCTATAAGACAATATAACAGTGAGGCTTTTTTTGTTGTTGATTTCCAGAAAAATCTTGCCGGAGAACTTATAAAAAGAATCTCTTGTGCTGTACCTGATCTTATTATCTCCCCGGACGAAGCTATAATGAGAATGACTGACAACAGTTTGCTTATCATTGTTGACACCCATAACGAAGAGCTTATTGAATGCAGCGAGCTTTATGATATGGCAGCTTATAAGGTTGTCATCGACCACCACCGAAAATCAGTAAACTTTATTGACGACGCTGTTATTTTTTATCATGAACCTTTTGCATCTTCAGCCTCAGAAATGGTTACAGAAATAATTCAGTATTTTAAAGACCCCTCGACCCCTCAGATTTATGCAGAGGCTCTTCTTTCCGGAATAATGCTCGATACTAAGAATTTTATTATGAAAACCGGTGTAAGAACATTTGAAGCTGCGGCTTATCTTAGAAAGAACGGAGCAGATACTATTAAGGTTAAGGAACTTTTTACAAGCTCTATTGATGCATTCAGACAGAAATCTGCTGTCATTGCCTCAGCCTGCATTATTGGAAAATGTGCGGTATCAATTGCCGGAAATGATATTTCCGATAATATTAGAATAACTGCTCCTCAGGCGGCAGACGAATTGCTTGGAATAAAGGGAGTATCAGCTTCCTTTGTAATCTACAAAACCGGAAACATAGTTAACATTTCCGCACGTTCACTCGGTAATGTTAACGTTCAGATTATTATGGAACGTCTGGGAGGCGGCGGACATCAGACTATGGCGGCTGCCCAATTAAAGGATATAAGCCCGGAAGAAGCTAAACAGCTGCTCATTGAAGCCATAAATTGCGAAGAATAATTGCCGTATCAGCGGCGGAATGGAGATAAAAATGAAGATAATTTTTACACAGGATGTTAAAGGTTCCGGAAAAAAAGGAGAAGTTAAAAATGTTGCCGATGGATATGCAAGAAATTTCTTGATAAATAAGGGACTTGCAGTTGAAGCAACAGCAAAAAACATGAATTTACTGGACGGTCAAAAGGCGTCTGCTCAGCATAAAAAAGATGTTGAAAAGCAAAATGCAGAAGATATAAAAAATATAATCAACGAAAAAACTGTCTTGGCAAAAGTAAAAGCAGGTTCAAACGGCCGTCTTTTCGGTTCGGTTACTACAGGAAATATTTCTGAACTAATTGAAAAACAGTTCGGTGCAAAAATTGACAAAAAAAAGATTGTTTTGAAATCTGAAATTAAGAATTTCGGAACATATGAAGCTGAAATCAGACTTTATAACGGAGTTTCAGCAAAGATTACAGTTGATGTAACAGAAGAATAAAAAATTATAAGGCAGTCGTAAACGGGCTGCCTTATAGAGTTTAAAGGGAGAATTTAATGGATTATACCGATTTTTCTGATAAAGAGCTGCCTTACAGCCTTGAAGCCGAGCAGACAATACTTGGTGCAATGCTTATTGATCAGGCAGTAATTTCCACTGTTCTTGAAAAAATAAAACCTGAAAGCTTTTTCAGTGAACAGCACCGTTCACTTTACGAAATAATGCTAAGAATGTTTACATCAGGAATAAAGGCAGATATTATAACTGTTCTTAATGAAGCGGTAAAAACAAAAATTTTTGAAACGGCTCAGGAAGGACGAAATTATCTTGCAGCCCTGGTTAATATGGTTCCTTCAGTGGATAATATTGACAGCTATTGTCAGATCGTTTCTGAAAAATACTATATTCGAAGTCTTGCCTATGTTGCACGTGATCTGCTGCATGAAATATCCCTCGGTCAGAATACTGCGCAGATTCTTCTTGATTCAGCAGAGCAAAAAATATTTGATATAAGACAAGGCAAAGATGTTAAAGGTCTTACTCCAATCAGCGATGTTATTTTTGAGTCATGGAATAGACTCCAGAAAATTACTGGTCCGGATAAGGATAAATATCTTGGAGCAAAAACCGGTTTCACTCTGCTTGATACAATAACAACAGGTCTTAACCGTTCTGACCTTATTATTCTTGCCGCACGTCCTGGTATGGGTAAAACTTCATTTGCGCTGAATATAGCCTCCAATGTGGCAAGACACAGCGGCAAGGAAGTAGCTGTATTTTCCCTCGAAATGTCTAAGGAACAGCTTGCAACAAGAATGCTTTCAACAGAAGCACTTGTTGATTCAAATAAGCTAAGAAGCGGTCATCTGTCAGACAACGACTGGGTCAGACTCGCTTCAAGCGCCGATGTTCTCTGCGGACTTCCTATTTATATTGACGATACTGCCGGAACAAATGTTCCTCAGCTAAAAGCTAAGCTCAGAAGAATGAAAAATCTTGGACTTGTGGTTATTGACTATCTCCAGCTTATGGAATCTACCGTCAAATCTGAAAATCAGGTTCTGCGTATTTCTGAAATCACTCGAAACCTTAAAATCCTCGCTAAAGAAATCGATGTTCCGGTAATACTGCTTTCTCAGCTTAACCGAGGCGTTGAATCAAGACCGGATAAGCATCCTCAGCTTTCTGACCTGCGTGAATCCGGATCAATCGAGCAGGACGCCGATATTGTACTATTCCTATTCAGAGATGGATATTATAACAAGGAAAGTAATGAACCTAATATATCAGAGTGTATTGTTGCTAAAAACCGTCATGGCGATACCGGTTCCGTTAAGCTTATATGGGACGGACAGTTTACAAGATTTTCTAATGCTGCATTTGATGACGCAGCTCCGGAGGGATAAATGCTGACAGACAGAATAATCCGTACAATAAATACATACAGTATGCTTAAGGGATGTTCGCATATAACAGCTGCACTCTCCGGAGGCGCAGACAGCGTTTGTCTGCTTAGGATACTAAATGAAATATGTCCCCTCTTTCATATTTCCCTAGACGCCATACACGTTAACCACTGTATACGCGGGGAAGAAAGTGACCGTGATGAGGAATTTTGCCGTAACTTATGCAAAAAAATAGATATTCCCTTTAAGGCAGTAAAGTATAATGTTCCCGAATATGCCAAAACTAATAAAATATCCATTGAGGAAGCCGCAAGAAATGTTCGGTATAGAATTTTTTCCGAACATTCTCAGTCCGGCTGGAAAATTGCAACTGCTCATACTTCTTCCGATAATGCTGAAACTATTCTTATTAACTTAGTCAGAGGAACAGGTTTAAAGGGTCTTTCCGGAATACCTCCTGTAAGGGATAATTTTATCAGACCGCTGATTGAATCCACACGCAGTGATGTTGAAGATTATCTTCTAAGCATAAATCAGGATTTTATAACCGATTCTACTAATCTTACTCTTGATTATACAAGAAATAAAATTCGTCATATGGTAATTCCTGAACTTTTAAAAATAAACAGGGGATTTTTTTCAACTATAACAAATGAATCAAAAATTATCTCTGAAGAAAATGAATATTTAGAAAATAAAACCGCTGAGGCTTTTCAAAACTGCTGTCAGGAAGATAAGCTTATCGGACTCAGCAAATATGATTCCGTAATTGTAAAACGCTGTATTATGAAATTTCTGAAAAGAGAAAATATTTCAGTAAACAGCCAAAGAATTAATGCCATTGAAAATATTATTTACAATGAAGGAAAAATAAATGTTTCTGCTAAAACTTTTTTAATCTGCAAAAAGGATGTTCTGTTCATAAGCCGGAGTGAAAATAAATACGAGGAACTCTCTGTTCCCCTTAAAATGGGAGTAAATATCCTTTTTCCGGAAAAGAAAAAATTTATTGTATATAAAAATGATTCCGGAAATGTTCTGTTGGACTTTGATAAAATCAAAGGTAAAATGATTTTGAGAAACCGCAGGTTCGGGGATAAAATCATGCTTGCCGGCAGAAGCTTTAACTCATCTGTTAAAAAGCTGATAAATGAAAAAATTCCCGCCTATGAAAGACCCTATCTTCATTTTATCGAAGATGAAGAAGGACTTATTTTTGCAGAAGGAATCGGAATTTCTGACAGAGTAAAGGTTACAGATAAAACAAAAATGATTTTATCTTTCAGTATAGAAGATATAAAACAGAAAGAAAAGTGAAAATTTGAAGATATTATTCATTGTTAAATTGACTTTATAACTATTTCAAGTTATAATAGTATTAAAGCTTAACATTGCCGAACTGAAATTGTTCTGCATACATAGAATCAGAATGGAGTGAATTTATTGACACCTAACAGAAATAACAAGGGAGTTGCAGCTTATATTGCAATTGCAGCTGCATTGATAATTGCAGTTGTTGTGATTTTCCCAAAGCTTACCCAGCCGAGTAAGGATACAAAATATTCCGAGGTTATCAGCTATTTTGATAAATATCAGGTTACATCATATACATTTGACCTCGGTACAGGAGAACTCATCTACACACTGAAGGACAATGATAAAAAACAAACCTATAAGGTTCCAAACGTACAGATATTTTTAGAGGATACAGAAGATTACCGCCAAAAATATAATGCCAAGAATCCAAACGAACCTTTGTCACAGGACTATTTTAAGATAAAGGATAATTCTTGGATTATATCTATAATTCCAACAGTCCTCATGCTTGGTATGGGCATACTTCTTTTCCTTTTTGTAATGAAGCAGGCAGGCGGAGGAGGAAAATATTCTTCTTTCGGAAAGGCTAACATAAAAAATCAAAATCGTCAGGGAAAACGTGTAACCTTTGATGACGTTGCCGGCGCTGACGAGGAAAAGCATGAAATGGAAGAAATAGTTGACTTCCTTAAGAATCCTAAAAAATATTCTGAAATCGGCGCAAGAATCCCAAAGGGCGTACTCCTTTTAGGTCCTCCGGGAACAGGTAAAACTCTTCTTGCAAAAGCTGTCGCAGGTGAAGCAGGATGCCCCTTCTTCCCTATTTCAGGTTCTGACTTCGTGGAAATGTTCGTGGGCGTAGGCGCTTCAAGAGTAAGAGATCTCTTTGAACAGGCTAAAAAGAATGCTCCGGCAATAATTTTTATTGACGAAATTGACGCCGTAGGACGTCAGAGAGGAACTGGTCTCGGCGGCGGTCATGATGAACGTGAACAAACTCTCAACCAGCTTCTCGTTGAAATGGACGGCTTTACCGGAAATGAAAGCATAATTGTTATCGCAGCAACCAACAGACGTGATATTCTTGATCCGGCGCTCCTTAGACCAGGACGCTTTGACAGACAGATCGTTGTTAACTATCCTGATATAAAAGGCAGAGAAGAGATACTTAAGGTTCACACAAAAAACAAGCCTTTAGGACCTGACGTAAATCTCTCTACCATTGCTAAAACAACAGTAGGCTTTACCGGCGCAGACCTTGAAAACCTTGTAAATGAAGCCTCGCTTCTTGCTGCAAGAGCAAACAGAAAAGCTATCACAAAAATTGATATTGAAGAAGCAACTATTAAGGTAGTTGCAGGTCCGGAGAAAAAGTCAAGAGTTGTTACCGAACGGGAAAAAAGACTTACATCTTATCATGAGGCAGGTCATGCAGTATGCACATATTACTGTCCGTCACAGGATAAGGTTCATCAGGTTTCTATTATTCCAAGAGGCATGGCAGGCGGATTTACTATGTCACTTCCTGAACATGATAAATCTTATGTAAGCAAAACCGAAATGCGTGAGAATATTATCACACTCCTTGGCGGACGTGTTGCAGAAAAACTTATACTCGATGATATTTCAACAGGCGCTTCTAACGATATTGAGCGTGCTACTGCAATCGCAAGAAACATGGTTACAAAATACGGTTTCAGCGATAAGCTCGGACCTATGGTTTACGGTAACGATCAGAGCGAAGTATTCCTTGGACGTGATTTTAACAGCTCAAGAAATTATTCTGAAAATGTTGCCGCAGAAATTGATGCAGAAATGCGTGAAATCATTGAAGAGGGCTATGAAAAATCAAAGGATATTCTTGAAGAGCATATGGATCAGCTTCATCTTCTTGCTAAATATCTTATGAAATATGAAAAGATAGACAGTGATGATTTTGAAAAGCTTATGAAAGGCGAATTGGAAGAAAGTGTTTTCCAGGAAAATAAAACCGATGATACTGTAAATCCGGTTTCTGATTCCGCTTCATCAACTGATATAACAACTGAAGAATAAAAAACAAACCATACGGAATTTCCGTATGGTTTTTTGATGTAAGGCTGTCAATAAATTTCCTGTTCAAGTCCCTTGAAATAATCGGTATCAAAAAAATCGGTTATGGTAATATCAAGTCCGTCACAAAGCTTTTTTATCGTGACAATTCCAATATTTCTTGCCCTATGATTAACAATGTCATTAACTGTTGACTGAGTTACTCCGGAAATAGTACACAGCTTATTAATTGTTATATTGCGTTCCCTGCATAAATCTACTATTCTTACTGATACTGCCTGTGATATATTCATAATAATACTTCCTTTATTATTTTATATAAAAATAATAGCATTTTTCAGACATGATTATTGTCGGTAAACCGTTGACATGAAACTGTCAAAGTGGTATAATAATAGAATAAAAGAAATAAGGAGGAAAAACTATGCCTATTTTAGAAGTTAAGGATCTGTGCAAGCAGTACACTAAAGTACTTGCTGCTAATAAGATCAACTTTTCAATAGACGCAGGAGAAATCTTTGCTCTGATAGGTCCAAACGGGGCAGGAAAAACCACAACAATACGCATGATCTCAACATTGATAAAACCAACGTCAGGAGACGCCGTAGTAAACGGTTACAGCATTATCGATGAATCAGAAAAGGTAAGACAGTGTATCACCTATCTGCCTGATGAAGCCGGTGCATATAAAAATATGACCGGAAAGAGCTATCTTAATTTTATGGCGGGAATGTTCGCTCAAAGTAAATCGGAAATTGCTGAATTTACCGCAAGGGCAGAAAAAATATGCGGTCTTAAGGAACGTCTGGATGAAAAAATCGGAAGCTACAGCAGAGGTATGATAAGAAAACTGCTCCTTGCAAGAGCCGTAATGACAAAACCTAAGCTTGCTATTCTTGATGAACCTACAAGCGGTCTTGACGTTATTAATGCTCTGGACATCAGAAAAACCATAAAAGAAATGGCTAAAAGCGAAGGGACTGCTTTTCTGCTCTCCTCCCATAATATGCTTGAAATCGAATATGTTTCTGACAGAGTAGGTATTATAGCCGGCGGCAGATTGCTTGAAATAGGTAAAATAAATGATCTTAAAGAGAAATATAATGCAGATAATCTTGAAGAAGTTTTTGAAATGGTGGTGAAGAATAATGAAGTTTCTAAATCTGCTTAAAAAGGAGCTCAGAGAACTTATTAACGCCCAGATGATTACCGGTCTTGCTTTGACTGTCGTTCTTTTGATGGCAGTAGGTAAGATTATGTCAAGCGCCACTGACAGCGCTCTGTCATCTGATTCAGGTGAAATAAGCATAAGCGATCAGGATAAAACTGATTATACTTCTCAGTTAATTCAGCATATTAAGGATTCCGGCTATAAAGTAAATATATTCGAGCAGAATAATACAGACAAAGCTGAACTCCTAAATCAAATTGATAAGGACAATCTTATTATCATTCCTGAAGGTTTTACAGAAGAAGTAACTGTCAAGGGCAATATTGGTTCTATTGAGATTGTCAGCCGTATGTCATCTAATTCAGCACTTTCTTCCCTTAGCGACCACTCAAAAGACGGCGTTGAATTGATTCAGAATTTCACTAAGAATTACATAATGTCCCAAAAGGGTTTTTCAGAAAAGGAAATTTCCGTTGTTGATTCACCAGTCAATATTAATGAGTTTACCGTAGTAGACGATAAATGGGAAAACATCAGCGCTGAAACTCTTAAAAGCCTAACTACATCACAAGGAATGATAATACCTATAGTTGTATTTATCCTTGTAATGTTTACTTCACAGATGATTATATCAGCTATCTCGACTGAAAAGATTGATAAAACTCTCGAAACGCTGTTATCTGTTCCGGTATCAAGAGTTTCTGTTCTCGGAGCAAAAATGCTTGCAGCTGCAATTGTGGCTTTGATTAACGCCGCTGTTTATATGATAGGATTCTATGGATATATGAGTTCAATTTTAGGCAATTCCGGTTCAGGAAGCGAAACCGGTTCTGTCAGCGAAATACTCTCAGCTCTCGGACTTAAAATCGGCTTAGGAGAATATGCTCTGGTAGGAATGCAGATGTTCCTTACTATTATGATATGCCTTGCAATATCCCTTATACTGGGAGCGCTTGTAAACGATTCCAAATCGGCTCAGACAGTCCTGATGCCTATCATGGTTCTTGCAATGATTCCTTACCTCATTTCATTGGTTTATGATGTAAATATGCTTTCACCGCTTCCAAGAATTCTTGTAAACGCTATTCCGTTTACTCATACATTCAGCGCTATCAATAACATAATGTTCGGAAGAATGAATTTGTTCTGGATTGGTCTTGGTTATCAGGCAGTTCTTTTTGTTGTTTGTATGTTCTTTGCAGTAAGATTGTTTATGTCAGATAAAATTTTTACTATTTCTCTCAATCTTAATCAGAAGAAAAAATTTAAAAAGCGCATGAAATAAAATTAACAAATCCCTCTTTAATAAAAGAGGGATTTTATTATATTTCATACTTGAAATTTGTTGAAAATATGATATAATATATTTATTGCATAAAAAAGGAGTTAAAACAGCATGAGCATTCCAGTTACTTCCCTTATTAAATTCCTATTTATTTTTTTGGGAATTTTACTTCTTATATTTATTTTAGCTTTGCTGACTCCTAAGATAGCGACTAAAGTTGATAAAATTGCGGCAAAGCTTTTTAAGTCCAAATCTGAAAAATATGACGATGGACCTTATAAAGTAAAAAGCATTTATGATCTGCCCGAACAAGAAAAAAATAATGATACTGGAGAAATGGAAAATGGCGAAAAATAATTCAAAAATGGTCGAAGCAATTACTCCTATGAATGAGGATTTTGCTAAGTGGTATACCGATATATGTAAAAAAGCAGAGCTTATTGAATATACAAGCGTAAAGGGCTGCATGGTTATTCGCCCTTACGGCTATGCGATATGGGAAAACATTCAGAAAATCCTTGATAAAATGTTTAAGGATACCGGTCATGAAAACGTTTGTATGCCTATGTTTATTCCGGAAAGCCTTCTTCAGAAAGAAAAGGATCACGTTGAAGGCTTTGCGCCGGAGGTTGCCTGGGTAACACACGGCGGCAGTGAAAAGCTTGAAGACAGGCTCTGTGTACGTCCTACATCAGAAACTCTCTTCTGTGAGCACTACTCAAATATTATACACTCATACCGTGACCTGCCAAAACTTTATAATCAGTGGGTTAGCGTTGTAAGATGGGAAAAAACAACTCGTCCGTTCCTGAGATCAAGAGAATTTTTATGGCAGGAAGGACACACAATTCATGCAACCGCTCAGGAGGCTATTGAGGAAACAGAACGTATGCTTAACGTCTATGTGGATTTCTGTGAAAATTCTCTTGCCATGCCTGTTGTAAAGGGCAAAAAAACTGAAAGCGATAAGTTTGCAGGCGCTGAATCTACATACGCAATTGAAGCCCTTATGCACGACGGAAAAGCTCTCCAGGCAGGTACCTCGCACTATTTCGGCGACGGATTTGCACGTGCCTTTGACATTGAATATACAGACAAGGAAAACAAAAAGGTTTATCCTCACCAGACCAGCTGGGGCGTAACAACACGCCTTATAGGCGCAATTATTATGACTCACGGAGACGATAACGGCCTTGTTCTTCCGCCTGCAGTAGCTCCGATACAGGTTGTGATTGTTCCGATTGCAATGCACAAGGGCGGTGTTGTAGAAAAAGCCGCTGAACTATGTGAAAAGCTTCGCTCTAAGGGAATCCGTGTTAAGCTTGACGACAGTGATAATTCTCCGGGCTGGAAGTTTGCTGAATATGAAATGAAAGGCGTTCCGGTAAGAGTGGAAATCGGTCCTAAGGATATTGAAAATAATCAGTGCGTTATAGTAACACGTCATAACAGAGAAAAAACAGTTGTTTCACTCGAAAATATGCTTGAAGCTTTTTCTGAAGCTGTATCTGAAAAACTTCAGGAGGTTCATGACGGAATTTATAACAAGGCTCTTGAAAACCGTAAAAATAAAACATATACCTGCCAAAGCATTGAAGAAATTATAAAAGCTCTGGAAGAAAACGGAGATGGCTTTGTTAAGGCAATGTGGTGCGGAGATGAAGCTTGTGAAGATGAAATTAAGGAAAAAACCGGCGTAGGCTCACGCTGTATTCCTTTTGAACAGGAGCAAATCTCTGATAAGTGCGCTTGCTGCGGAAAGCCTGCTAAACATATGGTTTACTGGGGTAAAGCTTACTAAATAGTTTATACTATATTTCATAGAACCGGAAAAGAATACTCTTTTCCGGTTCTTTTTTATAGAAAATTATAATTTATATAAAAAAAGCACCGTTAAAAAACGGTGCATAAGAGAGGGGGATCCTCGGCACTGATTGCCGAATATTAGGGCTTATAAAAACCCTAAGGAAATATCACTATAAGTCTAAGCAGAAAAACTCATTTTCATTTTTCAGCCTTATTACAGAATTCCTACCTGCACCTTTCAGGCACAGTGAGCAGACATGACTTTCACCTATCAATATCTGTTTAAAGTGATAATCACCGCTCACAAATGAACTTATGCAGTCATTTTCAATAAGAAATTCTGCTGTATTCAAAGGATAAGAAATTCCTATACCAAGAGCCTTTACATAACTTTCTTTCAAAGTCCAGATCCGGAAAAACATACTGTCCGCTCTGCTGCTTTGCGCCAGCATTTCTTTTTCTCTCTCTGAAAAGGCTTTTTCAGGAACTCTTACCGGATAATTTCTAATCAGTTCAATATCCACTCCATTTTCAACATCATCAATAGAACACACTGCCATTTCACGGCAATGACTGATATTAAAAAATACATCGGGATATAAACGGAAATAAGGCTTTCCGTATTTATTATATTTAAACTGAAGCTCACTGCAGTCATTAAGCTGCTTTTGCTTCATGACTGTATTATACAATAAATCATAAACAGTCTGTCTCAAAATTTTATTATGCTCAGACAAAGTTTTATCCTTATCAAAACTGCGCCTGTAAAAATAAAGCATATTAACCCTTGCGGTTCTCTGTTTTAGCTTTCTTTGCAGTTTTTGCGGATGTTTCCTTAACTGCCTTTGCTACTGATTTAGCTGCTGCTTTTGTAGCAGTTTTTGCTGTTTTTACTGCCTTCTCAGCAGTTTTAGTTCTGCAGCTTTTCTTTACTGTTTCAGAAAGAGTTACCTCTGCCTCTGCTTTAGCTGCTGTCTTTTTGGAAGCGGCTCTTTTTCTTGTTGTCTTTGCCGGCTTTACGCTGATATATGGCTGAATTGAAAGAGCCTTTGCCAGATCTCCTTCAACAGTAAGCTTACCGGATGCAAGAGCCTCAGCTTCTGTAATTTTTCCGCTGAAAATATCAATAATATCGCTTCCATTAGCAATGAGAACCGCATTATTGTCCTTATAATCAAAAGGAGCAATATAAAGCTTGCCTTGGTTAATTTCTGTATAGAAGATTCCAGCGCCTTCTCCGACAATATTGATCTGAAGAGCAAGGTGATCCTCATAATTGCTTACATCAGCGGAACCGAACGCTTCTTCAACTTTCTTTAATATTTCTTCATACGTCATAAGTAATCCTCCCACAAAGTTTCTTATCTTATGTTAATTTCTCTGATTTCGTTTATCATAATTAATTTATATCACATTTAAAATTATAAGTCAATTGCGTAAATGTAGATTTTTTTCACCGCTAAAAAGTCATTTTTTTGTTTATATCATTATTTTTATCTGCGAAAACTTTTCAAATGCCACTTTTACAATTGATTTTCAACAAATACGCCCCCCTAATAAAAAAAATACTGGTAATTTTGACTTATATTTCTTTTGTGCATATTGACGAATACTTTTAAACTTATTTATACAATACGTTTAAATTAATACATGCTTAAATTTTGTCTTTATTCATCAGATTATTGACTTAAAGACAGATAAAGTGGTATAATTAAAGGACTGATTATTTTGATGAATAAAATTAATCAGCATTATTAAAAGTACAGATAAATCCTTGTAAACTTAATTTATATACTTAAAAGTCCGTCACTCTATGACGGCAGAATGGAGCCTTAATGAAACGCTTTAAAATATTCTCTATCGTACTTGCTGCAATGACAGCAATGATGTTTTCCTCATGCGATAAAAAAAATGATTCTTCAAACCAGTCATCTCAATCAAACTCAGCAGCGGAATCAACCGAATCTGTTACCGAAGAATCTACCGAGCCTGCTACTGAAGCAGAAACTGAACCAGCTATTTTGGGAATTAAAGCAGAAAATCCAGTATACGGATATTCTGTCATAATTCCTGAATCCCTTAACAAAAAGGACGGTTCTGTAATTTCAGATACTGTTGCCGCCTATGAAGATGAATATGCCATGTTTGAAGGTGAATCAGGAGATAACCTGAATATTGTAATTGATGATGCAATGACAGACGAAGAATGGCGTTCACGTACCAAGGAAAAATTTCAGAAAGAGTATCAAGACCTATATGAATATATGGGAATGTCAACAACCATTGAAATTACAGCCTTTGAAGCTGTCAAAATTGACGGCTTTGATGCATACCGGTTAGAAATAGACGGCAAAAACGAAAACGGCAGTCAGTTTTCTCAAATCCAGATTATAGTAAACCGTAATAATGATACGTCTGCGCCATACTGCTACACCTTTACATATACTGATTATTCCGGTTCACTTGAAGAACTTTGTGATAATTCGATTAATTCAATAAAATTTACTGATACAAAAGCTCCCTCTGCTCCGGTAGATGAAAATGCAGGAAAACCCTTTGCTTTCAACAGCGGATTTGAATTCAGCGCTCCAGAAGGCTGGAGTTATGTAACAGACGATAACAGTATATCTCATGAAATCACTGGCAATCAGGCTGAATTTTCAGCAGACGGCGGCGGCAGTATTATTATAACAGTTTCTGATGAAGCAGATGACGAGAACAACTTTAAAGCTTATACACAGCAGGATGTAGAACTTTTGTTTGCAAAATCATTTGAATCCTTTGACGACTTTAATGTTTTATCATTTGACAGCTTTAATGTTGATAAGTATAACGCTCATAAAATTAAATACAGAATTTCAATGGGAGAGCTTGAAATACATCAAACTATTCTCATGATAAACTGCCCTGATAAAAACAAAGGAGTATGCCTGATTTTATCAGATTACGGGGCTGGATACGATGATATTAGCAATAATCTTGAAAAAACAATTAAATTCAAATAAAAGAGGTATTAAAAATGAAATTAGGTATGGTCGGACTCCCAAACGTGGGAAAAAGTACGCTTTTTAACGCACTTACAAACGCAGGAGCAGAATCTGCAAACTATCCTTTCTGCACAATTGAAAAAAATATCGGTATTGTTTCTGTTCCCGACGAAAGGCTGGACGCTCTTGCTAAAATGTATAATCCTGACAAGTTTACTCCTGCAACACTTGAATTTGTTGATATTGCCGGACTTGTTAAAGGCGCATCAAAGGGTGAAGGCCTCGGCAACAAATTTCTCGGAGATATTAGGGAAGTTGACGCTATCGTTCACGTTGTGCGGTGCTTTGAAGATATGGACATAATTCATGTTGACGGCGAAATTAATCCTGCAAGGGATATTGAAACCATAAATCTTGAACTTATCTTCTCTGATATTGAAATGGTAGAAAGAAGAATAGACAGAACCAAAAAGCTTGCTAAGGGTGATAAAAAGTATCTTATTGAAGTGGATTTTCTTGAAAGACTTAAGGCTCACCTTGAAGCTGGTAAATCTGCAAGAGCCTTCGATTTTACCGAAGATGAAAGGGAAGCAATTAAGTCCACCCCCCTGCTTTCTGCTAAACCAATAATATATGCTGCAAATTTATGTGAAGATGACTTTATCAACAATATTGAAACAAACGAAAATTACAATACTGTAAAGTCAATAGCCGAAGAGGAACATTCAGCAGTTCTTCCTATCTGCGCTCAGATTGAAGCCGAAATTTCAGATATGGACGCTGAAGACAAGGCTATGTTCCTCAGTGAAATGGGACTTAAGGAATCAGGTTTAAATCGAATAATCCGAGAAGGATATTCACTTTTGGGGCTGATTTCTTACCTTACCGCAGGACAGCCGGAAGTAAGAGCATGGACTATTACAAAAGGCACAAAGGCTCCTCAGGCGGCGGGTAAAATTCATACAGACTTTGAAAAGGGATTCATCCGTGCTGAAATCGTAAGCTTTAATGACCTTATGGAGTGCGGATCAATGGCGGCGGCAAAGGAAAAAGGTCTTGTTCGCCTTGAAGGAAAAGAATACGTTATGCAGGACGGCGATATTGTTCTTTTTAGATTTAATGTTTAATTTATAAAAAAATTACCGCAGACTTTAAAGTCTGCGGTTTTTGATTTTATTATTCATTTTTTACAGCTCAGCTGTTGATCATTCTTGAAAGGAAGATGTAGTCAAACACATTTACAACACCGTCATTATTGATATCTCCGTTAACAGTTGTAATGTCAAGACCGTTATCATTAATGCCAACCATGAAGTCTTTCAGGATCTGAACGTCTGCGTTGTCTGATACGCCGTCGTTGTTGTAGTCGCCCTTATCCATTCTGTAATTAACCTTGATGCTCTTTACTGTAAAAGCTTCATTTTCTGCTGTACAGCCAATGCTTATTTTTCCGTCAGGAGTAATAAGATTCTGATTTGCTTCATTAATTGCAAGAGGAACTGTTATTTCGTTTGAGTCAGTATAGTTTTCTAAATTTTCCTGGTACCATGTATTGTCAGAGAGAGAGAAGCCAAAGGATACGCCGTATAAACCGAAGCTGTTATCTGATTCAAGAGTTACTTCAATGCTTTCAACGATCTGATTTGCTGAGATAAGATCAGATGCATTCAATTCAATAGCATTGCCGTTTACGCCGCAAGCTTCAACATTTATGGTTTTTGTAAACTGAGAGTCATTTAAAGCTGCAAATGTTGCTGTTGTCATGGTAGTTGTAGTAGTTGTTGTTTCAGGAATTGTTACTGTTGTTTCAGTTTCTGTAGTTGTTTCGATTTCTTCAAAGTCAGTAGTTATTTCTGTAACTGTTTCTTCAGTTGTAGTTTCAGTTGTTTCAGAAGTTGTAATGTCTGTAGTAGTTACGTCTGTTGTTGTAACTGTTGTTGTTTCAAGTGTAGTAGCTGCTGTTGTTTCAGAAGTTGCTGCAGTAGTTGATGTTGTTTCTGTTGTAGTCTGAGTTGTTGTTTCTGTTGTAGTTGCTTGTGTTGTAACAGTAGTTGTAGTAGTCGGAGCTGGTGTTGTTGTTACTGCTGTTGTAACTGTTGCGTATGATCTTTTCCATACTGCGGAAAAAACAATCTTTTCGCCGGTAATAAGGGCAGGAACTATAAATGAATCGCCTGGTTGATATGTTACATTATTGTATTTCCAGCCTGCGAATTTATATCCTTTGTATATAAATTCGTTTTCAGGAAGAATCATTTCTGAACCGCATTCAGCGTTCATATAAACATTCTTTTCGTTATTGGCTGTTACACCGTATTTACCTGCAAAAGTAATTTTATATACTTCTGAAGTCCAGTTAGCGATAAAAGTAATATCACTGTCAGGCATAGTGTACATAGAGCCAGTGTTTATTGTTTCACCGGTCAGAGGAACATACCAAGATGAAAGTGTATATCCCTTTCTTGAGAATCTTTTGGAATCTGCTACGTCAAATGAAACATAGCTCATTCTTTCGAATGAAACTTCCCTTGTTCCCACAACGCCTTCAACGTCGCCGGCTGAATACTTAAGCGTATGGTAATCATAAGATACCGCTTCTGCCGGAACAGCTGAGAAAGCTGAACACATCATAATTGCTGAAGATACCACTGAAACAATTTTCTTAAACACTGACTTCTTAAACATAAATAACACTCCTTCTTTTACTGCCGTGCTATTTAATTATGCTTATAAAACAAAAAACCGACATCTTTATTCAAGACGCCGGTAGCATAACAAAATAACAAATGTCGTTAACAAGTGTTAGCAACCGGCTGCCATACCATGATTTTCATGGGTTAGACCCTTAGCTTTGCGTCCTTACCTTTCAGTAAGTTTGCCCAATATTCGATTGTACACCATTACAAATAAATTATCAAAATCACTCTGTTTTTCAATTATCTGTTTGGTATGGTTATATAATATCATATAATTTCCGTAATGTCAACAGTTTTTCTGCATTTCTGCATAATGCATAATAAAAAAGCATCGCAAGCTTAGTATTTGTAAATATTATACAATCAATCCAGATGTATACAATGGATAATACTAATTTATATAAAAAATATCTTTTTACCTGACTAATTTCTGCAAAAAAAGACAAGCAATCTGTACTAAAATTATAATATAAATAAAAAAGGAGGAATAAGCAATGCCTGTAAAGCTTATTAACGAAGAAAACCGAACAACAGCCATGCTTTCGGGGGAAATAGATCACCACAATGCTAAAGGACTGCGGCTTGAAATAGATTTTACCGTAAGAGAGGAACAGCCAAAGGAGCTTATACTTGATTTTTCAGACGTAGGATTCATGGACAGTTCCGGAATCGGTCTTGTCATGGGAAGATATAAGCTCATGAAGGAAATAGGAGGAAAAGTAACCGTAAGAAATCCTTCCGTCCAGATAAAAAAAGTCATGAAAATTTCAGGAATAGACAGACTTGCATCAATTCAGAACAGTCAGGAGAACAAAAAATGAAGACATTAAATGAAATGAAAATAAGCTTTAAAAGCAAATCAGAGAACGAGGGGTTCGGCAGAACAGCCGTATGTGCCTTTGCAGCGCTTCTTGATCCTCAGATAGAAGATATAGCTGATATAAGAACAGCCGTCTCAGAAGCTGTCACAAACTGCATTGTACATGCATACCGGGAAACCGAAGGAGTTATAGAAATTACAGCAAGAATCCTTGAGGGCAACGAAATTTACATAAGAGTTAAGGACAGAGGCTGCGGTATACCCGATATAAGCAGGGCAATGGAACCTCTTTTTACTACGGCGCCGTGTGAAGAACGAGCAGGTCTTGGATTCGCAGTAATGGAAAGCTTTATGGATAATCTCAAAGTAAAAAGCACTGTCGGAAAAGGGACAGTCGTTACAATGAGAAAAAAGCTTGGCGGAAACAATGAATAAACCGTCAGCCGAGGAACATCTCGGACTTGTAAGATTATGTGCAAACCGATTCAGAGGAAGAGGCATAGAATACGATGATCTTTACTCAGCCGGCTGTATAGGCCTGCTGAAAGCAACAGAGGCATTTGACTGCGACAGAGGAGTAAAATTCTCAACATACGCCGTTCCTGTAATACTCGGAGAAATCAAAAGGCTTTTTCGTGACGGAGGATCAGTCAAGGTCAGCAGGAGCCTTAAAGAACTATCTCTGAAAACAGTTAAGGCAAGAGATGAACTTTCTAAAATTCTCGGAAGGGAGCCTACTATAAAGGAGCTTTCCGAACGGATGGAAACAGACGAATGCCAAATAGCAGAAGCCCTTTCCGTCAGCCTTCCTCCTGTTTCACTTACAGATAACTCTGAAGAAGACGGAAAACAAATCGACATATCTGTACCAGCGCCTGATACAGAAATCGGTGATATTCTTGCGCTCAGACAGATAATGGAGCTGCTCGACGAAAAAGATCGTCAGCTAATTATAATGCGTTACTTCCAGGGACTTACACAATCGGTAACTGCAAAAAATTTAAACATGACGCAGGTTCAGGTTTCAAGACGTGAAAAAAAGCTGCTCACATTTATGCGTGAACAGCTTCTTAAATAATTATTATTCGTTTTTCAGATTTTTTGCCATTTCTTCATATTTATCCAACAGTTCCTTTACCTCAGGATTATGAGTAAGATCATATGTTATACGCAGATAGTAAAGAATCTCTTCCGGTCCGGCATTCTTGTCAATACAGTACTGAGCAAGGGAATAAGCTACATTATAAACCTCCGGATTCGGTCCGTTAACGACATCATACTTTTTAAATGCCGCCAAAACCTCTTCTCTTAACGGAGGAACAATTTTCTTCTTTGTAATGGACATTATATGATGAAGCTCCCCTGTTATTGCGTCATTTGGAGCATAAATCAGACTTTCATAATAGAAGCATACAGCAGAATCATAATCCTTTATTTCAACGCAGTAATACCCAAGGTCGCAGTAACATCTTGCAATTTCATAAGGTGTTCTGGCGATTTTAAGTGTTTCCTTTATGCATTCAATAAGCTTGTCCGGTGACATCTGAACCTTATATGTTTCTGCAAGTTCAAATCTTGGTTCAACATTAACAGGATTATATTTTATCGCCTTTTTCAGAACCTTTTCTGCCTCGTCATACTGACGCATCTCAACAAGGAGATAACCGTAAGCTGAAAGGTAATGTGAAAAATCAAAAGGTGTACGGTCATGCTTTTTCTCAGGCTTGAAAATCTGCATATAGATGTATTCATCAAGCGGATTTCTGAGAGAAAGCAGCAGTTTTTCTTCAGTATCGCTAAAGTATTCGTCAGCGTGTTTTTCAATCTCGCTCAAAAGTTCAGCAGCCTTATCGATCTTCTTTTCTTTAACAAAATCGTTTGCTTTGCTGAAAGCTTCGTCAAGTCTCATTCCCTTGATAAACATTGTTTTTCTGAGGATTTCCTTCTGTTCTTCCGGAACAAGGTCAAATGTCATTTCACTAAGTATTCTAAGAATTTCCCCTGCATTTTCGTGATTTTTATATACGTCTGCCTGGTGCTGAAGATACTTCACATCATGGTATTTATCTCCGTTAAGACCTTTTTTTATTTCTTCAATAATATTATCAACCATTATATTACTCCTTTTATGTATGTGGATATGTCTTTGACGTATCCACATTTTTTAATTTAATCTCCGAAAGAAATCCCAAGATTTCTTGCCGTTGAAACAAGCTGATTTTCCGGATCAACAAACTTAGTTTTTCCTGCAACGTCGTCAAGCTTATTGGCAGTAATTTTTCCGCCTGATTTTGCTACTGTTCTGCCGTACTTTTCCTGAGAAATCAGCTTTGCTGCATGAACGCCGAACTGAGTTGCAAGGATTCTGTCATAAGCGCTTGGGCTTCCGCCTCTAAGCATATGACCTGGAACGCAAACTCTTGCTTCAAGACCTGTTTTAGACTGAATCTGAGCGGCTATTCTGTTTGTAGCAGTAGTCATTCCGGCTTCAGCACGTTTTTTAGCTCTTTCCTTTTTCTTAAGCTTTGCTTCATTCAGATCAAAAGCGCCTTCTGCAACTGCAACAATTGAGAAATTCTTACCGTTTGCGCTTCTCTTTAATATGGACTCGCAGACCTTGTCGATATCATAAGGAATTTCCGGAATAAGAATTATATCAGCTCCGCCGGCAATTCCGGCATTTAAAGTAAGCCATCCTGCCTTATTTCCCATAATTTCACATAAAAGAATACGGGAATGGCTGTTTGCTGTTGTATGAAGACGGTCGATAGCGTCAGTTGCTATATCCACCGCCGTATGGAATCCGAATGTAACGTCAGTTCCGTATATATCATTATCAATAGTTTTAGGAAGTCCTATAACATTAAGCCCTTCGTCAGCCAACAGCTTTGAAGTTTTATGTGTACCGTTTCCTCCCAATGTAAGAAGACAGTCAAGCTTCTGCTTTTTATAGGTTTCCTTCATATTTTTAACTTTATCTACATTATCCTCTCCGATAACAGTCATCATCTTAAATGGCTGACGCTTTGTGCCTAATATAGTGCCGCCTCTTGTGAGAATGCCTGAAAATTCGTCCGGAGACATATCACGGCAGAGATTATTTATAAGACCGTAGTAACCGTTGGAAATTCCGACTATTTCAACATTATCTTCACCGATTCTTTCATAACACGCTTTAGCAACGCCTCTGATTGTCGCATTAAGACCAGGACAGTCGCCTCCGCTTGTCAGAATACCGATTCTTTTTTTCATTTTATCCTCCTTAAACCAATCTGGCATAATTAAATTTGTTTAAAACTTATTAACCATATAATATTAGTATACCAATTTTTATTGAAAATGTCAACAAAAAGAACATTTCGTACAAAATTATTTTTTACTTTTCACATAATATTCACATTTTTATATTATAATATTTCATAAATAATGTAAAGGGGATGTTTTTATGTATAAAATACTTGTAGTTGACGACGAAATGAATATACGGCGTGTAGTAAGAGAATACGCTGAATTTGAAGGCTATGAAGTGGACGAAGCTGAAAACGGCATGGCAGCTATTGAAAAGGTTAAAAACAACGATTATGATTTGATAGTAATGGATATTATGATGCCAAAGCTTGACGGCTTTTCGACCTGCAAGGAACTGAAAAAAAGCAAGGACATTCCCGTTATCATGCTCTCAGCACGAGGCGAAGAATATGACAAGCTTTTCGGTTTCGAAATAGGCATAGACGACTATGTTGTAAAACCATTTTCTCCAAAAGAGCTTATGGCAAGAATCAAGGCAGTGATAAAGAGAAATTCCTCACAAGAAAATGTTCTTCCGGAAAGATTAGTTTTTGACGGTCTGGAAATTGATCTTGCAGGAAGAGAAGTTTATGTGGACGGTAAAAAAGCTTCCATGACCCCAAAGGAATACGATCTTCTTTTCTATCTTGTAAAAAACAAAAATCTTGCGCTGACAAGGGACAAGCTCCTTGAAGAAGTATGGGGTTACGATTTCTTTGGTGATGACAGAACAGTGGATACACATATAAAAATGCTCCGAAACAGCCTCGGAGATTATAGAAAGTTTATTGTAACGCTGAGAGGAATGGGATATAAATTTGAATACAGCCAGGACTAAACCGGAAATAAGCCTGAAACTTAAAATCTGGGAATACTTTCTCTTTTTTACCGCCGTAGTTTTTTTGCTGCTATGGTTCTTTCAGATAGTTTTCCTTGAAAACTTCTATGAAGGAATGAAGATCACAGATGTTAAACGTGCTGCTATCGACATTATCTATGCATATGGCAAGGAAGAAAATTACAGCAATATGCTTACTGAAACCACACTGAAAAACGATATGTGCATTGAAGTATCAGACAAGTATAACCGTACCCTTTACAGCAAAGACGCACTTGGAAAGACCTGCCTTATACATGGTCCCAACTCCAGAAAATCAGAATTTATAGAAACGCTTAAAGCGTCAGGAAAAACCGCCGTTTATTATAAAGAATATAACTCCACTATAAGCAGCAATACCCTGATTCTTGTATCCTATATAGGTTCTCCCTCCAATCCTAACGGTTATTTAATTATCAATACTCCCCTGGTTCCCATCGGTTCAACAGCTTCAATTATTAAACGCCAGCTTATTACTATTACATTTTTTCTTATAGTTATAGGTATTACCATTGCATTCTTCATGTCCAGAAGAATATCTGAACCAATAACACGCATAACCAAATCAGCAGAACAGCTTGTAGCCGGCCACTATGATATAAAATTTGAAGGTCAGGGTTATCTGGAAATTCAGCAGCTTGCAAGCACATTAACTTATGCAAGTCAGGAAATTTCAAGAGTGGATTCCATGCAGAAAGACCTAATAGCAAATGTTTCTCATGACATACGTACACCGTTAACCATGCTCAAGGCATATGCCGAAATGATTAGAGATATATCAGGAAACAATCCTAAGAAAAGAAATGAACATCTGGATATAATTATCGAAGAAACTGACAGACTCGCTCTTTTAGTCAACGATATACTTGACCTTTCCAAGCTTGAAGCCGGAAAACAAAATCTTAATTACAGTGAATTTAGTATTACCGAGCTTATGAAGGATATAATTGCAAGGTACGACGGAATTTCTAAAAAATCCGGCTATAATATTCACTTTACTTCAGACAGTGACCGGACCGTAAAATGTGATATTATAAAAATTCAGCAAGTAATCTATAACCTTATAAATAATGCAATCAATTATACCGGAGAAGATAAGGCTGTATATGTCCGTCAGATAAACAAGCCCAAATCAATAAGAATTGAAGTTTCTGATACCGGTCCTGGAATCACTCAGGAGGATATTAATCTAATCTTTGATAAATACTACCGTTCTGAAAATCATAAGCGTGAAGTGGTAGGAACAGGACTTGGTCTTTCAATTGTAAAGGCTATATTGAAAAAGCATTCCTACGATTTCGGAATCTCAAGCGTAATAGGACAAGGTTCTACTTTCTGGTTTGAAATAACCGATATTGTCCGTACTAAGGAGAAAAGGTATACCAAAAAAGAAAAATGAAATTGTTTCAAGTTTCTTTCAAAGTAATTTCACATGAATTTCACATTTTATGGATATAATATAACCATACTCAGTAATGAGTATAAAGTTTAACGTTTACCCCAGCGTTAACTTAAAATCCCCAATAATCCCTATATCATGGCAAAAAGCTCCCTTTCCGGGAGCTTTTTGTTTTGTATTTTTATATTAATAATCACTGAGTGTGATTCCGTTTTTACCAAGTGGTATTTCGTGGTCAAGTCCTACAAACTTATCATTTTTCTGCCATAGTACTTCTTTCACAAACTCATACTTTTCCGTATCCCATGTCATAAAGTCATCCTTTACAAGACCGCCTGTATCCCCTGAATTTGCGTTAAAGCACCAGAATGTATGATTTATCTGATTTTCCTTAATCAACTTACGCAGATATGTCATCCATGTAACATTGGGTTCAGTCATATAACCGCCCCATTCTCCAATCAAAAGCGGAGCAATATTTTGATCATGGATATAAAACCAGTTGTCATACCAGCAGTCCTCATAGAGAGATTCAAAAGTATATCCCCCCTCAAACCAGGGCTGTTCATAAACTGCCGGACCATAATCATGAGGCGAGTAAACCAGTTTATTTTGATACTTTCCTAAATCCACCGGATTATCGGCAACACCTCTGAGATTTCCTCCCCACCAGTTAAAATGATAATCGTCTTCATTTTCAGAGCGGAAATCTCCGTTTTTCTTTACATCAACAGGATAAATTTCAATGCCCTCAACCATTACAAGTACATTAGGATTCTTGCTAAGTACTGAATCTGCCGCCTTTTCGGCAATATACTTCCAGTTGTCAGAGTCCTTGGAATTGTTCCATTTTGCTCTTGGTTTTTCGTTGTGTTTTCCGTGAGGTTCGTTTTTCAAATCATACGCAATGATTGTATCGTCCTTGCTGTAACGCTCAGCCAACCATGCAAGTCCGTCAAGATAATCCTGTTCGGTAATACTGCCGTCAGTCCATAATGGCTTCATATGTCCCATAGAATCTGTCACAGCACAATGAATGTCGATCATGATCTTGATTCCGTTGGCCCTGCACTGCCCTATTACATAATCAAATATTTCAAGGCTGTTCATGCCTTCAAGATATGAATTAGTTGCATTATTATAGTTAGCGTCCGGATATACTCCGTCTTCCCAGTTGTTTACAAGTTCCGTAGAAACCGGTATTCTCAGAAGATTAAAACCATGGTCTGCTATACTTGCAAGAGATGAATTAAGATCACATGCCCAAAGTCCGTCAAAGCAGTTGGTACCGGTATTATATCCAAACCAGTTACAGCCGGTCAGCCAAACTTCCTTACCGGAAGAATCTATTATTTTGTTCCCTTTCACAGACAGCCAATCATCTGTTGTGGCAGGGGGAACATCCTTTGCTCCTGTATTTTCAACAGGTTCACCCCCTGAATTTCCAGCCTGCTGTCCCTGAGAATTATCAGCTGACGCCCCTGTAAAAGCAGTACAAATTGCAGCATTTACGTCAAGTTCACCGGTTCCTGTTATCTGTATGCCAAATTCCATAATACCGCCGGCTTCAATTGTACTGTTGTATTCCTCGGGAACAATGATAATTTTTCCGCCTTCACAGGTTAAAGAGCCGCCCCATCCGCCGGATAGCTCTGTGCCGTCCGGAACATCTATTTCCGCCTGCCATTTTGATACCGGTGTACCCTGATTATTAGTAATTGTTCCCTTATATTCACAGGACTTTTTACCGTTTGTTTCCCAAGTATTATTCAGTTCAAGCTTAATATCAAGCTTTAAAGCCTCCGATGAATCAGAAGACACCACGGTATTCTCCTCTGAATAGACCTGAGAATTAACTCCGTTTACAGATACAGCCGAGCTTTGTTCGCTTTTGCCGTCGCTGCATCCGGACGCTGCTATTAAAGCAGCAGTTACAAAAATGAGTAATGTCTTTTTTATTCGCAGCATTTTTTCCTCCTTAAATTTAAGTACTTATATTATTATGCACTACATATTTTAAAAAGTCAACGCCGCTGATAAGATAATTTTTTACGAAAATTGTATGAAAAATGTGAAAATTTAGTTAAAATACATAGTGACATAAAATTATATTAATGATATAATGGAATAAGTATAATATCTTGCATGTTAAAAAATTAAGAAAAGGCTAGTGATTATTTATGGCTAAAAATTACGATGTTATTATTGTCGGAAGCGGTGCGGCCGGCTTGTATTCCGCAATAAATATTCCGCCGGAGCTTAAGGTTCTGCTGATTTCCAAGCGTGAACTGAAGCTTTGCAACTCAGCTCTTGCTCAGGGCGGAATTGCAGGGGTCTATAATTCTCCGGACGATAACATCCAGCTGCACCAGAACGATACTATGATTGCAGGAGGCTTCAAAAACAACACCGAAGCCGTACATATACTTGTTTCCGAAGCGGCTGACGCCATTGATTCCCTTATAAATATCGGAGTCGATTTTGACAGAGATGATAACGGAGAACTTCACCGCACACTTGAGGGCGGTCACTGCCGTCATAGAATTTTTCATCATAAGGACGCAACAGGCGCTGAAATTGTTTCAAGACTTCTGGACAAGGTTCTGTCAATGTCCAATGTCGATATTCTTGAAAATACCTATTTATGCGGTTTGAAAAAAACATCAACCGGCTTTTCTTGCGACGCATGGAATGACGGTAAATATACATCATACAACAGTCACTTCATGATCCTTGCAACCGGCGGAATCGGACGAGTTTACGAATATACTACAAACTCTGCTATTGCTACCGGTGACGGAATCACAATGGCATATGAAATAGGAGCCGATATTAAAAATCTCAGCCTTGTCCAGTTTCATCCAACTGCTTTTAATAATGTTAAAACAAGGGAATGTTTTCTTGTTTCTGAATCCGTCAGAGGAGAAGGTGCATATCTTCTAAACAAAAACGGTGAAAGGTTCATGCATAATTATGACGACCGTCTTGAACTTGCTCCCAGAGATGTTGTTTCACACTCTATTATACTTGAAAGCAGAAAGCTGGATTCTACCGAATTTTATCTTGATATTTCAAGGGAATCCCCTGAATTTATAAGAAAAAGATTCCCCATGATATATGAAAATCTGCTTAAACAGGGCTTTGATATGACAAAGGATAAAATTCCAGTATTCCCCTGCCAGCACTATTTAATGGGCGGCATTAATGTAGACAGCTTCTCACGCACTAAAATAGAGGGGCTTTATGCTGCCGGAGAATGCGCTCACACCGGAGTGCACGGAAGCAATAGGCTTGCCAGCAATTCTCTTCTTGAAGCGCTTGTTTTTTCAAAGCGTGCGGCTCTTAATATAGCTGAAAAAGCAGCTTCCGTCAACGCTGATTTTGAAGAATGCAGTTTTGAACACGACAGCAGCGCTGTTACAATTCCTCATGGATTCCGCACTGAAATACGCCATATCATGCAAAGCAGCTACTTTGTTATTCCGGATAAAAAGGCGGCTGTTGAAGGCTTTGAGCGTGTAAAGCAAATCAAAAATGAACTTACATCAGGAAACTATATTGTAAATCCTGATTACATAGAAGCAAAATCCCTTGCTACTGTCGCTTATCTTATTCTTAAAGAAGTTATTTGAAAGGATTATAAATTTTATGCTTAATCAAATTTATACAGACAATATTATTAATACGGCCCTGTCTGAGGACATAAACTATATTGACGTGACAACTGATAATCTGATTCCTGACGGACACCTTAGCAGTGCATATTTTATTGCTAAAGACGACGGCGTTCTTTGCGGAATTGATATTGCTATGAGAGTTTTCGAACTTGCCGGCGGAAATGTATCAGGCGAAATACTGATAAAGGACGGTTCATACGTAAAAAAAGGTGATATTATAGCTAATCTCAGCGGCAGTACTAAAACACTTTTAAAGGGTGAAAGAACAGCTCTTAATATTCTTCAGCATATGTCCGGCATTGCTACCGCAACAAATAAATGCGTTAAGCTCGCTGAAGGAACAAATGCCAAGATTACTGATACAAGAAAAACTCTGCCGGGACTGAGAGCGCTCCAGAAATATGCCGTGACAATGGGCGGAGGCAGAAATCACCGTTTTAATCTTTCTGACGGAGCAATGCTTAAGGATAATCATATAGACGCTTACGGTTCAATTACAGGCGCTGTTACCGCACTCAGAGAAAAATGCGGTCATATGGTAAAAACGGAAGTTGAAGTCCGCAATTTTGAAGAACTTCAAGAGGCGCTCGATAACAAGTGTGAAGTCATTATGCTTGACAATATGACGCCGGACGATATGAAAAAAGCTGTCGAGATCACCGCAGGACGTGCTCTTTTAGAAGCCTCCGGAAACATTACTTTGGAAAATTTAAGAGAAACAGCACTTACCGGCGTTGATATAATTTCTCTCGGCGCACTTACTCATTCTGTAAAATGCTTTGACATTTCCATGAGAATTAAAACCGTAAAATAAGGGAATAATATCAGATAAAAAACATTATATGCGAGGTGTTCATGAACAAAAAATTCTCATTCCAAAATAACCGCTTAGCAAAAACAATTGTTTACAGCGGAGCGGTATTAATCATTATCGCATTTGTAATCCTGAGGTATGAAGGCTTTTTTTCAATTATTTCTAAAATCCTGAACATTTTACGCCCCATTATTTTAGGCTGTGTAATAGCTTTTGCCCTTAACAGACCTGTTAACTTTTTCCATATAAGGTTTAGAAAGCTTTTTGCCAGTATAAAAAATATTTCTTCTTCCAAAAGAAACAGGAAACATATAAAAATGTCTTCCGGCAAGGCGCCTTTTGTGTGTGCATGCCTGACAACATATTTGATCACTATTGCGATACTTGCTGGTATAATTTGTTTTATCGTTCCTCAGATCTCAAACAGCTTCGTGTTGTTTAAGGATAATATAAACAATTATGCAGAAAACCTAACCAGAATTTTTAACTCAAACAAATTCAGATTAAATGAGCTTATAGGCTCAAAAATAGACCTTGACGCATTTATAGAACAGCTTAATACAAAGCTTTCATCACTGTCCGATTATATCCCAACCGTTATATCCAAAACCCTTAATATCACTTCCAGCATAATCAGCATTATAGTTGATATAGTTTTGGGCTGCGTCTTTTCCGTTTATATCCTTATGGATAAAACTAATCTTAAAAGGCACGCAAGAACAATAAGCAAGTCATTGCTTAAGGAAGAAAAATATAGAAAATTTGAAAAGGTTATGACCATGGCATACGATACCTTTTCCAATTTTATATCCGGTCAGCTTACTGAAGCTGTTATCCTTGGAATACTGTGTTTCTTCGGAATGACTATACTGCGGTTTGAATATGCTCCGCTAATAAGCGTTATTATCGGCATAACTAATATGATACCGATTGCTGGTCCTATTTTGGGTACAGTTCCGTGCGTACTTCTGCTGCTGATTGTAAATCCTATTCATGCAATTTGGTTTGTTGTTTTTGTCATCGTAATTCAGCAGATAGATTCAAATCTTATTTATCCTAAGGTAGTAGGAAATTCCGTCGGTCTGCCTGCATTGTGGGTTCTTGCAGCTATTACCGTTGGCGGAGGACTCGGCGGCGTATTGGGAATGATCGTCGGCGTTCCAATAGTTTCTATCTTATACGCTATGGTAAAGGAAAAGCTTGATACAGAAGATGACAATTCCCCTTCGGCCGAAAGCAATTAAAATAATAAAAGACTAAGATTAATCTTAGTCTTTTTTTGTTTTAAAATATAAAAAATTCAGACTCTCTCTTTTATAGCGCTTTTTGCCTTATTAACAATAACCTTATCATTTTCATAAGTCAATATATTATAAGCATATCCGATATCCACCCATTTAATATCGGCAATTTCCTCTATCTGAGGCGTAAAGTCAAAGTTTCTGGCTTTGGCAAGAAAATAAACAACGACTTTCTGTGTATCCTTTTTCGGAGAATATGAAACCGTTTCTCTGAAAGAAGAATCCAAGATAACCTCTAAACCGGTTTCTTCCTTGATTTCTCTTCGAGCTGTTTCAAGCTCAGTTTCATTTCCTTCCACATGTCCTTTTGGAAAGGACCAGTGACCGCTGTTAACGTGTTTTATCAGCAAAATTTCTGTATTACCGTGAAATTTGCGATAAACTATTGCTCCGCAGGATTTCTCATGAAGCATATCATATTTCCTTTCTTTAAGTTGTTATTGCTCATATTATACCACATATTTTACAGTTTGTCCATAACTTTTAACAATAATTATTATAACTGTTGACAAAGAAAAAAAAACATGATATAATCAAATTAATAAAATTTAATCTTCAGGGCAGGGTTAATTTCCCTACCGGCGGTAAAGTCCGCGAGCCATAAGGCATGATCCGGTGTAATTCCGGTACCGACAGTAAAGTCTGGATGAAAGAAGATACAATAATGCTTTTTAAACCTGCTGTTATGCTTTTGCATACGGTTTAGGTTGATTATTGGTCCTGATGCATTCGGCGTCGGGATTTTTTATTTATACGGAGGCTTAGCATGACCAAATCTGATTATATGAAACTTGCTGTTGAAGAAGCCAAAAAGGGCATTGGATTTGTCAGTCCGAATCCGCTTGTAGGCGCTGTTATTGTAAAAAACGGTAAAATAATAAGCAGTGATTATCACCATAAATACGGTGAATTTCATGCTGAACGAAATGCTATTAATAAATGCAGCGAAGGCTTGCAGGGGGCAGAAATTTATGTAACCCTTGAACCATGCTGTCATTACGGAAAAACTCCGCCGTGTACTGAGGCAATTATTAACAGCGGCATAAAAAAGGTTTATATAGGTTCAGATGATCCTAATCCTCTCGTTGCAGGCAAAGGCGTTGAAGTTCTGAAAAGCCATGGTATCGAAGTGGAAACCAATGTTTTAAAAGAAGAATGTGATAAGCTTAATGAAATATTCTTTCACTATATTACACACCGCACACCTTTTGTTACCATGAAATATGCTATGACAGCTGATGGAAAAATTGCTTGTCATACCGGAAAATCCAAATGGATAACCGGTGAAAAAGCAAGAAATCATGTACACTTTAATCGAATGAAGCATACAGGTATAATGGTTGGTGCAGGTACTATACTAAAAGATGATCCAATGCTAAGCTGCCGGATAGAAAACGGCCACAATCCCATAAGGATTATATGCGACAGTAAATTGAGAATACCCATTGACTGCAATATAATTAAAACTGCAAATGAAATACCAACAATTGCCGCTTGCCTTGAGGGTACAGAAAATGCAGATCTTTTCAGAAAAAAGGGAGTTCAAATTATATATACATCTGAAAAAAACGGACATATCGATCTTAATGACCTTATGAAAAAATTGGGAGCAATGAATATTGACAGTATTCTTTTAGAAGGCGGCGGAACGCTCAATTACAGCGCTCTTAAAGCCGGAATTGTAAACAAGATTCAAGCCTATATAGCTCCTAAAATATTCGGGGGCGAATCTTCTAAAACTCCGGTTGAGGGTACAGGAGTAACAGTTCCATCTGAAGCATTTATGCTCTCACAGCCGGAAATAACCATTATTGATGATGATATATTGCTCGAATGGAGGGTAAAATAAATGTTTACCGGTATAATTGAAGAAATGGGTACTGTTCTTTCAGTTACTAAAAGTTCTGCTGAGGCCCATATTATCATAAGCGCCAATAAAATATTTGAAGATCTGAAGCTTGGTGACAGTGTTGCGGTCAACGGAGTTTGCCTTACAGCTTCTGAAATAAAGGGCAATACATTTAAAGCCGATGTGATGAATGAAACCTTTTCCAGGAGTTCGCTTGCTCAACTTAAATCAGGCAGTCACGTAAATCTGGAAAGAGCTATGGCTGCAAACGGCAGATTCGGCGGTCACATTGTCGCCGGTCATGTAGACGGAACAGGTATAATATCAGATATAAAAAAAGACGGAAACGCTGTTATTTATAGGATAACTGCGTCTCCCAAAATAACAAAATATATCATAGAAAAAGGTTCTGTCGCCATTGACGGAATCAGCCTTACTGTTACGGAGACTGACTCAGAAAGCTTTAAAGTTTCAATAATACCACACACTATAAAAGAAACTGTTCTGTCAGAAAAAAAGGAAGGAAGTATCGTTAATCTTGAAAACGATATGATCGGAAAGTATGTTGAACAGCTTTTATCAAATAAACCTGAAGAAAATAGACAAAGCGGAATAACCGCCGGTTTTCTTGCCAAATATGGATTCTAAAGGAGGAAATAAAAATGTTTGAATACAGCAAAATAGAAGAAGCTCTTGAAGACCTGCGCTGTGGAAAGCTTATCCTTGTAACTGATGATGACAACAGGGAAAATGAAGGTGACCTTATTTGTGCTGCTGAATTTGCTACTACTGAAAATGTAAATTTTATGGCAATGCACGCTAAGGGTCTTATCTGTATGCCTATGAGTGAGGCGTACATAAAAAAACTGAAGCTTCCCCAAATGGTGGACTGTAATACTGATAATCACGAAACTGCGTTTACCGTTTCAATTGACCATGTCAGCACTACAACCGGTATATCTGCCGCTGAACGCTCTGTAACAGCAATGAAATGTGTTTCCGAAGATGCAAAACCAGAAGATTTCAGACGACCTGGACATATGTTTCCACTGCTTGCAAAGAAAAACGGCGTACTTGAGAGAAACGGTCATACAGAAGCTACCGTTGATCTTATGAAGCTTGCAGGGCTTAAGGAATGCGGTCTTTGCTGTGAGATCATGCGTGACGACGGCACAATGATGAGAACTCCGGAATTAATAGAAATGGCTCAGAAATTTAATTTAAAATTCATTACTATTAAAGCATTGCAGCAATACAGAAAAGTAAATGACAAGCTCGTGGAACAGGCAGCAGTAACAAAAATGCCTACTAAATACGGAAACTTCAAGGCATACGGTTACGTTAACAAGCTTAACGGAGAGCACCATGTTGCCCTTGTTAAAGGTGAAATCGGAAACGGTGAAGATATACTATGCCGTGTTCACTCCGAATGCCTAACCGGCGATGCATTTGGCTCAATAAGGTGCGACTGCGGACAGCAGTTTGCTGCTGCTATGACTCAAATAGAAAAACAAGGAAGAGGTATTCTCCTTTATCTGCGCCAGGAAGGCAGAGGTATCGGTCTTATTAATAAATTAAAGGCATATGAGCTTCAGGATAAAGGACTTGATACCTGTGAAGCTAATCTCGCTCTTGGCTTTGACGAGGATTTGAGAGAATACTACATAGGAGCTCAGATATTGCGTGATTTAGGTGTAAAATCCATGAATCTGCTTACTAATAATCCACTGAAAATAGAAGGTCTTTCAGACTTCGGACTTGAAATTAAGAAAAGAGTACCCATTCAGATGGAAGCAACAGAATATGATGAATTTTACCTGAAGACTAAGCAAAATAAAATGGGACATATTTTAAATTATTGATAAAAGGAGCAAATTAAAATGAAAACTTATGAAGGAAAAGTTGTATCGGAAAATATTAAAATCGGCATTGTAGCTGCAAGATTCAATGAATTTATTACCTCCAAGCTTCTCAGCGGAGCAATCGACGGTCTTGAAAGGCATAATGTAAAAAATGATGATATTGAAGTTGCATGGGTTCCGGGAGCATTTGAAATACCGCTTATAGCTTCAAAAATGGCTAAAAGCGGTAAGTATGACGCTATCATATGTCTGGGAGCTGTTATCAGAGGCTCAACTACTCATTATGACTACGTTTGCAGTGAAGTTTCTAAGGGTATTGCAAATGTTTCCCTGAACTCAGATATTCCGGTTATGTTCGGCGTAATCACAACTGAAAATATTGAACAGGCCATCGAACGTGCAGGTACAAAGGCAGGCAATAAGGGATATGACTGTGCTTTAGGTGCAATTGAAATGGTTAATCTTATAAGGGAAATTGAATCATGATAAATCTTATTTTTGATTATGACGGAACTCTCCACAACTGTGCTAAAATTTATGTTCCGGCATTTCGTGTTGGATATAAATATCTGACTGAATCAGGTCTTGCAGAATATAAAAATTACAGTGACGAAGAAGTTTCCGCCTATCTGGGTCTGTCGGTTAAGGATATGTGGGAAAAATTTATGCCTGAGCTTGCAGACAATGAAATGCTAAAATGCAGTAAAATAATAAGTGATGCAATGCTTGCAGACATCAGAACAGGACGTGCGTCACTTTATGACGGAACAGAAGAAACCCTAAAAACTTTATCTGAGCAAGGATACAGGATGATTTTTCTCAGCAATTGTATGCATGATTATATGGAAGAGCATAAAAAAGCAATGAAGCTTGACCGTTTCTTTTCCGGATTCTACTGCACTGACGATTTTAATATGAAACCAAAGTATGAGATTTTTGAAACCATAAGAAATAACTATGACGGTGATTTTATCGTTATAGGCGACAGATACCTTGATTTACAGATAGCTGAAAAACATAATCTAAAATCAATTGGCTGTGCTTACGGATATGGAAGCCGTGATGAACTGAGAAACGCTGATATAATTGTTGATTCCATTACTCAGATACCGGAGGCTTTAAAAAGTATTATATAAATAAAAAAAGTAGGTTTAAAACCTACTTTTTTTATTTAAGTGTAATTAAATTACTTGTTAAGTCTTGCTTCGAGAGCGTCAAGCTGAGCTTCGAGAGCTGCCGGAACATTACCGCCCTTATCAGCAATATCTTCCTTGTAGTATCTGCGCATTTCTGCAATTTCCTTGATCCAGAGATCCTTGTCAACTGCAAGAAGCTTATCCATAATTTCAGGAGTAACCTCATCTTCAATGCCTTCAACATTAATATCGCCCTTCTTAGGAAGGTAACCGATAGCAGTTTCATCAGCTTCAATTGTTCCTTCACATCTCTTGATGATCCAGTCGAGAACTCTCATATTGTCGCCGAAACCAGGCCAGATAAAGTTGCCGTTTTCGTCCTGCTTGAACCAGTTAACATTGAATATCTTCGGAGCCTTATCGCCGAGCTTTTCGCCCATTGCGAGCCAGTGTGCCCAGTAATCGCCTACATTGTAACCGATAAACGGCTTCATAGCCATTGGATCATGACGAAGAACGCCGACAGCGCCGGTAGCCGCTGCTGTTGTTTCAGAAGAAACAGCTGAACCGATATAAGTTCCGTGTGTCCAGTCAAATGACTGATATACAAGCGGAGTTGTAGAAGCACGTCTGCCGCCGAAGATAATAGCGGAAATCGGAACGCCCTCCGGATTATTGAACTCAGGTGAAATGCATGGGCAGTTAATAGCCGGAGCAGTAAATCTTGAGTTTGGATGTGCAAGCTTATTGCCTTCAGCAGTATATTCCTTGCCGTTTACCTTAGCGCCCTTCCATTCAGTTGCATTTTCAGGAGGATTCTTGTCAAGACCTTCCCACCAAACTGTATTATCATCATCGTTGATAGCAACGTTTGTGAAGATAGTATTCTTCATAGTAGAAGCAAGTGCATTGTAGTTGGACTTAGCATTTGTACCAGGAGCAACGCCGAAGAATCCGTTTTCTGGATTGATAGCATAAAGTCTGCCGTCTTCGCCCTGCTTCATCCAAGCGATATCGTCACCTACTGTAAATACTTCATAGCCGTCCTTCTTATAGCCTTCCGGCGGAATAAGCATAGCAAGGTTTGTCTTTCCGCAAGCAGATGGGAAAGCAGCTGTAATATATTTAACTTCGCCGTCAGGCTTCTTAACGCCGAGGATAAGCATATGCTCAGCCATCCAGCCTTCATTCTTACCCTGATAGGAAGCGATTCTGAGTGCGAAACACTTTTTGCCGAGAAGAACGTTACCGCCGTAAGCAGAATTGATAGACCAGATTGCATTGTCTTCCGGGAACTGAACGATGTATCTCTTTTCAGGATCTACATCAGCCTTTGAGTGCAGGCAGCGAACGAAATCGTTAGATGTATCGCCGAGGTTTTCAAAAGCCTGCTTGCCCATTCTTGTCATAATGTCCATGTTGAGAACAACATAGATAGAATCTGTAACTTCAACGCCTACCTTAGCAAGAGGAGAACCGATAGGTCCCATTGAATAAGGAATAACATACATTGTTCTTCCCTTCATAACACCGTCGTACATAGGTGTAAGCTTTGCATACATTTCCTGAGGATCGCACCAGTTGTTTGTCGGACCTGCATCTTCCTTTCTTTTGGAGCAGATAAAGGTTCTGTCTTCAACTCTGGCAACATCGTTAGGAAGAGTTCTGTGATACAGACAACCCGGAAGCTTTTCCTGGTTAAGTTCCTGCATTTCTCCTGTTGAGATAGCTTCTTTCTTAAGAGCTTCAAGCTGCTCTTTACTTCCGTCAATCCAGACTACCTGATCAGGTTTTGTAAGAGCTACTACCTCGTCAACCCATTTTAAAACATTGGGGTTTTTAGTCAGTGACATTGTATTTTCCTCCTTAAATGTAATTGCACATGTTTGTAATATGCACATAAATAACTGAATCATGAAACCTTGTTCCACTATTCACTTTATAATCTATTATAATATTTTTTCAGTCTGATGTCAATAGAATTTTCCCATATTGTGAAATTAATAACAATTTTCATTGTTTTTTCACAAAACACAATTGTACATGGCTCGAAAACTTTATATGTTATTCAGAATTAAATGAATAACGTATAAATTAGGCTTTTTTTCTATATTTCCTCAAGGGATAAAGTGGCGGCGGCGTTGAGACTTTCATCTCCTCTATGTCCCGCAAGATAATTAAAAAAGCCCTGACAAGCAATCATTGCACCGTTATCACCGCAAAGCTCACGGGCAGGAAGATAAAGCTTCATATTATTTTGAGCACAAGCCTTTTCAAAGGCTGATCTAACACCGCTGTTTGCGGATACTCCTCCTGCAACTGCAATGGTATTATACCCCAGTTTCCTTGCGGCAGATATTGTCTTTTCGCAAAGGATTTCGGATATAGTTTTTTGAATACCTGCGCTGAGATCATTTTTGTTTATTTCTATTCCCTTTTGAGCTGAGTTATGCAGTAGGTTTATAACAAAGGTTTTCAGTCCGGAAAAACTGAAATCAAATTCGCTTCCTGTTACCTTTGGATGAGGCAGTATATATTTTTCGGAGTCGCCGGAACAAGCCGCCTTATCAATATGAACGCCTCCCGGATAAGGAAATCCCATTGCTCTTGCGCATTTGTCAAAGCATTCTCCTGCCGCATCGTCCCTTGTTCTTCCCGCCACCCTGAACCTGGTATAGTCAAGAACCTCCACGATATGTGAGTGCCCCCCGCTGGCTACAAGACATAGATAAGGAGGCTTTAAGTCTTCGTGTACGATATAATTTGCGGCTATATGCCCGGCTATATGGTGAACAGGCACAAGAGGTTTACCTGACGCCATACAGAGTCCCTTTGCAAAGTTCACTCCAACAAGAAGGGCTCCGATAAGTCCGGGCGCATAGGTGACAGCCACTGCGTCAATATCAGACATTGTCAGTTCAGCCTGTTCAAGAGCGGCTTTAGTCACTCCAAGTATATTCTCACAATGTCTTCTGGACGCAATTTCAGGTACAACGCCTCCGTATTTTTTATGCTCATCAACCTGAGATGAAATAACTGACGAAATAATTTTTGTACCGTTTTCTGATACTGACGCCGCTGTTTCGTCACAGGAACTTTCAATTCCTAAAATATACATTATAAAAACAAACTCCGTTCTGCTTAAAATTCAAAATCAATGCAGGCTCTTGCCTCTCTAAGGGGTTTTATAAAATTGCCGAAATCTATATGTGCCGGATTCACCTGGTAAGAATTTAAGTCTTCAATGCTCTCAAAATCGCAGATAAGAGCAAACTCATAATTTGAACTATCAGCCGACTTGCTATTAAGCTGCACTTCAAGATTTTTTATTTCAGAAATCTGTTCTTTCAGCGACATAGCACGAGCCTTTGCTTCAGCAGCATTTTCCATTGCTGTTTTACCGTCTGCATTATTCATAAATTTAAACATAACAATATGCCTTATCATAATTTTAAATCCTCCAAAACTTATTTATTATACCGTGTCATTAGCAATGCCCCTTCAACGGGATTTGAATAATAACGCTTTCTGTATCCCACTTGTTTATATCCCTGTTTTATATACAGTGAAACAGCCGCCAGATTACTCTCTCTGACTTCCAAGATAAAATCATATCCGGAAAACTTTTCGTGTACCTTTTCAATAAGCTGTTTTGCAATACCCAATCGTCTGAAATCCGGAAGCACTGCAATATCATCCACACTCATTACATCTCCCATTTTCTGAACGACAATATAACCTGCAAGCGTATCGTTAACCTGCACACCAAAAAAACAAGAATCAGGGTGCTCAAAAGCCGATTCAAAAAGCGATTCAGACCATGGATCAGAAAAGCACTTTTCTGCTATACAGTATATATCATGAATCATATCCTTTGAAACAGGAAAAACATCAGCCTTTTGCGTCATACCAGCTTTCCCCCATGTTCACATCTGCTATAAGAGGCACACTGAGTCTGCTGGCATTGACCATTTCCTCTGAGAGTATCCTTGAAGCTTTATCTGCGTCTTTCTTTTCACATTCAACGATCAGTTCATCGTGTACCTGAAGTATCAGTCTTGCATTTGGGACCTCGCATTTAAGCCTATTGTAAACTCTCACCATAGCTATTTTAATTATATCGGCGGCGCTTCCCTGTACCGGAGTATTCATAGCAATTCTTCTTCCGGCTGCCTGCATATTTTTATTTGAAGCGGAAAGCTCCGGTATATATCGTTTTCTGCCGAACATGGTAGTAACGAATCCGTTTTTCACTGCAAAGTCAATAGTATCGTTCATGAATTTCTCGACCTTAGGGAAATTATGCAGATAATCCTCAATATATTTTTTAGCCTCATTAACGCTGACGTTTATATCCTTTGAAAGTGAAAATGCACCGATTCCATATATAATTCCAAAGTTAACAGCCTTAGCAGCGCTCCTCATTTCAGGAGTTATCATTTCAGGCGGAAGCCCGAAAACCTGAGCCGCAGTAGAAGTGTGAATATCTGCTCCGCTTTCAAAACCGCTGATCATAGTTTCATCACCGCAGATATGAGCCACAATTCTCAGTTCAATCTGACTGTAATCGGCGTCAAGAAGTATTTTCCCGTTCTGGGCAACAAAAAACTTTCTCATTTCACGTCCCAGATCAGTTCTTACAGGAATATTCTGCATATTCGGCTCGGTAGAAGATATTCTTCCTGTCCTTGTTTCAGTTTGCTTAAATCTTGAATGAATCCTGCCGTCAGAACCAATGGTTTTAAGGAGTCCGTCAACATAAGTGGAGTTAAGCTTTGTAAGCTGTCTGTAATACAGAACAAGATCAATTACAGGATGCTTATCCCTCAGTCCCTCAAGTACTTCGGCATTAGTTGAAAATCCGGTTTTAGTTTTCTTTTTCAGCGGAAGTCCCAGTTCAAAAAGAATATCTCCAAGCTGCTTAGGAGAGCTGATATTAAATTCTTTACCGCATATGCTGTAAATTTCACTTTGTATTCTGTCGATACTTTGTTTCAATTCTTCTCCGAAATGCCGTACTCCCTCAGAATCTATTCCAACACCCTCAAATTCCATAGACGCAAGAACTTCAATAAGGGGCTGTTCTATTTCATACATAAGCTCATGCATTCCCTGAGATTCAATTTCTTTTTTCATATATCCGCATAAAGCTTCAAGACTTGCAGTTTCTCCGCTGGTTTCATGCTGAAGATAGGGAATCTTGTATTTAAAGCAAAGTTTTTCCACATTATATTCCGATGCGGAAGGGTCAAGCAAATAAGCGGCTATTTCACCGTCAAAAGAAATATTAACCAAATCACTGCCGTTTTCATATGCAAATCTATACTGGGACTTAGCTCCAAATGTATATTTAGGCGTTTTTGAGGAGAACATTTTTTTTATAAGATCCGTATTATCTGTCTTATATATTCTGCATACTCCGCTGTCTGTCCCGCCTGAAATTTTTAAATTTCCCTGCTCAAAGGTATAGTATATTTGTTCTCTTTTCAAAAGCTCATTTAAAACATCTGTACTTAAGTCTTCTTCTATGACTGCTGTATCGGTTTGCAGGGTTACAGTTTCTTGAATCTTTTCTTCAGCCGGTTCAAGTTCAAATCTTTTCAGAATCTTAAAAAGCTCCAGTTCAGTAAGAATCTCTCTTAAAGATTCAGTCTGCATTTCCCCGAATTTCAGCTGTTCAGGCATTTCCTCTATGGGAGCTTCAAGGCATATGGTAGCAAGCCACTTGCTTTCCTCAGCAGCTTGCAATCCGCTCTCCAGTTTTGTACGAACGCCTTTTGTTATATTTGCATTTTCAAGATTATCATACAGATTCTCTATAGTTTTCCATTCTGTAATGAGAGCGGCGGCAGTTTTCTGTCCTATTCCGGGTACTCCTGAAATATTATCGGAGCTGTCGCCCATAAGCGCTTTAAGATCAATTAAATTTATCGGCTCAAACCCATATTCCTCCTTAAAGGTCTGCGGATTATATACCTTCGTTTCCTTTGTGGCAGCCAGTCTGACCGTAACGCTGGAATTAATAAGCTGCAAGCTGTCCCGGTCGCCTGTAAGTATAACGCATTCGTTTCCGGAATCCGTACATTTTTTTGAAATTGTTCCGAGAACGTCATCAGCCTCATAGCCTTCGCATTCAATAATTTTAATACCCATAAAACGAAGGATATCCTTTATCAGAGGAAGCTGCTGCGCAAGTTCTTCCGGCATTCCCTTACGGTTAGCCTTATACGCAGAAGAAGCCTTATGCCTGAACGTCGGTGAACGCAGATCAAATGCAACTGCAACACCATCCGGATTAACTTCTTCAATATTTTTAAAATAAATATTAAGAAACCCGAATACTGCATTGGTATAAACACCGTTTTTATTCGTTAGCTTTCTTATACCGTAATAGGCACGGTTAAGAATGCTGTTTCCGTCTATTGCAAGTATTTTCATTTTTATCTCCTGTTTAAAAAGTTGTCTTTATTTATTATAACAGATTTTAAAGTAAAACACTACCTTTTTTAAAAATTTATACTGCCCGATAACACATATTAAAAAATCTATATGACAAGGTACTACCAATTCAATAAATTTTATGCTAAAATATTATGAGAAATAAAAAAGAGGTAATCTATATGGAATTTATTAATATCGGAAACGTAAAAATAAAAAAAACAGCCGCACTTGCTCCCATGGCGTCAGTCGCCGACAGAGCATACCGGATTCTATGCCGTCAGGAAGGAGCCTGCTATACTGTCAGCGAGCTTATTTCTGCAAAAGGTCTTTGCTACAACGATCATAAGACAGAGGAGTTATGCAGAATAACCGAAAATGAACGTCCAATGGCGCTTCAGATTTTTGGCGGCGAACCTGAGTTTATAGAAAAAGCGGCGGAAATTTGTATGCGTTTCAGCCCCGATATACTGGATATTAACATGGGGTGTCCGGTTCCAAAGGTAGTAAATAACAATTCCGGAAGCGCTCTTATGAAAGACATAAAAACAGCCGCTGAAATAGTAAAAGCCGCTAAAAGAGCCTCCGGAGTTCCGGTAACAGTCAAGATACGAAAAGGCTGGAGTTCCGATTCAGTTAATGCAGTAGAATTTGCCATGGCAATGGAACAGGCCGGAGCGGACGCAATAGCTGTCCACGGACGTACAAAGGATCAGATGTACTCAGGAAAAGCAGACTGGGATATTATAAAAAAAGTAAAAGAAAGCGTTTCCGTTCCTGTTATAGGCAACGGCGATGTTACCTGCCTTGACGACTGCATAAGAATGTATGAAAATACTAACTGCGACCTTGTGATGATAGGACGTGCTACTTACGGAAATCCGTTTATATTCCGTGAAATTGACAGCTTTTATAAAGGCATACCTTTTATCCCCCCTGCTATTGAAGAAAGAATGGAAAAAATGCTTTACCATATCCGGCTTATACTTCAGCAGAAAGGTGCTTCCGGAGAAGCTCAGGCTATGAAAGAAGCACGAAAGCACGCTTCATGGTATATGAAAGGTCTGTACGGCGCTGCACTTTTCCGTTCAAGGTGTTACAGCCTTGAAACATACGACGACGCACAAAGGCTGACGGAAGAATTTCTGAATCTTCAAAGAGAACACGGTCATATTTGATTTGAAAATTTATAAAAAAGTATCAATTAAATAAAAATAAAATGAATATGCAATGATAAAATGCGCACAATAAAATCGGAGGCTGAAATTATGAGTATTGTTTTTATCAGAGCAGTTATTTTATACATTATTGTTATTTTTTCCATAAGGCTCATGGGCAAACGTCAAATCGGCGAGCTTCAGCCTTCAGAGCTTGTTATAACTATTCTTGTTTCAAATATTGCTACACTTCCCCTTGAGGACCTTAATATACCTCTTGTTATGGGTATTATCCCAATACTTTCCCTTGTATGCTTTGAAGTAATAATGTCATGGTTAACGCTTAAATCAAGGCGTCTCAGACATATTGTTTCCGGATTCCCAAAGGTTATTATCAAAGACGGAATAGTGGATCAAAAGGTTTTAAAGGATCTAAGATTTTCAGTTGACGATCTTATGACGGCGCTGAGAGGGAATAATATTTTTGATATTAAGGAAGTACAATTTGCAGTAGTTGAAACAAACGGAAATGTATCCGTTTACCAAAAATACGAATACAGAAACGTTACAAACGGCGATATGTCTTTTAGTAATAAGTCTATTAATCCTCCGGAAATTATTGTCTCAGACGGCAAGATTGTAAAAAAGGGACTTGAAGCTGCCGGTCTTAGCTCCTCATGGCTAAGAGAGCTCACCGAACGCAAGCATATAACCACCGAGGATATTTATCTTCTTACCGCAGACAGCACTGGAAATTATAATTTAATAAAAAGGAGTTCCTCCAATGGGCAGAGTTAAAATAAGCCTTGGAATAATTATAGGAATTATAATATTTGGAGTATCCGGAATATTCATTATAAAGCATGAAACTAATGAAATACTGGATATGCTGAACAATGTTCAGTCTATCTATTCAGACGGAAGAACGGCTGAATCGGCAATACTTGCAGAAGAGCTTAATGATAAATGGGAAAAATACCAGAAAACTGCAAGTATATTTGTAAGAAATGAAAAAATTTCAAGCGTTCAGACTTCAATGTCCAGATTAAAGCCGCTTATAGAAAACGAAAACGATGAGCTGAATGCTGAATTTGAAAATGCCCGAAGCGCTCTTGAATGGATAGTCGAAAGCGAAATACCCAAACTGACCAATATACTATAAAAACTGCCTGAGCTTGGCTCAGGCAGTTAATTTTACGTTTATCTGTTTTTTCTAAATTCCAAATACTCTTCATAAGTTCCTGCACGGTCGATACAGCCCTCAGGAGTAATTTCTATAATTCTGTTTGCCACCGTCTGCAAAATTTCATGGTCATGAGAAGCTAACAGTACAACTCCCTTGAAATTTACAAGTCCGTTATTTACCGCAGTAATGCTTTCAAGGTCCAGATGGTTAGTAGGTCTGTCCAGAACAAGAACATTAGAACCGTAAAGCATCATTCTTGAAAACATACATCTTACCTTTTCTCCGCCGGAAAGAACATTGACCTTTTTATATACATCATCTCCGGAAAAAAGCATTCGTCCGAGAAATCCCCTTAAATACGTATCAGTTTCATCGCTTGAGTACTGCCTCATCCAGTCTATTATAGACATTTCGCATCCGTCAAAGTATTTGTTGTTATCCACCGGAAAATATGAGGTTGACGTAGAAATTCCCCATTTAAACGTACCTTCATCGGGCTTTTCCTCTTCCATAAGAATTTTAAACAGCATGGTTATAGCCTGTTCACTTTCGCCTATAAAAGCGACCTTATCCGTTCTTCCGAGAGTAAAGCTTACATTATCCAGTATTTTTTCACCGTCAACTGTCTTGGAAATTCCGTTTACTGTAAGAATTTCTTTGCCAAGATCTCTGTCCGGATCAAAGCCGATAAAAGGATACTTACGGCTTGACGCAGGCATTTCCTCAATGGTAAGCTTATCCAGAAGCTTTCTTCTTGATGTAGCCTGATTTGATTTAGATTTATTTGCTGAGAATCTTTCGATAAAGGATTTTAGTTCTTTAATCTTTTCCTCGGCCTTTTTATTCTGCTGTTTTATCATTCTCTGCATAAGCTGGCTTGATTCATACCAAAACTCGTAATTTCCGACATACATCTTAATCTTAGTATAGTCTATATCTACAATGTGAGTGCATACATTATTCAGGAAGTGACGGTCATGGGATACCACCAAAACAGTGCCGAAATATTCAGAAAGAAAGTCTTCAAGCCATCTTACGGCTTCAATATCAAGATGGTTTGTAGGCTCGTCCAAAAGAATTATATCCGGATTCCCGAACAAAGCCTGGGCGAGCAGAACCTTTACCTTTTCATTACCTGAAAGAGATGACATGAGAGAATAGAGTATATCCTCAGAAAGACCCAGTCCCTGAATAAGCTTTGAAGCATCGGATTCAGCCTCCCACCCGTTAAGCTCGGCAAATTCCCCTTCAAGCTCTGACGCAAGTACTCCGTCCTCCTCCGAGAAATCTTCCTTTGCATAAAGCTCATCTTTTTTCTTCATTATTTCATAAAGCCTTGCATTGCCCATAATAACGGTATCAAGTACAGTAAACTCCTCATACGCAAAGTGATCCTGCTTTAAAACGGAAAGACGTGTATCCTTTGGTATTGCAACTTCTCCTGTTGTAGGCTCCAAATCGCCGCATAGTATTTTTAAAAACGTAGACTTTCCTGCGCCGTTAGCGCCTATAATACCGTAACAGTTTCCGCCGGTAAACTTCAAATCGACATCTTTGAAAAGAGTCGAGCCGCCGAACTGCATACTTACATTTGAAACTGTAATCATCTGTTATCTCCATTCCGCTGTATTGTATAAAACAGCTTTTTTAAAAAACAAAACTGGAGCCGTAACTGGGTCCAGTTCAAAATTGGTACGCCTGAATGGAATCGAACCATCGCACATGGCGTCGGAGGCCATTGCTCTATCCCCTGAGCTACAGGCGTAAATCCATTATATAACATATTAAAATTATATCATAACCTCTTGAAAATTGCAAGTACCTATGATATAATTATAAATAATTTTTATTTTACATAAAATTTGCCCTTATAAAAGCTGTTGTATATTGCGCAGATTCATTTTTGCAGCAATTTTTTGTAAAATCAGCATATATTTATACAAAAAGATTTTAAAGGGAGGAATTTTTTTGCAGGAAAATATATATATTCTTGTTACGCAGACAGGAACAAATATTTCTAAAATATTAAAGCTTTTTACAAGAAAGCCATATAATCACGTTTCAATATCATGTGATCCTAACTTGCAGGAAATGTACAGCTTTTGCCGTAATACACCGGGAAAGCCCCTGCCCGCTACTTTCAATAAAGAAATTGTAGGAGAAGGGACTTTCGGTAAATTCAGCAATATTCCCTGCGAAATATATAAAATACCAGTTTCCGGACGGCAGAAAAATCTGATTACTAAAAATCTTGAGCATTTCAAAAACAACCGTGAATATTATTCTTATAACTTAATTGGTCTGGGACTTATATTTTTACATATTGCATATAACAGAAAAAATAAATTTGTCTGTTCTCAGTTTGTAAGTCATATTCTTGAAAAGTCAGAAGTTGACCTTGATTTTTCCAAGCCTTCCTGCTTGCTGACTCCGGAAGATTTCAGACACGTAGATTCAGCTGAACTTATTTATAAAGGCGAGCTCAACGCTTTTTATAAAATGAAGAACCGCCAGTCTGAGACGTTTGCAATTCCTGCTGAACAAACTTTCCACAGTGCATGATTACCCTTGCCGCCGCACGTACCTTGTCCGGCAGTACGGTATAAATACAAACTGCTGAAGCGCCTTCTCCGGCATTTGATAAATCAATTGTAAAACTGCTGTCGAGAACGGTGATCTCGGCAGCTTGTCCTTTTTTTGTCACTGAAGCCATCTTCCATTGTTCACGGCTTACAGCATTATGAGAATTTAAATACGCTTTCAAGAGCCCGTATACAAGACCGTTTATCATGATATATATGAAAACGGCAAGTATAACGGCTCTTTTTGTTTTACTTTTTTTCATTTTTTACTCCTCAGTTATTTTATCAAGAGCCCTTACAAGAGATTTTCCAATCAGCTCCCCTGCATTTCCTGCCTGTTCAAGAGTATTTCCATGACTTCCTACCTCAATCAAAATACTTCCTGTTGTAAGATTTTGATTATAATTTCTGTAATCGAATAATATCGGACGGGTAAAATTGCTGTAATCAGATGACATTTGCTGCTGGAGCAGCGAGGAAAACCTGAAATTTTGCATATAATTAGGCATATCCATTGTACCGTCGTCACATCCTGAGATTATCATTACCTGCGCCGCATCTTTGCCGTCGACAGTAACAACAGGCTGTACAAGACTGTCGCCGGAGGCAATTGCGTCACGGTGTATATCAAGAACAATCTTAATAGACGGATATTCTGCAAGAATGCTCTTTACTGTTTCTGCGCTTCTGTCATAAGAACCATTATAGGATGGATAGTCATGAATTGTTGCGTCATGGATACACCCAATCCCGCCCTTTTCAAGCTGTTCAGCTATTCGGTCTCCTACCATTACCATGTTCTTTGACGGATCAGTCGTTCTGTAATTAAATGTATCATCATACTGCTCCCTTTCATACGGTTCAAAGCTCTCTGTTGTATGTGTGTGCATTATGAGTACTTGTGGTTCTCCATTTTTTTCTATTGTAAATTCGGGCAAAAGACGGCTTTCCTCCAAAAGCTTTCCGTTAGAGATATCAGTTTCATTTCTCACCTGTCCTCCCCCGTCAAGACCGAAAAACTTATCACCGCTGTATCTTTCATATGTTGTGCGGTAAATACTTCCGTCGTCTTCTGTCCAGTTATCAGGATAAGGCTTTGCTCCCGGGTCACTGCTTCTCTCTTCATTCTGTTCGGCTTCAGCATCCTCTGCCTCTTCTTCCCAGCCAAAGCCTTCAGAAATGCAATCGTTGTCATCTGCCATAAAATCAGCGTTAAAGCCCATTTCACCTGTATACTTATCAGGTTCATTTTCCAGTCCAACGGTTACAGAGCCAAGCTTTTCTGCGGCTTCAGCAATGTGCGGTACAGTTTTGAGCGCCGCACTGACTGCTGCCGGAATAGCCAATGTACATAAACATACAGCTGCTGCTTTTCTCCTAACCCTTCTTCTTCGTCTTCGCATTATACCTCCGCCTTTACTATTGGTATTTATAGTGAATTATATTCACCTGAATCTGTAATTATAACGTAATAACACTAAAAATTTCAGCATATAAATAAAGTAAAACTTTTATAGGAGGAAAGCTATGTATGCAACCTGCAAACCCGGAAATTTTCTAAGAATAATTATATGTGATCTTGTAATGATAATTGCTGCGTCGGTAATAACAATTGCGGGCAGCGATCATTGGAGGGCGCTTGAAACCGATTACATATCTTTACCTATAATAATGTATCACAGTATTTATGATTCAGACAACGGAGATTATGTAGTATCTCCGCAAACGGTTGAAAACGATTTTAAATATCTTAAAAATAACGGATACAATTCTGTATTTATTGAAGATGTAATAAATTATGTATACTACGATAAGGAGCTTCCTGAAAATCCAGTGGTCATTACCGCAGACGACGGATTTTACAACAATATAACATATCTTTTGCCCCTCCTTGAAAAATATGACATGAAAGCAACCATTTCAGTTGTCGGATACTATACGGAAGTATTAGGAGCCAATGATCCTCATATTCCGGAGTATTCCTATATGACATGGGACGATATAAATGCTTCATCCAAAAGCGGCCGTATTGAATTTGCCAACCACACATATAATATGCACTCCGCATCTTCAAGAAAAGGATGCGCTAAGCTTAATTATGAAACAGAAGAGGAATATGCAAAAGCCTTTATAGATGATATAGGACTTATGCAGACGCTGACAAAAATAAATACCGGAATAACTCCTGCAATTTTTACATATCCTATGGGATATATATCAAAAGAAAGCATACCGCTTTTAAAAAGCATGGGCTTTACAGCGGCGCTCAACTGCTATGAAAAGCCTAACCGGATAACTCATGACGGAAACTGTCTTTTTACCTTGAACAGGTACAACAGACCCGCCGGCATTTCTACTGAGGAGTTTATGAAAAAAGCTTTGAAAGTTTAATACTGATTGCCTTATTCATGATTGCATCTTCATTTTCCTTTTACCTTATTATAAAACAGAATGTCCGGTAAATCCGGGCATTCTTTATTTTAGTATTTTTTCTTCGTCAAAATGGTATTATATTAATTAAAATAAGGAAAACTACATATGTAATTAAATATACAAAATATTGTAATAAATACTTGCTTTAATTCTTAAAAAGTAGTATAATAAAAACGTATATGGATATGATGATTTGCATATAAATTGCATTTTGATAATTTTATACATTACTTTTCACACCTGATGTGGAAATTTATTTAAATTAGAAACGGCTGAAAGGCCGGACCAGGAAGGAACGATAGTATGCAGATTGATAAGAATGCAAACAGTCCTGCAAGAGAAAGACTCGCTCTTTTATTTGATGACGGTATTTACAGTGAAATTAATTCAATGGTAAGGGAAAAGGACGCACTTACAGGTGTTGTTACCGCTTACGGCTATGTTAATGGAAACGCTGTTTATGCATATTCTCAGGACAAAACAGTTAACAGTGCGGCTATGGGCATAAAACAGGCTGAAAAAATAACCAAGCTTTATGAACTTGCCGCAAAAACAGGTGCTCCGATAGTTGGTATACATGACTCCAACGGCGCATATGTTGACGGAACAGCCGCTTCTTTGGCAGCGTACGGAAAAATAATAGAAGCTGCTTCAAAGGTTTCTGGTGTTGTTCCTCAAATCTCTGTCATAACAGGAACTTGTGCCGGCAGTGCGGCGCTTATCGCTTGTTCTTCCGATTTCGTCATTATGACTAAAGAAAGCGAGCTCTTTATGGCGCCTTGCAGCAATGATAATCCAGGTACTGCGCAAAAGGCAGCTGAAGCCGGTCTTGCTTCACTCTTATGCAATGACGATAAATCAGCCCTCGATAAAGCAAGAGAGCTTATCAATCTTCTTCCTGTTAATAATCTATCTGCTGTCCCTATGTTTGAATACAATGAAAGCGGTACAGCGCCAGCCAGTGATCTTGAATCACTGACAGGCTCTGTTGCTGACGCAGACAGCATTATTGAAATCGGCAGCGAATACGGAACTTCTGCATATACGGCTCTTGCTTCAATCGGCGGTACTGCCGCTGGTATTGCCGCTACAAATAAATCTAAGGAAAAGCTGACTGCTGACGATTGCGCTAAGCTTGCACGTTTTATGCGCACCTGCGACGCTTTTTCAATTCCTGTTGTAACCTTTGTCGATACAGAAGGTTTTGCCGACGGGAATACCATATCAGGAATCAAGGCAATGACACTTCTTGCAAACAGCTATGCTGAAGCAACAACAGTTAAAATTTCTGTTGTAACCGGCAAATCTTCTGGTCCGGTATTTACTGCTGTTGCAGGCAGCAGCTCAGGCTCTGACTTTACCTTTGCATGGGAAAACGCTGTTATCTCTCCTTTTGCATCAGAAACAGCAGTAGAATTTTTATGGCATGATAAACTGCGCGGCGCTGAAAACCTTGAGGCTAAAAGAAAAGAGCTTACCGCTGAATATGAAGCGTCTCTTGCAAGCGCGGCTTCAGCAGCAGAAGGCAATTATATTGACGAAATTATCAGCTCTGCTGATACAAGAAAAGCTGTTATGTCAGCTTTTGATATACTTTCAGGAAAGCGTGTTCAGAAGCTTCCTAAAAAGCATAATAATATTCCGTTCTGATTAAAATAAAAGATTGGTGGTTAATAAAATGAAAAGATTCAATATTACAGTAAACGGCAAGGCTTATGATGTCGCAGTTGAGGAAGTAGACGCTTCAACCGCTGCCGCTGCTGCTCCGGCTCCAGTATCAGCACCTGCACCTGCCGCTCCGGCGGCTGCACCAGCAGCAGGCGCAGGCGAAAAAGTTACTGCTCCGATGCCGGGAACAGTTCTCGACGTTAAGGTTTCGGCAGGAGATACAGTTGCTAAGGGACAGGTCATTATGATCCTTGAGGCAATGAAAATGGAAAACGATATTGTTGCTTCATGTGACGGAAAGATTACAAGCGTTCTTGCAAAGAAGGGTGATACGGTAAATTCCGGCGATACTCTTGCAACAATTCAGTAATCATAAAATTATAGAAAGGGAAGTTTTACAGCCTTTATGTAAAACATAGTGTGGTTATGGCTAAGGTTAAAATTACTGAAACCGTATTGCGTGACGCTCATCAGTCACTTATTGCAACACGTATGACTATGGACGAGATGCTCCCTATTCTTCCGCTGATGGATAAGGTCGGCTATCATTCAATTGAATGCTGGGGCGGAGCTACTTTTGATTCTTGTCTCAGATTTTTAAATGAAGATCCGTGGGAAAGACTTAGAATACTCAGAAAGAATCTTCCTAATTCAAAGCTTCAGATGCTTTTCAGAGGACAAAATATGCTTGGATACCGTCATTATGCTGACGATGTACTTGAATATTTTGTACAGAAATCTGTTGCTAACGGTATAGATATAATCAGAATATTTGACGCTCTTAACGATACAAGAAATCTTGAAACTGCTATTAAAGCAGCTAAAAAAGAAGGCGCTCATACCCAGGTGGCTATGTCTTATACACTGGGAGAAGTATTTACAACTGATTATTATATCAATTATGCGAAGCAGGCTGAAAATGCAGGGGCTGACTCCATCTGTATTAAGGATATGGCTGCGCTTCTGACTCCTTATGAAACCGAAAAGCTTGTAAGAGCTGTTAAATCTGCTGTTAAGATTCCGGTTCAGCTTCATACTCATTATACCTCAGGACTTGCTTCAATGTGCATGCTTAAAGCCGTAGAAGCAGGCGTAGATGTAATTGATACTGCGATGTCTCCTCTTGCTCTTGGAACATCTCATGCACCTACTGAATCTATGGTAGCTGCACTTCAGGGCACTGAATACGATACAGGCCTTGACCTGGTCCTTCTTACTGAAATCAGAGATTATTTTATGCAGCTTAGACAGAAGTATATCGACAGCGGTCTTCTTGATCCTAAAATGCTCGCTGTTGACGCAAATGCACTTATTTATCAGGTTCCCGGCGGAATGCTTTCTAACCTTCTTTCACAGCTTAAACAGGCAGGCAAAGAAGATCAGCTCGAAGAAGTTTTAAAAGAAGTTCCGAGAGTAAGAAAAGACGCCGGTTATCCTCCGCTTGTAACACCATCATCACAAATTGTCGGAACACAGGCCGTTTTCAATGTAATTATGGGTGAACGCTACAAGATGGTTACTAAGGAATTTAAGGGAATCGTTAAGGGTGAATATGGTAAAACACCTGTTCCTATTGATCCTGAATTTAGAAAAAAGATTATCGGCGACGAACAGGCTATCGAATGCCGTCCGGCTGATCTTCTTGAACCTGAGCTTGATAAGCTTAAGAAAGAATGCGCAGAATGGACTGAACAGGAAGAAGACGTACTCAGCTATGCACAGTTCGGTCAGGTTGCAGTTAAATTCTTTGAAAACAGAAGAAACAGTAAGTACGGTATAGACGGAAAACATTCGGATACTGAAAAACAGATTCATCCGGTATAATGCTTTAAAGAAAAAATAAGGGCGGACATATGTTCGCCTTTTAGTTTATTTGTAGGAGGCGGGAAAATGCCTATAAGAATTCACCATGAGCTTCCGGCTTATAAAAGTTTGCAAAATGAAAATATTTTTGTAATGTCAAAAGAGAGAGCGGAGCATCAGGATATACGTCCGCTCAAAATTATTATACTTAATATAATGCCGAAAAAAATTGAAACCGAAACACAGCTTATGAGGCTGCTTAGTAATACGCCCCTTCAGGTAGATATTGAGCTGCTGAATCTTGCTTCACATATTTCCAAAAATACTCCTGAAAATCATTTAAGTAATTTTTATACTACCTTTGAAAATGTTAAAAACAATAAATATGACGGAATGATTATTACTGGTGCACCAGTGGAACAGCTTGAATTTGAAGAGGTAGATTACTGGGAAGAAATTTGCAGTATTATGGAGTGGTCGAAACATAACGTATTCTCAACACTTCATATCTGCTGGGGCGCTCAGGCTGGTCTTTACTATCATTTCGGGATTCAAAAAAAGCTTCTTCCCAAAAAACTTTTCGGCGTATTTGAGCATAAAATTGAATATAATAATTCACAGCTTCTTAAAGGCTTTGACGATATTTTTATGGTTCCGCATTCAAGACATACAACCATTGAACGAAGTGACATTGAATCAGATGAAAATTTGCAGATTCTTGCTTCATCTCCTGACGCAGGCGTATATATTGCTGCTAATAAAAACGGAAGACAATACTTTATCACCGGTCATTCAGAATATGACAGAAATACTCTTGCTGAAGAATACCTGAGAGATATTGAAAAGGGTCTGGAAATAGATGTGCCCTGCAATTACTTTCCGGAAAATAACCCGGAAAAGGAACCGCATTTCAGCTGGGGATGTCATGCAAATCTAATGTTCTCTAATTGGCTGAATTATTGTATATATCAATCTACACCGTATGATCTGACGGAACTCGAACTCAGAAACTGGGAATGGCAAGCAGGCGTTTAATGTCTGGTGACGCAGTTTATTGCAGAAAGGAAAATTATGAACGAAAACAATACTCCTGAAAACGGAAATGGATATGGACATAACCCTTACTATTCTGATGTCCCTGAATACATGAATTATGGAAATACAACCGATTATTCATCAAGTACAAATTATTACAGCAGCAATGTAAATGATAACGGTAACTATTACAATAATGGAAATATTGGAGCGCCTATGCCGCAACAAAATAAAAAAGGCTTTGCTATTGCCTCAATGGTACTCGGTATTGTCAGTATCTTTACCTGCTGTCTGACTATTACACATTTTATATTGGCAATAATTGCTTTTGTTCTTGGCATAGCTTCGTTAGTTTCAAAGAAGCGTGGCGGAACAGGTATGGCTGTCGCAGGTGTTGCTACATCTTCCGTAAGCATTGTACTGTCTTTAATAATTGCTTTATCTGCCGGCAGAATTGTTTTTGAATTTGGTGGTTTTTATAGAGATCTTATAAAAACAGAAGTAAATGAAAAAGAAGTTGCTGAAGAATATATAAAAACAGGTGAGCTTCCCGACTATCTTAAGAAATATGATGAGGGTGAATGGGGCGAAGTGTTTGACTATATGTATGACGGCGGATTTGAAGAATATTTCTATGATAATTTTGTAGAAGATTATGATGATCATTATTATGACAAACATCGTTCAAACGATAATTCTGAATTTGATTTTGATAACTATAATTATCAAAAGGATAATTATGATTTTTTCAATAACTTTGATGACTCAATTTACTAAAGAAAAAAGGTTTTCTGATTATCAGAAAACCTTTTTCATTTATATATACTGGAGAGCAAAATTATAAATTATATTTTTCAGTTATCCTCTTCCCCCTGTAAAGCGTCATATCCCACTTCACCGGTTCTTATCTTAACAGCATTCTCTACATCGAAAACAAATATCTTTCCGTCTCCGATATTGCCTGTATACAACGCTTTCTTAGCTGCATTTATAACATCATCAACAGGCACCTTAGAAACCACAACTTCTGCTTTAACTTTAGGACGAAGCTGAATATCTTCACGTTCAACGCCTCGGTAATAAGTCTTTTGACCCATCTGAGTACCATACCCCATTACGTTGGTAATTGTTATGCCGCGAACGCCGATCTCATTAAACGCATTCTGCAACGCTTCAAGCTTTTCCGGCTTAAGAATAATAGACAGCTTTGTAAGCTTTGGTGAACCATCTGAAGTCTTAGCAGAAACATCAGTAACAGTTACAGCCTTGGAAACAGGTAAACGCTTTGAAGTTGAAACTGTAATACCAGAATGCTTTTCCGGAACAGGCATAAAGTCCGCATAGCTTGACGGAAGGTTATGTTCTGTTGCGTCCAGACCGATAATTTCTTCTTCCTTAGAAGCTCTTAGTCCAATTGTATATTTGATTGCCAAAAATGTTATGGTAATTGCAGCAGCAGTCCATGCTGCAACTGCGCCGATACCGGTGCACTGCTTGCCGAGAAGCTCGGCTCCGCCGCCATAAAACAGTCCGTTAAGTGAATCATTTCCCGGCACAGTAGTTGTTGCAAATAAACCTACTGCAAGTGTTCCCCATATACCGTTCATCATATGTACTGCAACTGCGCCTACCGGATCATCAATATGAAGCTTATGATCTAAAAGCCATACGCCAAAGGGCACAAGGAAACCTGATACAATACCTACAGCAACGGCTCCAGCAGCATTCATAACATCACAGCCTGCCGTAATTCCTACAAGACCTGCCAAAGAAGCATTAAGGGACATTGAAACATCGGGCTTTCCGTATTTGAGCCATGTGAAAACCATGCATACAACAGTAGCAATAGCTGGTGAAATTGTTGTAGTCACAAATATTGAACCAAGCTGTCCTAACGATGTGGCAGCGGCGCCGTTAAAGCCATACCAACCGAACCAAAGAATAAAACAGCCGAGCGCTCCGAGAGTAAGTGAATGTCCGGGAATAGCACGAACCTTGATAACCTTGCCTTTATCATCAGTTTTAAATTTTCCGATACGAGGACCAAGAATCTTAGCGCCGATAAGAGCAGAAACACCGCCCACCATATGAATTGCACATGAACCGGCAAAGTCATGAAATCCCCACTGTGAAAGCCAACCTCCGCCCCAGATCCAGTGTGCTTCAATCGGATAAATTAGAGCAGAAATTACTGCTGAGTAAATACAGTAAGAAATGAACTTTGTTCTTTCTGCCATTGCTCCCGAAACAATTGTCGCCGTTGTAGCACAGAAAACAAGATTAAATACAAACCCTGACCAGTCAAAATCCTGATAATTTGTAAAAATATCAAATCCAGGCTTTCCGATTAGTCCCGCAACATCAGTACCCAGAAGCAGACCGTAACCAATAAGAATAAAAACAACAGTACCAATACAGAAATCCATCAGATTTTTCATTATAATATTGCCGGCATTTTTTGCTCTGGTAAACCCTGTTTCCACCATTGCAAATCCGCACTGCATAAAGAATACCAGTGCAGCCCCGATCAAAAACCATACACCATATAGTTCTTCCATAAAAATCATCCTCCAATACTTTATGACAAGCTTGCCGGCAAATGCAAAAAAGGTACTGAAAAAGCAATCCATTTCTGGAATAACTTTCTCAGCACCTTTGCTGTCCATGTACTTAGTATATACCAAATGCATGGAAATGTCAATAGCTTTCAGGATAAATAAATACTAATTATTATTGCAGAATTTTATCTAATTTTAACAATTTTTATGTTTACCTCTTTTATCTTAAAATTTACCCAAATATTTTTATGGCTATACATACTTTACAAAAACTGAAAAATATTGTATAATAAAAAGTAAATTTCAATCTTTATTTATGAACGGAGCGTGTATCAATGAATTATTCTCCAAAAGAAATCTTAAGCTTTGTTGAGGAAAATGACGTTAAATTTATAAGGCTTACTTTTACTGACATTTACGGTCAGCTTAAAAACATTGCGATTATGCCGGGAGAACTCTCACGTGCTTTTGAACACGGTATCCCGTTCGACGCAACTACGCTTGCCGGATGCCACGAAGATCTGCTTTTAGTACCTGATATTTCTACATTGTCTGTACTTCCATGGCGTCCTAAAACCGGAAGAGTTATCAGATTTTTCTGTAACATAATGTGCATAGACGGTACGCCATATAAAGGCGATCTCAGAAATGAGCTTGAATCATATATAAGCAGTATGAAACGCAGCGGATATACCTGCGAAGTAGGCACAAAATGTGAATTTTATCTTTTTAATACAGATAATGAAGGTGAACCTACAAAAATTCCTCACGATCATGCCGGCTACCTTGACATAGCGCCGCTGGATAAATGTGAAAATGTAAGACGTGAAATCTGCCTTTCCCTTGAAGAAATGGGTTTTAATCCGCAAAGCTCACGCCATACCCATGGTCCCGGACAGAATGAAATCGACTTTAAACGAAGCGATACCCTTACATCTGCTGACAATATGGTATACTATAAAACTGTTGTTAAAAATGTTGCCGCTCAAAATGGACTTTTTGCTTCATTCATGCCAAAACCAATCTCGAATCAGTTCGGCAGCGGGCTTCATATAAACATTTCTGTAAATCATAACGGTAAGCCTATTTTTTCCTATGAAAATCTTACCGAAAAGGGCAGCCAGTTTATCGCAGGGATCTTGAACAGAATCCGTGAAATAACCTGCTTTCTAAATCCAATAACCAATTCTTATAAACGTCTTGGAGAAAATTTTGCTCCTAAATATGTTAACTGGTCCTTTGAAAACAGAGCCCAGCTTATACGTATACCCTACACTGCCGGAAACCATCCAAGGATAGAAATACGCTCAGCTGACGCAACATGCAATCCTTATATAGCTTTTAAGCTCCTTCTTGCAGCAGGATTCGAAGGTATTAATAAAAATCTGACCCTTAATGCTGAAACATTTAAGGACGCTGCTAAAACAAATTTCGATGAGCTTCCGTCAACTCTTGATGAGGCAATTACACTTGCAAAAAGCAGTGATTTCGTAAAAGAAAATTTGTCCCCTGAAATATATGACGCTGTTTTCAGACATCTTCAGTATACTGTTACAAAATATGAAATGGCAGAAGATAAGCATGAGTTTGAATATGAATATTATTTTAAATCAATTTAAAGGCAGTGTGGTTTTATGAACAAAGTGCTTTTGGCTTCCGGTTCCGATAAAGGAATCGAACTACTTTCACAACTCATTAAATCTTCCGGATTCTCTCACATCACCAATACCACAAGCGGAAATGATGCAAGAAGATGTGTTGATAAAACAGAATATGAACTTGTTGTTATAAACACTCCCCTCTCCGATGAATTTGGTCATGAACTTTCGATAAAAATTTCGGAATGTTCAAATTCAGGTATAATACTGATATGTAAATCTGACATTGCGGACGATGTGTCAGATAAGCTTAGCTGCTACGGAGTATGTGTTATTTCCAAACCCGTTAACAAGGTTATTTTTCATCAGACAGTAAAACTTGTTTCGGCAACACGTTCCAGAATCCTTGGACTTCAAAATGAAAATTTCAAGCTCCAGACAAAAATTGAAGAAATTCGGCTTGTTAACAGAGCAAAATTGGCTCTTATGCAATATTTGAAATTTTCAGAGCCCCAGGCTCACAGATATATAGAAAAACAGGCCATGGATACACGTTCTACCCGAAAGGAAGTTGCTCAAAGAATCCTTTCAACTTATGAAAATTAATTTTTATTTTTTGAATTTATAAAAACAAAAATCTGCATTTGCTTTTTCAAATGCAGATTTTTTCTGTTAAACTTAAACCAAATATAACCTTCTTTTATTTATCCCACCCTTTTACCTTAGTCAAAACGCCCTTATCCATTTCGCAGACTGTATCACAAAGAATTTCAATATCCTCAGCCGAGTGAGACGCAATTATTATAGTTTTACCATGTTCCTTTAAATTTAAAAGATATTTTCTCATATCCCCTACACCGTCTTTATCAAGACCATTCATGGGCTCATCAAGAATAAGCAAGTCAGGATCTTCCATAATCGCCTGCGCAAGACTAAGACGCTGTCGCATTCCAAGAGAATATTTTTTTACATGGCGTTTAAGCTCAGGATCAAGCCCAACCTGCTCCATAACCTTTTTTATCCGCTCTCTGCCTATTTTTCTTTTAAGATCAGCTAACAGTTTAAGATTCTTAAATCCGGAATAATATGGAATAAATCCTGGAGTTTCTATGATAATTCCTACGCTTTCCGGAAAATCGCAGTCTTTTCCGATTTGTTTATCCGCCACAAAAACAGTACCCTCCGTAGGCTTTATAAATCCGCAGATACATTTCATAAGCATTGTTTTTCCGCTGCCGTTTCTTCCGATCAATCCATGGATTTTTCCGTTTTCAAATGATACATTAATATTTGTTAAAATAATATTTTTCCCGATTTTCAGACTTAGATTATTTATGTTGATTATATTCATTACATACCATCCTGTTCAATATTTATAAACTGCAAATTACGCAGTACAAATAAATTTGCTGTAAATAATACTGCTATCAGTATTAAAAAATATAAAAAAGAATTTTCAACAGGCGTTATTGGCTCTTTAAGTATTTCCTTATAATGCAGCCACATTAATGTATTTGCTGTTGGAAATATCCACATTACATTTATTTTCAGCGAGCATGAAGCTGCTCCCAGTACAATAACTGTTAAAGCTGAAAGCAATCCTGCGCCACGAAGATAAAGCATTTTCATTAAGCATAAAAGTAATGCAAGGGTCAGCAGGTACATAGCAATAAGCAGAACCGTTCCTATTACTGCATTCAATATTGGAATTTGATTATACAAATTCGATGGAATCAACTTTGAAACAAATCCTCCTGCTTCGTCAGGAAAAGCAGCATTAAACTTTGTTATCGCATTACTCCATTCGGCACTGAAAGTCCCTTTACTCATCACCATACAGCTTAAGAGAATAGTACCAATATATACAAATATACTAATTATAATAAATACAATTTGCCCCAAAAACCAATTTAATTTTCCTGTTCGGTTAATGAAAAAAATAGTATTACCTCCCATTATGGGAAAATCGCTTATAAGTAAAAGGAATACTAATGGTAAAAATAAAGCAAGCATTCCAGAGTTGCCTGCTGCTATAAATGGTTCCATAACATTAAGGGGCTCTCCATATTTCTCAGATTGTTCAAGCATAGGCAGAACAGCAAAAGAGCGTATAAACATTATAAGAACTCCTGCTATGATTATTCGGGGATTTGTAATCCACTTTATAAATTCGCTTTTTGCTACGTTCCATATTGCATAAAGTTTTAACTTATTCCCCATAGTCAAGCCTCCTGTTCATTGTTATACAGTAAATTATATAAGACCCCATTAACAGGACAATGTAAAACAAAATATTTTTCCACTTATCAACTCCAAGGGAGAATATGTTTTTTATTGCGTCAAGATTAGTCATATCAAGAAATGACGCTAATTTTTCATTAGGATTTTCTATATTCTCATAAACACTCATATAAAGTTTAGAATATGTCTGAGTTATCATATATTTAATAAAAAACGGTATACAGATTATTAAATATTTATTTTTCATTATACTTGTGAGAATAAATGCCGGAATCGCTGAGAAAGCTCCGAATAAAAATACTTCAAAAAATTTTAAAAATATCAAATACGGATACCCAAGTTTAGTAAAAAAACGATAGCTTTCGGGAATCCACCATTCAAAGGATTCTGCCATTGAAGCCTCAAATTCATTTATATTGGGAAATGCTGCAAAAGCAATGACTGCAAATAACAAAAAGCCTGCCATTACAGCAAGTCCTCCGGATATCATTGCTGAAATAAAACTTCCTGTGTTGTAACTGAATTTAGTTGTTCTAAATGCAGTAATACGGCGAAACTTCGAATTTCTCTCATCGCATATAAGAGGAATAACCGGAAAAGCCGCCACTATTGGTATAAACATTGGAAACCAACCATCAATACCCTTTATAAAAACATTGTATGAGCAAAAATCAGTATTTGTCAGCATTTGTTCATTACTGTAACTCATTAAAACGTGTATTACAGAATAGCTTTCCTGAGCAGAAATATCATAATAAATTTCAACAGTAAAGCATAGCACAAAGGTTATAATTACGCAAGCATAAAATCCATAACTTGTCAGGACTTTTCTAAGACTTGTGCTTATAATTCGTAATGTTTTCATATACGCTCCTATTAATAAGTATAATAATCTACCTCACCTGTAACAGCATTAACATAAAAAATATATCCTAAATTGTCATTTCGGTTTTTAGCACTGAATTTCCATGCGGCGTCAACAATAAGATTGTTGTTGTCATATTGGTTTACCTCATATGGAGTATAAACAAATTCTGCTCGATTAATTTCCATATTGACTACACTTGAAATGGATTTAGAAAGGATTTCAACGGCATTATCATATGTTATTTTCAATTCATGAGTCTGTATATTTTCAATATCATAAGCTCTTTTATAACCAAATGCCATAATAGAATCCAGCTTATCCTTTTCTATCATGAACGCATATCCAGGATATATGCTATAAGACTTACAGGTAGACATATCACCGCCGAATCCAATGGCGTCCTTCATAGGATATGTGTCAAACCTAATATCATTATAGGTTGATGTCAGCCAAAAGTGATAGCCGTAAATACCATTATCCATGTCAACTACCCAAGCGTCTGTTATATCTGCAATTAAATCCGGATGGGCAATTCCATTATCAAATTCATTATTTAAAAAGGTTTCAGTATAATTCATAGCTTCATCAAGGCTTTCATTTCCGTTTAAAAGATGATATGAAGATTCATTTTCAAAACCATTTATAGGAACATGTATTTTTTCAATTACTTTATTTTCATCTGCAGCGCTGTACATGCCTATAGTATCATATTCCATATCATCAAGGTCAAATGCTGCTGATCCTGTAATAGTTTGTACTCCGCCATTTGGATCCATTTGAATAATTGCTTTTTTGCTTGTAAACCATAAACATAAAACAGACATTTCATCGTTCAAGATTTTAGATTTATTATCAATAAAGCTTCCCGAAAGGAAATTACCGTTATTATCTGTTCCGTTAATTTTATAAAGCAAATCTTTTTCCTCATTGCTTAATAATTTTGGAAAATATTTTTCAACAGTTTCATTAAATAAAGCATATAATTCTTGACCAGAAAGATTTGATTTTCTTTTTAACTCAAAAGTTTGGAAAGAATCAATATCAGGTAATTCTGCATTAAAATCATCTGCAAAAATTAGATTTACATTAGCATTACTTGATGACATATTATTCACGTTTGATTTTTGACATCCTAAATTAAAACATATCAATATACTAAGTATAAATAAAAATAATATTCGTTTTATTCTCATTATTAATACTCCTTTAAGTCCCAATATATCCGTATAATCAAAGAGTTGTGTACATATGCAGATATAGTTTTAATAAATAAAAGAGACTGTTTTTATAATATTGAAACAGTCTCCTTTAAAATGATATAGGAACTTTTACATGTTATATCCTATAGTACCATTAGCAAATATTTTAATAACAATTACTGATAAGAAAATTTCTGAATTATTAATATTAAAAAAATAATTTTAGTCGATATAATATTTCCAATCCATTTTAATAATTTCAAGGTCATCAGCATTTTATTATTTTTTCGACACATAAACAGAAATATTTTTTTAATTAATTCAGAATTTATTTTTCTTATCTAACTTAATAATATAATTTTTTTTGCCAAAAGTCAATATAAAATCCCCCAACGCAGATTTTTAATCCCCCATGTTAGACTTGACTGTATTTACTGTTAGGATTTACTCATTACTAGTTTTATATTTGTAAAAATTAACTGATATGGTACAATAAAACTTGACAATAATCGCTCACTCTTTCGAGGATTGTTCCATAATCAGTTCTATGAGGATGATTGCTAAATCAGAGGTATAGACTGTTTGCTTTACATGGTTGTTTCTATTATACCACCATTTTTTCCCTTTGTTAATAAAAAAGAAGCAAAACTTGCATAAGCACGTTTTGCTTCTTTAAATTTATTTTTCTATAATCTATTTCAAATTTCCATTCTACGCCACCATTAGGTACATGACACGTATTAATGAAGCTAAAAATAGTAAATGGTATATCAACCATTACAATTTTTAATATTAAAAAGGCATATCTAAGGTTATTGTTCTCAAATTCCTAAAAAAAGCGTCCATGGTTCTGCCCTTGAAATTTAAGCCCCTGAAATGCAAATAAAGCCCGCAGCTACGGACTTTAAAAGGTGGAAATCTATTTTGTTCCACAAGTATGGGGTGGGAGATGGGGGTCGAACCCACGACCTTCGGGACCACAATCCGACGCTCTAACCAACTGAGCTACACCCACCATATATAAAAGCCCCTTTTAAGGGCAATATTATCAATGGTGCGCCTTATTGGACTCGAACCAATGGCTTACTGCTTAGAAGGCAGTTACTCTATCCAGCTGAGTTAAAGGCGCATTTTCAAAAATGTTTACTGCATTTTCAACGTTATTTATTATATCATACATTTCATATAAAGTCAACACAATTCGCATTATTTTTATATTTTAACTATATTCTCTCTTTAAATAACAAATAAACCGCAAAAACTGCGGCTTATTTGCTGTATATAATTTATAAGAGGGGGGTGGTGTAAGCATAAGGTAGAAGAAGTAAAAATTTATAATAATTTTTCATTTAATTTTGATGTAAAACATGTATATATTTTATCACAATATTTAATATAATTCAATGCAAAATTATGACATATACTAAGTAATAATGCTTTTATTTTGAAATAATGTACATTAGGTATTGACATAAAATGCAAAATAGATTATTCTAATAAAAAGGAGGAAAATATGAACATTTCAAAAAGAAAAAGAATAGCTGTATTTATAGCTGACTGTCAATCTGACTACAGAAGAAAAACCATGGAAGGCATAATTAAACAGGCAAATGCACTGAATTATGATATCATTGTATTTTCCTTTTTTTCAAATCACAACGTTGAATATCCGTTTCAAACGGGAGAGGAAAATATATTTGATCTTTTTAATCCTGAAAAGGCTGACGGCATTATTGTATTAAAAAATTCATTTAAGAAAATATCAGTCAGAAACAAAATCGCCGGTATATGTCAATCATCAGGTCTTCCGTTTATAGAAATTGAAGATTCAGATACTGATCCGGAGTTTAAAATTTGGAAGGACAGAGAACTGTTTTTTCAACTTACCTCACACATGATTGAAAAGCATTTGCTGAAAAAAATCTACTGCCTTACCGGTTTACCCGAAACACACCAGACAGAAAATCGTCTTTCAGGTTACCGTGATGCCATGAAAAAACATGGCTTATATTATAATAAAAATTATGAATTTTATGGCGAGGATCTCGTCCAATCTGCCCAAAAGCTTGCTGATGATATTGCAGATGGAAAAATTGAAAAGCCTGAAGCTGTTGTATGCGCAAACGGATTAATGGCAATCAATCTTACAAACTCACTTATAAAAAACGGCATTTCTGTTCCCAACGATATTGCCGTCGCCGGATATGATTCATTTTTTCAAAATGTCCTCAATTCCCCTTCAATCACTGCATTTTCTAATATAAATTATAATCAGGGAATCAACATCGTCTGCCGGCTTCATAAAATGATTACCGGTGAAAAATGCTCCTCTCAATTTTTTGAAAAAGAAAAACTTGAATACGGGGAAAGCTGCGGCTGCAATGAAAATAATAACGCTTTATTTAAATGGTATAAACAAGAAATAAATGAACAGTTGAGATATACTGATCTTTTGCAGTCGAGCAATATGATGCAGCAGATTTCTGCCGCTGAGAATCTTAATGATTTTGCAAGAATACTAAGCCGTTTCACATACCTCATACGAGGTCAAAAAAGTATGTATCTATGTATATGTGATGACTGGGACGGCATAAATAATACCAGAAACAAGGAATACAGAACTTCCGGATATTCAGACAACATTCTTCTTTATAAACTTACTCCCCCTAAAATGACTACTGAATTTGCATCAAAGGATATTCTGCCCGCCGTATACAGCAGTCTTACACCGTCCTCATATTACTTTATCCCTCTGCATTACCAAGACAGATGCTTCGGATACATCTGCGTTGAAATGGACAGCAGCCAATTTTCATATGATAAGCAATTCTGGACATGGACTGACAATGCAAGTACAGCTCTTGAAGCTATAAGAATCAGAAATTACATACGTCATTTCAGTGACAGGATACACCTTACAACAATAAGGGATCCCTTAACAGGACTATACAATAGACGGGGCTTTGAGGAATTTTCATCTGAATTTTTTGAAAATTCTATAAAAAATTTAGAAAAATTTTTTCTCCTTGCCTTTGAAATAACTAACCTGAAAAGCATAAATAAAAAACTGGGTTATAACCATGGCGACATTGTTACCATTTCTATTGCTGACGCAGTAAACAGCAGCTGCCGTGGAAACGAAATCTGCTGCCGATACGGCGAAAATCGTTTTTACATTATCGGAAGCATGAATTATACACGGGAATCAGTTCTTTCACATATCAGTACCATAAACAGGTACTGCAAAAATAATATCACCGAAACAGAAATTTGCCTTGAACACAGCTTTTTCTGTGATAAAATAAACGAGAGCATTTCACTGGGCGATATAATTCAACAGATCAACAACGATATCGAAAAGAAAAAATCAGAAAACATGAAAAAAAGCGGATATATAAAAAGCTTTATTCAGCTAAGAAATCAGATTTACGGTCAGCCTCAGAATAAATGGAATATTGACGATATGTCACAAATGATGCTTCTCAGCAGAGCATACTTTCAAAGACTTTATAAAAAAGAATTTGGGGTAAGTGTCATGACTGACGTTATCAATGCAAGAATGAACCTTGCCAAAAGGCTTCTTGTAACAGACGGCAGAAATATTGCAGAAATTGCCGCTGCCTGCGGATACGAAAGTGAAATATATTTCATGCAGCAATTCAAAAAGATAATTGGTATAACTCCGACGCAATACAGAAATAAAAATAAAAACACATAATTTTTAGACAGCAAAAAAGCAGATCATACGATCTGCTTTTTTATCAATATTTACTGCATCCAAGAAGCTGCTGAGCATTTTTAATTCTTTCCTGTTCAGGTGAATTGATTCCCTCAAGCTGATATGCTATACCCAGGTTATCCCACTTAAATTTTCCGAGAGTGTGATATGGAAGAACCTCTACCTTTTCAACGTTTGAAAGACTTCCTATAAAATCTCCCAGGGCTGTCAAATCCTCATCAAAATCACTGTTTTCCGGCACAAGAACATGTCTTATCCAGACAGGTTTTCCTATTTCAGAAAGATATTTTGCCATTTCAAGAATATTACTGTTTTCGAATCCTGTAAGTTCCTTATGACGTTTGGGGTTTATTTCTTTTAAATCAAGAAGAAGAAGATCCGTATATTTCATAAGTTCCTCAAACTTTGCAAAAAAGGGTTCTTCACGTGTAAAAGGATTTCCAGCCGTGTCAATGGTAGTATGGATTCCTTCTTCCTTTGCTTTTTTCAGCAGATCAATAAGAAAATCTATCTGAAGCAAAGGCTCGCCTCCGCTTATGGTAATTCCGCCCTTATCTCCCCAGTATTTTTTAAACTTTAATGCGCTCTGAATCAGTTCGTCCGCAGACTTTTCTTCTCCTCCGCTGAGATTCCATGTATCAGGATTGTGACAGTACTTACAGCGCATTTTGCAGCCCTGCAAAAAAACAATGTATCTTACTCCAGGACCATCCGCCGCACCGAAGCTTTCACATGAGTGAATTTTTCCTGTAATACTCAATTAAGTTCATCTCCTTTTAAAAGATATGCCTCTCCCTTTGTCAGGAGAGGCATTTTTATTATATACGTTATCCGTATTAAAATTACATTGCTTTATGGCAAGTTCTTGCGATAACATCAAGCTGCTGTTCACGTGTAAGATCAATAAACTTAACAGCATAACCGGAAACACGGATTGTAAAGTTTGCATATTCTTCCTTCTCCGGATGTTCCATAGCGTCGATAAGCTTTTCTGTACCGAATACATTAACATTAAGGTGATGTGCACCCTGATCAAAATATCCGTCCATAACATTAACCAGATTAGAAATCTGTTCAGATTCTGTATGACCCAGTGCGTCAGGGCTGATAGTCTGTGTATTTGAAATACCGTCAAGAGCCCATGTATACGGAAGCTTTGCAACTGAGTTAAGAGAAGCAAGAAGTCCGTTCTGCTCTGCACCGTAAGATGGGTTTGCACCTGGTGAAAGCGGTTCGCCTGCTTTACGTCCGTCAGGAAGAGAACCTGTAGCCTTACCATATACAACATTAGATGTAATTGTAAGGATTGATGTTGTAGGTTCAGCATCTCTGTATGTGTGGTGCTTCTTAATTTTCTTAAGGAATGTATCGAGAAGCCATACAGCTATATCGTCAGCTCTGTCATCATCATTACCATATTTCGGGAAATCACCGTCAATCTCATAATCAACAGCAATACCGTCTTCATCACGAATTGTCTTAACCTTAGCATACTTGATAGCTGAAAGTGAGTCAACAACGTGAGAGAAACCAGCGATACCAGTAGCAAATGTACGTCTTACATCTGTGTCGATAAGAGCAAGCTCTGCTGCTTCATAATAATACTTATCGTGCATATACTGGATAAGATTGAGGCAGTTTACATAAAGACCAGCAAGCCATTCCATCATTGTATCATACTTTGCCATAACCTCGTTATAGTCAAGGTATTCAGATGTAATAGGAGCGTAGTTTGGACCTACCTGCTGCTTTGTCTTTTCATCGATACCGCCGTTTATAGCGTATAGGAGACACTTTGCAAGGTTAGCTCTTGCACCGAAGAACTGCATTTCCTTACCAGTCTGAGTAGCTGATACACAGCAGCAGATGCTGTAATCGTCGCCCCATACCGGACGCATAACATCATCGTTTTCATACTGAATTGAAGATGTAACGATTGAAATATGAGCAGCGTAGTTTCTGAAATTATCCTGTAATCTTTTGCTGTAAAGAACAGTGAGGTTTGGTTCAGGAGCTGGTCCCATATTTTCAAGAGTATGGAGGAAACGGTAATCGCTCTTTGTTACCATAGAACGTCCGTCTGAACCAAGACCAGCAACTTCAAGAGTAGCCCATACCGGATCACCGGAGAAAAGTTCATTATATGACGGAATTCTTGCGAATTTAACCATTCTGAGCTTCATTACGAAATGGTCGATCAATTCCTGAGCTTCCTTTTCTGTAATTGTGCCGTTCTTTAGGTCTCTTTCAATATAAATATCAAGGAATGTTGAAACACGTCCAACGCTCATTGCAGCGCCGTTCTGTGTCTTGATAGCTGCAAGGTAGCCGAAGTAAAGCCACTGAACAGCTTCCTTTGCGTTCTTTGCAGGCTGGGAAATATCAAAGCCATAGCTTTCAGCCATAACCTTCATTGCCTTAAGGGACTTAACCTGTTCAGCAATTTCTTCACGCTGACGGATAATATCATCAGTCATAACGCCGCAGCCGCAGTTATTAAGATCCTTTATCTTTTCTTCAATAAGGATATCAATACCATAAAGTGCAACTCTTCTGTAATCGCCGACAATACGTCCTCGTCCGTATGTATCCGGAAGACCTGTAAGCACCTTATTGTGGCGTGCCTTCTTGATTTCAGGTGTATAAACATCAAATACAGCGTCGCTGTGAGTTTTATGATAATCAGTGAAAATTTTGTGAAGCTCAGGATCTGGTTCATAGCCGTATGTTGTACATGACTGCTCTGCCATTTTAATACCGCCGAAAGGCATAAATGCTCTCTTAAGCGGCTTATCTGTCTGAAGACCTACAATCTTTTCTTCATCCTTCAGAGATTCATCAATATATCCCGGCTTGTGGGATGTAATAGAGGATACGATTTCAGTATCCATATCAAGAACGCCGCCCTTTGCACGTGCCTCCTTGAATAATTCCTGAAGTTTTCCCCAGAGTTTATCTGTTGCTTCTGTTGTACCCTCAAGGAATGACTCATTACCGTCATACGGGGTATAGTTGTTCTGAATAAAGTCACGCACATTTACTTCTTCTTTCCAGAGACGTCCCTGAAAAGAACTCCACTGCTCACGATTTTCCATACCATTAACCTCCTGTTATAATTAAGCATCAGAACTGATACTTATGCTTTTTTATTTTGGGAATCAAATATCATTTGGTGATATGTCATAGAATTTTCACCAATTACACATTTTCATTACACCAATCTTACATATAATTAGTAGTCATTACTATCTACTAATATTATAACACAATTTTTATAAAAGTCAATACCTGATATGCAAAACAGACTGAAAACCTTTTCATGTTTTTACTTTCCGTTTTGCATAAAAAACAAATATTATTTTATTCATTTTATACAAAAAATTGCAAAAAAAGCACTCAATAAATACTAAAGAACAAAAACATTTTGCATTATCAATATTTGTCTTTTCAAAATATTATTTTATCAAATTTATATAATATTGTCAAGCTTTATGGACGAATTTATTTAATTATAAAAATAACCATAATTTTTTCCTGCAGATGATACTATACAAAAGCGGCGGAAGATAAATAAAATCTTCCGCCGCAGAATTTATATTTTCCTAAGTCTTACAAATAAAAATGTAACAGCAGTGCAAATAAGGTTATATGCAAGCACCATTGGCTCATTAATATCTCCCAATGCACCGAGAATAAAATGTATGCCGATTATGCCGAATCCCAGAAGCGCTGAGGCTGACTGCAAAATTGCCCCAATTGAAACGGTCCTGCGTATTGATTTGGTTCCCAGTAAAAGCTGTACAAATGAAGTAAACTTACCTGAACAAGCCATTGAAGAGCTCAGCTTCTTGGTTTTTCTTGTTTCATAATCAAAATCCTTCATCATCCTGACTGGAACGATTTTAAGCAATTCATCTGAATAATCAAACAGCCCTGACAGCCTGCTTATAGTTATAAACGGATCGACGCTTTTCAGGATTACTGCTATATCATGCTTTTCAAGCTTTGCCATATATTTCTTAACAGCAGGGCTTGCAGTAACTTCAATTATAAACATTGCAGCCAGGTTTCCTGAAACCGAGAGATAAAGTGCGTCTTTACCGCCCTCAGTAAATTCATTTTCCTTGGTTTTTGTTGGAATCCCTTCAATCTTATGGCTCTGCATAAGTTCACGGTTACCCAACAGAACGCGCTTATTGTTAATCCAGCCGCAAAGTCCCATTGATTCTTCATAAACATAATTTTCCACATCATGGAGAATTTTCTGCTTTCCAGAGATTATATCGTTAAAAAGATCCTTTAAAACACTGTTTGCATGATTTGTAAGACTTGCCGCCTCTATAAGGGCTTCATCTATTTTCGTATCAGAAAACAGCTTAATCGAGCAAAGATTCACTGTTCCGGCCGGAAAAAGTCTGTTTACATCAAGAAGGATCGAGTTGGTATCATAAAAATCCTCCACGCTCTGATAGCCGAGCATTACTCCATGATTTCTGACGTATTTTTTAGCGGCGTTTGCTAATGGAATATTAGCAATAATCGGTAAAGCCATACAGCAGCAAGACGAAATAATCATAGAAAATACTGATGCACCGAAACAGAGTGCACTCAAGTCAAAGGTTTTCATTTTAATGAATGTTATTAACACCGAAGCCGCTGCCGACGCAATAAGAAGCAAAGGTGCAAGGACTCTGCAAATTCTGTCTCCGGTATCTGTCGAATATGTATGCTTTGAAAAATCAGTAATAAAATTAGTTTTCCTCAATGTAACCAATATTGGAAAGTCCCCTATTGTTCCTCTTGTCAGGCTTTCAGCCCTGGAGTCATCCTCAGTGCATACGATAGCATGACAATTAAAATCCCTTGAAACAAAGTCAAAATTAAGTATAGCACGCTTCAAAATCAGGTATTTTCCCACGGCATTCACAAGCAGACACAAAACCGCAGCGGGCATGAACAAATGAATTTTTCCGGATTGCAGAAGCTCCGGTTTAAATGCCGACGCTGCCGAGGATACAACTGCCGCTGTTAGTGTAATGGCTGCTACGCTGTCGCAGTCGCTTTTAAATTTAAAAAAGTTAACTATTCCGTTTTTAATTGTTCCGGCAGATATTATAAGTGAAAAAATTCCTATCATAAGCTGTACTCCGGAAAAAAACACCGGTGATTCAGACGAATCCAACATTTGAGGAACCGGCAGTGAGAGAATTTTTCCCACTCCTATGTAAGTGCTGAACAGTCCCATGATTACAAGAACCAGGATTCTGAATCCGATACTTCCTTTAAGTTCAGCAATATCCCTTTTTATTTCCCGTGCATCCTCGAAGCTGTCATAATCCTTAATGGTATGACCTTTCTCTTTTGGAGCTTTTTCAGTTTTCTTTTTTGGCTCTGCCTTGTTTGCCTTTTCTTCCGGTATCTGAACGTCAAGAGAAACTGACTCGTCACCGGCTGAAAAGTTAATCATATCGTCAGCTTTCTTTTCTGCCTTGTTTTCATCCTCATGCTTTACAACAAACTTTTTATTTTTCTTTTCCGGCTTAATATAAACCCCGTCCGGAGTTTCCCTTGAATATGTAAAATCTATTGTTCCCTTTCTTTTTTTCCTGCGTCTTTTACGCAGTTCCTTTGCACGGGTTGAATCGCTCATCTTTCTGACCTTTGGAATATATTCGTCATCTGACGCTACAGTTGTAACAACGGCTCCGTCATACCCTGTAATAGAATCCGTCGGTCTCGGAGGAAGATCAGGAACATTTCTGTTAACGTCCTTGACAGAACCTATAAATGAAACATTTGGTCTGTCAATATCGGATACGGTAAATTTGCCTGAACGATGACTTGGAGAAGGTTTCTTATTTTCCTTTAAGCCTTCAGTCTTGCTGAATTCAGCCGGAATATTAATAAATCCAGTATCCTCTATTCGGTGAGCAGTTTTCTCACTCTTGTCTGTAGGCTTTTCTTTATTTAGTTTTACAGTTTCCTTTTCTCCTGAGCCATATTCATTCAGTATATCATCAACACTATAATTCTGTTTAGGCATCTACATCAGTCTCCAGTTATTTTATATTTCTCTGTCTTACAGCCTCATACATAAAAATGCCTGCTGCCACAGACGCATTAAGTGAGGTTATTTTACCGTTCATCGGAAGCCTTAGAAGAAAATCACATTTTTCCTTTATGAGTCTGCCCATTCCAAAGCCCTCAGAACCAATAACAAGAGCAATGCTCCCTTTCAGGTCGGTGCTTTCATAGCTTTCTCCGGAAGCGTCTGTTCCATATATCCACACGCCTCGCCTTTTTAGCTCGTCCACTGCCGCCGCAAGGTTTGATACCCTTGCTACCGGAAGCCAGCTTGCAGCGCCGGCAGAAGTTTTGAATACAGTTGCGTTAAGGGATGCGCTTCTGCGCTTAGGAATAATTATTCCGTCTGCGCCCGCCGCTTCTGCTGTTCTTATAATTGCTCCCAGATTATGCGGATCCTCTATCTCATCGCATATTATAATAAAGGGATTTGTTCCCTTTTTTTCTGACACTGCAAGAATATCTTCAAGTGAAGCGTATTCAGCGCATGAAGCTGCTGCGGCAACTCCCTGATGCGCCCTGCCGCCGCTAAGCTGATCAAGTTTCTGATTATTAACGACCTTAACCACTGCTCCGGCATCCTTTGCCATAGAATTTATTTTTCCAAGAATACCTCCATGTCCGCTTACATATACTGTATCAATGGACATACCTGATTTGATCGCCTCGATCACGGGGTTTCTTCCGCATATTATATTTTCGTTTTCATTGTTCATTTCATGTTCCATTCTGACTGATATTCAGCTATAATGCTGAGTACAACCTGTAATTTCTGACAAAAAAATAAAACTGATTTTAAACAGTTGTTTTACATCATTAATTATAACATTATGATAAAAAAATTACAAGTGCATTTTCAGCATAATTTTATTACAAAAACATGAAATCATAAGAAATTATGAACAATAAAATAGAACAAGCCTGCGCTTGCCGAAATCGAAAGAATAACAGTCAGGACAATCTTCATTAAAAAAGCTGAAGCAGAAGGAGACGGACTCATGCTTCTAATAAGATTATGCGCCTCACGCTTCATAAGCTTTTCCGGCACATTTTTCATATTTGGCTTTAGATACAAAACAGCTTTTTCAAAATAAATACTTTGCGGATTATTAATTTCAAGAACTTTTTTATTTACACCCTTTATCATTTTGACCTCCGAAAGATATATTCTTAACATAATCATTGCCAAATCAGTAAGATATATACATTTCGTAATAGTTTTTGTTTAATACCATGTTGAAAACCTTGTGGAAACAGTGGAAAAGTATCCAAAAGGCTGTTGAAAACACGGTGGAAAAAGTGGAAAAGTCCGTATTTTCAATGCTTCAGTCGTGTTGAAAACTTATAATACTTTCTGTATTGACTTATTGTAACTATTTATTAATACATTCGTAACTTTTCATCTTTTTTCTTCATAATTCTGCAATAAATACAAAAATCCTGTTTTCAAATTATAAGAAAACAGGATTTTTTGTTAAAATATATGTTCTTTATTAACTCTGAAATTTATGAATTTAAAACTTTATTTTTCCTTTTTAAAATTATGAAGCCCATATGACAGCGTCATAAGACTGTCGGATAAATGTACATTCTGAACCAATATACCTTCTCTGCCGTCCACATTAATATCATAGTGGCTGTAATTCCAAAAAGCTTTTATGCCAAGCCTGATAAGCTTATCTACTATTTCTTCTGCTGACTCTTTCGGTATGCAGAGAACAGCACATTCCGGTTTGTTTTCATTGCAGAAGCTTTCAATTAAATTCATTTGCGCAACCGGGATTCCTGCAATTATCTGACCTGTTTTTTCAGGATCAGAATCAAAAATGCCGATAAGACTGAATCCGGCTTTTTTAAAGTCAATATGCATAGCAATAGCGCTGCCCAGATTACCAGCGCCGATTATAACAGTTCTGGTATCGCTTGCAATCCCGATTATTTTCCCTATTGCTTCATGAAGCTCCTGCACATTATATCCGTATCCCTGTTGTCCAAAGCCGCCGAAACAGTTGAGATCCTGCCTTATCTGAGAAGCAGTAAGTCCCATCTTTTCAGAAAGCTCACGGCTTGAGATACGAATAACGCCCTGTTTTTCCAGTTCCCCCAGAAAACGGTAATACCTCGGCAGTCTTTTTATTACAGGAGATGAAATCATGGATTTTGACATAAAATCCGGCCTTTCTGATTTATTTCATAAGTTCTGCAAGTCTTGAATTTATTTCTTCAAGGAATGTTTTAGAATCAACCTTTTTCTTGTTTTCAAGATCTGACAGAAGGTATAGGTCACCTGTCATAACGCCTTCTTCTATTGTCTGAATTGTTGCCTTTTCAAGTCTGTCAGCAAAAGTCATTAGCTCGCTGCTGCCGTCAAGCTCGCCTCTTTTTCTGAGTGCTCCGCTCCAAGCAAATATTGTAGCTACTGAATTTGTTGATGTTTCCTCACCCTTGAGGTACTTATAATAATGTCTCTGCACTGTTCCGTGAGCCGCCTCGTATTCATAAACGCCGTCCGGAGAAACGAGAACTGAAGTCATCATAGCAAGGCTTCCGAAAGCAGTAGAAACCATGTCTGACATAACGTCGCCGTCATAGTTCTTGCAGGCCCAGATATATCCGCCGTTTGAACGTATTACTCTTGCAACAGCGTCGTCAATGAGAGTATAGAAATACTCGATTCCGGCTGCTTCAAACTTTTCCTTATATTCTGCTTCATAAACTTCATTGAAAATGTCCTTAAATCTATGGTCATATTTCTTTGAAATTGTATCCTTAGTAGCAAACCATACATCCTGCTTTGTATCAAGGGCATAATTGAAACAAGACTTAGCAAATCCCTCAATGCTCTTGTCTACATTATGCAGACCCTGGATTATACCGTCGCCGTCAAATTCATGAATAGTCTGTCTTGTTTCGTTTCCGTCCTTATCTGTCAGTACAAGCTCAGCCTTACCGCCGTTCTTGACCTGCATTTCAGTATTTTTATAAACATCGCCGTAAGCATGACGTGCAATTGTAATCGGGCTTGTCCAAGTAGGAATATAAGGTGTAATACCCTTTACGAGTATAGGTGTTCTGAAAACAGTTCCGTCCAGAATAGCTCTGATTGTACCGTTCGGAGATTTCCACATCTCTGTCAGGTTATATTCAGGCATTCTTGCCGCATTTGGTGTAATTGTCGCACACTTTACTGCAACACCGTATTTCTTAGTAGCTTCTGCGCTGTCAAATGTAACCTTGTCCTTTGTCTTTTCTCTGTAATCAAGACCAAGATCGTAGTACTCTGTATTAAGATCGATATAAGGTTCAAGAAGAATTTCCTTAATCCACTTCCAGAGTATTCTTGTCATCTCGTCGCCGTCCATTTCAACGAGCGGCGTTTTCATTTGAATCTTTGCCATTGGTTTTTCCTCCTATATATTATTTAAAAATCGTAAATTTCACGTCCGTGGCTTTCCGCAATACTTGAAATTTTTTCAAGTATCTTTTCTGTAACAATAATAATTCCATAGCTGTCACTGTCCGTATCAATCGTACATACATATGCTTTACCGCTTAGAGCAAGATTAATTTCCTCGCCCCAGGCGTCAATATCCATTTCCGGATTAAGTTTCAGTGAAGAAACGCAGGCTTCAATCAAACTGTATGATTTAAGCTGTTCCAGCGACCATAAAAAGTCTTCCAATTCAGCCTTATAATCAATACTAAATGCATAGCCGTATTCTTCCAGTTTTTCAGTCATATCCAGCCAAAGAGCGTCGGTATCACTTACTTTTGTACTGCCGTTTTGACTTAAAAGGCTTTTTATTTTTGTATCATTGTCTGATATAAGCTCTGCTATTTCATAAATATATGAAAAATCCTGACTATCTTTTCCGGACTTCCCTGTTGATTTTCCGGATTTAACAAAACGGCTGAATATACCCATACTGCTTTCCTCCTGCTCATCACTTGCCCGAAACTAATTTAACTATGTAAACCGAAAGACTCAGAACTAACGGATAAACTGCCTTTAAAAGCACCATATGCGCCGGATAATAGATATAATAAAACCACCTGGAACAATTGCCGCCTTTTCTTACGCCGTTATATTTATATAAAAGCGGTACAGCAAGGAATATTCCAAGCTGAAAAAGCTGACCGTACCAAGGCGCCTTATTTGTCAAACTGAATATAATACTCAGGATTATCATAACAGCGCCGGAAATACTGAAATACTGAATCTGTATTTTACGGTTTCGGTATATGCCGAAAATAATTATCCAGACAACGCCTATTCCGCCCCAATCTCCCAGCATGGATAACAGACACAACAGAAATACGATAATATTCTTGGCATTTTTGCTGTATCTTCCGCTGTCCATTACAATGAGCGCTTGAAGCCCCAGAAAAAGCGTGAACATAATACTTGTACCGGGAAAGCTTCTGAAAATATTAACACTTCCCGTTTCAAAATAAACATACGGTATATGGGATAAAACTGCAAATAAACCAAGCCGCCTTGCATAAAGCTTTACGTTGCGGGTTTTATAATACCCCTCAGCCACTAAAAAGCACATTACCGGAGCAGTTATGCGCCCAAGAATATGCATAATCTGCCCCAAAGCGCTGTCGAGCGGAACATAAACCCATGCAATATGATCTATTGTCATAGCAATAACAGCTATTATTTTCATCAGATCAGACGTTATCCCGGAACGTTTTTTCTGACTAATGGTTATTTTTCTGATTTGTCTGTCAGGTCTCTTTGAAATATCAATCGCCATTGTTTTTCTCCTAAGCAGAATCTGTTTCAGATCGCAGGTAAAGTTCTGACGCCGTATTATTTCATAGATTCTCTTGTATAGTCAAGAAGTCCGCCTGCAAGAATAATATCCTTAGTGCGTCCGCTGAGTTCGCATAGAACAGGAATTTCCTTGCCGGAAGTTTTATTAACAACTACAAGCTCAGACTTTCCGGATTCGATTTCAGCCCTTACATTTTCAAGAACAAGCTCGTCGCCCTGTGAGATCGAATCATAATCAGCTTCATTTACAAATGTAAGCGGCAAGATTCCAGCATTAATAAGATTTGCTCTGTGTATTCTTGCAAACGACTTAACAAGAACAGCCTTTATTCCCAGATACAGCGGTGCAAGAGCAGCGTGTTCTCTTGAAGAACCCTGACCGTAATTTGATCCGCCGACAATTATGCTCTTTCCCATTTCCTTTGCTCTTGACGGGAACTGATCATCGCATATTGTAAAGCAGTGCTGAGAAATAGCAGGGATATTTGAACGAAGCGGAAGAATTTTAGCGCCGGCAGGCATGATATGGTCAGTTGTAATATTGTCACCGACCTTGAGAGATACTCCTGCGTCAATGCTTTCATCAAGAGGAGATGTTTCAGGGAAAGGCTTTATATTAGGTCCTCTCAGAATTTCAACGCTGTCCATGTCAGCTTCTTCAACCGGAGGAACAACCATATTGTCGTTAATAGCGAATACATCCGGAAGCTTAAATTCAGGCATATCTCCCAGTTCTCTTGGATCAGTGAACACACCTGCAATTGCAGAAGCAGCTGCCACTTCAGGAGAAACCAGATAAATCTGACCGTCTTTTGTTCCTGAACGTCCTTCAAAGTTTCTGTTAAATGTTCTGAGGGAAATACCCTTAGAATTTGGAGACTGTCCCATACCGATACAAGGACCGCAGGCACTTTCAAGGATTCTTGCGCCTGCTTCAATCATAACAGACAGCGCACCGTTCTGCGCAAGCATATTGAGAACCTGCTTAGAACCCGGAGCAATTGAAAGAGATACGTCAGGGTGAACAGTTTTTCCCTTAAGTATATGTGCAACCTTAAGCATATCTAAGAGAGAAGAGTTTGTACAAGAACCGATACAAACCTGATCAATCTTGATTTTTCCGATTTCTGAAACAGACTTTACGTTGTCCGGTGAATGAGGACAAGCTGCCAAAGGTTCAAGCTCGCTGAGATTAATTGTAAGTTCTTCATCATAAACAGCGTCATCGTCTGCTGAAAGAGGAACCCATACGTCTTCTCTTTCCTGAGCCTTAAGAAATTCTCTTGTTATCTCATCAGAAGGGAAAATTGATGTGGTAGCGCCCAGTTCAGCGCCCATATTAGTAATTGTAGCTCTTTCCGGAACAGATAAAGTCTTAACGCCTTCTCCGCAGTACTCGATTACCTTTCCGACGCCGCCCTTTACAGAAAGACGCTTCAATACTTCAAGAATTACGTCCTTAGCAGCAACCCAAGGAGAAAGCTTTCCAGTAAGTTCTACTTTTACAACCTTAGGGCAAGTAATATAATAAGCGCCGCCGCCCATTGCAACTGCAACGTCAAGACCGCCTGCACCGATAGCTATCATTCCGATACCGCCGCCTGTCGGAGTATGGCTGTCTGAACCTATAAGAGTCTTACCGGGCACTCCGAATCTTTCAAGATGAACCTGATGACAGATACCGTTTCCCGGACGTGAGAAATAAATTCCGTGCTTCTTAGCAACACTTCCGATAAAACGGTGATCGTCTGCATTTTCAAATCCGCTCTGAAGAGTATTATGGTCTATGTAGGCAACACTGCGCTCTGTCTTTACTCTCGGAACACCCATAGCCTCAAACTCCAGGTATGCCATAGTTCCGGTAGCGTCCTGAGTGAGAGTCTGGTCGATACGGATACCGATTTCCTGCCCCTTTACCATTTCGCCGTCAACAACATGATCTTTAAGTATTTTTTCAGTTAATGTTAAACCCATTGCAATCAGTCCTTTCAAATATATATTTTATTTTACAACAAAACTGCATCATTTGTCAAGAAATTCACAATTTCATACTGATTTTTTAATATAATAAAGTTTTTAATGAATCTTATTGCTCAATAAATATTATTACTTATGAAAATATTGTGAAATATCCTGCGTAGTTGTTGATTTAATCTCTTTTTAAATGTATAATTATTCTATAAAGACTTTAAGGGGATGATATCACTGGACGCATCAGCAATCATAGTCTGCGGAGGCAAATCCAGCAGAATGAACGGCGTAAACAAAATACTTATGCCGCTGGGGGACACATTAGTAATCGGAAAATGTATGCTTGCCTTTGAAAAATGCAGCAGCATAAAGGAAATCATTATCGTCTGTCAGGATAAGGACAGAGAAATAATTCGTTCTGAAGCACAAAAGCTTAATATATCAAAGCTTACAGGCTTTGCTGCCGGCGGGGAAACCCGTCAGCAAAGCGTTATAAACGGTCTTAAAAAAATCAGCGGAAATACAGAACTTATAGCAGTACATGACGGAGCCCGTCCGCTTGTAAAGCCCCGGCACATTGAAAAGACTATAAAGGACGCTTCGGTTTTCGGCGGAGCTGTACTTGGCGTTCCGGTAAAAGATACAATAAAAGTGGTCAGCGACAGTATCGTAATTGATACGCCGTGCCGTTCCACGCTCTATATTACCCAGACGCCGCAGGTTTTTAAGAAAAAAATATACTTCGAGGGCGTTGATTTCGCACTTGAACATGATCTTGATTTTACTGACGACTGCCAGCTTGCGGAAGCTGTCGGTACAAAAATATATATGACTGCCGGCGATTATACAAACATAAAGATCACTACACCTGAAGATATAAAAATTGCAGCGCTGCTGCTGGAGGAACAAAAATGCGAATAGGACACGGATATGACGTACACCGTCTTGCAGAAAACAGAAAACTTATACTCGGAGGAGTAGAAATTCCGCATATCAAAGGACTCCTCGGACACTCTGACGCCGACGTGCTCGTTCATGCAATAATGGACGCCATGCTCGGAGCCGCCGCACTTGGAGATATAGGACACTTGTTCCCAGATTCAGATGACAAATACAAGAACGCCGACAGCATGAAGCTTCTCGCAGAGGTATGCCGTGTATGTTCAGACGCCGGCTATACACTCGGAAACATGGACTCTACAATAATCGCTCAATCTCCTAAGCTTGCTCCTTACATAAATATAATGAGAGAAAATATTGCTGATGTTTGCGGCTGCAATGTTTCACAAATAAGCGTAAAGGCAACAACTGAGGAAAAACTCGGCTTTACCGGAGACGGATCCGGTATTTCCGCTCACTGTACAGTTCTTCTTGTCGAAAGGTAGCAGAAAATAACTTAAAGCATAATATATAGTATTACCGGAAGAATAATATGCTGCTTCCGCAAAGGGGTGATACTATGAAAAACACAGCAGTCTCTATGCCGACCGTTACTCATGCTATTAAGGCAAAGCGGTTTTTACAATCACAGGGTTACAGCAGCGAGATACGCCGTTCTCCTAAAACTTCAGAATTCGGCTGTACTCATGTTTTGATCATTAACGGTGATAAAGATGTAGTGATTGCACTTATGAACAAGCATCACATTGATTACGGTAAAATATTAAGCAATGAGGTGTAAAAATGGCAGTAAATTTTGATAATGCGGCAACAACCTTTCCTAAGCCGCGTTCAGTAGCTTCCGCCGTTTTTACGGCCGTTTCAAAATACGGCGGAAACGCCGGAAGAGGCGGACATATCCTGACCGCTTTGACCTCTGAAAAGGTTTTTGATACACGTCAGACAGCCGCTGAATTTTTCGGCGCAGAAACAGAAAATGTAGTTTTTACATTAAACTGTACTCACGCCCTTAATCTTGCAATAAAAGGAATAATGCAGAACGGCGGGCATATAATAATAAGCGGAATTGAACACAACTCTGTTTCAAGACCCGTATATGCCATGGCTTCTAAAAAACATATTTCCTTTAGCATTGCCGCAGTTTCTGATGATGACGATGAAACAACAGACAACTTCCGCCGTTTAATTCGTCCCGATACCAAGGCGATAGTATGTCTTATTGCCGGAAATGTGACCGGTCAGATCCTTCCCTATAAAAAAATAGGTAAGCTCTGCCGTGAAAAAAATATATGCTTTATAGCTGACGGCGCTCAGGCTTGCGGTATTATGGATATTAAGCTTTCAGACGGGATTAATATACTCTGTACCTCCGGCCATAAGGGACTTTACGGTCCAGCCGGAACAGGTCTTCTCATTACAGACGGCAAATATCATTTGGATACCATTATAGAAGGCGGTACGGGAAGTTCTTCTCTTAACCTCGAACAGCCCGACTTTCTGCCCGATTCCCTGGAAAGCGGAACTGTTAATACCGTTGGTATCATAGGTCTGAAATACGGGATAGATTTTGTAAAATATAAAAAGCCTGAACGTATTTTCAGCCACGAAAGCGATATATGCCGCCGGTTTATAAGCAGACTGGATCCTGATTATGTAACGGTTTACAGAAAGCTCGGCGTGAACTATGCGCCTGTGGTATCCTTTAATATAAACGGAATGGCTCCTGAGGAAACCGCTGAAAAATTAAGCAAACGAGGCTTCTGCCTGAGGGCTGGTCTTCACTGTGCGCCTCTTGCACACAAATCCCTGGGAACAGATAACGGAACGGTTAGATTTGCACCCTCAGTTTTCAATAACGCTTGGCAGGCGGACGCTCTGGCTGAAGAAATAAGAAAAATTTATAAAAATTTATAAAACTATTGAAATTCAATATAATTATTGGTAAAATTATATTGTATAATTTTGAGGGGAAGTTTCCCCTCGTACATAAAAGAAAGGATGTGAAGTATGTACGCTGTAAAAAATGCTCTGAAAATGATCTGGAATGTTGTTCAGTCAGTTACTTTTATGGACATAATAGACATTATACTTATGACATATATAGTTTATCTTGTCATTAAGCTTGTAAAAGAAACACGTGCAGGACAACTTGTAAAAGGCATTCTTCTCATAATAGCCGCATACATAATCAGTACACAAATCGGACTTAAGTCCATTTCATATATTATAAAAAGCGCATTGGACATAGGAATACTGGCTCTTCTGATAATGTTCCAGCCGGAAATAAGACGTGCACTTGAAAAAGCCGGACGGACAAAATTCGGTATCGGCATTCTTGGACTGGGAGATTCCTCCGGAGGCACAGCTGAAAAATGGAACATCGCCATAGAAGCCATATGCGATTCATGCATGGATCTGTCATCAACCAAAACCGGAGCGCTGATTGTTATAGAACGAAAAACTAAACTCGGAGAACAGATAGAAAACGGAACGATCCTCAATGCTGTTCCCAGCAAAGAGCTATTCGGGAATATATTTTTTCCAAATACACCTCTTCATGACGGCGCAGTAATAATTCGTGACGGGATTATCCTTGCCGCCGCCTGTTTTCTGCCCAAGCCTCAGAAAGAAGAACTTATCAATAAAAAGCTCGGCTCACGCCACCGAGCTGCAATTGGAATGAGTGAAAACTCCGACGCTATAGTAATAGTTGTTTCAGAAGAAACCGGACAGATCTCTATAGCAGAAAACGGTGTTCTTGTACGTGATTTTACTCGATTCAAGCTCAATGAACATCTCAGGGAATCTCTTATAACCAAGCCCGAAGAACAGCCTAAAAAATCCTCAAAGAAAAAGGAAAAATCAAAAGGAGATGACAAGAAGTGAAATTTTTCAGAAACTTTAAAAATAATGTTTTGAATTCACTTAATAACAATATGGCAATTGTTATTTATGCTGTTATTATATCTGTTATTCTCTGGTTTGTTATTTCTATAACGATTTATCCTACAACTCCTAAAACATTTAATAATGTTCCTTTGGATATTGATATTACCGGAACTTCTGCTGAAAGCAACGGACTCAGCGTTATTGAAAGCAGTACTGAAAAGGTAAATGTAACCATTATGGGTAACCGCTCCCGTATAGGCAATCTAAAGGCTGAAGACCTTGTTGCAAAGGCTGTGGTTGAAAACGTCAATGAAGCAGGTGAAAAGAATCTTAAAATAAATGTTTTCTGCAAGGATTCGAATGTTAATTTTGAAATAACTGATATAAAACCTTCAACCGTAAATGTGATGTTTGACAGAATCAGCACAAGAGAATATGAGGTTGACGTAGAAGCCCCCAATATAACCGCAGCTGAAAACCTTGATATCGATAAAAATGATTTTAGCTGTTCACCGTCCGTAATGGAAATTACAGGACCGTCAAAACAGCTTGACAATATACAGAAAGTTTCTGTACTGGTAAACAACAAACAGACCCTTGATTCAGCTTATACATTTTACAGCTCGGATATTATTCTGTATGACAAGAACGATTCCAAAATAGACGCTTCCGGAATAACCTTTGACACTACTGACTTTAAAATAGATATTCCTGTATACATGAAAAAAGAATTAAATCTTTCCTACGATATTAAGTATGCACCGAGTAATTTCGATACAAGCTCTTTAGCACTTGAAATGAACGTTGACAGTATCATTCTTGCTTCTCCCAATACAAATATAAAAAAGCTTGATTCCTGGAATATCGGTTCAATACCTCTATATGATATTGACCTTGACTTCAATAAGCAATTTCCAATAGAAATTCCCGAAAACTATAAGGACCTTTCCAATATTTCTAACGTATCAGTAAAGCTGAATACCGAAGGGCTTGCACAGAAAACCGTTACAGTTAACGATATATCTGTTATTAACGCCTCATCTGAGTACAAGTGTTCGGCGAATACTTACGGACTGGTTTTTGATATTATAGGTCCGGAAAAGGATATCGAAGAAATCACTGAAAAAGATATTATGGTTACAGTCGATCTGCTAAAGTATGACATTCAAAGCAGCAACTTCACAGCAGACGCTACTATTAGCTTCCCCAAATATAATAAGGTCTGGGCTGTGGGACTTCAAAAAGTATCAATTTCAGCAGAAAAAGTTTCTGACCAAGCGCTGGCAGAAGATGAGGAATAAAATTATTAAACTTTGAAAGGCGGAAAAGTCCATGTCTACAAGCAAGGAATATTTAAATTATGTTCTGGATCTTCTTTCAGAACTGGATGAAATAACATATCGTGCAATGATGGGAGAATACATTATCTACTATCGTGGCAGAATTGCTGGAGGAATATACGATAACAGACTGCTTATTAAGCCGGTAGAAACTGCTAAAAAACTTATGCCGGAAGCATCTTTTGAAATTCCGTATAAAGGCGCTAAAGAAATGATTCTTATAGAAGAAGAAAATAAAACCGTCTTAAGAGAGCTGTTTGAGGCTATTTATGAGGAACTTCCTGTTCCAAAACCACGTAAGAAAAAAACTAATTTATAACCATAAAACTTACATAAATAAAAAAATCAGAGTCTAATACTCTGATTTTTTTATTACAATTTTTTTAAAGCTTAAAATTAAAATATTCATTATAATCTTTAGGATTTATAAATTCAAATTCCGGACTAAGACAATGAGGATTACATATTACATATTCTTTCTCCAAACGGCTTTTCTTTTTTAAATTGTATTCCGTTTTTCTTGCTGTTGTATCCGAATCACATCTCCAGACTGCTTCAATATAAACAACAGGATGACTTCTTGTATATTTAGCGCCGTTTTTCAGTATACCAATATGTTGTTTTACTCTCCTGATTACATCACTGGTAATTCCGGTATAAAGAGAGCCGTCCGCACACCTGAGCATATATACAAACATTCTTAATTCCTTTTATTTTTCAGCTGAAAAAACATCTGCAACTTCAGTTATGGAAATATATGCAGACGGATCCTTTTCACGGACAATTTCTTTCATTTTTACGATCTGGAATCTGTTAAGAACCACATACAAAACTGTTTTTGATTCGTCTGAATAAAATCCCTTAGCCTCTGTTACAGTAATTCCGCATTTAAATTCCTCCGAAATCGCTCTTCCGACTTCATCAGCATTTAATGTTACTATGGTAGCCGCCTTTGAATGATCAATACCCTCAACAATATAATCAACTGTCTTAAGCGCAGCGCCGTATGTAACAATGGAATAAAGCGGAAGTATCCAGCTTTTTATTACAATTCCGCAGATAATATATAAGGCAACATTATAAATCATAACAAAGGTTCCCACTGATATTCCAAGCTTCTTGGAAAAAATAACTGCCATAACTTCAATACCGTCCATGGCGCCTCCGGACCTAATTGCCAAACCGCTTCCTATGCCGGAAATCAGCCCGCCGAACAAAGCACACAAAAGAAGATCTGTGCCTGCCAATGGAGAAGCAATGCTTACATCTACCGGCAACACGTCAGTAATAAGCCACGCACAGACTGAATATATCACAACTGCATAAATCGCATATACCGTAAAGGAAAATCCTTGCTTCTTAAGACCATAAATAAAAAGCGGAATATTCAGGAGCATAAGAAAGATAGGCAGGGTCCAATTGTCAGGAGTAAGCTGAGAAAGCAGAATTGAAGTACCTGATATACCGCTGTCATAAAGCTGTACAGGAGCAATAAAAACCGTTACTCCCACAGCATTTATTATTCCTGCAACAGTTAGCAGTATAAATCTTTTCCATTCAAGACCCGAAATATATTTCATAAGCGTCCTCCATTTTTTAATTCATTTTTATTAAACGGCATACAGATATACAGAATATAAAATATAAGCCGATAACATAATAATTCCGCAGATTCGTCCGAGCTTTTTATTCTTAGCCGCAAGAATCCAGAGCAGTGCTCCGCTTAACGCCGCAATAATCACATCATAAGTAAAACCAATATCAAATTTAACCGGAGTTATAAGAGCCGTTGAACCGATAATAAATAAAATATTAAAAATATTGCTTCCGATAATATTTCCCACAGCTATTGCCGAATTTCCTTTTCTTGCTGCAGTCACAGACGTTACGAGCTCCGGCAGTGAAGTTCCGAAAGCTACAATTGTAAGCCCTATTAGCCGCTCGCTCATTCCCATTAAACCAGCAAGTCCGGAAGCGCCTTCAACAGCCATATTACTGCCGGCAATTATAAGAATGCATCCAACTGCCCCCCTGGCTATACAGCTCCAAATACTGCACTTTTTATGTACAATGTCCTGCTTCTTATTTTTATTATCTTTAACCGACAAAAAATAAAGATAAGCAAGATAAGAAAGAAATAATATCCAAAGAATTATGCCTTCTAAAAAGCTTACTTCCCTGCCGGATAGACACATAAAAAGCATACTCACTGTAATTGCAATCATAAATGGGATTTCAAACTTTAACGTAGACTTCTGAACAGGCACTGCGGCAATAATCGAAGTAATACCCAGAATAAGCAAAATATTCAATATGTTTGAGCCTACAACATTGCCCACCGCTATCTCAGATGTACCCTTAAGAGCCGCCGCAATGCTGACTGCGGCTTCCGGCATACTTGTTCCCATGGCTACTATTGTTAACCCGATCACAAGCTGCGGTATTCCAAACCTTGAAGCCATGTCAGAAGCTCCGTCCACAAACCAGTCTGCACCTTTGATCAGCAGAATAAAACCTGCCGCAAGTAAAATCAACTTAAAAATCATATTTTTCCCTCCATTTTTTATCAACAGAAGAAAAAAAGAGACCTCTGTTGACACTTCAACAAAAGTCTCACCGTTTAATCACTTTCCGGATTATAAAAAATCGTACTGACGAAAAGCAAACATCAATGATGCCAGTTACTCCCTTTTATATTATTATAACATCTTATGAAAATAATTTCAAGCATATACTTAAAGTTTTAAAAAAGCATCTATGAAAAACTTTTTCCATCAAGATCATTAGTGCTTTTACCATTAATTAAATACACCAAAGAATTAGTTATATTGACAAATTTATCCATAACTGCTATAATAATTCCCTGAAATACTTTAAACCATGAAAGGAAAAATAATGTCAACTATAATTTTATATTTATCTTCAAATCTACTTCATGTTTATACAATTCAAATTTTCTTTAATATGCTGCTTGGAAACTGTATCAGAAAAAAGCAGACTGAAGTACTGATGTTCTTAGGATACTTTGCCGTTAATTCACTAGGATTTATAATTTTTAACAATATTTTTATTAATCTGACAACAAATATAATTCCGCTATTTTTGATTTCAACTCAATACAATAAATCAGTCGGAAGCAAAATATTCTGCACCTGTTCATCATGTGCTCTGGGAATGTTTGCTGACCTGCTTATATTCTCGGTTTTTCCTCATGAATCTGTACTAATCCAAAACGGCGCAGTTCAAAGTGTACTGCTTCTTATATTTGTTTTTGTACTAAAACATTTTGTCAAAAACCGTGAAACCTTTTTAAAATCAAACCATATATGGTTTATTTCTGCAATTTCACTGGGCACAATCGTAATCGGTCAGCTTACAATTAAGGACTTAAACACAAAAAGTTTAATAGTATCGGTAATTCTGCTGATTATTAATTTCCTGAACTTTTATATGTATGACAAGGATCTGAAAAATTTACATATGGAGCATACGCTCCAGTTAATAAAGGCTTCAAATAGAGCCTATCGGAACCAAATAAAAATTATGAATGAATCTCAGAAGAAAATTCGCTTTTTAAAGCATGACATGAAAAATCATATGCATAAGGTAAGCAATTTTATCTTGAATAACGAATATGAAAAAGCCGAAAAATATATTCATGATATGATGAAAGCCATAACTATCGACTGCGAATATGTAAGCACCGGAAATTATGACGTTGACTGTCAGCTTAATTACAAGCTTTCATTAGCTAAGGAAATGAATACTGATTTTTCGTGTGATGTTTCACTGCCGAAAAAGCTGGCTGTCAGTTCATTTGATATGACAACAATTCTCGGTAATCTTCTTGATAATTCTCTTAATGCATTAACGCATACTGAAAACAAGCAACTAAAAATTTCAATCAAGTATCTAAAGGGCGCTATATTTATTGATGTTGAAAATACATACTGCCGTGAATACGAAGATAATAAACCCCGTAAAGAAAAGGATCATGGTCTGGGACTGCTTAGCGTTGAACACGTTCTCGAAAAATATCATGGTATTATGAAAATAAAACAAACTGATACCCAATTTTTTGTAAATGTTTTTATGTACAACAGTCTGGATTAAAATATTTAAAGCTTTGAAAATTCTTTCATACCCAAAAACCATATCATTCGTACCATAATACGTTTTTTCGACATAATTTGCTGTATAATATGAATGGAATTCAGATTCCGCAGCAAAATATTTAAGAGAGGTGAAACAGATGAAGTCAAAGCTTGCTAATTTTAAAATGGCGTCAGGTGCAATGTTTGCGGCGTTAGCTTTTTTAATTGCAGCAGTATCAGCAAATTCAACCTGTATGTGGATTTCCCATCAGCCTGAACTTCCTGAAGATGTGAAAAAGCTTCGCAAATTTTAATGTTTATCCGTATTACAGAAAAAGTATTAAGTAATATGGAAAAGCAGAATATGATACAGACCGATCAAAGAAGTGTATATATGTACGGCATAAACCAAATGTTGAATATACTGCTGAATATTCTTACATATCTGGTGATCGGTCTGATATTTCATATGACATTGGAAACCATCATATTTACCTGTGCCTATATTCCCTTAAGAATCTATGCCGGTGGATTCCACGCAAAAACTCCGTTCAGATGCTGGATAACATCAGGACTAATGCTGTTTGCTGTTTTATTTTTTATGAAATATGTGTCCCTGAATGCTTTTGAATATGACATAATAGCTGTCGTATGCGCTGTAATTATACTAATTCTGTCTCCTGTTGAAGATAAAAACAAACCCCTCGATGATAAAGAAAAACCTATATACAAGATCAGGAGCATAATAGTATTTTCCGCTGAGCTGATTATCGTCTTTCTGCTTAAACTTTTTCATAATGACTCCATTGTATTATGCATAGAAATGGTTTGGATAACATTATGCACAATGCTTGCTGCCGGTAAATTCAAAAATTATTTAATAATTAAAGGCGAACAATATAAATAATACAATAACAATATTAAAAAATTCGGCAGAGATCTCTTTATCAGTTTTGCTATAATCAGCACTACTGATAAAGGGAATTTTTTTATTTTTCTCTGCTGAGGATAAAAACAGTAAAACAGAACATAATATTTCTGAGGTGATTACAATGTCAAAAAAGGGCATGAAGCGTCCTGAATATAAACACTCTCACTCACACAGCGCTGCTGAATCTGTTCCTTTAATACAAGGTAAAGCCAAGCATGGAAAGGCTCATGTGAATCCTATTATAGCAGGCACTAAGCCTCCTTCTCAAAAAGTATTCCATACCGTTCCGTTTTCAGAAGAAAAACCGATATCATCAGTTTATCCTGTTATCGATAATGATCTTGCACGGGATAATATTGAAAATGATATTACAGCAGCAGATTTGCAGGATTTATAAAAAAATTTTTCAACGCCATTTGACATTGCTCAGATGGCGTTTTGTACAGCGGAGGAAGATAAAATGGAATCAGTATGGAGCCATAATTCAAATATGCCGGAATTTCCCCAGCTCAAAAGAGATGTAAAAACTAATGTTCTTATAATCGGCGGAGGACTTGCCGGTATTCTCACTGCATATTTTCTTCATCAGGCAGGAATAAAATACGTTCTTGCTGAAAAAGGAAAAATATGTGAGGGTACAACTCATAATACAACGGCAAAAATAACTTTACAGCATGGACTTATATATAATAAAATATTAAATAGCAGCGGTTTGGAAACTGCCCGAAAATATTTTTTATGTAATCAAAGCGCTCTTGAAAAGTATAAGGAACTATGTAAAAATATAGACTGTGATTTTGAAATAAAAAACAATTTTGTGTATTCAATAAACAACAGACAAAAGCTCGAACAGGAAATGAATGCTCTTGATAAAATCGGATGCAAAGCAGAACTTTCCGATAACATTCCGCTGCCCTTTAAAACATCAGGAGCAGTGATGGTACCGGATCAGGCACAATTTAATCCATTAAAGTTTATTAAGCATATCACAAAGGATCTTAATATATATGAAAATACTTTTATAAAAGAAATGAAAGACAATACCGCAGTATCAGACTTTGGAAAAATTTATGCTGATAATGTAATTGTAACCACTCATTTTCCATTTATCAATAAGCATGGAAGCTACTTCCTTAAGCTATATCAGCATCGTTCCTATGTAATAGCCCTCAGCAATGCACAAAACGTTGACGGTATGTATGTAGATGAAAATAAAAAAGGCTTATCCTTTAGAAATTACGGTGATATGCTTCTTTTAGGAGGGGGCGGACACCGAACAGGAAAAAAAGGCGGCAATTGGAATGAACTCAGACAAAAAGCACAAATTTACTATCCTGATTCCAAGGAAAAATATTACTGGGCAGCTCAGGATTGCATGAGTCTCGATAATATCCCCTATATCGGAAATTATTCAAAAAACACTCACAACTTATACACTGCCTGCGGATTCAACAAGTGGGGAATAACAAGCTCAATGGCAGCAGCCATGATTTTATGCGATATGATAACCGGAAAAAATAATGATTTTGCAGATATATTTAATCCTTCAAGGAGCATATTAAAACCCCAGTTATTTGTAAACGGCTTTGAAGCTGTTAAAAATCTTCTTACCGTTTCTAAGAAAAGATGCCCTCATCTCGGATGTGCCCTTAAATGGAACAGCGCTGAACATTCGTGGGATTGTTCCTGCCATGGCTCTCGTTTCTCAGCAGACGGTAAAGTATTGGATAATCCGGCAAACGGAAATCTTAAGTCAGAGTAATTCCGGATATTGAATTAAATTCCTTTTTGTGCTATACTTGTATAGAAAGGAAGTAATTAAATGAATGACGCAATAAACTATATAATTGATTCCCATACACATATTTTTCCGGATAAAATCGCAGATAAGTCACGAACTAATGTGGGAAACTTCTATAACCAGCCCATGTTTACCACCGGAACATCAAACGAACTGCACAGAGTATCGGGTATGGAAAAAATTATAAACGGGAAAAAATACAAAATAAAGTATCAGTTGATATGTTCACCGGCAGTTAACGGTAAGCAAACTGAAAGTATCAATAATTTTATTATCAGCTCAGTAAAACAGAATACTGACTATATCGGCTTCGGAACGATTCATCCGGATAACGATAATTATAAAGAAATAATCGATTATATAAAAGCTTCCGGATTAAAGGGCATAAAATTACATCCGGAATTTCAAAATTTCAATATTGATGACAGTAAAATGTATCCGTTTTACAGATATATAGCTAAATGCGGTTTGCCTGTATTATTTCATGCAGGAGATATGAGGCTTAACAACTCTTCAACGGAAAAGCTAAACAGAATAATTAAAGATATTCCTGAATTAAAAATAATTGCGGCGCATTTGGGCGGATATATGCGCTGGAATGAATCCATTGCTCTTGAACCCTCTGAAAACCTATATTTTGATATTTCAAGCTCACTTTCATTTATATCAAGGGAACAATTTATCAGATTTTTAGATAGATTCGGCTATAAACATTTCTTTTTCGGAAGTGATTTCCCTATGTGGTATCCATACGGCGAACTTGAAAAATTTATTGATTTAGGTCTTGACGATGAAATATGCAAAGCCATTGAATATAATAACCTTACAGAATTTTTAAAAATATAAAGAAAAGGAACGCAGGCGTGGATCTATTATACGCTTACGTTCCTTATTATTTTATCTGTTATCTATTTTTTCCGGATAAATATCATGGCTGAGAAGTCTGTTTTCAGCAAACTTTACCCATTTTGTATCAGGCTTTCCGTAATTGCAGTAAGGATCAATTGAAATTCCGCCTCTGGGAGTAAATTTTCCCCATACCTCTATATATTTAGGCTCCATTAACTTTATTAAATCCTTCATGATTTTGTTTACGCAGTCCTCATGAAAATCTCCGTGATTTCTGAAGCTGAAAAGGTATAGTTTAAGTGATTTGCTTTCTACCATTTTAGCGCCCGGAATATATGAAATATAAATTGAAGCAAAATCCGGCTGTCCCGTTATAGGACAAAGACTTGTAAATTCCGGACAGTTAAATTTTACAAAATAATCATTTTCAGGGTGCTTGTTTTCAAAAGTTTCAAGAACTTCAGGTGCATAATTTGACGGATACTCTGTTTTTTTATTGCCTAAAAGCGTTAGATTTTCATTTTCTCTCATTTTTCAATCTCCTTTAATGCCGGATCGTCAATTCCGTTAAGTCGGAAAGCATTCTCCCTGTCTATACAGGTACCGCATTTTCCGCATGGCTTATCATTTCCTTCATAGCAGCTCCATGTCATTTCGTATGGAACATTTAGTTCAAGTCCGGTTTTTACTACTTCTGCCTTGGACATCCCAACAAAGGGAGCTTCAATTTGTAACTGCCTGCCGCTTCCTTCATAAATTGCTGTATTCATGGCATTATTAAATACCGTGGAGCAATCCGGATAAGCGTTCCCTGCCGAATCGTCAGCATGAGCGCCGTAATATATAACTGAACAGCCTTTAGAAAGTGCAATGCTCGCAGCTGAGGAAAGAAAAAGACCGTTTCTAAACGGAACATATGTTGAAACAGGTGCGCCGTCTGTTTTTTCAAGCTGCTCTGCATAGGATTCATGAGGAATATCTTTTTCTGAACCACTTAAAAGAGAGCAGTCTGAGTATTTGAAGATAAGGGACAAATCAAGGGTTAATCTTTCTGTTTCGTAATATTCTGCAATTTTACGGGCAGCTTCCGTTTCACAGCTATGCTTCTGCCCATATGATATAGAAAGAGCAATTACATTTTCTTTTCCGTATTTTTTAACAGCGAGTGCAAGACAAGTAGTACTGTCTATTCCTCCGCTGAAAAGAACCATTGCTTTCATAATTTCCTCCTTTTTATAACTGCATTGCAAGTCTGCTTACAAGGGACTGATCCGATCTGAACCTGCCAGAAAATGTTGTAGTAGTAGTTGCGGCAGATGTATTTTTAATTCCCCTTGCTGTCATACATGAATGACAAGCCTCAATAATAACAGCAACATCCTCAGAACCTGTTGCCATAGAAATTATTTCTGAAATATCTGAACCAAGACGTTCCTGGAGCTGTAATCTTTTTGCTGCCATTTCTGAAATCCTCGCTATTTTGGATAAACCCAGAACCTTTCCGGCTGGAATATATGCCACAGTAACTTTCATATTATACATCAGTGCAAGATGGTGCTCACAGTACGAAAACACTTCAATATCCTTTACTACTATCAGATTATCCTGATCTCCGGAGCATGGAGCGTCAAAGGTCTTTCCGAACATTTCAGCAATTTCTTTATTTGAATAATTCATGCCCTCAAAAACTTCTTCATACATTCCCGCAACTCTATCCGGCGTTTCAATTAATCCTTCACGCTTAGGATCATCACCGAGGGCGGCAATTATCCCCTTAATATGTTCGGCAATCGCTTTTTTATCTATTGCCATAACTATACTCCTTTCATTTCCGGCGGCCAAATGAATTTATGCATTTGAAGCTGAATTTTAACATCGTTCAGTTTGTTTTCTTTCATAAAGTCGACAATTTCCTCCGGAGCAATTTTTCCGAATACAGGACTCAAATAAACTCCGCAGCGTTCTGTAAGCCTATACTCCTGTATTATGCTATGCGCTTTTTGCAGATCTTCCTGAGAACCGCAGACAAATTTTACAGTATCCTTAACTGTCAGCAGTTTAAAATTATCAGTATTCATATGCTGTTCCATTCCGCTTGAGGGCAGCTTATAGTCCATTGTAAGAGAAGGCGGATTTGACATTTCACACATAGGTTTTATATCTGCACTTCCATTGGTTTCGATTTCTACATAAAGTGATTTATCCCCTGTCAGCAATTCCATTAATTCTTTAATTCCCTGCTGAATAAGCGGTTCGCCTCCGGTTATGGTCACATTTTTTATTCCGCTTTTCTTTATGTATTGATAAATTTCTTCTGCGTTCAATTCCTGATACTGCGTATCCGGCATATTTGCCCACATGGTATCACAATAAGAACACCTTAGATTACAGCCGGTAAAACGAATAAACACTGCAAGCTGTCCCGCCTTAGGGCCTTCCCCGTTAATGCTTATGAATTTTTCAGCGATTTTGTACATTTTAATCCTCCTCAAACATAGCGCAGTTATTGGGAGTTTCATAAACCGTTACATTATAAATATTGAAGCCAGACTCCTTAAGCAGCTGATAAAAATGCCTTGCAAGGTTTTCTGCTGTTGGTCTGTACGGAAGCTCAACAAGTCTGAATCCATCACGTAAAAGGCATTCCAAGGTATCCTTTTTTAAAGTACCTGTTTCATAAATAAGAGCATGGTCGAAATTATCAGCCATAGACTTTAGGGCTTTTTTAAGGTCTCCGAAATCTATTATCATGCCTCTTGTCTGACCTTCGCTTTGAAGCGATAAATCCTTTACAGTAACTTCAATTTTCCAACGATGTCCATGAATATTGCTGCACTTGCCGTCATAACCGTATAGAAAATGTGCGCTGTCAAAGCTTGCTTCTGATTTAAGAAAATACATATTTTTTCTCCTTTAAAAAAGAGTACAGGTATATAAAGATACACCTGTACTCTATGTTTTCGAGTTATGGTGTCCTGGTTTTGTTTAAGGACAGGATGGCACAAACGAACTGTCCGTAAAATTATTTATTATACAGTTTTAACTGAAACTATATTATAGTATTCAGAAGTTTTTTCAAGGGTAAACATTTTTTTCTTTATAGGCTGACGTTCTCCGGAATCAGCCCATGACGGAGAGTCATTATAATATTCAACAAGCACTGAATATTTATCAGCTTCTGACATGGTAACGTCTGTTACCTTAGGGACATAAGAGTAGACGTCATTTTTTTCGGCAATAATATATTCCTTTTGTGATTTATCATACAAAATTGTAATATCGCCTACTCCGGCAGTAACATTTTTAAATTCAGCGCCGCTTCCAAAAAGCTTTTCTATAACATACTTCATCTGATTTTCAGGAATCACAATATCTCCGTTTTCCCCTTTAAAAACACTTACATCGCCGTTTATGATTATTTCCCACACGGCAGTATTTATCATTGATTCAGATGATAAATCACTTATGCTTTCAAAGTCATCTATGTCGACTGCAACGGCTGGATATATTACCTTTTTCAGTTCATCATGCTGAGAACTGTTGCTGCCATTAGCAGATATGCCTGTCCTGTTTCCGAATGTCTGTCTATCAATAACATAATTTACAGTTGTAAGGATTCCAAGAAGGCAGAAACCGGCAATTATAGCAGTAATCAGAATTTTCAAAACGGTTTTTACTATCCCCGGAGAATCCGACGGCTTCTGATATAATATAAAATCATCTTCCGAACCTATAAAGTCCTCAAATTCCGAATCATCATAGTATTCATCGGGATCAAAATCAGCAGTTTCCACATCATCTTCATAAGCCTCTGAAGCAGAATAAAACATCTCCTTGCGGCTGTAAACCATAGTTTTATCCGCTGAAGCAAACCGTTCATATTCAGCTCTTTCTTCCATTTCATCTTTAGGCTCTGAATGAACAACTGGACGTGAAGGTCTTACGGCAGCCGGCTTTACAGGAGGAACAGGGCGCTGCGCTTTCCGTGAATTTGAGGAAGATTCTTTTGGGGCGAACTCCCTAAGAAGCTGGTCAATAATTGCGTCGGTTTCTTCTGATTCTCTCATGGGAGTATAATTCCATTTGCTTCTTTTTTCCCTTATGGTTTCTTCAATTTCTTCCATTATATCCACCGGAATCCTCCTTTTATCGTATTTGTCCGTTGCCGTTTATAAGATACTTAAATGTTGTAAGCTCATTAAGTCCCATTGGTCCGCGTGCATGAAGCTTCTGGGTGGAGATTCCAATCTCTGCTCCAAATCCAAACTCGCCTCCGTCAGTAAATCTTGTAGAGGCATTTACATATACAGCAGCTGCGTCAACTTCAGACTGAAATTTTTCAGCATTTTCAATATTTTTAGTAACAATAGCTTCAGAATGTCCTGTACCGTATCTGTTAATATGCTCAATAGCTTCATCTACAGAGTCGACAACCTTTACAGAAATTATATAGTCAAGAAATTCTGTTCCATAATCTGCTTCTAATGCAGATACAACGCTGTTTCCCAGTATTTCTGCTGTTCTTGCGCATCCTCTTATTTCAACATTATGTTCATCCAGCAAATTCTTTATTGCAGGAAGCGCCTTTTGAGCAATATTCTTGTGTACCAGCAAGCTTTCAATTGCATTGCAAACAGACGGACGCTGAGTTTTTCCGTTATTTACAATTTCTGCCGCCATCTTGATATCTGCGCTTTCGTCTACAAAGACATGACAATTGCCCGTACCAGTTTCAATTACCGGAACAGTTGCCTGATTAACTACTGCATTAATAAGTCCTGCGCCGCCTCTTGGAATCAGCACGTCAAGGTATTTGTTCAGCTTCATAAGTTCAGCCGCACATTCTCTTGAAGTATCGCCAACCAATTGTATAATGTCCTCAGGCAGACCGGAAGCCTTAACAGCTTCACGCATTACGTCAGCTAAACATTTATTTGAATTTATGGCTTCTTTTCCGCCTCTGAGAATAACTGCATTTCCTGTTTTCAGGCAAAGAGTGGCCGCATCAACAGTTACATTAGGACGTGACTCAAATATAATTCCGATGGTTCCAAGCGGCGCTCTTGTCTTATAAATCTTAAGACCGTTAGGTCTGATAAAGCCGCTGTCAACGGATCCAACTGGGTCTTCAAGTTCAATAAGCTTCAATACGCTGTCAGCGATTGCCTTTATCCTCTTTTCATCAAGCATAAGCCTGTCCTGCATAGAAGCCGGCATACCGGATTCAACTGCATTATTCAGATCCATCTTATTGTATTCGATAATTTTTTCAGTATTTTTAATAAGAGCGTCAGCAATAGCCGCAAGGGCAGAATTTTTCTTCATTGAAGAAGCAGACGCTATAAAGCGTGACGCAGCTTTTGCATTTGCTCCAAGGTTTTCTATATATGTCATAATTAATCTCCGTTCTGACTTTTATGTAAATTAGAAATAAATAAAGTACCCGTTTCTTTATTTTCAAAAAGGTCGTAAAGCTTATACGGATTACTTCCATTCATAATAATCATATCTATTCCGGCTTCTCCGGCAATTCTTGCAGCGTTAATTTTAGTTGCCATTCCGCCTGTTCCAAGTTCACTTCCGGCGCCGCCTGCAATTTGTTCGATATAATCCGTAATTTCTGTTACTACCGGAATAAGCTTTGCATCAGGATTCTTTCTCGGATCACTGTCATACAGACCGTCAATATCGGATAAGATAACCAGAAGTTCAGCCTTTGCAAGATTTGCAACTATGGCGGAAAGAGAATCATTTTCTCCTATTTCAAGTTCAAGCTCATCAATGGCAACCGTATCGTTTTCATTTACAATAGGAATAACTCCCATTGAAATAAGCTTTTCAAAGGTATTCTCTACGTTCTTTCTGCGTTCTGTTTCCAATATGGCTTTTGTAAGAAGTATCTGAGCAACAGGTATCCCGTAGTTTTCAAAGAGATCATCATATAGATACATCAGCTCGCATTGTCCCACTGCCGCCGCCGCCTGCTTGGTAGGCGTATCTTTTGGTTTTTCACGCAGTCCCAGCTTGCCGACGCCGAGGCCAATAGCGCCGGACGAGACAAGAATTATTTCCTTTCCGGCATTCTGAAGATCAGCAAGAACCTTGACCAGATTACCCATACGTCTTATATTCAGTTTTCCGGTTTTATGTGTAAGTGTTGATGTACCGAGTTTAATCACAACTCGTTTCTTATCTGAAACATTAAACATTCTTATCTGTCCTTTCAGAGCAACTTTTTCAATTAACCTTATTTTGAGGATTTCCGTTCAAAAAGGCTTTTATATTACTGCATACTATTTCAATAAGCCTGAGCCTTGTTTCAAGGGGCGCCCACGCCGTATGCGGTGTGATCACACAATTCTTGGCTATTCTCAAAGGTGTTTCGGAAGACATTGGTTCTTCTTTAAGCACATCAAGATAAGCTGCCGCAATTTTGCCGCTGTTGAGGGCTTCTGCCAAAGCGTATTCGTCAACTATTGCGCCCCTTGCAGTATTAATAAGAACTGCATTTTTCTTCATTAGAGATAATGTATCTTCATTTACCATATCAGCAGTTTCCGCAGTCAGCGGGCAATGTACAGTAAGAACGTCTGCTTCAGAAAAAGCCTCGTCAAGGCTGACTGTCCTAAACCGGCAGTCGGACGGCACAGTTCTTGTTTTAACAATAACATTCATTCCGAAAGCAGAGCCGATTTCAGCCACTGCCTTTCCTATACTGCCATATCCGATTACAGCAAGAGTTTTGCCCTGAAGTTCCATAGTTTTTATGGGGAACTTTGAGAAGGTTCTGGATTTTATCCAGCCGCCGTCCTTAACAAACATATCATATTCCGATATTTTGCTGTAATGTGAAAGTATATATGCAAAAGTCTGCTGAGCAACTGCCCCAGTGGAATAACTTCCCGCATTGCATACTGTTATTCCCTTTTCAGAAGCTGCTTCTATATCAATATTATTGTATCCGGTAGCAAAAAGACCAATATACCTAAGACTCGGACATCTATCCATTACCTGCCTGGTTATCTGAACCTTGTTGCACAGTACCATATCAGAATCACCGATTTGTTCGGCTGCCTTTTCATTATCAGTAAGCTCATAGCAGGATACGTCGCCGAACTCTTTGAATATATCAGCGCTTATATCCCCTGACGTAACTGTTGTCCAGTCAAGAATACAAATCTTCATGCCTTATTTCCAGCGTCAGCTTTTTTTGATTTTCTTGAAATGAAAACTGAAACAAGAGAAGCAATGATAAAAATCGCTTCTGCAATGCCGATTCCATAAAACCAGGCTTTACTGTCGTTAACATAAATAAGAAGCGTTGCCGGAACTGCCGCCGCCATCAGCAGCTGATAAGGACGCCTTACCCTGATAAACTGAAACATAAAAATTACAAAAGCGAAAATAGAAAAAATCAGATGCGCCGAAAACGGCAGCGGAAAAATATTTGTATTCATTAAAAAAACTCCTGTTCTGTCGAAAAATTTTAAACTGCAATCCAGACGGACGCAGCTGCCTGTAAAACTTCCTTATATCATAATATTATATCATATAAAAACTTAAGTTTCAACTGCTGATTTTATATATTCAGGTAATTTTTTTCTTATTTTTCCGATATGATTTAAATAAAACATTTTCATATAAATACCAAATTTTTATATATAAAAATTCTTCTGCTGAAAAACATAAATAATGGTATAATATTGAATTTAAAATTGAAATGTGTTATAATTATTATTGACAATATCAATTTTTTGGAGATATGTTTTTTATAAATAAATCCGGCAAACAGCAAATTCCATTAAAGGAGGATTATACATAAATATTAAGCTGCGATCCCGGATATGAATGTATGCGTTTTTTAAAGTAAAATACATTAATATTCATCATCAATTATATAAAAAATATTTATGGAGGGGTTCTCTGATGAATGATAAAAAGAAGATATTAAAACATATTACATATGTTGTTATTATATTAGCTGCTATTTTTATACTATTTTATTGGTACACAGCGCAGAACAGCAAGCGAATTAAAACCCAAAACCTGAATTATTCCGCAGATTCAGCACGGCAAACCTCGTTTCATATTGAACATGAGCTTGAAAATGCCCTTAACCGCATTAACACCTACTCATACTTCCTTGGAGAGAGCTTATCCGAACCGAATGTTGATCCTGAAACGCTCAGCCAAATGGAAGAAAATTCTATTTTTGACGCTTTCAGATTCGTTACAGCCGATGGAGTCAATATTACGGCTGACGGACGCACTTCAGACGCAACTGACCGTGACTACTACATCAATGGCATGAAGGGCGAAAGCGGCATATCCGTTATTTTTAATTCCAGGATCACTAATGAAACAATGATCAGTTTTTACTCTCCGGTACGGTATAAAAATGAAATAATAGGAGTACTCAGGGGCGTTTATTCTGATGAATTATATCTCCAAAATATGATCTCTGCAAAATATTTCGGCGAAAATGCCGATGTATTCCTTTGTCTTCCTGATGAAACTATAATTGCTGACACCAGCAAAATAAGAAATAACGGTAATCTGTTTGATGTACTTTTATCTAACAAAATGGTGGACGAAGCAACCTGCCAAAAGGCAAAAGATGCTTTCGCAAACGGCAGCGAGGGTGTCTTTATATGCGGAGAACAAAGCAAAACTGATAACATTTGTGTAATGCATCTTCCGGAAAGCAAGTTTGTTCTTGTCCAAATGTTTCCGAAAAATGTTACGCAGACTATGATAGAAAGAGCAAACCGTCCCGGAATAATGCTCGAGGTAGTTTTGATCATACTTTTTGTTATTTACTTCATAGTTCTGTTTGTAAAATCCAGACGTGCCAAGAAAAGACTGGAACACGCAAACCGTGAAATGGGTTACATTATTAACGGAATCAATACCCTTTTCTCACGCTTTGTAATGGTTGACTTTGAAACCGATACATATCAGTATCTTGCCCAAACAAAACCAGAACGTGATGATTTTGCTATCAGCGGAAGTTACAACGCCTTTTCAGATTACCTCTGCTCTTTCCTTATAGAAGAAAGTGACCGCGAGAAATATGCAAGTCTGTTAGACAAGGACGTTATTATTGAAGATCTTAAGGATAACGACGCTAATGTTCACTATGAATACCGTATAATGCGAAACGGCAATGCCGAATGGGAGCATATGAATATAATCTGCCTTGAACGTAAAGACGGAAAAGCTGCAAAGGTTCTGTTCATACGCCGTAACACAACGGAGGTTAAGGAAAAGGAATTGCGTATTCAGGCTGAGATCTCACTTGCCAACCGTAAAGAAAGACAGTACAGAATTGCTATCACCTCAAATTCAATCTGTACATACGACTTTAACCTTACGCGTGATCTTATCGAAGACGATATTATTTATCATATTAACGGTAAAACAAAATCAATGCTGGAAGTCGTTGGACTGCAATATCCATGCAAGGTCTCTGAATGGTTTGAACGCTGGAAAAAATATGTTCTTGAAGAATCCATGGAAATTTACAGCACTGAAATGGACTTAGAACATCTTAAGGAACATTTCGAAAACGGTGACGCAGAAGTAAATGTTGATTTCTGGAGCGATGATTCAGAAGGAAATACCATATGCGTCCGCCAGTCATTTATTATGACTCAGGATAACGATACTCAGGACATAATGGTTATGGTCGTAACAAAGGAAATTACCGAACAGGTAAGAGAACAGCGTGAACAAACCCAAGCTCTTCAAGACGCACTTATGCAGGCACAGCATGCCAATAAGGCTAAAACCATCTTCCTTTCAAATATGTCCCATGACATCCGCACTCCTATGAATGCCATAATCGGATTCGCTACAATCGCATTCAGCCATATAGACAATAAAGATCAGGTCAAGGATTGTCTGCAAAAGGTTCTTTCCTCCAGTAATCACCTTCTGAGCCTTATAAACGATATTCTTGACATGAGCAGAATCGAAAGCGGAAAAGTTCAAATTAAAGAACAAGAATGCAATATCTCTGAACTTATGCATAACCTTGTAAATATTATTCAGCCGCAAGTCAAGGCAAAACAGCTTGAGCTTTTTATTGATACTTTTGAAATCGTTAACGAAGACGTTATAGCCGATTCCCTAAAACTTAATCAGATATTTATCAATCTGCTCAGCAATGCAGTAAAATATACTCCTGCCGGCGGAACTATTACTTTCAGAATTATGCAGAAGCCGACATTCCGTCATGGATACGGAGACTATATCTTTATTATTAAGGATAATGGTATAGGTATGGCGCCGGATTTTGTACAGCATATATTTGAACCTTTTGAACGTGAAGCGACTACTACCAAAACAGGAATCCAGGGAACCGGTCTTGGTATGGCTATTACTAAAAATATCGTTGAAATGATGAATGGAACCATCAGCGTTAAAAGTGAAGTCGATAAGGGCAGCGAATTTACTGTTGAATTTACACTTAAGCTTCAGGATATTCAGAAAAATGAAGAAAAGATAAAAGAACTTGAAGGTATGCGTGCTCTGGTAGTTGACGATGACTTCAATACATGTGACAGTGTAAGTAAAATGCTTAAAAAAGTAGGTATGCGCTCTGAATGGACCACGTCAGGAAGAGAAGCAGTTTACAGAGCTAAAAGCGCTAACAATGAGGGAGATTCGTACCATACCTACATTATTGACTGGCATATGCCGGAAATGAGCGGTATTGAAACTGCAAGAAGAATCCGAAGTGTTGCCGGAGATGATGTACCTATTATTATACTGACAGCGTATGACTGGTCTGATGTGGAAGAAGAAGCTCGGTCTGTCGGAATTACTGCTTTCTGTGCAAAGCCTCTGTTCATGTCCGATCTCAAATCCGCTTTGCTCGTTGCAAACTGTCTTGTTGAAAACGAGGACGAAGAAGAAGCATGGACTGTTGCTGATTTTAAGGGAAAAAGAATCCTCCTTGTAGAAGATATAGAGTTAAACCGTGAAATTGCAGAGGAAATTCTAACAGAAATGGGAATTATCGTTGATTCTGTTCCAGACGGAACAGACGCCGTTGCAATGATGAAAAAAGCAGAAGAAAATTACTATGACGTTATTTTAATGGATGTCCAGATGCCGATTATGAACGGTTATGAAGCGACGAGAACTATACGTGATCTTCCGAGAAACGATGTAAAGAAACTTCCTATTATCGCTATGACTGCAAATGCCTTGGAAGAAGATAAAGAATCCGCACTTAAAAACGGTATGAATGCACATATTGCTAAACCGTTTAATATGGACGATTTTGTTGCGGTACTAAGCAAGTTTTTGAATTAAGTACATAAAAACAACTATTAAATTAAATAAACAAAACCCATCCTTAATAAGCCGCTAAGGATGGGTTTTTTATTATTTATTAATTGATTTTTAATTAAAAATGCCCTAATGTTCCGCTGACATAATTAATAAGTATGCTATAATCCGTATAATTCACAACGCCGTCATTATCTGTATCAGCTGAACGAAGCGAATTACCCGTCAATTCTCTCAGACCTAATAAATGCTCGCTCAAAGCCGTTACATCGTCCCCGTTCACAGCTCCGTCCTGATTTATGTCCCCTACTTTAACAACATGAACTTTTATAAAATCAGATGATATTTTCTGTTCTGCAGAATTATATGCATCACAACCGCTTAAACGAAGTATATTTTCAGGCTTGTCATTTAATTTAGTATATGCTTCCCATCTGAATAAGTTTCCTCCGGAAACAAGATCAGACGGCGCAGTAAAAATATCAACATGAGTTATCCAATTATCGGTTGCACTTCCGGACCCCCCTAACTCTCCCGGCACATTTCCTTTAACACGTTCATCAAAAAAAACCGAACCTCTTTTATATACTGTAACTAAATAAAGATTTTTCAGGCTTGATGCCGGTTCTAAATCAGCATATAATCTGTAAGTATGATATTGTTCTACTGCGGCGTTTGCAGAAAACATACTGCAAAACGGTACTGCCGTAATAGCAGCAGTTGTAATGACGGCTAAGGCTTTTTTTAATCTTTTCATATAAATTTCTCCTTTTTATTTTTTATATAGACATGGCTATAAATTTATTATATACCAGTTTTAAGTAGGATTTAATAAAAACTCATTTGTTAATTAAATATTTATAAATATAATTAATGAAAAACGGATATAAGTCCCCTCATATCCGTCTTAAATAATTGTTTAATTTACATAGAAAGGCTGTCCGCATCTTCCAATATCATCTAAATGTACGATTGCCCTCTGAATCATGGCGCTGTCTTCAGTAGTGATAAAACCATCCCCATCTACATCAGCAGCCTGCGGAACTGGTGTTTCAACACTCGGAAAATAAACAGCCGGTTTGGAAACAGCATAGTTAACCGGTAATTTAACATCGCCGGTCAGTTCATCAAATATATGAACCGCTTTGTTGATTAGCACAACATCGGCAATATTAATAGAACCGTCATTATTAACATCACCATACATATACCAGTTTCCTCTGGGCTGAACGTTTTCGGCGCTTACACTGATACAAGTTCCGCTAAGCATTAATGCTGCTGAAAATACAGCAGTTATTGCTTTAAAAGTTTTTTTCATATGTATTTCCTCCCTTGATTTTATATGTTAATTATATCCTATTTTTACCAGTTTGTCAACGATTTTTTAAAAAATATTATTAATTTTTTATAATAATATTAATCTTTCTGGTATTTAAGAATATCTCCGGCTTCACAATCAAGAACCTCACATATAGCTTCAAGGGTAGAAAATCTTATGGCTGTAACCTTATTATTTTTTATTTTAGACAAATTTACATTAGAAATGCCTACACGTTCTGCAAGCTCATTAAGTGATATTTTCCTCTCAACCATCATTCTGTCTAATTGAAGTACTATTTTTCCCATAAGCTTAACCCTTTACAGAAGTCCGTCTACATCTTTTTCAAGTTCAGCACCACGAACAAAAAACTGCGTAAGACACAAAACAATAATTCCCATAATAAATCCGTCACAGGAAATACTTGTTTCCACAGAATTAACACCTAAAACAAGGCGCAGAACAGTACTCATAAATAAACCTGCCAACGGAACAGATACAGAAAAAATACCAATTTCCGTTAACATGCGGACATTGCATTTCTGAAACGGCGTTGCTCCCTCTGATTTTTTTAGTATTAAATATAGATTACGAAAAATCATTGCCATAAGGGAATAAATGACCACTGCACCTATACCAAACAAAAAAAGCGTCATCATGTTTAATTTTCCGTCAGTATCAAACATTGTCACTTCAAAACCATAAGCTGTAATTTCTGATTCATTTTCAAATGGACATCTATCAATGAAATTTCTTAAATGCTGAGGTACTGCCACTGAACATATAACTATTACCGTCATTATAGCAGCGGCTACCCAATGTGTAATTTCTAAGACTTTCATTATTATTCTTGTTATTTTGTTTAAGTTTTTCATATTGTACACATCTCCAAATTATATATATTGTCTTTCCGGTCCGACAATATTATTATATCACAAAAGCTTAACGTTTGTCAATATATTTTTATCGATTAACATTAATTTATTTATGTATATCATTAATTTTATTTTTTTAATATAAAAAGAAAAAAGCTATTATATATTTATTTCTAGCTTCTGCTTGATCTTCACCATAAAAATAATAATTATGTCCAAACAGATCAGTAAATTTTACTGGATTATTTGCAAAATAAGTATAAAGATTTAAACTAAGCGGACCAGATCTTCTTCTGGCGAATGAGTCACGGTGCCGATACTCTTAAAATATCATTATTTAATATACCTTTCATATTTTCTAATTATTATTTCTTCCATTTGTTTCCAATTGAAACGTGAATAACTAACATCATACTCTGGAATATATTCATCTACAAGATGAACGATATTTGAATTTCCTAAATAAATAAGCGTTTTAGGTATAATCTTTTTGGAAGTATTTAATATTTTTCCTCTATATTCATAACTTGAAGTTATTTCACCCAAACCAATTTTTAAGCACTCAATACTTTTTATATCGTCAATTGAAGGTAAACTTGTATCCTTCGTAATTCGAAAATATACTATTGGTACAACATGACCTGGATACCAACTTCCCTCATCTACCTTTTGAATTAGCAAATACCTTCCATAATATCCTTTTTCCTTGGCTATTTCACTTTCAAATCGGTATGCATATACATCTCCTATTTTCCACTCACATTTATATATCCTATGCTTATATACCTTCTTTTCCGGCGGCTGAGGGGATAATAGCTTTTCCTTCAATTTTGTTAATACTGCCTGGCGCTTTTTTAATAGCTGTTTTCCCTCTGCTTCCCATCTATCCAGTCCTTCTCCTTTATCTATTATGTCTATGGCAGCCTTTTTCAGTACTTCTGATAATCTTCCTGTACGCCATGCTGTTTCTGCTAATGATAATACCACTATCGGTCCGTCATCGCTGTCAGATAGTTCATCTTTAAAATATGACACTGTTGCGGCTTCTGCTTCTTCTCCGCTCATTTCTTCTCTAAGACAATTCATATAATATTCTTTTACATCGCACGCTACATCATCTGAATATAATCCTGGTCCCCATGTTCCCATTTATTTTAACCTCCTACATATATTTCTTCTTTTACTCATTTTTCTTTATGAAATTAATTGTATCATACTTTTAACTTTATGTAAAGAAAAAGGAGCAAAACATACTTTACAGTTTGTTTTACTCCGATTCTTAATCAATAAGGTTTATAACGTAGCCTTCTTCTTAAAATATCACTTTTTACTATATCGTTCATTTAAACTAATCATTTTTTCTTCTATCTGCTTCCATTCATAGCTCGCATAACTGACATCATACTTTGGTATATATTCAGGATTATGATAAACAACATCAACATTGCCTAAATAAATGAGTTTTTTTGGTATTATTTTTTTTGAAGTATTTAACAATTTGCTTCGATAATCATAAATAATTTCTGGTTCTATTTCTCCTAAACCCATTTTTAGGCATTCAATATCATTTATATCATTAATTGAAGGTAAACTTGTATCCTTCGTAATTCGAAAATAAACTA